>JAJDAQ010000081.1 GCA_029261815.1 Deltaproteobacteria bacterium
GATCGCCTGGAGATCGAGCGCGGCGACGAGATCATTCGACTGACGCCGCGCGAGGCCGGTTTGCTGCGCGCGTTGGTGGAGAAGGCCGGCACGCCCGTGACGCGCGGCGAGTTGCTCGAGTCCGTTTGGGGCTTGCGCGCAGACACGCGTACCCGGGTCGTCGATACCTTCGTCTTGCGCCTGCGACGCTACGTCGAAGACGATCCGAGCGAGCCCCGTCACATCGTTTCGGTGCGCGGCCATGGCTATCGCTTCGTGCATGAGCCGGAGTGATGGGTCACTCTCCGCCAATGCCTGAAGCGCTTGTCCTCGAGATCCTTCCCGAGCTGAACGAGCCGACATTGGTGCTCGCATTCGACGGTTGGAACGACGCGGGCGAGTCGGCCACTGGGGCCGTGCGTTTCCTGAACGACGCGATCCAGAGTGCGCCGCTCGGAGAGATCGACCCCGAGATGTTCTACGACTTCACGGTCCGTCGGCCCGATGTCCGCATGGACGGCGAGGGCGCACGACAGCTCGAATGGCCCTCATACCAGTTCCGGTACGGAACGATCGGCGACCGAGCCGTCGTGACCGGCGTTGGGGGCGAGCCCCATCTCCGATGGAAGGCCTTCACGGCCGAAATCGTCGAGGTCGTCCGTGTGCTTCACATCCGAAAGGTCGTGTTGCTAGGCGCTTTCCTGGCCGACGTCTTGTATTCGTTGCCCGTGAAGGTGACCGGCTTCGGTGAGCCTGAGCGACTCGCAGAGCTCGGCGTGCAGCCGACTGGCTACGAAGGCCCGACCGGGGTGGTTGGTGTGCTCGCCGCGGAACTTCCGGGCTGCAAAGTCGAAGTGGCGAGCCTCTGGGCCGGTCTCCCGCACTACGTCACGCTGGCGCCGAACCCTCGTGGCATGCTCGCGCTGCTGCACAAGCTCTCGGGCTACCTGGGGCTGCCACTCGATCACTCCCCGCTCGAACGGGATGCCGCCGAATACGAAGAGCAGGTCTCGAAGTGGATCTCGGCCGATCCGGCCTTGTCCGACTACGTGCGTGAGTTGAAGAAGCGGGAGTTCGCGCAGTAGCCCTGCGGGTCAGAGCTCGATCGATTCCTCGATCAGCATGACCGGGATCCCATCGTCGACGGGATAGGCGACGGTCCCGTCCTCGCGGATCAGGGCCTCATCAAAGGCCTTTTCGGGCGCACTGCCACCCCGGTTGCGGAGGTCGCCGCCTGCGATCCGCGCGTTGATCTTCGCGAGCTCGTCACCGGAAGCCAGGTGAACCGGCTGCTTGGTCTCGGGGCAGACCAGGATTTCGACGAGGTCGGGCTTGACCGTGTATTTCTCACTCATGGATCTTCTCCTGGCGACTAACGAAGCATGCTCGACGAGTAGTCGAGGATGCGTCGCGCCACGATCATCTGGTTGATCTGCTGTGTGCCTTCGTAGATGTCGTTGATCTTCGCATCCCGCATCCACTTTTCCACCAGCAGCTTGCGCGAGTAGCCGGTCGGCCCGAGCAGCTCGACGGCCTTCTGGGTGATTCGGGTGACGGCGAGGCCGGCCTTGGCCTTGCACATCGAGGCTTCGAGATTGTTGGGTTTGCCCGCATTCATCATCGAAGCGGCGCGCCAGGTCAGGAGGCGCGCGGCCTGGAGCTCAGCTTCCATTTCGATGACATCTCGTTCGAGCGCGGTCAGTTCGGTCGGCGGCGCGTCGTAGCGCACCGTCACGCCCTGTTCGGCGAGTTCCTCGAGCAGTGCGTCGAGGGCTGCGCGGCCGACGCCGACAGCCATGGCGGCCACGATCGGGCGGCTCGCGTCGAAGGTCGCCATCGCACCCTTGAAGCCCTTGTCGCCCGTGCTGGCGCCTTCCTTCTTCTTCTTGACTTCGGCGGAGCCGAGCAGGTTCTCGGCCGGGATGCGGCAGTTCTCGAAGGTCAGGGTCGCCGTGTCGCTCGCACGGATGCCAAGCTTGTTCTCGAGTCCAACGAGGTTCATCCCGGGCGTTCCGGCCGGGACGACGAACGCCTTGATGCCGCCGCGGCCCGCGGACTTGTCGACCGTGGCCCAGACGACCACGAAGCCGCCCTCGACCTGCGAAGCCCCTTCGCCGCCCGTGCAGAAGATCTTCGTGCCGTTCAAGATGTAGTCGTCGCCGTCCCGTTCGGCCGTGGTCAGGATGTTGGCGCTGTCACTGCCAGCCTGCGGTTCCGTGATCGCCATGGCGCCCCAGACGGGGTGGCCGTCGCCGCGGAATACGGACAGGAACTTCGCCTTCTGTTCCTTCGTGCCTGCGGCACCGACGGCGGAACCGCCGAGGCCCGCGAACGGAGTCCGGAGGTAGAGCCCGGCATCGCCCCAGCAGAGTTCCTCGGTCTGTACGCAGATCTGGATGAAGCCGTCGGACGGGCCGTCGGTCTTGGGCGTGCCACTGCGCCCGTGCTTCCAGTACCAGTCGACCCACTCGGTGGGGAGGTCGTGCTCCTGTTCGTCATAGCGCCGCGAGATCGGACGCATGTGGTCGCGGGCCATCGCGCGGAAGTGCTCCTGCGCGAGGCGTGTGTTCTCGGTGAGTTCGAACGAGATCGCCATGGGAACTCCTTAGACCAGGGCCAGGCATTCGAACGCGGTCAGGCCGCGTGCGTTGCGCAGGTGTTGTTCGGGCAGGTACTCGCGGATGTAGCCATGGCCTCCGAGCACCTGGACGGCGCCGTCCGCGACATCGAGCGCGATCTTGCGGATCTGGGAAATCGCGAGGGTCGATTCACGGAGTGCATCGAGCCCCTGGTCGAGGCGCCATGCGGCCTCCCATGTGAGCAGCCGGCAGCCGTCGATCTCGATCGCCATGTCGGCGAGCTTGAACGCGATGGCCTGCTTCTGGGCGATCTTTACGCCGAAGGCTTCACGTTCCTTGGCGTAGTCGCGTGCGATCTCGAATGCTGCCCGCGCAACGCCGAGCCCCAGTGCAGAAAGGGCAACGCGGCCGCGCGCGATCGTGTCGCGTAGGTCGCACCCGGCGTCGCCGCCGAGTCGGGCGCTGGCCGGGACCCGGACGCCTTCGAGTCGAACGTCCGCGGTCGGGAAGGCGCGGATTCCCATGTTGGAGGCGGGCGAGGCGTGGAGGCCGGTGGCATCGCGGGGCACCAGGAAGGCCTGGCCCGCGTCGCCTTCGGTCGCGAAGACGACGATCGGGCCATCGCCGTCCTGCCAGGGAACCAGGCACTTCTCGCCGGTCAGGACGTAGTCGTCGCCGTCGCGGGTCGCCCGGGTCCGCGGGCAGAAGGGATCTGCACCGAAATGCGGCTCCACGAGCGCGAGCGAGCCCGGTACCGGGCTCG
>JAJDAQ010000082.1 GCA_029261815.1 Deltaproteobacteria bacterium
GACCGAGCCCACGCCCGGCACCCCGAGCGGTTCACCCGCCGACCCCGTCCGCCACGCCTGCCCGAGCAGGCGTGGATCAACCAACCCGTTCTACAGCCAACTCAGTAAGATCAACTGTCTCACTTGACTTGACAACTACCGGAGTATCGGAGTGGTCCCACGTGGTCGCTCTCCCTTGTTTGCGCGCCTCGCGTTGACCTGACCCTATTGAGGGCGCGGCGGCGACCACTTGTCATCGGCGCCGCGATCGCATTTGCTCGCACCGAACCTGGGCGGGCGCAGAGCGTGTGCCCGTAGCGCCTGTGCACGGGGCCGGTGGTCGCACCGGACACAAGGCGGCCGCCGCCGGTGCCTTCCATCGCCAGGTTCAACCTCGTCGCGCGGCCGGACCCGGGCGTCGTCCCGATCCCTTTGCGGGACGATGGCCACAGTGCTACCTCCCAGCGCGTTCCCGGTGCTTGCACCCCGGCCAGCAGCACGGCCGGCGCTGGCCGCCCTGCAGCTTGTCCGCGGCGATGTGGATGCGGCGCCTGCGGGTCGCCTCCTGCTTGGCGTCCTCGACCCAGCAGATGAACTCGTTGCGGGCCAGGGGCGTGATGTCCTGCCAGGCAGCGAGTACCCGACTGTCGCCGATCAGCGCCTCGCGCAGGTCGGCGGGCAGTCGGTGCACGACCCCACCGGGCACGTCCTGACTGTTCCCCGGGACGGTCGTCGGGCTCATCGTCGGTGTCATATTGGCTCTCGCTCTCGGGTCGCGCTCGGACGGGTGCGGGCTTAGTTCAGTTCTCGGGGAGCTCGGCGAAGGTCTTCTTCACGTCGCGGTACCAGCCGAGCGACTTCTTCGGGTGCCGCCAGCGGACCTTCATCGCGTCGCGGGCCGGCTGGTGGGACGCATCGCCGGCCTTCTCCGCCTCCCGCAGGTGGCGGTCGTTGGCCTTGATGACGGCGTCGGCGGTCTCACCCCGGTGCTCGAGGTCGCAGGCGCCCCCCAGCTGGCGGCAGGTCATGGTCTTCACGTTCGGTTCCTCCTGGCGATCGGTGGCCTGTTCATCTGACTGACGAGCGGCGTGCGCCGAGTGTGACCACCGCCCTGTGTCAGTTCAGAGGCACTTTGTCCCGCCGTCGCGGCGCGCCACTCGGGCGAGCAGCTCCGGCTCCGCGCGGAACATGATGCCGCTGACCACGCCGTCGACCACGGTGAAGTCGAAGAGGACCTTCGCCTGCCCCCGCTGGAACCAGGCGGCCGCAGGGCGATCGTCGACGTACACCGGGAGCGCGGCGCGCGCACTGCCGTTGAAGAACGTCGCCACCTGGTCCCGGCCGTCGATCCGCTCCGGCGTGCCGGCCAGGACAGCGGCGGCGTCGGCGGTCACGGCGGCGTCCGGGGCAAGGAGTCGCATCAGGCGGTCGAACTCGCCGTTGCGCGCTGCCGCCATGAACGCGTCGACGACCTCCCAGTCGGCCAGCTCGTCCTCGGGCGACGGCTGGCGCACCTTGGCACGGGCCCGTGAGGCGAGCTTGCGGGCCGCCACCGCTGTGGTGGCGAGGATGGTGGCGATAGTCGGGAACTCGAACCCGAAGCTGTCGTGCAGCACGAACGCCACTCGTTCCTGGGGCGACAGCCGATCCAGCACCACCTGCAGGGCGACACCGACCGTGTCGGCGAGCGCGACCTGGTCCGCGACGTCGGGCTCGACCTCCACCACCTCGACCTCGGCCGTCGGCACCGGAGTCCGGGATCGCAACCGGTCCAGGCACAACCGGGTGGTCACCGTCGTCAGCCACGCCGGCAGGTTGTCGATCTCGGTGTCCGTCCGTTCCAGCCGGAGCCAGGCCTGCTGCACGACGTCCTCGGCCTCGGCGTGGTCGTCCAGCACGCCGGTGGCAAGGCGCACCAGCCGTGGCCGCTCTGACTCGAAGATCTCTGTCTGCCCCATTCGACCACCCTTTCCAGCGGGACGCCGATAGCCGACCTGCTTTCGCTTCGTGCCGCAGGAATGTCGTCCCGTGTGCCGAAGGGCTCGCGACACGGCCGGCGCGCTCGAGCGACATGATCGTCGGCGTCCCGCAGGGGATCCCTTTGCGGCACGCCAAGGATCCCCTGCAGAGACGCGCTCTGGCCCGTCGGGACACATCACCAGGTCGATGGTTGGGTGATCAGGTCGGTGATCAAGTGGCCGGTGGCGCCTTGGTACATCTCGAGCAGGCTGGCGGTGATCTCGGCGGGATCAATCGCGCCGGCGCTGTCGCGGCCGGGGCTGAGTAGTGCCTCCAGTTGGTCATCGACGTGGATAGCGAGGTCGTCGAGTTCGCCGGTCAGTAGCGCGTGCCTCCCGGAGCGCAGGGCGGTGGTCCAGGTGTCGGTGAGTGTTTCCTCGACACCGGAGCGCAGGGGTGCGGCGGATCCGATGGCTGAGATGGCCCAGCGGTAGGTGGTCATGGCTTGCAGGTTGTCCCCTGGTGGTGGCCGCCGGCCAGCCACAGCGCTCCGGTTGTGGGGCGCCCCGCCCGCGGGACACAAACCCCGCCCCCCGCCCAGCCCGGGGGCAAGGGGGTGTGGGGGG
>JAJDAQ010000083.1 GCA_029261815.1 Deltaproteobacteria bacterium
CATGCGGATGACGCCGTGCTGCGTGCCCACGGCCTCGCGCCGGGAGGCTACCTGCTTGCAACGGTTCACCGCGCAGAAGGTGTCCGGGATGCCGCGACGCTGCGTGCCTTGTTCACTGGGATCGCCTCTGTCGCCGAGGAGTTCGACCTCCCGGTCGTCCTCCCCTTGCATCCGAACACGCGCGCCAAGGTCGCGGCCCTCGACGGTCTGGCGATGGAACGTCTGCGCATGATGCCGGCTCTCGGCTACCACGAGTTCCTGGCCCTTCACCGCAGCGCGCGCATGACGTTGACCGACTCCGGCGGTGTTCAGGAAGAGGCCTGCGTCCTCGGCATACCGTGCGTGATCTTGCGTGAATGCACTGAACGGCCGGAGGCCATGCACGTCGGCGCAGCATGCCTCGGTTCCCTGGACGCCGAGTCGATCGTCGCGGCCGCGCGCGAGCTCCGCGACGCCCCGCGCGACTGGCCGAACCCGTTCGGAAATGGAACGGCCGGCCAACAGATCGTCTCGCTAGTGGAAGAGCACCTGAAGCGCGACTGACGTTCCCGCAGCCCGCCTCAGCCAGCGTCTAGAAGTCTCTCGCTGTACGGCACCGTGCGATACGCCGCGGCGATCGTCTCGAGGGTCCGATCCAGCAGCGCGCGCTTCTGGTCGAGTGGCAGCGCCAGTCCCGGATGTCGCGACATCCGCGGGTCGATGCCGTCTTCCGCGAGTCCAAGCGCATCGACGGCGTGAAGGGCGTAGGACAGGGGATGCCGTTCCCGGGAGAGAGAGGCGATGGTCTTCTCGAAGCCTGCGTCCGACGCGTTGTACCGGACCGTGTGGTAGACGGGCCAGCGGATCGAGCGAGTGGTCGACAGCGGAAAGCGCTGGAGGGTGGAACCCGCAAGTCGACCCGGCGCGCGCGGGCCGAACCAACCGCCCGCGTCCAGGATGAAGCGCTCCCGGGGCGGACGACTCCTGGCCCACAGCACGATGCGCGCGAGTCCCAGGATCGGCGTCGGAAACGCGGAGGCGTCGTAGCGATAACCGGCACCCTCAAGTTCTTCGATCAGCCCTGCCGGTTGACCCCAACCCGGGGCGCGAAACCCCACGACGGGCGCACCGCCCACCTGCTCGAGGGCTTGCCGGGAATCTGCGAGTTCCTGGCGAAGTGCGCTGCGGGTCAGGCCGCCGAAATCTGCCGGATGCGACACCGTATGACTGGCGACCTCGTGCCCGGCCTCCACCACTTCTCGAATGCACGCGGCATGCGCCGCAGCATCGCGGGCCACAAAGAAGAAGGTCGCGCGCGCACCCGCCGCGTCGAAATGTTCGAGCAGCCGCGGTACGGCACGCTCGTAGACGCTCGCGTCAGGTGAGCAGTCGTTTACGCGATAACCGCGCAAGTGGATGTCGATCGGATCGACGTCCACACTGATCGTGCCCACTTCCCTCGTGTCACCGGTCACCGAGTCCTCCGTTCAGCGTTCCCGCGTACGGTTTTCATCGGCGATCCGAAGGTCGGGCCCAAGTCGTCTGGTCCGTTCCGTCGCCGGATCGGCTCAGTGGCCGTGTCCAGCGTGGGGATCCGAGAGATCGGGCTCGGGCAGGACCGCGAATGCCGGATGCCCGGCGTTGCCTTCGGCCAGCACCATCGCGTAGAGGAATGGCAGATAGGTCGGCGCGGGCGTTCCATTCAGCAGCAGGAACGGTGTCCCCGAGATCCCCGCCTGTTGGCCGAGTGCGATGTCGTCTTCGATCTTGGCCGCCGTCTCGGGCGCTGCGATGCATTCGTCGAGCGCTTGCCGGGGCGCGAGACGTTCGGCGGCCTGGTAGACCTTCTTGGCGCTCAGCGGCACGGCTTCATGAAGCCAACCCGCCAAGTGGATGGCGCCGGGGTCCTGTTCGAGGCAGACGCGCACCTGCGCTGCCAGGCAGAGTTCATCGTTGCCGCCGCGTTGAACGAGCGGATTGCAGGACGCGTCCAACGGGAAGACGCGTTGCTCGATCGCGATGCTGTCCTTTGGGACCGCCTTCAAGAGCTGCTCCAAAGCCTCGTGGAAGATGGCGCAGTGCGAGCAGCCGGAGTCCGTAAAGGTGGTCAACTGAACCGGCGCCTGAGGGTCGCCTAGCAATGCACGAGGCGCACGCGGCGGCAGCGGGTGGCCGTTCCGGTAGAGGCCGAGTGCCGTCGCCAACGCCTGGAGATCGCCCTCCGACAACCGCGAGATCATCAATGACAACGCGTCATCGGCCGATGGCGGCGCGGCGGCACTCGCCGGGACGAGACCGGCGCCCAGGTGACCGCCGGCCGGCGGCGTATTGCGGCCCGGAACCCAGAGCAGCGCGAAAGCGAGCGCCGCGATGCCCCCAGCGAGGGCGACGCCATTGGGCCACTCCTGCGCCGCTGGTCCCGCCGCACCCAGCCACACAGTCCCCGCGAACGCGGCGACGGCGAGTTGGATGATCAGACAGTTGCTGCAGAAGGCGTCGGCCTGGAGACCCGCCGCCACGAGGAGAACCACCACGACGGCACCCGAGGCCGCCAGCAGCTTGAGCGCACTCCACGCGGGTTCAGCCGCGCGCCCTTCCTGGGCACGCCATGCACAGAACGCCGCGAACCCGGCGGACACCACGCCCCAAAGCACTCCCCATGCGGCGACCGGGAGCCCGGTCCAATCCTGGACCGCGCGTGCGAAAACACCGTCCCACAATGTCGCGCACCCCTGAGCGCCGAGTGCGCAGAAGGGTTCGCCGCCGCTGCGGGCAACCAGCAGCTGCTCCCAGAGGAAGAGCGCGAATGCCGCGGTCGCGAGGGCAAGCGCCGTCGCCACCCATAGCGCGAGGGGACGCGGAGCCCCCGCGGACGGGCTCTTTGCCTGGGTGCGCTTCTGGTTCTTCGCCATTGTCGAAATTCCTCACGAGCGGGGGCGCCGGGCGCGCAAAGGGATACCGGATCGACCGAACCCGAGCGAGGGAGACCCCGGTTCAGGCGCGCGCCTTGCCAAAGTGCGGTGCGAGGGCCGCGTGCCCCTCGTCGTCGGGATGGATGCCGTCCGGGAAGCGGTCGGCTGCCACCAGCGGCAGACCGGCGACGAGATACAGGGTGGAATCGCCGGCGGCGATGCGCGCGCCCACCAACGTCTCGAAGGCCTCGCGCAGGTCGGCCAGGGTGGCGCCGAGTCGGTTCGGCGTGGCCTCCGCATTGGCTCGGAGGATCGGGCTGATCGCCAATACCGGCACTTCGGGATGGCCCTGGCGAACCACGGAAAAGAACGCGTCGTAGAAGTGGTCGATGGGGATGTCGCCGTCCAACAGCGGCTTCATCAGCGGAAAGACCTGGTCCTGCTCTTCGGGACTGAGATGTTCGAGCTCCCATGCCAGGTACTCCACCGCCCACACCGTGTTGAAGCCAAGCGAGTCCGCGAGTTTGATCTGTTCGATCGCTTCGCCGTAGGCGCGCTGCTCGCGCTCCCGCTGACTCTGCGGGTGCGGCGCGCCTCACGGCTTGGGCGCATCTACTTCGTACAACACGTCGCGCTTCATCCGATTCTGCAGGCGGGGGTCATGCGCGCCACCGTGCAGGATGCCGCTCGGCAGGCGCCGCTAGGAGGCCTGGCCCAGGAGCGTGAGGACATTGCCGTCCGGGTCGCGGAAGTGCGCAAGCACCCCGCCCCACGGCTGCGCCTCGGGCGGGGAGAGGAACTCCACGCCGCGCTCGACCAGGGCCGCATGCGTGGCCTCGATGTCGGCGACTTCGAGGGAGACACCGACGAAGCGGCCCACCAGGTCGCGCGACTCCGGATCGTCTGGCGCTGCTCGTTCGAGTGCGAGCTGGCCCTCGCCCGTCTCCAGCTGCGCCCACCCCATCTCGTCGCTCCGGAAGTTCGCCGCGATTCCCAAGGTCTCCGTGTAGAAACGGATCGCGCGATCCCAATCCGATACGAACACGCGTACGGCGAACAGTTTGCACTCCATGTTTCGCTCCTTTCGTGTGATCTCGCGCGGCGGGATCAGGCGGCCGGCGTGTCGTCCAACCGAATCGCCGGGAGAGCCCGAACATCGTGCAAGCCGCCGGCGGCGAGGCGCTCGTCGACGGCGACCACCATCCCGGGCGTGTAGATCGGGCGACCGGTCGTCTCCCACCAAACGGACCCACCGGGCGTCGCGACCAAGGACGTGAACCAATCGAGGTACGCGCGATAGGTCGACTCATCGAGCTGGCCGGATTCGTAGAGCGCGAACGCCCCCTGAAAGAAGAGCGCCTCGTCGATGATGACCGTCGAGAACAGGTGACGGTCTGTGAACGGCTGGTCCGGGAACGAGGCCAGTCCTTTGCCCATGCGGAACCCGTGGCAGGGTCGTGCCGGAGGCGGTTCGAATCTCGATACCCTTCAGAGATCGCTTGACGGCTCGCAGTCTGGAGCGCACCCGTGTTCTGTCGAATCTGGACGGCGAGATAGACCAGCGTCACGACGACGGCGATGCCGCCGACGAAGTCGCCGATCGCGCCCAGGTCTTGCAGTGTCAAACTGGATCTCCCGCCTTGCAGGTGTCAGGTTCCGAACAACCGTACCGCGAATTCACTCGTTAGGCGTCCCGTGACGACGTCACGGCCTCGACCAGGAACATGCCGAAAGCGTACGCCGCCATCAGGAGCAGCCACAGCAGATTGAGGAGGTAGGCGAAGAACAACCACGAAGAAAGGAAACCAGCGGCAACCACGAACAGCGCGGCTGTCATGAGCGCGCCGGCGTAGTGCACGGCCAGGAGAGGCCTGGAGCCAAGCAGGTGTGATTCCTGGGAAAGGACGCGACGCCGACTCCGAGCTTGCACGACAAGAACGCCCAGATGGTACGTCGCGAACAAGAAGGCAGAGACCCGCCATGCATGACCCGCGTCCAGATGCGCGGCGCGGACGAGGTCTGGCACGAAGCCGAAGAACACGACGCCCAGACTGCAGGACAGCAGGCCGGTCAGAAAGAAGGGATCGCTGGGTTGCCAGGTGCCGCGATCCCGCCCACCGAGCACGATCACGATGCCGGCAAAGCCCGCGAAGGCTGTTGCGACCTCGGCCAGGGCATAGAGGATGTCTTGGTGTTCCAGCGTTTTGCTCCGGCCGCTCGACATTCGCGGCCATCCACTGAGTGCCCTCGTCAAGCCGAAGGCTCCTGCAAACCCAGGAGCCGCGCGGCGAGCCTACGAAGGGTCGGAAGGATATCGCGCTTGACCTCGGGTCGGTGGGTGTCCAACGCTGTAGCCACCTGTCGGACACGCGGTGGAGATGAGACACTCGGCTCGTGATGGATGTCGAAGTACGACGGTTGAAGCCGGAACTGCTGGACGCAGCCGTGGATGTCTGGGTTCGGGCGCGCTGGGATGCGCAGCCGTGGCTCGAGGAACGCCTCGGCTACACGGCCGGCCAGAACCTGGCCTATTTCCGCGACGTGATCTGTGTCGAGCACGAGGTCTGGATCGCGGCCAAGGCGGAAGCTTTGCTGGGCGTGATCGCGCGCACCGGCGGAGAGATCGACCAGCTTCATGTGGCGCCGGAATTTCAGGGCCAGGGTGTCGGGAGTGCCCTGCTCGAAAAGGTCCGGGAACTGAGCCCGGACTGGCTGGGATTGTTCACGCATCAGAGAAACGAGAAGGCGCGCCGCTTCTATGAGGCGAAAGGCTTCGCCGCAACCCGATTCGGAACGAGCCCGCCGCCCGAAAGTGAGCCGGATGTCCGTTACGAGTGGTGGCGCAACGGGCGGCGAGATTCGACTGACTGAATCACTGCGGTGCTAGACCGGGCCTAGGTGCGCGTGCCAGAACGCCGGCCAGACGGACGCCCCCTCCATGGTACCGTTGGCAAGATGAACCACGAAGAGCGACTCGCCGCGGCCGGAATCGTACTCCCGACTTCCCATCCGCCAGCCGGCTTGTACGTCGGTTGTGTACAGACAGGCGACCTGCTGCATGTCGGCGGCCACGGGCCCGTTGATGGTGACGGCAAGGCCGTCGTCGGAAAGGTCGGCGGAACGATCGACCTCGAAGCAGCTCGTGGCGCAGCGCGGCTTACCGGGTTGCAGATCCTGGCCACCGTTCGGGGGGAACTCGGCTCACTGAATCGTGTGGTCCGAGTGGTGAAGATCTTCGGGATGGTGAACTGCGCGCCGGGGTTCAATCAAACGCCGGCGGTGATCGACGGATGCTCCCAGTTGATGATTGACGTGTTCGGCGAGGCCGGCACTCACACACGCTCCGCCGTAGGCATGGCCGAGCTGCCATTCGACATCAGCGTCGAGATCGAAGCGATCCTGCAGGTCGACTAGCTTCACCGGGAGCGGCGCGGTGAATACACCTGCCAAAGAAGGGCAATGACGCGCAGCTAGGTCGCGTGCGGACGAGGCGCGCAGCTGCAGGCGCCGCATTGCTGCCTGTCTCCTGACCGCCGGTACCGCACGCAGGCTACCACGCCCAGCAAACGCACCGACTAGCCTGTTAGCTGCAGCGCGTGGTTAGACGGC
>JAJDAQ010000084.1 GCA_029261815.1 Deltaproteobacteria bacterium
CAGACGCCAGACGGCAACGGTCGCCTCGAGCTCTTCGAGTACATCCATCCCGTCGCGATCGAGGCGGAGCCCACGCAACCTAACGAGATCGGCATGCACCGCGTCGCCTTCTCGGTCGACGACATCGACGAGGCCCTCGAGGTCGCCGCGAGACACGGCTGCCACCCGCTGCGCGGCGTGGCCACCTACGAAGACGTCTACAAGCTCGCCTACGTCCGCGGTCCCAGCGGCATCATTGTGATGCTCGCCGAGGCGCTGAACAAGAGCTAACTACGGGTCGATGGCCGCGCGACCATGGGCACGCGGAGCGTGCCGATGACGATCGACCAGCGGGACGGGCACGGGTGTCGAGGTTCGGGTGACCTGCGCCCAGGCGCCTTTAAGAACTTGCGGAGGAGGCCGTCCAGTACTCCACGAACCGCCCGTTCTCGGAGACGATCAGTTCGGGGTGCGGGCGGCGCGACGACTTACTCGGCTCGCCTTCTGCGGAGATTCGGGCCGTTCATCTCATGGGCCGGTCCGATGAGCAGCGTGTCGGCCAGCTCGAGGCGGTGTCGTCAGCGGGGTCCCAGTGAGCGCAGTCGGACGGTCTCCTCGTGGTTGATCTCAGCCGCCCGCGCGAGGAGGTCGACGGCGAGCGCGAGCTGTTCGTCGTCGAGGGTCGCGAGATGCTCGGCCCACCGCTGCCCGACACGCACGTAGTGCTTCGCGACCCGCTCGGCGAGACGTGACTCCTCGGCGGTGATCACGACCTTGCGCCGATCCCCGGTCTCGCGGCTGCGCCGGACCAGTCCGGCCCGCTCCAGCCGGTCGACCACCCCGGTGATCCCCCCGCCGGCGCTCAGGCCGGCCCGCTCGGCGAGCTCCCCGGGTGTCGCTGGCCCGTAGAGGAGCAGAAGGTTCGCGCACTGCAGGTCCGTCGCGTTGAGGCCGGCGGCGCGGGCCACCGCCTCCTGGAACAGCACCGCCCGCGCCATGAACACCCGCATGGTCTCGGTCATGGCGCGCAGCCGCTCCTGCCGGCTCATCGAGGCCACCGGACACCTCCTCAATTCTCTCTTGCAGAGAGAGGCTATCGATGCGAGAGTCTCTCAAGCATAGAGGAGGTTGCGGATGACCACGACCCTGACGGCCCCGTCGCCGGCGTACCTTCGACGCGCCACCGGCTGGCTGGCCGGCACCACGCTCGCGTACTTCCTGATGAACGGGGCACAGATCTTCGAGACCGCGACCGTCGTGCCGTCCTGGACCGCGGCACCTCCGGAATCGCTCGCAATCTTCCACGGGGAGCACCCGCTCGACTTCAAAGCGTTCTGGATCGTCACGCACACCCTGCACGAGCTGACCTTCCTCGCGGCGATCGCCGCCACCTGGCGGCTGTCGGCGATCCGCGGCCGGCTGCTCGCCCTGCTCGCCATGCACGTGGCGGTCCGGGTCTGGACCCTCGCCTACTTCGCGCCCACGATCATCGAGCTCCAGCAGCTCCCGGCCGGCACGGGCCTCGATCCGGCGCTCGCGGAGCGCGCGCAGCTGTGGCAGGACCTCAACTACCTGCGCGTCGCGATCTTTGTCGCCGTCTCGTTCGCACTGCTGCCCCTCGTGGCGAAGGTTGCCCGCGCGGCCGCCCGGAACACGGTCACCACCTGATCCAGTCAACGATCCCTTGGCGGCACGCCAACGCTTCGGAGCCAGCCGGTGCGTCGGCGTCGACTGCGACCGGTCATGTTTGCTCTTGCTCCTGACGCGACGTGAGGTTCTAGCGTTCCAGTCATGAATCTCGGCATCGGTGATGTCGCCCGTCGTACCGGCCTCACGGTGCGGGCGCTGCGCTACTACGAAGAACGCGGCCTGGTGACCCCGGTGCGCGACAGCGCGGGGCGGCGTCGCTACGACGCCGAAACGCTGAGTCGGCTCTACCGGGTGCTGCTGTTACGCGAACTCGGTACACCTCTGGCTGACGTCGACCCGGACGCCGATGGCCTGTTGACGTTGACCACGAGGCACCTGACCGACCTCGATCACCGCCTGGCCGCACTGGCCCGAGCCCGCGAACGGGTGCGGGCGGTCGAGGACCGCCTACTCGGCGGCGACCCGCCCGGAGACGAGGCGCTGCTGGATCTGCTCGCGGGTCTGCGCTGCGAGGAATGCGTGCCCACCCGTCGAATCACCCTGCTGGTCTATCGCGGCCTCGCGGCCGCACACGCCTGGCTGATCGAGGTGTTCGGATTGGCGCCCGGACCGCTGACCTTCGACGGGGATCGCGCCATTCACGGCGAAGTGCACGCAGGGGACGGCGTCATCTGGCTGCACCGCGAGGCGCCTGAGCACCGGATGGTGCCGCCGCTGGCCACCGGTGGTCTGGTGACCGCCTCGCTCGCCGTGCACGTAGACGACGTCGACGGGCATCACGCCCGGGTGCGCGAGGCGGGCGCGGAGGTGGTCTACCCGCCAGTCGACCAGCCCTATGGCTATCGCGAGTACAGCGCCTACGACCTGGAGGGGCATCTCTGGTCGTTCCAGACCGCGCTGACCATGGCCGAGGAGACGGAGAATCGATGAGCCAACTGACCCCGTACATCTGCGTGCGCGACTGCCGTGCCGCGATCGATTGGTACGTCACGGTGCTCGACGCCACGGTCGTCGCTGACCCGATCGTCATGGACGACGGACGAGTAGGACACTGCGAGTTGGCCGTCGACGGCGCCCGGTGGATGATCAGCGACGCCTTCGACGCCGCCGGAGTGGCCGCGCCCGACACGGACCGACACCCGGCGGTTTCGCTACACCTGACGGTGGCCGACGTCGACGCGGTCGCCGCACGGGTCGCCGCGGCCGGCAACAGCCTGGACCGGGGCCCGGAGGACACCCCACACGGACGAATCGCCGTCTTCCGTGACCCGTTCGGTCACCGATGGATGCTCAACGCCGCGTGACCCTCCTAGTGACCGAACGCGAATCGCTTACCGGCACGCGCCGTCCCGCTCGGACGATGCCGATGTTGGTGCTGGCTCGATCACCGCTGCCGCGGTCGTCCTGCGCCTCACGGGCCCGTTGCGCCAGCTCGCGACGCATGTCCGAGCTGAACGCGTTGAGCTTATCCGGCCGCCTCATCGTGATGATCCGACCCAGTTCGTTGTACGGTGCGGAACCGGGGCGGTGGGAACGGCGGCGGGGCCTTGGGGTGAGATCGGGCGTGATCCGCCGCTGGTTCGGTGGCGCGGCCCGGGGAGGGGCAAAGTCTCAGTCGCCACCCTTGCTGGAACTCTTGCTGGAAGACTTGTCTGATCCGCCGGAGTCCTTCTTGCTGGAGTGCTTCGACTCGCTCTTGCTCTTCCCTCCTGAGTTGGAGTCGCGGCTGGAGCGCTTCGATGACTCGTCCTTGTCGGAGTCGTTGGAGTCACGCTTGTGAGAGGAGCTCCGGCTCGGGCGGTCGGAGTCGTCGTCCGAGTCCGAGCCGCGTGAGTCCCTCGACTTCGATGTGGTGAGCCGGGACGGCGGGTTGAGCTTCGATCCGCCGCCGCTGCCCTCGGACCTGCTCCTGGACCTGGCCTCGGGTTTCGTCTCGGACTTGGCCGACTCGGCCTTCCGGGTGGCTGGCCCGAGTGAACCCACCAGGCCCGACTCGCCGGACGAGTTCTCCCGGGCGCCGTCCGCGATGGTGATCGGCGCGGTCAGTGCGCTGAGCGCCGAGCCTGCCGACGGCTCCGAGGTGGGCTTCTGCTGGCTCATCGATGTCTGGAACCCGGTGGACGCCTGGGGCAGCGGGATTTGCGGAGTGTCAGAGGTCGGCAGGCCGGCCGAGGCGGCAGGCTCGGAGAGCAGGCCGGGGATGCTGTTCACCGGGCCGGGCGGCCCGGTCGGGCCCGGGGAGGAGGCTTCGGGAGCCGCCGGAGCCGACGCGCTGGTCACCGGCGTGGTCGGCAGTGTGGACGGCGTGGAGGTCGTGGACAGTGCCGTCGGTGCGGACGCTGCCGTCGGTGCGGAGGTAGCGGTCGGTGTGGGTGCTTGCTGTGCGAACAGCGACGACAGCGGCCCCCAGTCGCCGACCAGCGGGTCCGCCAGCGGCGCGAGGGGTGCGGTCAGCGGGGTGAGGCCCGGAGCCACCGCGTCGGTGACCGGGGCGAGCGCGTGCAGGACCGGGGCGGCCGCCGCCTGGACCACCGGGCGCAGCACGGGTGCGGCGGCCTCGGTGACCGGTGCCAGGGCCTGCGCCGCGACTGCGGTGACCGGGGTGACCGCTTCGGCGGCCGTGTTGGTCAGCGGGTTCAGCACATCCGCGGCCGCGCCGGTGACCGGCTCGACGGCCGCAGCGGCCGCTCCGGTGATCGGGGAGAGGACCGTCTCGACCGCGTCGGCCACCGGGTTCAGCACCGGGGCCGCCGCCTGGGTGACTGGCGCGGCGGCGGCGGTCAGCGGGACGACTGCCTCGCCGACGGTGTCGGTCAACGGCTGCGCCAGCTGACTCACCGTGTCCCCCACCGGGGAGGTGACCTTCCCGGTGCCAGTGGTGACCGGGCCGAGGATGCCGGCGGCGGCCTCGGTGGTCGGGCTCAGCAGCTCGGCCACCGCCTCTGCGACCGGGGCGGTGACCGCGCCGACCGGCGCGACGACCCCAGCCACGATCACGGTGACCGGGGCGGTGATGCCCGTGACCGCATCGATGACCGGGCTGACGACCTGCACGACGGCCTCGGTGACCGGCGTGACGGCGTGCGCGACGATCTCGGTGACCGGCGCGACGACGTCGGCGACCGCCTCGGTGACCGGCGTGACCACGTCCCCGACGGTGTCTACGACCGGGTCCAGCACGTCTACCACGATGTCGGTGACCGGCTCGAGCACTCCGCCGACCGTGTCGCCGACCTCGCCGACCACCCCGCCCACCGCGCCGGTGACCGGGCTGAGCACCTCGCCGACCTCGTCCACCACGCCGCCGACACCGTCGCCGATGTCACCGCCCGGCCCGCCTCCGCCGGGCGGGGTCGTGATCCCGCCGTCGGGTGGTGGGGTGAGGACACCTCCGCCGGGCCCGCCCGGGATGACACCCCCGGGGACCACGCCGCCGCCCGGCACGCCGGGCACGACGCCACCCGGGACGCCCGGCGGCAAACCACCGGCGCCGGGCAACGCGCTCGCGGAGGCGCCCAGCATGCCGCCGGCGATGGTGAAGGACGCCGGGGCGAACGCCATCGGCAGACCGCTGAGGTCGGCGCCGGTCACCGCCCCCCCGAACAACCCCGGCAGGCGGCCGAACGTGTCATCACCGGGGAAGCCGCCGTCCAGACTGCCGGCGCTGAAGGCTCCCACGGCGGTGTGCCCGAGCAGTGCGGCGGCCACCGCCAGCGAACCGAACGCGAGCAACAGCTCGGTGGTGGACCTGCTCTTGCGGTGGGCCGCCGCCGCAAGGGCCGCGGCGCCCTCGGCCTCCAGCGGGGTGAGGGGCGGCGGCACCTCGGCGTTGCGGCTCTCGCGCTGGAGCAAGTCGCGGACCCGCACGCTGACCCGGGGTTCGGGGTTGAGCATCCGGAGCACCTCGGCGGCGCCGCCGAGGTCGCGGCCGTCCGATTCGCATCCGAGGAACTCGGCCAGGCTGATCACATTCCGCAACGACCCGTCGCGAGGCGGGGGAACCTTCCACAGCATTGGTCTTCCTCCGGACGAGTGATGGAATGGGAGACAGTTGTACTCCACGTAACAAAAGACGCCAATGCCTGGGAGGCCGTCGCTCATCCGCTCGCCGCGGTTACGCTGTTCGGACGATCTGCCACTCATCGCGGCATGAAGACCGTTCATCGCGCACAGCTGCCGTTCATCGTCAGATCTCTGCGTCGAATGGACGTATGAGCTGGTCCTGACAGACCTGAACGACCTCGCAGGGAGCTGTTGTCCAGTCCGCGGCCTGGGTTACGGAGCGCTACGAACCATGACTCCCCGGCTGGGGAGGGTTCCCGTTGCCGCGGCATCACACACCGTTACCGCCGCCCCTGGCGGAGCCGCTCAGCGCGGGTCCGGCCAGGGTCAGCAGGCCCATTCAGCAGGCCCCGAGGAATAACGACCGATCCCTCGGCTTCTTGATCGACACTTGAGGGTGTCCGCCGCTCTGACCTTTACAGTTCGGCGGGCGGCGGGCCGGGTCAGCGGGTTGCCGCTGAAGCACTTCACCTACGGCTCCCCGCGCGGGTTGACGAACACCGCCGTACCGGTCCGCAGCACCGCCGGGTACGGCAGGAACCGTTCCGCGCCCTGGACCCGGACCGCCAGATCGGGCTGCTGCTGCCCTGCAACGTGGTCGTGCGCGCCCAGGGCGACACCCGCAGCGTCGTGTCTGCGCTGGATCCGCAAGTCATGGTCACGGTGCCGGAGAACGAGGACCTGCGCCCCATCGCTGATGACGCCGGCCAGCGCATCCGTGCTGCCCTCGACACCCTGAACGGCAGCGGACCCGAAGCGGAGAGCGGAACCACCGTCTGCGATATCCGGCCGACACCCGCCACCAGCGTCGGAGGTGCCGCGCAGGACGCCCCGGGGAACGATCCCCGGTAGTCCAGCCCGGATCTGAGTGGGGTCGCCGTGCACGCACCCCGCCCGGAGGGGGCGCAGCGCAGTGCACCTAAGGTAGTCCTGACATGATCGAAGCGGCTGGTTCCGGGCCTGGCATTAGCACCTTAGGAAGACCACGTCAAGGTGTGCGGGCGTCATCCCGGGTTAGTGTCCGGTGATGGCTCTCTCGGTCGTCGTGCAGCTGAGCAGTCTCGTCGCCGAGCCGGACGGGCTGCTGCCGGCCCGCCAGCAGATGGCGCTGTCGTTGGGCTGGCACATCGTGCTGGCCTGTCTCGGGGTGGCGTTCCCAGCGATGATCATCGTGATGCATCTGCGGGGGATCCTCCGGGAGGATCCGGTGGCTCTGGGGTTGGCGCAGCGGTGGGCGAAGGTGTCCGCGGTGCTGTTCGCGATCGGCGCGGTGTCGGGCACCGTGTTGAGCTTCGAGATGGGCCTGTTGTGGCCGGGGCTGATGGGTCGGTTCGGCGATGTGCTCGGCCTGCCGTTCGCGTTCGAGGGGTTGTCGTTCTTCGTCGAGGCGATCTTCCTGGGTATCTACCTCTACGGGTGGGGCCGGATGCCGCCGAAGCGGCATGTGCTGATGGCCGTGCCCATGGCGTTCGCGGGAATCGTGGGCACCTTTTGCGTGATCTCGGTGAACGCGTGGATGAACGCGCCGACCGGGTTCCGGATCGTCGACGGGCAGGTGGTGGACGTCGATCCGTGGCGGGCGATGTTCAACGACCTGGTGCTGCCGCAGTTCGCGCACATGTGGATCGCGGCGTACATGGTCGTGGGGTTCGCGGTGTCGGGGGTGTACGCGGTCGGCATGCTGCGGGGCCGGCGGGATGCCCACCACCGGCTGGGGTTCACCGTGCCGTTCGCCTTCGCCACGGTCGCGGCGCTGGTCCAACCCTTCGTCGGGCACCTACTCGGCGAGGACCTGGCGGATCGGCAGCCGGCGAAGCTGGCCGCGTTCGAGTTGGCGGGCACGACCGAGAGCCCCTCGCCGCTGCGGATCGGCGGGTTCTGGGTCGACGGCGAGGTCCGTGGCGCGATCGATATCCCCTACCTCGGGTCGTTGATCGCGCGCGGTTCCCTCACCGAGCCGGTACCGGGCCTGGACACCATCCCGGCGCAGAACCATCCGCCGGTCAACATCACGCACTGGGCCTTCCAGACCATGGTCGGCATCGGGTTGCTGTTGATGCTGGCCGTCGTGGTGTTCTGGGTCGGCCGGTGGCGGGGCCGGGACCTGCTTGAGCACGTGTGGTTCCTGCGGTTCTGCGCGGCGGCCGGGCCGCTGGCGGTGGTCGCGCTCGAGGCGGGGTGGGTGGCGACCGAGGTGGGCCGCCAGCCGTGGATCGTCTACGACGTCATGCGCACCGCGGAGGCCGCCGCCGACCGCGGCGGCCTGTGGTGGTTGCTCGGTACCTCGCTGGTGGTCTACGCCGGGATGACGATCGGGGCGGTGGTCGTGCTGCGCTCGATGACCCGCCGGTGGCGCGCGGGTGAGGTGGACCTGCCCAGCCCGTACGGTCCACAGGCCCGCCTCGCCGACCGCGGTGCGGGCAAGGAAGAGCAGCGGTGAACGCCGAGACGGCGGTGGCGGCGGCGCTGTTCACCGGCGTGGTCGCCTACGCCGTCCTCGGCGGCGCCGACTTCAGTTCGGGGTTCTTCGACCTCATCGCCGGCGGTACCCGGCGCGGCGCGCCGGTCCGCACCCTCATCGACCACAGCATCGGACCGGTGTGGGAGGCCAACCACGTCTGGCTGATCTTCGTGCTGGTCACCTGGTGGACTGGTTTCCCCCGGTCGTTCGCGGCCGCGATGACCACGCTGTTCGTCCCTCTGCTGCTGGCCTTGCTCGGGATCGTGCTGCGCGGCGCCAGTTTCGCGTTCCGCAAGTTCGCCGCGACCCTCGCCCAGGCGCGGCTGTTCGGCGCGGTGTTCGCCACCTCGTCGGTCCTCACGCCGTTCTTCCTGGGCACGGTCGCCGGCGGGATCGCCTCGGGGCGGGTGCCGGCCGGGGGCGGCGGTGACCCGTGGTCGTCCTGGCTCAACCCCACCTCCCTGTTCGGCGGCCTGATCGCGGTCGGGACGTGCGCGTTCCTGGCCGGCACGTTCCTCACCGCCGACGCCGAGCGCGGCGGCCACGAGCAGCTCACCGTGGCGCTGCGCCGGCGTTCGCTGGTCGTCGGGGTGGTGACCGGCGCGGTCGTGTTCACCGCGTTAATCCCCATCACCCGCGACGCGCCCACGCTGAGCGACGGCCTGACCGGTCGGGCCGCCCCGCTGGTGGTCGTCTCGGCGCTGGCCGGTCTGGCCACCCTCGCGCTACTGGCCCGCCACCGCTACAGCTTCGCCCGGTTCACCGCGGTCGCCGCCGTGGCCGCGGTGGTGTCGGCCCATGAGGAACAACGGAACGAGATCCATCGGTAGGGCGGCGCAGGGCTCTACCGGCGTTGATGCCCGCGGGGTCCCCAATGCGGTCGCAGTGCTGGGAGGTCGGTGAGCTCGGGGTCAGGCGCGAGGTCGGTGTCGCCGTCGTCGCCGTCGAACTCGCGCCCGTACTGATCGGGGATCGCGCCCCAGCCCCAGTAGGGCAGCGGCAGGTCGGGGACGCTCCCGACCTGGTCGAGAGGGTCGATCCGGGTAGAGGCGACGGTGCACAGGTGGGTCCAGTCATCACCCAGGTCGAAGGTGTAGACGAACTGCTCGCCGCCACGCAGCCGACCCAGGGTGAGCCGGCGCCCATCCGCAAGCGGCGGTTCTTCGCCCCAGTCATCGTCGCCTTCCCAGTCGGGACGGCCGATCTGGGTGCCGTCGGCGAGGGTGAAGCGGTGCAGGTGCGCCCGGTCCCAGCGTGCGAACGCGTCGTTGATCGCGGTCGCCAGCGCGGCGAAGGTGTGGCTGCGGGCCGCGGCGAAGATCCTCCCGGGGCGGGGCCAGAGGCTGGCATGCCTGCCGCCCTCGACGAGGTCGACCCGGATCGATAGCCAGGTGCGTGCCATCAGCCGGCCGCCGCCGCGCGGGTGTTCGCGCGGGCAAGGGCCCGGTACACCGTGGAGCGGGTGATGGAGAACAGCTCCTCGAGCTCGCTGATCGTGTGCTCGCCGGCGCCGTGCAGGGCGACGAGGTGGGCTTCCTGGCGCTGGGACAGCTTGGGCTGCTTGCCGCGTAGCCGCCCCTTGGCCCGGGCGACCTTCATCCCTTCTCGCGTCCTCATCCGGGCGAGGTCGGATTCGAATTCGGCGACCATGGCCAGCACGTTGAACAACAACCGGCCGACCGGGTCGGTGGGGTCGTGCACCGACCCACCGAGGCTCAGCGCCACGTCGCGGGCGGTGAGCTCGGCGACGATGTCGCGGGCGTCGGGCAGCGACCGGGCGAGCCGGTCGAGTTTGGTGACGACGAGCGCGTCGCCGGCGCGGCAGGCGGCCATCGCCTCGCGCAGCCCGGGGCGGTCCCGGTTGGTTCCGGTCAGGCCGTGGTCGACGTAGGTGCGTTCGGGGGCGACGCCGAGCGCGGCGAGGGCGTCGCGCTGTGCGGTGAGGTCCTGGTCGTCGGTGGACACCCGGGCGTAGCCGATCTTCAGTCCGGTCACCGGCGCAGTGTGCCGGATAACCCCCCTTCACCGGTAACCATCACCGAACCACCCTTACGGCACTCTCCGATCTCGCGCTTCTCGTACCGGGTGGCTGACCGGCGGGAGTGCCGGTAGGGGTTCGCTCTACGGAACGGGCTGTTCAACGTTGGTGGCGACGATGAGCACGCCGCGCTTGGTGACTGAGAGCGGGACAGGGAGTTCGCGCGCGGCGGTGTCGGCGGCTTCCAGGGTGCTTGCCGGCCGAGCAGGTAGTCGCGGATCGCGGCTGGGCTGGGCAGCGTGATCAGTGGCGCGTCCCAGGTGTGCACGGTCACGGCGTCGAAGACTTCCCCGATTAGTTGCCCGGCGTCCTCCGCGTCGAAGCTGGTCGGTGCGCGTTTCCAGTACGCGCCGAGCTCCGGGGAGTCACTGCGCGCGATGGTGGCCGCGATCAGCACGCCGTGCCGACGGAGCACTCGACGCGCCTCGCGGACAGCTGAAAGGGGCGTGTCGAGGTGATACAAGACGTTGAGCGCGGTGACGGCGTCGAAGACCCCGTCGCGGAACGGCAACCGCTGTGCGTGGGCTCGCCCAGCAGGCGGCGGGTGCGCCCGCAACAGGGTCAGCGAGGCGTTCAATCCCACCAGGCACGGCCCTGAGCTCGGCAGTGCGGTGCGTAGCACGCCCTCCGCGCAGCCCACGTCCAGCACGGTGGTCACGGCCGTCTCAACCAGCATCGTCGCGACCCGCTGGTAGAGGCTGGCCGGGGAGTGCTGCCGCGCGGTGCCCATTCCCAGCCTGTAGCGCTCGGGCGCGGTGTCGTAGTCGAACTCGGCGCTCACCTGTCCATTCTGCGACCGAAGTAGGCGTTCTACAACGTATCTGCGATGCGACAGCCACCCGTCGAGCAACTGTCCTCGCGCGTGGGGAGTCCCGTTCCCTTTAGTCCAAGACGGTGCCCGGCAGCCCCCGTAGCGTGCCCGCCGGAACCGACGAGGAGGTAGGACATGTCTGGGACAGAGGGCGCCGTGGGCTACGCGGCGCTGTGGGTAGGCGATCTGGCCCGTGCGGCGACGTTCTACGCCGACGCGCTGGGCTGGTCCTATACCGAGGTCGCCGAGCAGTACCGGATGATCGACGATCCGGCGTTGCCGCGCAGCATCGTGGCGCTGGGGGCGTTGCCGGCGGGTGTCTGGGACCAGTGGCCGCGCCACAGCACCCTGTTCCTCAGCCACGCGGTCGAGGATCTCCCCGGCGCTGTCGAGCGCGTGCGCGCCGCGGGCGGCCGCGTGCACGCCGCCGACGGCGGCGCCGACTGCGTCGACGACCAGGGCATGCCCTTCAGCCTGCACACGGCCGACGGCGCCGCACCGGGCACTTCTACGGCGCCTGGCCGCCTCGCCTACCTCACCTTCGAGGTGGCCGACACCGCGCGCGCCCGCGCCTTCCTCGGAGCGGTGTTCGGATGGCACTTCGCGCCCGGGAATGTGGAGGACGGCTGGCAGATCGACGGACTCACGCCGATGGGCGGCCTGCACGGCGGACACGACCAGGCGACCGTGGTGCCCATGTACGCCGTCGACCGGCTCGAGGCCGCGGTCGCAGCGGTTCGTGCGGCGGGAGGCAGCGCCACCGACCCGGAGCGCCGCTCGTTCGGCACGATGTCCTCGTGCGCCGACGACCAGGGCTCCCGCTTCCACCTTGGGGAGCTCTCGCAGGACTGATCGAGTTGCGAGGGCCGCGGGGAGTCGGAACGCGAGCCCCTGTCGCAGTTGGTTCAGGTCAGGCGTTCGGCGAGGGAGGAGGTCTGGCGTGACCGGAGGTTTGATCAAGGCGACCGGTGCGGATACTGCTGGTGCCTACGCCGTGGTGGAGTTCTCCGCGCCGCCCGACGACGTACCGCCCCCGCGCCATCTTCATCGGCGCACCACCGAGTCCTTCTATGTCATCGAAGGCGCGTTGAGCATCGCGCTCGACGATCGGGAGGTACGCGCCGATGCAGGGTGCTTCGTCACCGTCGCGCCGGGGGTCGTACACATGTTCGCCGTGTGCGGGCCGGCGCCGGCCCGGTTTCTGGTGATCGTCTCCCCGCCCGAGCTGCTTGGCTTCTTCGAGCAGATGCTCGACATGCCGGGCTGCGAACACCCCGGCCCGTACGATATCGAGATCGTCGAAGACGCCCGATAGACCAACCGCTGCGGGACGACGCCGAAGCGGCTGGCGAGCATCACTCAGGGCACCCGGGTTTGCAGGACGCGCTGGGGCGGAGCAATCGGGAGCGGACGTACGATGCCGATCATGGTGCAGATCACGGCCTACTCGCCCGAGCATCGTGCGGCGGTGCTTGAGCTGTCGGTGCGGGCTTGGGCGCCAGTCTTTCCGCTCACACGTGCCGCAGTGCCGGAGTTCGTCTACAACTCCTTCTATCCGGACGGATGGGAGGCGCGGCAGCTCGCTGACATGGCTGCTGTCCTGCACAACGAGCCACAGAACGTCGACCTCGCGTTCGACGGCGATCTGGCTGGCTGGGCGTGCACGCGACTTCACCCGGAGGATCACATGGCAGAGCTCTACGTGCTCGCCGTCGATCCGGACCGGCAGCGTCAAGGAGTGGGGTCTGCCCTCATGGGTCGCGTGTATGACCGAGCTCGAGCAGCTGGCATGAGGATGGTCATGGTGGAAACAGGTGGCGACCCCGGCCATGCACCTGCCCGAGCGGCCTACGAGTCAGCTGGATACCAAAGGTGGCCAGTGGCGCGCTACTTCAAGGAACTGCTCTGAACCAACTGAGCTCTCGGCCCGCTGGTCCCGGGGACGCCGCCTTCCTGACCGAGATGTTGGTGGAGGCGGCCTTCTGGCGGCCGGATCGCCTGCGCGGAGGCGTCGACGATGTCTTGCGCGAGCCAGCGCTCGCGCACTACGTCACAGGTTGGCCTCGTGTCGGTGACCTCGGTGTGGTCGCTGAAGTCGAGCATCCGGTAGGAGCCGCCTGGCTGCGACTCTTCCCTGCGGACGACCCCGGCTACGGTTTCGTTGACGCAGGCACGCCGGAGGTGGCCATGGGCGTCCTGCCGGCGTGGCGGGGACGAGGAGTCGGGTCCGACCTCCTCGACGCGCTCATCGTCGCTGCCCGTGACGCCGGGTCGGTCACGCTCAGCTTGAGCGTGGAGCCGGACAATTCCGCGCGACGCCTGTATGAGCGGTTCGACTTCCACCAAGTCGGCGAGGTCGACGGCTCCCTCACCATGCTCCTGCGCCTCTGACGTCCGCCTCGCCGATCCCTCGTGAGAAGAGTCGACGGCTGCTGGCCATCGCAGTGGTTCGCGGTGGTCCGTAGCCTAGCCTTGTGCGGGTGGAGCGGGTCGTTGTTCTCGGCCGCGGTGGTGCGGGTAAGTCGGTAGTTGTCAAGTCAAGTGAGACAGTTGATCTTACTGAGTTGGCTGTAGAACGGGTTGGTTGATCCACGCCTGCTCGGGCAGGCGTGGCGGACGGGGTCGGCGGGTGAACCGCTCGGGGTGCCGGGCGTGGGCTCGGTC
>JAJDAQ010000085.1 GCA_029261815.1 Deltaproteobacteria bacterium
TTTCCTGCTGCGCTTTACTTCCGCCCCGAACCCACCGGTCCCGGGCGCTCCGCCGTGGGAGGCGTCTGCCCCGCGTGTTCTTTTTTGGGGGTGGGGGCGTCGTTGGTTGCGTTGTCGATGCGGCGTGCGGAATCGACGGCGCAGGCTCTGACTACGCCATTACCCTGAGTGGGGTGCCTGCGCTTGAGTCCGGCCTAACAATTGGCGATCGGCGGGGTCTGGGGTGTTTGGGGAAGTCAAGCGCAGCAGGAAACGCCACAACGAAGCCCCGCACGAACAAGCCCCTACACACGCGAACACGCACGCCGGTGAGGCGAGCCGTTCCGCCCCGAACCCACCGGTCCCGGGCGCCCTCCTCCCAGCCCCTAGGTGCCTGCCCGCGGGAGCCGAATCTCGTTGACGAGGCGTTGCACTTCTTCGGGCGGAGGCTTGGTTGCGAAGCTGACCGCGATCGTCACCGCAAAGTTCACGAGCATGCCGATCGAGCCGATGCCTTCGGGGCTGATCCCGAACCACCAGCCCTCCTGCGTCGCCGCCACGAACTTGAAGTAGTAGATGTACGACGCGGTCAGGCCGATCCCCGAGAGCATTCCGGCGATAGCGCCCTCTTTCGTCGCACGTTTCCAGAAGATGCCGAGGACGAGTGCGGGGAAGAAACTCGACGCGGCGAGCCCGAAGGCAAAGGCGACGACCTGCGCCACGAAGCCCGGTGGATAGATGCCGAAGATGCCGGCGATGACGACGGCTACCGCGGCAGAACGGCGCGCGAGTGAAAGCTCGGCCTTCTCGGTCATCCCAGGCTTCAGCCAGGACTTCCCGATGTCATGCGAGAACGCCGAAGAAATCACCAGCAACAACCCGGCAGCCGTCGAGAGTGCTGCGGCCAGACCGCCTGCAGCCACGAGGGCAACGACCCAGGCGGGTAGATTCGCGATCTCGGGGTTCGCGAGGACCATGATGTCCCGATCGACCGCCAGTTCGTTCGTCGCTGTGTCCCCCGTGTAGTCGATCCGACCGTCGCCGTTCTTGTCGTCGAAGCCGATCAGGCCGGTGGCTTCCCAACTCGTGAACCACTCGGGCGCCTGCTCGTACGCCACGCCGTTCAGGCTCTGGATCATGTTGACCCGCGCGAAGGCGCCCACTGCAGGCGCGGTCGTGTACAGCAACCCGATGAACAACAGGGCCCAGAGCGCCGAGTAACGTGCCGCCCGCGCGCTCGGAACCGTGTAGAACCGGATCAGGACATGCGGTAGCCCAGCGGTCCCGACCATCAGCGCTGCCGTGATCGCGAAGACATCGACCATCGATTTCTTGCCGGGAACGAACGCCCCCGTGTATTCGGGAAGACCCAGATCCCGATGCAGCGCGTCGAGGGTCTCCAGCAGGAACATCCCAGCGTTCTGGCCTTCGACGATCGTGGCACCGAAACCAAGCTGCGGAACGGGATTGCCCGTCATCTTCCACGAAATCGCTGCGGCCGGAACGATGTAGGCCACGATCAGCACACAGTACTGGGCCACCTGCGTGTAGGTGATCCCGCGCATGCCGCCAAGCGTGGCGTACACGAGTACCAACACCATGCCGATGATCACCCCGGTGTTCACGTCCACTTCGAGGAAACGCGAGAAGACGACACCCACGCCGCGCATCTGGCCAGCGATGTAGGTAAACGAAACGAAGATCGTGCAAAACGCGCCGACCAATCGCGCGGTCTGGGAGTAGTAACGGTCCCCCAGGAATTCAGAGGTCGTGAACTTGCCGTACTTGCGCAGATAGGGCGCCAGCAATAGGGCCAGCAGGACGTAGCCGCCGGTCCAGCCCATCAGGTAGATGGTGCCCGTGTACCCCATGAAGGAGATCAGGCCGGCCATCGAGATGAAGGACGCCGCGCTCATCCAATCGGCCCCGGTGGCCATCCCGTTGGCCAATGCCGGCACGCCGCGCCCAGCGACGTAGAACCCTTCGGTCGAACGAACCCGGGCCCAGAACGCGATCCCGACGTAGAGGCTGAACGTCAGCGCGACGAACAGGTAGGTCCAGGCCTGGACGTCCACGTCAGTCGACCCCGTACTGCTTGTCGAGCCGATCCATCCAGAACACGTAGACCGCGATCAAGACGATGAAGATGTAGATCGACCCCTGCTGCGCGAACCAGAAGCCCAAGGGAAAGCCACCTAGCATGAATGCGTTCAGCGGCTCGACCCACAGGATGCCGAGCCCATAGGAACTCAAGAACCAGATCGTCAGTAGCACGGCCATGACACGAAGGTTGGCCCGCCAGTACCCGGCGTGATCGCCCGACTTCTCGGACTTGTCACCCATTTCGGGTTCGCTCAATGGAGCGACTTTCCGCCGATCAGGGACTTCACGGCCTGCTCGATCCCGTCGGTCGAGAGGTGGAACATCGGGAAGATCTTCTTGATCGCACGAACGGTCTCGAAGTCGTCCCAGAGTTCGGGCATCTCGGGGTTCAGCCACGCCACGCGATGGAAGTGGTCGTCGATCTTGTGAAGCCAATCGATCCCGCGGGTCTCGCTCATCTTGCGCGGATCGATGTTTCCCATGCTCTCCATGAGTTCGGCCGGGTGCATGGCCGCATCGCCGACGAAGATCACCTTCCAGTTCGAGTTCAGCTTCCGCAGCAGATCACCGGTGGGGATCGCGTCCTTGCGAAGCAGCCGCGCGTCCTTGCCCAGCATCTCATAAGGACAGTTGTGGAAGTACCAGGCCTGGAAGTCCCGCAGCCCGCGCTCTGCGTGTAGAGCCGTCAGCAGATTGCTCACCGGCTCGTAGAACGGGTCCATCGTGCCGCCAACGTCCATCAGCAGCAGTAGCCGCACGTCGTTGCGCTTCTCGGGCCGGAAGACCAGTTCGATCTCGCCGCCCTGCCGGCAGGTCTCGTCGATCGATTCTTCGAGATCGAGTTCGGTCGCGGTACCCGTTCGGGTCAGCTGGCGAAGACGCCGCAGCGCCACGCGCGTCTGCCGCACGTCGAGGGTCTCGTCCGTACGGTAGTCCTTGTAGCGACGCTCCTCGGCCACCTTCATGGCGGAGCGGTTGCGCGATTTGCCGCCGACGCGGATTCCGGTCGGATGCTCGCCGCCATGGCCGAACGGAGAGAAGCCACCAGTGCCGACCCACTTGCCACCGCCATCGTGGCGTTCGTCCTGCTCGGCCATGCGTTCCATCAGCTGCTGCAGCAGCTCATCCGAAGCGAGGTGTTCCCACATTGCGCGTTGTTCGTCCGTGAGGCCCTCGAAGGCCTTCGGATCGTTCAGCCACTCGTCGAGTTCGCTCGCGATGTCGAGGGCCCCCTCGACTCCTTCGAACACCTTGAGGAAAGCGCGGTCGAAATGGTCGAAATAGGTCTCACTCTTCACCAGCGTCGCGCGCGCGAGGTTGTAGAAGCGCTGCAAGCTCGAACCGTGAAGACCCTTCCCGAGTCCCTCGAGAAACGTCATCCACTCATTCATCGCCACCGGAACGCCCTGGTCCCGCAGCTCGTAGAAGAGGTCGAGGAACAACCGCCAGCCCTAGTTGTTGTACCGGGGACCGAGGTCGGCCCACTCGGAGGGATACTGCCCGCCACGCTCGCTGTACTCGTCGAGTGCCTCGGTGTCCTGCTCGTTCTTCAGGAGCGCGCCCAGGAACGGGATGTGCTGTTCGATGTCATCGGCCGTCATGCCCGAGCGCAGCAGCACGCTGATCCAGTCGATCAGTTCCGAAGTCGACGGCTTCTTGCGCAGTTGGTTCTGTTCGCGGAGCCAGAAGAATTTCACGAGCACCTGATCGAGCAGCTTGGTCTCGAGGTGCGGATGGTGCACGGCCACGATCTGCTGCATCAGGTCGCGGTCGGGGAAATCGATGAAGTGGAAGACGCAGCGGCGCAGAAAAGCGTCCGGCAACTCGCGCTCATTGTTCGACGTGATGATCACGAGCGGCCGGATCTTGGCCACGACTTCGTCGCCGGTCTCCATCACCGTGAAGCGCATCTCGTCGAGTTCGCGCAGCAGGTCGTTCGGAAACTCGAGGTCGGCCTTGTCGATCTCGTCGATCAGCAGCACGTGCGGCTTGTCAGCGTTGAAGGCACGGCCCATCGCGCCGAGCTTGATGTACGAGCGGATCTCCGAGACGTTGCCGTCCCCGAAGCGCGCATCGTTGAGGCGCTGCACGGTGTCATAGACGTAGAGGCCCTCCTGGGCCTTGCTCGTCGACTTGATGTGCCACTTCTCGAGCGGATGGCCGAGCGATTCGGCGACGTGCTCGGCCAACAGGGTCTTGCCTGTGCCGGGCTCCCCCTTGATCAAGAGCGGACGCTGGAGCGCAATCGCGGCGTTGACGGCATCGATGAGCGAAGACGACGCGATGTAGCCGTCCGTGCCCTCGAACTGCAGGAATTCGTTGGGATCGGTCATGGGCGCGGAGAATGGCGCATCGGCCCGATGGGCGCGATAGACGCCGCCGGTCAGCCCTCGGGTGTCCAGAGCGGGGCCGGGATCTCGAAGCCCAGCGGTTCGCTCCAGGTGTTCCGGAACGACACCTCATGAACCGGGCGTCGCGGCGCCACCCCCCAGCGACCGGTCGGGTAGCCCATGCTCACGCAGGCGGCGAAGTTCCAGCCCTCGTCTGTCGGCACCTTCAATACTTCCATCACGCGCTCGAGTTGGAAGAAGAAGACGCTGGTGATCGCCGACCCCACGCCCTCAGCGCGCGCGGCAAGCATGGCGTTCCAGATGCCGGGAAAGATCGATCCCCCGCTCGGGTCGAACTGGCTGAAGCCGAACAGGAAAAGCGGGTACGTCTCGAAATTGTCGGCCAGCCACTGGGCGCTCTTCTGCACCTTCAACATCGAAATCGACTCAGGGTCTTCGGGGTTCGCGTGGGCGGCCGCGATGCGGTCCTTGTAGATCGTGTCCCAGAGCGAACTCATGCACTCGCGGTAGATGGGACCGAGTTGCGCCTTGACGCCGGCGTCGTCGACCAGGCCGAACTTCCAGGTCTGCGAGTTGCCGCCGCTGGGGGCCCGAATCGCCGCATCCAGGATCTTCTGTTGCACGGCCTCGGGAATCGGGTCGGGCTTCACCCTCCGCATCGCGCGGGTGGTGTAGAGGGCTTCGTAGACGTCCATGGGTTCGAACTCCGAGTGAGGCGTGAGTTCCGAGCATGACACGACACGGACCCCGACACACGCGGACGGATCCATCAGCACCCCGTCCGCAGGCGTGTCAAACTCACGCCCATGTCAGACCTCACCCCGCGACTCGCCGACTACCTGGCGAAGCAGATGCCTCACGCCAGCGACGTCCGCGTGCGCGACCTCGATCGCATCTTCGGCGGCGCCTCGCGAGAGACGTCGCGCTTCGTGATGTCCTGGACAGAGTCCGGCGAGACGCACGAACGCCGCCTGATCCTGCGCCGTGACCCTCCCGGCAGCCTCATCGACACGGACCGGAAGATCGAATTCGCCGCCTACCGCGCCTTTCATCCGACCGACGTGCCAGTGCCGGAACCGCTGTGGCTGGAAGAAAATCCAGCCCACCTCGACTACCCGTTCTTCATCATGGAGGAGCTTGCGGGCTTCGAGGCTTCCCCTCAGGCGCTCTTCGCGCCGCCGTTCAACGCGCACCTCGATGCGATCGCACAGCGGAAATGGACAATCCTGGGTGAGATCTCGAAGGCAGACCCCGCCGCACTTGGCCTCGACACCGTGATGCCCTTGGTCGAGCCCGGCGAAGCCTGGCGGCGCGAGCTGGACTATTGGGAAGGAGAGCTGCGCGGTCACGCGCAGGAACCACAGCCCATCATCGAGGCGGTGCTGCGCCAACTGCGTCGCAGTCCCCCGCCGCCGCCCGAACGACTCCACGTGGTCCACGGCGACTACCGCACCGGAAACTTCTTGTTCGATGGCGCCGGCAAGATCCACGCCATCCTGGACTGGGAGATGGCGCACCTCGGCGACCCGCTCGAAGACCTCGCCTGGGGCATCAACCCGGTGTGGCAATGGGGCCAGGGACTGGACAGGGTCGGAGGCCTCACGAACCGCGCACAGGCCATCGCCTGGTGGGAGGCGGCGAGCGGCCTGCGCGTGGACCCGGACGCCCTTCGTTGGTGGGAACTCTTCTCGTGCGTGAAAGGTCAGGGCATCTGGGTCTCCGGCGGTGCCGAGTACGCAGACGGCCAGAATCAGGACCCCGTCCTGGGGATGTCCTCCTGGATGATGGGAAACGCCCAAGACCGCGCCACACTTCACTTGCTAGGCCGACTCACATGAAGCCCGACCCCACTCGCGTACTCGAACACACCATGGTCGCGTTGATGGGCGAGATCGCGCCCGCGGTACAGCCCGCCTATCGCCAATCCTCCGTCTCCGCGCTCGGCGCGATGCTGCTGTGCGTCCGCGAAGAATTCGACCGCGCCGTCGCTCGCCGCGTGGAGGAAAACGCAGCGATTCGGTCCCTATTCGTCGGGGGCGGCCGAGTCATCCAAGAGGGTTCCCTTCGGGATCGCCTGCTCGTGGCCGCCGATGAAACCGATCCAGACCTTCATGTGCCGGCCCTCGAGGCCAGGAACCAACAGCTGCGGGCACTGTTGGTCGAACTCCACGCCGCCGTCGAAGCTGTGGAGACCCCGGAAGCCAGGGCCCTCGACGAGGCCATCTGGGCCGAACTCCGGGCGGAAACCGACCGGCGGCGGCTCACCCTCCAGGCGTTCTGAGGCCCAGGACGCGGCATATGCCACAAGGCGTTCCGCCGGACCACATGACAGGCACCCCGATCCGGAGTGTTTGCCATGCGACCCGCTTCCCGCCTCCTTTTCGCCCTCAGCTTCCTGCTGGCCCTTCCAGCACAGGCCCTCGGTCTCTCGTGGACGGGCACCGTCGAAGTCGTCGCAACCGACGCCGGGACCAGCGTGTTTTCGGGCCTCGGGATCGGCACCAAGGTCGCAGCCAGTTCCGACTTCCCCGCGGTCTGCGGAGCCGGCTGCAGCGCCGACCTTCCGGAGCCCAACGAGCAGAACTATGCGCTCGCGGGCTTCCCAGGGTCACTCGATCTCGGCGGCATCCTGAACAACGCCGTGGACGGCAATCTCAACATCCAGAACGACTACACGCTCGACGCCGGAGAACTCGCACTCGCGGCCGCACTCGGCATCGTCATCGCGCCGGGCACCCAGGTCGACGTATGGACCGTCGGGTCAGCCACGGCGGGCGACCTCATCGAGTGGGATGTCGCGCTCGTGTCTCTGGACACGACGCTGTTGTCGGATTTCTCGTATGTCGGCGCCGTGCCCGACCCCGCACGAATCGACTTCGCGATCTTCAGCATCCTCGAGCAGGACGTTCTCGAGAACCCCCTCTACGAGGGGTTCGGCATCGCCACACTGGTTCCCGAGCCCGCCGCTGCAACGTTGCTCGTCACCGCGATCGCGGCCGGCGTGGCCAGGCGGCGACGCACCCGGCGGTAGCTCGCACCCCCTCGCACCGGGACGGGTGCTAGGTTCCCGCGCGCGAGTTCGACTCGCGAGGGGAAGCGCCATGTCCAAGGTCGGTGTCACGCGAATCGTTCTCAGCCTGCTGTTGGTCAGCGCCGTCTCGTTCGGGTGCGGTGGATCGATGCCGGACGCCGCGGCGCCGATGCTGCCCGAAGACGCCACCGTGCGGACCACGGTTTCGGGCACGATCCGCGGGGGTGTCGGTGCCCAGGGTGCACACGCGTGGCGCGGCATTCCGTTTGCGGCGGCTCCCGTCGGCCCCCTCCGCTGGCGCGCACCGCAACCCGCGGCCCCGTGGACGGGAACCCTCGACGCACTCTCGGACCCCGCGCCCTGCCCGCAGTTCGCCACCTTCGCCGGTGGCCCAGACGGCGTTGCCGCGGGGGCACCCTACGGCGACGAAGACTGCCTCGCCCTCAACATCTTCGCCCCGCCGTTCTCACCCGACGCCGTCCCCTCAGGACAAGAACGCCTCCCCGTAATGGTGTGGATTCACGGTGGGGGAAACTCCATCGGCGACGTCTCGATCTACGACGGAAGTTTCCTCGCCTCGACACGCGACGTCATCATCGTCGCGGTGCAGTATCGCCTCGGTGCGTTCGGATGGTTCCGCCACGAAGCGCTCCGCGAAGGCGCCGGTGCCCTGGATGCGTCTGGCAACTTCGGCACGCTCGACCTCGTCGCATCCCTGCGTTGGGTGCGCGATCACATCGCGGCCTTCGGCGGGAACCCCGACAACGTGACGGTCTTCGGAGAATCCGCCGGCGGCACGAACACCTACACGATGCTGCTGTCGCCGGAAGCGCGCGGCCTGTTCCACCGCGCCATCGTCCAAAGCGGGGGCGTCCAGTTCAGCACGCCCGAAGCCGGGGAAACGGCCTCGGCCGATCCGTTCGAAACCGGCAACACCTCTGCCGAGGTCGTCGCGCGACTTCGAGAGCGGGGACTCCTCTCCGCCGATGGCGACCTCGGAGCTGCACTGCGCGCCGTCCCGACCCAGGATGTATTGGCCGCCTACGCGGGCGAACGCGGACTCGGAATGGTCGCGATGCCCAAGGTCTTTGCCGACGGCCATGTCCTCCCAGCCGGAGATGCGAATGATGCGCTCGGTGCGGGTGCGTACAACCCGGTTCCCGTGATCATCGGCACCAACCGGGACGAGGCCAAGCTATTCCAGATCTTCAATCCCGACCTCGTGCAGAGTGTCATGGGAATTCCGCTCTGGGTTCGCGACTGGAGCGTCTACGACCGCGAGGCCGAGTACGCAACGAAGTGGTGGAAGTTGGGCGGCGTCGATGAACCCGCGCGCAGAATCACCTCGGCACAGAAAGCACCCGTCTACGCCTACCGCTTCGACTGGGACGAGGAGGCCGGGACCCTCTGGCTCGACTTCTCTCGTCTCCTCGGTGCCGCGCACGCGTTCGAGATCCCCTTTGTCTTTGGCAACTTCGACCTGGGTCCGATGACGGCGATCGGCTTCGATGAATCGAACGCGGCCGGGCGTCTGCGACTTTCCGACCAGATGACTTCGTACTGGACCGAGTTCGCACGCAACGGCCAGCCAGGACGTGGCCGCGACGGGACCCTGCCGGAATGGACCGCGTGGGACGAGTCGCGGCCAACCGCCAGCCGCTTCATGATCCTCGACACGCCGCCGGATGGGGGCTTGCGCATGTCGGCCGATGCCCTCACGCGCGGGCGAATCCTCGACCAGATCGCCCAGGACCCGCGCTTCAGGAACGAAGCCGAGCGCTGTGCGTTGCTCGAATCGGTTCGCGCTCGCAGGACCTCGCTAAGCGACGCCGATCTGCGCCGCGGCGGCTGTCACTCGTCGTAGCTGACCGCCGTTGCGCCACCGGTCACGACACCCTGACAGGTCAGTACCCAGCCTTCGCTGAGTTCGTCCGCTTCGAAGACGTCGTTCGCGGCCATCTCGATGTTGCCGTTCAAGCACTTTGCAGCGCACGAGCCGCAGTAGCCTTCCTCGCAGGCGAATGGCGCCTCGAGTCCGGCCTTTCGGGCTGCGGCCAGGATCGACTGCCCCTTCTCGTACGGCACCGTGTGCGCCGTGCCGCGCAAATGGATCGTGATCTCGGAAGGAATGTCGGCATCTGCCGACAACACCACCGCCGGGGCCTCGCCGTCAGCGGGTGACTCGAATCGCTCGATATGGACCCGGTCGCCGGGCACGCCCCGCGTCTCGAGTGTGTTCTCGACGAGATCCATGAATGGCGTCGGTCCGCAGATGTAGACGTGCGCGTCTGCAAGGCCCTCGAGTGCAGCTTCGACTTCGGCTCCGGTGGCGAAACCGTTCGTGGCGTCGAGATGGTGCACCACCTCGAGCCGTGCTCCGTAGGTAGCGACCAGCGCGTCGAGTTCGGCGCGAAAGATCACGGAAGCTTCGTCCCGGTTGGCATAGAACAGGCGCACCCGCCGTTGCGTCGTCGCGAGCGCTGTCTTCAGCAGTGAGATGACCGGCGTCACGCCACTTCCGCCCCCGAACAACAAGAGCGGCGCATCGGCCTCGTGCAACACGAAGCGGCCCCCGGGTGCCATGACCGCGATCCGGGCGCCCGGCACGAGTTGGTCATTCATCCAGTTCGACACGCGGCCGTCGACGACGCGCTTCACCGTGACCTTGTGTTCGGCGTCGACCCCGGGCGCACTCGCCAGCGAGTAGCAGCGAATCAGGTCGACCCCGGCCAGTTGCACCTTGAAGGTCAGGAACTGGCCCGACTCGTAGGAGAACTCACCTGCAAGGTCCGGCGGCACCCGTAGGACGAAGGAACGCGCGTCGGGGGTCTCGTCGATGACCCGGTCGATTTCGAGGTCGTAGTACTGCACGGCCAGCTTGGTTAGACGACGACGCGTCGGGATGCAAGCGAACCCCTCGGGCCACGCCACGAGAGGGGTCTTACGGCAGCCGTGAAGCCGCTGACGGCCTCAAGGCGCCACTCGTGACTTTCTGCCCCCAGCCGCGCGTACACGCCAGCCAAGCCCAGTCCTGCGCGGGGCCAGGAGCCTCGGGCTCAACGCCCGGGCGTAAACGTCACCGGCATCTCTTCGATCCCGACGATGAAGTCCGAAGAGCGCATCGGCGGGGGATCTTCGCTCGCGAGGGCGAGGTCAGGGAGTCGCTGGAGCACCTCCTCGAAGAAGACCCGGAGTTCGAGTCGCGCGAGCGACGAGCCCAGGCAGAAGTGCGGACCGTAGCCACCGAACGCGAGGTGCTCATTCGGTGTCCTGGTGCTGTCGAAGACATCGGGATCGTCGAAGACGGACTCGTCGCGATTGGCGGACGGGTAGAGCAGGATGAGCTTCTCTCCCTCGCGAAGTCGTTGCCCGCCGTACTCGGTGTCCTGCGTCAGCGTGCGCGCCATGTTCTGGATCGGCGTGACCCAACGAAGCATCTCTTCCACCGCAGTAGGGATCTTCGACGGGTCGGCGCGAAGGGCCGCCAACTGCTCCGGGTGTCGAAGCAGCTGATACATGCCCCCGGTCATGACGTGGCGGGTGGTCTCGTCGCCGCCGATCAGGATCAACAGCGATTCCTGAAGCAACGCCTCATCGTCCAGCCGGTCGCCGTCGATGACGCCGTCGACCAACAGGCTCATCAAATCGTCGCCGCCGGGGTTCGAGCGGCGGTCGGCGACCACCCGGGCGTTGTACTCGGCGTATTCGCTGAACGCGTTCATGGCCAACGTCGCCGACTCCGGATCCGCACCCGAGTGGGTTCCGCGCAGCAGGTCATCGGACCACCGGAGCAGCGTGTCGCGATCCTTGGGGGCGACACCCAGCATGTCTCCAATCATGATCATCGGGAGATGCGCAGCGAACTCCATGACGAAGTCGCACTCGCCGCGCTCCGAGATCCGGTCGATCAGGTCGCGGCAGACCTCCCGCACCCGGTCTTCCTGCTCGGAAATCCGGTGCGGTGTAAACCCCCGATTCACCAGGCCCCGGCGCTTCTTGTGAATCTTGCCGTCCATGTTGATCATCGAGGGGATGGACGGGGTCTTGGGCCGCATGCCGCCCCCGTTGCAGAACAGGCTCGGCGTCTTCGCCACCCCCTGCACGTCCGCGTGGCGGGAGATTGCCCAGAGTTCGTTTTTCGCATCCCAATAGACCGGCGCGTTCTCACGCATCCAGGCGTAGAGCGGAAAGGGATCGCTGGCATAGAAGTCGCCATCGAGCAGGTCGATGTCGGGGTGCGTCGGATGATCGGCCACGGGCCCTCCAGAGGATTGAAACTTGTTCTAGTTTACCGACGTCGCGACACAGGGGGAAACCATGGATGCCAAGATTGCCTTCTGGGCCGCGGCTCTCTTGAACATGGGTGCGGTCGTCTTCTTCGCGCTTCGCGGCGTCCGCGCGATTCGCGACAACGACATCCCACGTCACCGCCGCAGCATGCTCACGGCGGGCGCCCTCGTCGGCGCATTCCTGGTCGCCTACGTCGTGAAGGTCGCCACGCTCGGTAGCGAAGACCTTGGCACCTGGAGCCAGGCCCACCGCGTGAATCTCTGGGTCCACGAGAGCTTCGTCGTAGGCATGTTGCTCTCGGGCCTCGGCGCGGCCGTTGTCGCGCGGCGCTTTGCCAGCAGCCGACGTGTCACCGGCGATCCGGACGACCCCGCCGCCGACGCCGCGGACTTGCGTCGCCATCGTCTCGCCGGACGGATCGCCATTGGCGCCTCCGTCCTCGGATTCGTCACCGCTTGCGGCATTCTCGTGGGAATGCTCGCCCGCGCCTAACCTCGACGCGCCAGCTGACCGCCGTCGATCGGCAACTCGATCCCGGTCACGAAGCGGGATTCGTCGCCTGCCAGCCAGAGTGCCGCGTAAGCCACGTCCCAGGCCGTTCCCATCTTCCGTCCGAGCGGCACCGCACGGTCACGCTCGCTTCGCAGATCGTCCTTGCCCACCCCTCGAGCGTCGGCAATGCCCTCGATCGCCATCGGTGTATCCATCAAGCCCGGCAGGATCGTGTTCACGCGGACCCCGGCCTTCGCGTTCGTGACCGCGAGCGTCTGGGCCAGCGCATTCAAGCCAGCCTTTGACGTCTTGTACGCACTCATGTCCACGCCGGCCTTCGATGCAATCGACGACACGAAGATCAGGGACCCGGCGGCGGATTCCCGCAGGGCCGGTATCGCGGCCTTCGCCGTCAGGAACGCGCCGGTCAAGTTCACATCGTGGATCGTGTTCCAGTCCTCGAGGGCCGTGCGCCGAACACCGAGGTCGCCCGACCCGATCCCGACGTTGTAGTGGACGATGTCCACCTGACCCCACGCCTCCCGGGCCGCCGCGACCATGGCCGGGCCTGCGGCTTCGTCGGTCACGTTCGCCACGTGCGCGCGGGCCTCGCCGCCCGCACGTTCGATCGCCGAAACCGTCTCCTGCGCTCGATCGAGCGCCCGATCCACCACCAGCACGCGCGCGCCGTGGTGGGCGAAGAGTTGGGCCGTTGCCTTGCCGTTGCCAATCGTGTCACCCGGCGTCTGCCCACCGCCGACCACGATCGCCGTACGACCCGCCAGGCGCTTCGCGGCATCGCCGCGCTCCTCGATCACGACCGCCCGCCGGTGTAGCCGAACAGATTGCCCGCGACCTTCCGCATCTGGATCTCCTCACTGCCCTCGGTGATCCGGTAGCGACGGTGATGCCGGTAGATGTGTTCGAACGGCTTGTGGCGCGTGTAGCCGATGCCGCCGTGGACCTGGATCGCGCGGTCCGCGGCCTCGCACACCAGCCGGTTCGCCCGGTAGTTGGCCATCGACACCCACGACGACACATCCGTCGGATCCCCGGCGCGATCCAGATGCCACGCCGTCTTGTAGACGAGGTTGCGCGTCATTTCACATTCAGTCTGGAGTTCGACGAGTGGAAACTGGATTGCCTGGTTGGCCGACAACGGTTTGCCCCAGGTGATGCGCTCGCGCGAATAGGCAACGCTCTCATCGATGCAGAACTGGGCGGCTCCGACGCCGGATGCGGCCTGCCGAATTCGATTCTCGTGAACGAAGTGCTGGAGGCAAGCGAGTCCTTCCCCTTCCTTCCCCAGGATCATGCTGTCGTCCACGCGCACGTCCGTGAGCGACACCTCCGCGTGGTCGGCCGGCATATTGAACGTCCACCACATGTGCTCGACCACAAATCCCTTGAGATCGGTCGGCACCACGAAGCAGGTGATGCCGCGGGGGCTCCCGGGGCGCCCCGCGGTGCGCGCAAAGATCAGGTCGTGGGTCGCGCTATGGAGCCCGGTGTTGAAGCGCTTCATCCCGTTCAAGACCCACTCACTGCCATCGCGAACGCCGGTCGTTTCCAGGTAGAGCGCATCGCTGCCGTGGTTGGGCTCAGTCAGGCCGAAGCCCATACGCCGTTCGCCCGTGATCATGGGCTCGAGGAAGTCGGCCTTCTGTTCTTCCGTGCCGTAGATCCAGAACATCATCACGGTCGGAAAGTTGCCCACCACTGACGACTCGTTCTGCAGGTCGTTGTGAAGGCCGAGTCCCTTGGCGGCGAGGTGCTCGCGAATCACGGCCATCGCAAGACTGCTACCGCCCTGGCCTCCGAGTTCCTCGGGCAAGCCGTAACGGAGATGCCCGGCCGCATCCGCTCGTCGACGCATCTCCCGAAGCACCGCTTCCCATTCCGGACGCGGCACGCCGTCGTTGTCCCAGTCGGTCCGGGCGTGTTCTCGTCGGTGATCGAAGTACTGGATGTTCTCGGCTTCGAGGGGCGCGATCTCGCGCTCGATGAAGTCGTCCAGCTCTTCCAGCTTGTGCCGGATCTCGGCGGGGATCTCGAAATCCATCGGGGCCTCCAACAGTAGGGTTCGAGCACCCTACCCCAGTCTGCGGCCCCTCGCGGGCGTGTGCCGGTCCCCGGGCGGCGCCGCGGGCCAGCGCATCGCCGAAATCCAGGTGAGCCTGGGATCGCCCGGGAATCCCTCGTGGGTGATCACGGTTGCCGGCGACGCTGGCGCGCGCCACGCTCGGTTTCCCCTTCGCGGCGAGGAACCGTTGTCCCAGGCGTCCGTCATCATCGAAACCCAGCGTGGCCGTGTCGAAGGGCGCGTCGACGCGCACGGGCGCCGCTTTCTGGGGATCCCGTTCGCGGCTCCTCCGGTCGGCCCGTTGCGCTTCGCGCCGCCACAAGCGCCGCCTGCCTGGAAAGGGGTGCACGATGCGAGCCACTTCGGACCGGGCCCGATCCAGCCCACCGACGGCCTCTCCCGAGAGCTCGGGCTCCTCGCCGACTTCGAGCAGAGCGAGGACTGCCTGACCATCAACGTTTTCACGCCGGCCGTGGCTGGAGACGAAGTCCTCCCCGTGATGGTCTGGCTGCACGGCGGCGCGTTCCAGACGGGGACGGCGTCGGGCCCCGTGTATGACGGGAGCGCGCTCGCACGTCGGGGTGACGTCATTGTCGTGACCCTGAACTATCGCGTCGGCGCGCTCGGCTTCCTGCTCCCCGAGGCCCCCGAAGCCGCGAACCTCGGCTTGCAGGACCAGGTGGCCGCTCTCCGCTGGGTCCGCGACGAGATCGAAGCCTTTGGCGGCGACCCCGGCCGCGTCACGGTCTTTGGGGAATCGGCGGGCGCCGGAAGCCTCGTCGCCCTACTGGCGATGCCAGCAAGCCGTGGCCTGATTCACCACGCGATCCTCCAGAGCGCAGCACCCGAGGGCCTCCTGACCCACAGCGAAGCCGCAGACAGAAGAGACGTTTTCCTTTCTGAAACAGGGCTTTCGACCGAGTCCCCTCGAAAGCTTTCGAGCCTTTCTGCGGACCAGATTCGGGATGCCCAGGCGGGCTGCCAGGAGCCCGGGCCGCGGCGGATCGGAATGTTCTTCGCGCCGGTCGTGGACGGAACCCTCTTGCCGCAGGCCCCGCTCGACGCGATCGCCGCCGGCGTAGCGGCGGATATCCCGCTCATCGTCGGGACCACGGCCCAGGAGATGCAGCTCTACCACCGGGTTCCAGGATTCGCCGAAATCCCGGACACCGCCCTCCCGCATTACATTGCCAGCCGCATCGGGGGGCCCGTGGAAGGTCGCCTCACGCGCGCCGAGGCCGTCCTCGCCCACTACCCGGCGGCGGAACTTCCGGGCCTCGATCGTTTCTTCGCGATCGAGACCGACGCCAGCCTATTCGTGCCGGCCACGCGCCTGGCCACCGCCCAGGCAGCGCATCAGCCCGCCACGTTCATGTACTGCTTTACGCAACCGTCTCCGGCCGAGGGAGGCAAGCTAGGCGCCTGCCACGCGCTCGACGTGGCGTTTGCGCTCGGCAACATCGACCGCGTGCCGGCGTTCGCCGGCGACACCGACGATGCGCGCACGGTGGAGGCCGACATGATCGCGGCCTGGTCGACCTTCGCGCATAGCGCGCGCCCGGCCGAACACGACGGCTGGCCCCCGTACCGCGAAACCGATCGCGTGACCCGAATCTTCGGCCCGGGCGGGCCGCTGCAGCCAGCGCCTTGCGAGGCGCGGCGGCGCGCCTGGCAGGACGCCACGAACGCGTCGCCCTAGGCCGAGTTTCCCCACAACGCTCCGCTTCCGAGCGCTCTACCCCGAGGTCTTCTCATGCCTGCTTCGCCCGACCCTGCTGCGGCCCAACGCTTCCAGGACAAGGTCGTCCTGGTCACCGGCGCCGGCGCCGGGATTGGACGTGCCACCGCGCTTCGACTCGCCGCCGAGGGGGGCATCGTCATCGCGGCCGATGTGGTCGCCGACGCCGTCGAACAGACCGCGACAACGATCAGGAAGGCTGGGGGCCGCGCGTCTTCCGCGAGACTGGACGTGCGCGACACCGCCGCATGCCAGGCCCTTGTGGCACAGACGATTGCCGACCATGGCGGCCTCGATGTCCTGTGCAACATCGCCGGCGTCATGCACTGGAGCTGGGTCACGGACACCACCGAGGCCGACTTCGACCGCGTCCTCGACATCAACCTTCGTGGCCTCTTCTTTCTCACCCAGGCCGCGATCCCCCATTTGATCGAGCGTCGCGGCGTCGTCGTCAACATGGCTTCGGCGGCCGGCGTCAAAGGACAGGCGTACACCGCGACCTATTGCATCAGCAAAGCCGGCGTCATCTCGTTCACGAAGAGCCTCGCGGTCGAGTACGCCAAACAAGGCCTGCGCGCCGTCGCGGTCGCGCCCGGCGGCGTAAACACGGCGATCGCTACCCAGGTCCAACTGCCCGAGGGCGCCGACATGCAGCTCTTCCAGAAGCTCATGCCATTGGTCGACGTGGCCGAACCCGAGGAGATCGCGGCCGCCGTCGCCTACCTCGCGTCGGATGAAGCCCGCTACGTCAACGGCGCCACCCTCCATATCGACGGCGCGCAAACCGCGGGCTAGTCGGGACTCGGTCGCTCGGCGCTAGGCGCCTTCTCGTGCTCGACGTTCCGCCTCGAAACGCTCTACGTCCTGGTCGTACATCGGGTTGCGTCGCGTAAAGAGCTGCGACCCCGCCGAAGCCACCAGGTTCCCGGCCTCGGTCCAGATCCGGATGGTGGTGCCAACCAGGCCGTCGGCCGCCATCGGTGCATGGCAGTCGATCAGCAACCACTCGGCATCGGCGGCGACGCCATGAAACTGCACGTGGAGATCGAGGTTGGGCGCGAGCCAGCGGAACGGCCATTGGTGTGCGGCACACACCGCGTTCCACGGGCCCAGATCGGCCCAGAGCGCCACGCGCGCGGCCGCCAGCGCCGCGTCGATGTTCGTCGGTGCCCGGTTCAGCCGCATCCAGGCGCGCCAGACCGGGGGGCCCGGAGGCGGCGGCTCATCGCTCCAGGACAGCGGGCGCGCCTCGACGCTACGCCAGTACGGATACCAGCCGTCGTAGTCGTCCGAGAGATCCTGGAAGCCCTTCAGTGCGCCCGGCCCGG
>JAJDAQ010000086.1 GCA_029261815.1 Deltaproteobacteria bacterium
CTAGACGAGGGGCGTCTGGTTGCGTTTGGCGGCGCGAATCATCAGGCGTTGATAGCCGCTGGGGAAGAGTCGCTGCACCCAATCGATGACGTAGGCCTCGGGCCCGATCAGCACGCGGCGCTTGTTGCGTTCGACGCCGCGTAGGATGATCCCGGCCGCCTTCTCGGGTGAGTGGCGAGCCGCTTTCTCGAACTCGGTGGCGAGGTCTTCGCGGCCGACGCCTTCCGGGAGTGGGGTTCCGATGCGGGCGTTACGCGCGATGTTGGTTCGGATGCCGCCAGGGTGGACGCAGGTCGCCGAAACCGGGGAGTCCGCAACCTCGAGTTCCTGGCGCAGGCATTCCGTGAAGCCGCGCACCGCAAACTTGGCCGAGTGATAGGCGCTCTGGCCCGGGACCGCGATGAACCCGAACACACTCGAGATGTTGATGACATGGCCATCGCCGGAGGCTTCGAGGTGCGGCAAGAAGACTTGCGTGCCGTGCACGACGCCCCAGTAGTTGATGCCCATCAACCATTCGATGTCGCCGATCGGGAGTTCGGCGATGTTGCCAGTGACGGTTACGCCGGCGTTGTTGAAGACCAGATTCACCTTGCCGTGGTCGGCCGCGACCCGTGCCGCGTGAGCCTCGAAGGCGGCGCGGTCTGCGACGTCGAGCCGCTCCGCAGTGACCTTGACGCCCTTCGCCTGGGCCAGGCCGCGTGTCTCGTCGAGGGTTGCCTCATCGATGTCCGTCAGCGCGAGATGGGTGCCCCGGCCGGCGAGGTCGAGCGCGAGGGCGCGGCCGATCCCTGAGCCGGCACCCGTGATGGCGGCGACCTTGTCCTTGAAATTGCGCATGAAAGTTCCTCCGGGCGTACGGTTCCGGCGGCTAGGCTAGCGGGCCTGCGCAGATCTGGACGCCCGGGCGTTCGCGGGCGACATTCTCTGCCACCGCCTGCATTGGAGACTCCAGATGGCCGAAGCCCCCCTCACCGACGAGATGGTCGAGCAGTATTGGCGGGATGGCTACGTCGTCGTCCCCGCTCTGCTGAGCGAGGGCGACCTGTCGGTCTACGACCAGCGCTTCGACGACATCGTCTACGAGCGCGTCGCGATCGACGACCGCATGTTGGTGATGAAGGACGTCATGGTCGCCAAGGGCGCCATCGATCCGAAGTCGCCGCCCGAGCGCATCCAGAAACTCCAGGATTTCGAGCTCGACCCGGTGCTCGACGGCTATTGCAAGCACCCGAGCGTCGTGGCCTGCGTCGAACAGTTGATTGGTGAGGGCGTGATGACCATCCACAACATGCTCATCAACAAGCCGCCGAATGTGGACGGGCGGCATCCGCTGCATCAGGACCTGCTGTATTTCCCTTTTCGCCCGGCGAACCGCATCGTCGCGAGCTGGACGGCGATGACCCGGATGACGAAGGAGAACGGCTGTCTGGTGGCGGTGCCCGGCAGTCACCTGGGCGAACTCATGCCGCACGACAATCCAGACTGGGAGTATCTGAACGGCGGGTACTTCGGCGTGAAGGATCTCGGTGACGAGATCGACCGGCGCGTGCACCTCGAGATGGAAACCGGCGACACGGTCTTCTTCCATCCGATCCTGTTGCACGGCAGCGGCCGCAATCGTACCGACGGTTTCCGCCGCGCGATCTCGGCACACTACGCGAATGCGGCCTGCGAGTGGACGTGGAACATCGAGGACTCGGCCAGCCGCATGTACCGGATCGTCACCGGCCCAGGCGCCGGCGAACAGTGGAGTGGCACGCGCAAGGTCGACACCGACGGCGTCGATCCCATTGATTTCGTTCCGACCGAGAGCCCGCTCAAGGACGATATCCGCACGCGACGCGATGCCGAGCGCGCTGCGGAGTCAGATCCCGACGCCTAGCTATTCGAGGCCGAGTTCTCGAAACGCCACGAGCGCTTCGTCTGAGAGACCGAGCGCCTCGCGCCGATACGTGTCGAAGTCGCCATGCCGGGTCTCGATTTCGTCGAATGCGGCTTCCAGGAAGCGACGTTCCACGCCCATCACGGAACGCAGGCCATCCGCGTCGGCCCGGAAGAACGAGAGCAGCCGGATCATGAACACCTGCTGCTCGATCCGTTCTGCCGTGTAGTGGTTGGTGAGCAGGAAATCGTCGTACACCGTCTCCATTGGAACCCCGAGTGTTCGCAGGATGAGCGCAGATGCGAATCCCGCGCGGTCCTTGCCCGCCGTGCAATGAACGACGGAGGGAAGATTCTCGGCCTGCGTGATCCGCGCGAACATTGACGCATAACGGTCAGAGAACGTTCCGGCGAAGAGGCGATTCCCTTCGACCAGGAGCTGGCCCATGTCGTCCCCTCGTCCACCGGCGAGCGAGTCGCGGAAGCCTTCGGCGCTGAAGCTGGGGTCCCAGATCTCGAGGTGCGCCACTTCGGGCGCCGGGTTCGTGGGGAGGCGGTCGGGCTCTTCCTGCCATTCGTCCGGGCCACGAAAGTCGCAGACCAATCGGATACCGAGCGCCTGGACCTTTTCGACATCCGCATCAGTCAGGTCCGAAAGCTTGTCGGAGCGGTAGAAGGTGCGCCATTTCACGGTGCGGCCGTCTTCGGTCGGGTAGCCGCCGAGGTCCCGGAAGTTCGCGGCACCCTCGAGGGGGACATGCCGCTGCTCGACATGCGGCGGGTGGCCTTCGTAGAGGGCCGGGGCGTCGGAACATCCGATGGCCAACGTGGCGAGGAAGGGAAGGACGATGGCAAGTCTGGGCGAGCGCATGAAAGCTCCTGGCTGCGGGGCGGCCGCGATTGTACCCGCGGAGCCCTGGATTTGAGGCTAGCCGCTTCGGTCGCGCTAGAGTCCCCGGCTCGCCGAGGAGACCGCGCCCATGTCCATGACCCACGAAGAAGCTGTCGCCGCCGTCACTGCGCCTGGAGGCATGTTCGAGATCGTCGACGCCGAAGTGCGTGGGCAGCGTCTCAAGGTCTTCAAGCATACGCCGCCGTCCCTTCGTGCGTTGTTCGATGCGACCCGGGCACGCGGGGAGAAGGTGTTCCTCGTGTACGAGGACGAGCAGTGGAGCTTCGCTCGGACGATGGAGCACGTGGATGCGGTGGCCGCCGCGCTCGTGGAGAACTACGGCATCAAGAAGGGAGACCGCGTCGCGATCGCCATGCGCAACTACCCGGAGTGGATCACGGCTTTCGCCGCAGCAACCTCCGTGGGTGCCATCGCCGTATCGATGAATGCCTGGTGGACGCCGGACGAGATGGCCTATGGCCTCGAAGATTCCGGCGCCAAGGTGATGGTGTGCGACCGCGAACGGGCCGAGCGGTCGGCCGATGCGATGAAGAAGTTCGGGACCCGCGCACTGGTGGTGCGCGCCGGCGACGGGGAGCTTCCGGCCGGTTGTGATCGGATGGAAGAAACGATCTCGCTCGGAACGCCGATGCCCGCGGTCGACCTCGATCCGGATGACGACGCCACGATCCTCTACACATCGGGCACGACCGGCTTTCCCAAGGGAGCGGTCTCGACACACCGAGCGGTGCTGTCGGCCCTGGTTTCGTTCGGCTGCGGTGCTGCCACGAATGCGCTGCGCTTTCCGAAACAGAAGGAAGCCCAGAAGGATCCGAACTGTTTCATCCTGACGGTGCCGCTGTTCCATGTGACCGGGTGCGTGGCGGTCACGCTTTCGTGCTTCGTCTCCGGTGCGAAGCTCGTGATGATGTACAAGTGGAACGCCGAGCGCGCCCTCGAACTCATCGAGCGCGAACGGGTCACGAACTTTGTCGGCGTACCGACGATGTCGTGGGATCTGCTCGAATCGCCCGACTTCGCCAAGCGCGATACGACGAGCCTGATGTCAGTGGGCGGAGGTGGCGCGCCGGCGCCCCCCGAGCTGGTGAAGCGCGTGGATTCGAGCTTCAAGAACGGTCGCCCGGGAATCGGATACGGGATGACCGAGACCAACGCCTATGGCCCCCAGAACGCGGGCGACGACTACGTCCGCAAGCCGTCGAGCGCCGGCACCACGGTGCCGACGGTCGAGATGCGCATCACGGATCCGGACGGCAACACGCTCCCGGTCGGCGAAGTCGGCGAAATCTGGTTCCGGGGCCCGAACCTGATCCGGGGCTACTGGAACAAGCCGGAGGCGACGGCAGAGACGATCATCGATGGTTGGCTGCGCAGCGGCGACATCGGTCGATTGGATGAGGAGGGCTTCATCTATGTCGAGGATCGTGCGAAGGACATGGTGATTCGCGCCGGCGAGAATGTGTACTGCGCCGAGGTGGAGGCCGCGATCTACGAGCATCCGTCCGTCTACGAGGCGGCCGTGTTCGGTCTTCCGCACGAACGCCTTGGAGAAGAAGTCGCCTGCACCATCCACCTGAAGGCCGGCGAGAGCCTCGACGTGGAGACCCTCCAGGCCCATGTGCGCGAGCGGCTCGCCGGCTTCAAGGTTCCGACCCAGGTCGCCTTCTCGGACGAGCAGCTCCCGCGCAACGCGTCGGGGAAAATCCTGAAGCGCGATCTGCGTGACGCCTGGGTGGCCTAGCGTTCCGCCAGGTGTGCGAGAGCGGTTGCGGGATCGCTCGGCACCGCGGTGGTGCCGTCGAGTGTGCTGATCTCCTGCCACCAGCTGGGTTGCGCGGTGTCGTCTTCTCCGAGGAGCACCGCGGTCGCGGCCTCTGCGAAGGCCCGCGCATAGCGACGCGGACGCGGATGACGATCGATCTCGAACACCATGGGGTCACACCCTTGCGTTTCGCCGGCTTCGATCGCCTGCACGAGCTGGCGGTGGAACGCCCTGCCGGGCGCCGTCGAGCGATCTCTCGGATCTTCGCCGCCTCCGCTCAGCCCTGGGCCCGGCAGCAGCAGGGTGCCGCGAATAAGGTCAGGGCGCGCACCAGAGGCGAGGAGAGCCGCGAAGCCTCCCGACCCGAGGCCGACCAGGGATACCTCACCGAGCTCCGCGAGCGTGGCGTCGGCATCGGCGGCCCAGGTTTCGCAGCTGTAGGCGCTGCCTAGCAACCGGTCGGACGCGCCGTGTCCGGCCAGGTCGAGGGCGTAGACGGCCCCGGGCCAGACAGCCGCGAGGGGTGCAATGTCCCGGTGCGAGCCACCCACGCCGTGAAGCCCGAGCAAGGTCGGACCCTCGCCATCCTGCAGCTTATGGAGGGCGACCTGGTAGCGGCCGCTCGGTATCCGGATCATCGCGCCGCTCCGACGAGCCGAAGCGTGGCGTCGGCGACCGCTCGGGGTTGTTCGATCGCCATGAAGTGGCCGGCATCGGCGATCACCTGACGCTGAAGGTCGGGCACGCGCGAGAGCCGCGTGGTTCGGTGCGGCTCCGGCAACGCCCAGACGTCGTGCTCGCCGGGTTCGAGGGCGAGGACGGGCATCTCCAATGTGGCGAGCGAATGGTCGACCCAAGAGGGATCGAATGCACCGAAGCCGCGGGCAGCGAGCGGATCGACCTTCCAACGCCAACCGTTCTCGTCCTGGGTCGCACCGTGGTAGGCGAAGTAGCGCATCCACTCGAGCGAGAGGCGCGGATTCTGGCGCTGTCGCGACACCGCGAGGTCTTCGAGGGTCGGTCGTGGTCGAAACGTCGTCATCCGCCCCGTAGCGCGGCGCCAATCGAGGTACTGGCCGAAGCCCTCGTGGAGGGGCGGCCGCTCGCGCTGGTAGCCCTCGCTTGCAACGCCTTCGGGTGGGGGACCGAAACCATCGAGCAGGACCAGGTGGGTCACGAGTTCGGGAACGAGACACGCGGCATCGGTCGCGAGCCCTCCGCCTCGGCTGTGGGCGACGACCGGGCACGGGCCCACATCGCGCAGCACGTGGATCTGGTCCATGACATCGACGGGCCACGTGTACGCGTGGGCGTGTTCGGAATCGCCGTGGCCGCGCGCATCCCACGAAACCACCCGGAAGTGATCGGCCAGCAGCGGCGCCAGGCAATCGAACGCGCGCGAGTGATCGAAGAAGCCGTGCGTCAGGACCAGCGGAGGAGCGTCCGCGGAGCCCCACTCGAAGAGGCGGAGCTTCAATCCGAGGGAAACGAGCGTGCGTTCCCGGTCGGGGGCCACGGCGCCCGGGTACTCGGGCGGAGTCAGGGGTTTCACCGACATAGAGGGCGGATCATAACCGGCGCTAGGGTTGCGTCATGGCTTACCGCCGGACGGCACATTGATCTTCCGCTTCGACGACTGTGAATTGGATGAGGCGCGCAGTGAACTGCGGCGCGGCGGAAAGCCCGTGGCCCTTCAGCCGAAACCCCTGGCACTGCTCGCGTTGCTGCTCCGGGAGCGCCATCGCGTCGTCGAGAAGGCGGATATCCTCGATGAACTCTGGCCCGATACGGCGGTCACCGAGAGTTCCTTGACGCGGGCTGTGAGCCTGGCACGGCGGGCGATCGGGGACCGGGGAGAGCGCGCCCGGATCCGTAGTCACGCGCGTCGGGGTTATCGGTTCGTCGGCCACGTGATCGAACACGAGGACGATCGCGCGGCGCTCGACGATGCCTCACCGTCGGCCGCAGCGACGGTCTCCGTCGACCCGTCGGACCCGTTCATCGGGCGGTCGGAACCGCTGGCGGCACTCCAAGACGCCTGGCATCGAACGACGGCCGGTTTCGGCAGCGTCGTCCTGGTCGAAGGGGCGGCCGGCATCGGCAAGAGTCGCTTGGTGGAGACGTTCGCGGGCGGTCTCGCAGCGGATGGACAGCGAGTCGCGTTCGCGCGATCGGACGAGGGAACCAGCGCGCCTGCGTTCTGGTTGTGGGTCCAGGTCCTACGCGATCTCGCCTCCTGTACGGATCTCTCGGCACACGCGCGCGAAGTCGGTGGGCTGGCGCCCGAACTTGCGGAGAGGGTGCCCGAGCTTCACGACGCGGTCAGGCCGGCGGCCGCGGGGGTGTCGACAGAGCAGGAGCGGTTCCTGGTGTTCGATTCGGTCGCCCAGTTGCTGGAGCGCTGCGCGGCCGAACAGCCAATTGCCCTGGTTGTCGAGGACCTGCACCTCGCCGGTACCGAGTCGTTGGCGCTGCTCGAGCATCTGGCGGAGCGGCTCCGCGACGCACCGATGCTCGTCATCGCAATGGTCCGCGAGGAGTCGCGTGAGCGAAACGCGCCACTGACGCGGACCCTGGCTTCACTCGGTCGGCTGGAGACGACGCGTAGTCTCCGTCTTTCGGGTTTCGGACCCGCCGAAATCGCACATTGGGTCGAGACGCGAACGGGTGCCACACCTCCTCGCGAATGGGTCCGCGCGTTGTTGGAGCGCACCGAAGGCAATCCGCTCTTCTTGCAGGAGGCCGTCCGGATCCTGGTCGAGAGCGGCGCCCTGGCGCCCGGCCACGCGCCGGGTCGGGTGGACCTGCGGGCGCTACCGCTGCGGATGATGGACGTCGTGGAAAGTGTGCTCGAGCGGCTGCCGGCGGAATCTCTCGAGGTTCTCGAAGCGGCATCGGTGTTGGGACGACGCTTCGAAGTCGCGCTGCTCGCCGATGTCCTCGCACAGCCGCGCGCGACTGTGCTCGATGCGCTCGACGGACCGGTGCTCGCGGGTGTCGTGAACGAGGACGAAGACCGCCCTGGGTTGATGTTCTTCGCGAACCCGCTCTTCCAGGAAGTGACCCGCGAAAGGCTGCGACCTGGGCGCCGCGCGCGATTGCATCACGCGGTCGCGCAAGTGCTCGAACGCCGGCATGGCGAGACGCCGACGACGGGTCTTTCCCAACTTGCCGAGCATCATCATCGGTCGCTCGGCGTCGGCGATCCCGTGCGCGCTTTCGAGGTGGCGCGGCTCGCGGCTGCGGCCTTGGAACGCGCGAACGCCTACGAGCAAGCGGCGCATCACCACGAACAGGCGCTCGCGGCGCTCGATCAGCAACCGGCCGCCGACGCCGGATTGCGGATGGAGACACTCCTCGATCTCGGGCGCGCGCATCGCTCGTCTGGCGACCGAGAGCGGCGTCGGGTGGTGCTGAGCGGTGCGATCGAACTCGCGCGACAGCGCGACGATCCCGCTGGATTTGCCGCGGCGGCCATCGGCTTCTGCGACCTCGGCGAATGGGCCGCACATGACCCTGAAGCCCAGGCCCACGTCGACGCCGCGCTCGCCGAGGCCGCACCCGAGCGTCTCTCGGCAGCGGCCCGTTCGCGTCTGCTCTCGCGCAAGGCGTACAACCTGCGCGACCAACGTGTGGAAGCCGAACCGCCGGCGCGCGCTGCACTCGAATTGGCGCGCGCGTCCGGTGACCCCCATGCGCTCGCGGAGACGCTCTACACCCTCCATTTCGTGATCGCGGGTCCCGACGATCTCGTCGAACGTGTACACCTGGTCCGCGAAATGGAGGCGTTGGTTCCGAGCGGTGGGGACGCGGACTTGACCGTGATCGGGTTGCTCGATCTCGCAACGGATCAGCTCATCGTGGGGGACGCAGCCGGCGCCCGGAAGGAACGCGCTCGGGTCGATGCCTTGGTGGGGCCACGACCGCACCGAGGGGTGCGCTGGCACACTGGCGTCTACGACGACGGCCTGGCGCTGCTCGAAGGTCGTTATGCGGACGCTCAAGCAGGGATTCCCGAGACCCACGCATTGGGGGCCTGGATTGGCCACCCCGCAGCAACGATGTGTTTCGCGGGTCAGCGGCTCCAGGTCCTGCGCGACTGTGGCGCCAGCCTCTCCGACGTTCAGGCTGTCGCATCGTCCGACCTCGGTGCCGCCCGCATCGGATTCTTCGCGCGAGCGCTCCTCGCCGGACTCAAGGGGGAAGCCGACGTCGCACAGGGTCGCGCCACCTTTGAGGCACTTGTCGACCGCACGCTCCCGGAAGAGCCGCGCTCGATCGACTGGCTGGCAGCCGTCGCGGAACTCGCGCGCCAGGCCCTTTACTACGGCGACGCGGAGCGCGGCGCCGCACTTCGCGAGCATCTCTCGCCCTACCGCGACCTTCAGGCCGCGGTCCCGGTGACGGTCAGCTACCTGGGACCGGTCGCCTACTGGACCGGCCGGCTGGCCGCCCAACAGGGGGACCTCGCGGGGGCTGGCGACGACATGGAAGAAGCCTTCGCGCGGGCCGAATCGCTCGGCGCCCGCCCAGCGCTCGCGCGGATCGAATGGGCCTGGGCCGAGATCCTTGCCCGCCGCGGGAACGACAAGGCCGCCGCCGAAAAGGCGGCGGAAGGCGACGCCCGGGCCGCGAGCCTCGGGATGGTTCCACGTCTTGGTCCCTGAGGGGACCCCGCAGCGAATCCGGGGAAAGCAAACAGCCGGGGTAAGCAAACGGTAGGACTCTGGAAGGGCGCGGAGGCCCTCCAATCCCGATGGTTCCCTCACCAGTCTCGACCACCGAGGCGAGGAGGAATGATATGAACCGCACCTGGGCCCGCATCCTTGGCCTCAGCGCCTACGGGCTGGCGTTGGGGTCGCTCGTCTGGTTCGTCGCCTGGCTTCATGATTGGGGACTCGAGCGGACGCTCGAACGCGGCCCAGAAGCCGACGTCGCAACGGCACTGATCGTCGACCTCGCACTGCTTCTCGTCTTCGGGTTCCAGCACTCCGTGATGGCCCGTCCGGGGTTCAAGGCCGCGCTCGCGGAAAGGGTCCCGGCCACGGTCGAACGTTCTGTCTATGTCCTTGCTGCGACCCTGACGGTCATCGCGATCTTCGTTGCCTGGCACCCGATTCCGATCGTATGGTTCGATCTCCGCGGGACCGCGGTCGCGCCGGTCCTGACTGGACTGTCGCTGCTCGGCTACCTGGGGATGATCGCGGCCACGTTCGCGATCGATCATCGCGACCTCTTTGGGCTGAAGCAGATCGAGGCCTACGTAGAGGGGCGTCGATACGACCCGCCCGAGCTTGTCGAGTCGTCCGTCTACGCGGCGATTCGGCATCCGATCTACGCGGGATGGATCCTGTTCTTCTGGGCCACGCCCTACATGACGGCAGGACATGCGCTGTTTGCGGCCTTCATGACCGCGTACGTACTGGTTGCGATTCCCCTGGAGGAGAAGGACCTCTCCGCGACGTTGGGCGCAGCCTACCGGCGCTACCGCGACCGCGTCCCGCGCTTCGTGCCGTCGTGGCGTCGGCAGGGACCCGGCCGTTCTACGACCGGGCGACGGGTGAGCTAGCCTGCGCGGCCCGCTTACCGCGAAGGAAACCGCATGGATTACGGTGTCTGCCTCCCTTACATGAAGGAGGGACTCAGCCGAGACGACCTGCTCGGCTGGGCGCGTGCCATCGATGAGGGACCGTTCGCGAGTCTCTCCTGCGGTGAGCGGATCACGGGACCTACCGTCGACATGCGCGGGGTCCTCGCGGCTGCGGCCGCCGTCACCGAGCGCGTACGCATCGTGTCCTCGCTCTATGTGTTGCCCATGCACAACGCGGTGCGCGCGGCCAAGGAGATCGCAACGCTCGATGTGCTGTCGGGCGGGCGCGCGGAAGTGACCGTGGGCGTGGGCGGACGGGAGGCCGACTACCGGGCGGTGGCGATGCCGTTCGATCGCCGGCATGCGCGAATGGACGAGCAGGTCGCCGAGATGCGCCACATCTGGCGCGGCGAGCCGCCCTTCGAGGGCGCCGATCCGGTGGGTCCGACGCCGCTCCAGGCGGGCGGGCCTCCGATTCATGCCGGCGTGATGGGGCCGAAAGCGATGGCGCGTGCAGCGCGTTGGGCCGACGGCGTCTACGTCTGGAGCGGGAATGGCGAGCGCGCTGAAATCGAGCGGCTCCTGACGCTGGCGGACGAATCATGGGAGGCAGCGAAGCGTGCCCGCAAGCCGCGCCGGATCGGCGGCTTCTGGCTCTGTCTCTCGCCCGACGGTGCAGACGAGAAGCTCAGGAAGTACGTCTACGACTACCTCGCGATCTTTGGCGACGCGCCGGCGAAGGCGATGTCCAAGATGATGAATCGCTCGACGCCGGACGCGGTCAGCGAAGCCCTCGATGGCCTCGAGGCAGCGGGCTGCGAGGAAGTCTTCCTGGTGCCGGCAACCGCGGAGCGCGCCGAAGTCGACCGTTTGGCGGAGCTCATCGGGAAGCGAACCTGAGGGGCTGATGACTAGCCGCGCTGATTGACGTCCGAGATCTGGTCGTTGAGCGTCCAGTAGTCGTAGAGGTAGCCGACCAGGAAGAGCCCGCCGGTCACGAGGTACAGCAGGCCGGTGAAGATCTTCCCCATGTAGAAGCGATGCAGGCCAAACATGCCGAGGAACGTCAGCAGGACCCAGGTGACCGAGTAGTCGAGGTGGCCACTCGCGAACCGGCGGTCGGCGGCGCGATCCATCGACGGGATCAGGAAGAGGTCGATGAGCCAGCCCACGCCGAGCAGGCCCAGTGTCAGGAACCAGATCGTTCCCGTGATCGGGCGGCCGTAGTAGAACCGGTGGGCGCCGGTGAATCCGAAGATCCAAAGCAGATAACCGACGGTCTTGCTGTGGGTGTCGCTGGCCACGGGGCCTCCTCGCTCGGGGTGCGGGTACTACGTGGCGGGCCGCGTTCGGTTCAGCCGTCCCGCTGCATGAAGTCGACGATCGCCGGCCACGCAGCGGAATCCTGTACGAGGAACAGGTGGCCGCCTTCGAAGAGTTGGATGTCGGCGTTTTGCACCTGGGACACGATCGCCTCCAGATTGGCGACCGGTGCGATGCCGTCGTAGCGGCCGCCGCAGCACAGCGTCGGCGCCACAATCTGCGGCAGCCGGTCGTAGACGTCGTGCTCCATGCGCGCTTCGAGTTGACGTGCCGCGCCGACTGCACGGCCCGGTTCTCCGGCGCCGGGATCGTTGGCGGGATTCATCATCGCGAGGATGCCTTTGAGCGCCTCTGGGTTGGCTTCCCGCCAGGCGGCATCCATCCGCGTGTCCGAGAGTTCGATGGCGCGCGCAGCCCGTTCGTTCTCCGGAAGCTTGGCGAGGTCCTGCAGCGGGTAGGAAGGCCGCCCCGCTCCTCCGCTCGACGTGCAGGCCAGGACGAGGCGGTTCACCCGCTCGGGAAAACGAATCGCGAACTCCTGGGCAACCATGCCGCCGAAGGAGACCCCCATCACGTGGCACGGGCCCCAGCCGAGCGCGTCGAGCAGGGCCGCAGCATCTTCGGCGTAGTCGGCCATGGAGTAGGCGATGTCCGGCCGGTCGGTCTGGCCCAGCCCCCGCTGGTCGTGGCAGAGCACCTCGAAGCGGTCCGGGAGCAAGGCATCGAGGAGGCCCGGCTTCTTCCGGAGGTCCCCGCCGGTCCCGTTGAAGAGCAGGACGCGAGGGCCGTGCCCCCGCACTTCGTAGTAGAAGCGCAGACCGCGTGCATCGATGAAGGGCATCCAGGCAGTGTGCACTGCCTCGGCCCGGCTTCGCCACCGCTGTCTGCGTCGGTTGAGATGGTCCCCGTAGAGGGCGACACTCCTTAGCCGTGCATCGCTTCGCCCTGCTGATGGTTCTCGTTGCAGTCCTCGGGCTGTCTCCGCTTGCGGCTTCCGCGAAGCCCGTCGTCGGCATCAGCTGGTCGAACTTCCAGGAGGAACGCTGGAAGACGGATGAGGCGTCCGTTCGTGGGGCGCTCGAGGCCGCAGGGGTGCGCGTGATCTCGGCCGATGCGCAGAGCTCGACCGAGAAGCAGATGGCCGACGTCGAAAATCTGCTGGCACGAGGCGCTGAGCTGTTGATCGTCGTCGCCCACGATGCCGACGCGATCCTGCCCGCCGTGCTGTTGGCCCAGGCCGCAGGCGTTCACGTCATCGCCTATGACCGCTTGATCGAGTGGCCCGGAGTCTTCTACCTCTCGTTCGACAACCGCGAGGTCGGCCGGATCCAGGCACGCGCTCTCCAGGCCCTGGTCCCCCGAGGTCGTTATGTCTTCATCAAGGGTTCGGCGCAAGACCCGAACAGTCGGTTTGTTCACGAAGGCCAGCTGGATGTTCTGGGGCCGGCCCTTCGTTCCGGCGAGATCGAGAACGTTGGCGAGCAGTTCATCGACGGCTGGCTGCCCGAAGGGGCGCAGCGGACGATGGAACAGATCCTGACCGCCACGGCCGGACGCGTGGATGCGGTGGTGTGTTCGAACGACGGAATGGCCGGCGGCGTGGCAGCCGCACTCGCCGGAGCCGGCCGCAGCGGCGTACCCGTATCGGGGCAGGACGGTGACCACGCCGCATTGGCCCGCGTCGCAGCGGGCACCCAGGCGGTGAGTGTCTGGAAGGATTCACGCGCACTGGGTACGCGTGCGGCCGCGGTCGCGCTGGCGCTCCTTCGGGGCACAGCGCCGGCCGATGTCTCCGGGCGCATCGTCTGGAACCAGGGCCCGCAGCGTCGCGATGTCGACGCCATCTTGCTGGAGCCCACGCCGATCACGCGCGACAACCTCGCGGTCGTGATCGATGCCGGTTGGGTCTCGCACGACGTGGTCTGCGCCCGCGCAACCGACCCTCTTCCCGCTGCATGCGATCGGTCGACGGAGCCGTGAGCGCAGACCGTCAGGAGCACGCAAGGCTCGTAGGCCTGGCGTTCGCGATCGCGGCCCTTGGCCTCGCGCTCCACTTCCTGAGTGACGGGATTTTCGGAACACCGCGGAACCTCTACAACCTCGCGGTCCAGTCGAGCGTGACCGCCATCCTGGCGAGCGGGATGGTGCTGGTCATTGCGAGTGGTCAGATCGACTTGTCAGTTGGTTCCGTCCTGGGTGCCACCGGCATGGTGGCCGCGTTCCTACAGGCGCCCGATCCCGTGGGCTGGGGTTGGCCATGGCCGCTGGCCACCGCGGTCGCCCTGGCGTTCGGGGCCGCGATCGGCGCCGCGCAGGGTTGGTGGGTGGCCTGGCGCCACGTGCCATCCTTCGTGGTCACCCTGGCCGGTTTGCTGATCTTTCGCGGCGTCGCGTTCTTGGTGACCGATGGTCGTACGGTCGCGCCACTGGCTCCGGGCTATCAGTGGTTGGGCGGCGGGCTATCGGGTTCTCTCGGTGTCGCGACGAGCTGGGTGCTCGCGATCACGGCGATCATCGGGGTGGGAGTGAACGCGTATCGGGCGCGGTCGCAGGCGCGGTCTCATGGGCTCGATGCCGGCGGAACCCGCGGTGTACTCCTTCGCGTCGTCGCGACGAGCGCAGGGATTCTGGCGTTCGTGGCGTTGATGAACGCCGCGATCCATCCCGGGACAGGGGTTGGGCGCGGCGTTCCGGCGCCGGTCCTGATCGCGCTGGGCGTTGCGGGCGGTACCGCGTTCATCGCGCGTCGGACGCGCTTCGGTCGCCATGTCTTTGCCCTGGGCTCCAATGCCGCCGCGACGGAACGCGCGGGCGTGCGGGTTGCGGCGGTCCGGCTCGGCGTCTTCGCCTGGATGGGCGCCCTGGCCGCAGTCGGCGGCATCGTTACTTCCGCGCGGCTCGGCGCAGGGACGAACTCGATGGGTACGCTCGCCGAGCTCTCGGCGATCGCTGCGGCAGTGGTGGGTGGTACCTCCCTTCGGGGCGGCGTCGGCAGCGTCGTCGGGGCCCTGCTTGGCGCGCTCCTGATGCAAAGCCTCGAGAACGGGATGGTGTTGCTCGGCGTGTCGAGTGCCGCTCGCCAGATCGTCATTGGCGTGGTGTTGATCCTGGCGGTCTGGGTCGACGGCGGTTGGGCTGCCCGCGGCCGCCGTGTCCCGGAGGCTGTATGACCGCGCGTCTCCAGGTCTCGGGCGCCAGCCGATCCTTTGGTGGGGTGCGTGCACTGCGGGAGGTGTCGATGCGGCTCGAAGCGGGCCGGGTCACCGGGCTGGTCGGTCACAACGGGGCAGGCAAGTCGACCCTGGTCCGAGCGATCTCGGGCGCGGACCCGCTCGACGCGGGAACCATCGCGGTCGATGGAAGGACCGCATCGCTCCGTACGCCCCGAGAGGCGCGATCGCTCGGGATCGAGACGCTCTACCAGGATCTGGCACTCGCGGAGTCCCTGGATGGGGTGGCGAACCTCTTCCTGGGCCGTGAGCGGACGCGTTTCGGTCGTCTGGACGAGGCGCGTATGGAGCGGGAAGCACGCGAGGTGTTGGGTCGCCTGGGCGCGGATCTCAGCACGCTGCGGCGCCCGGTGCGTCATCTCTCCGGAGGGCAGCGTCAGGCGATCGCCTTCGCGCGTGCGCTCTTGTTCGACGCACGGGTACTGGTTCTCGACGAGCCGACTGCGGCCCTCGGGCCGACCGAGACGGCGGCCGTCCACGGCGTCATCCGCCAACTCGCGGCCGAAGGCCTCGCCGTGCTCGTTGTAAGCCACGATCTGGGCGGCCTGCTCGATCTTGCCGACCATGTCGTGGTCCTGCGAACGGGCGCCGTCGTAGCAGATGCGCCGACGAAGGATCTCTCCCGCGACACCGTGCTCGGCTGGATGGTCGCGGGCGAGCCGGTCGGACGTTAGTCGTCGGACTGCGGGAATGGGTCCTCTACGAAGAAGAGGTGCCGCTGCTCATTGCCGATCACGAGATCGTTTCCGTTCCACGCGATCGCCTCTGCCTGCTTCGTCGGGTTCGGAGCGAGCGGGAGTTGGGCGACGGGGCCGACAGGCGCGTCGGCGCCGGCGGGCCAGCGGAACAGGTGGATGTCGCTGTAGGTCAGAAGGGCGATTCGGCGACCGTCGGGCGTGATGTCGGCGGCGGTCGTGTTCCCGGCGAAGGAGCGGACCCCTCCCCCGAGATCGAAGACCGCGATGGGGGACACACGCTGGTGCGCCGCGTTCTCGGGGTCCAGTCGGTAGAGCCGGGTCAGCGTGTCGCTCCGATCCTTGCTGAACACGAAGAGCCCACCGTCCCGCCAGAAGATCGCCTCACTGTCGAAGTTCATTCGGAGTCGGTCCTGGGACTGCTCCTGGTCGGCATAGGAAAAGCGGATGCGTGCTTCCACGGCGACTTCGGTGTTGCCTTTACTCGGGTCCGGCTCGGTCACCTGGTAGATCGAGAGTTGGCGGCGACGACTCCAGTTGTTTCCGACGTCACCGAGATACAGGTGGCCGGAATCGTCGATCGCGACGTCTTCCCAGTCGACATGATGGGCATCCGGGACGTGGTAGGTTGCGAGCAGCGTGCCCTCTTCGTCGATCGCAAAGAAGCGTGGCGCGTCGCCGGAGTCGTTATGTGTCCAGTAGACGTCCTCATGGGTGCGACTCTTTACGAGCCCTGACGACTCCCGGATCTCGCGGCTCGATATCTCGACGGTGCGCCAGCGTTCGGGTGTCGTGGGTTCGGCGGATCCCGTGGCGGCGTTGACCGCCGCGAGCAGCAGCGCGAGGGCAGTGCTTCGTCGGAGCCTGAGCGGCGGGAGCGGGAGCGGGAGTCGGCGTCTCATGCGGCGGGTCGTTCCGAGCGGATTGCCGATCATCCGGCAGCGAGACTGGGACACGCGCCAGGTTCCTTCGGTTCCCGGCTGTGCGCTCAGGTCACTTCGATGTGCGACCTGCGAAATGGGTCGCCCGGTCGCCGATGTAGTCGGCCATCGGTCCCGTACCGGGTTTCTGCGCGAACGTGTCTCCGACGCCCTTGAGCACATCCGCATCGTCGAGGCTGGGGTCCCAGGGGGCGATGACCGGCTGCTGGACATGCCAGGGCGTATCGCAGAAGACCTCGATGCCGTTCTGCTCCGGGTCCTTGAAGTAGACCGAGATGGCATTGCCGTGAGTGACCGGCGCGCCCGCGTCGACGTCGGGACAGGTTGCCACCCGGTCCATCATCTCGCGGACATCCGCGAGGCCATCGACCCGGAAGGCGATGTGGTCGACCGAGTTCGACGGGCCTTCGTCTTCCCGTGCTTCGACGAACGCGATCTGGTGATGGTCGCCCTCGTACTGACTCATGAAAACGATCTCGGGTCCACTGTCGCCGAACAGCGGTCCGCGGTCCGCGACCTCGAAGCCGAGCACATCCATGTAGAAGCGCGTCATCGTTTCCATGTTTCGCACCTTGATGACGGCGTGGGACCAACGAAGCTGCATGGGGACTCCTCGTCCGGCGATAGGACCAGTGGTCCAGGGATACTCGCACGCACACCGTCTTCGGCCAACAAAGCCTGGATGCGGTACACCCGGAGGATGGATCAGGCGACATTGATCGAACGCGCCCGCAACTTGTTGCCTGCCCTTGCTGAGCGAGCGCCCGAAGCGGAGAGATTGCGCCAGCTTCCCCCCGCGAACGTGCGTGCGCTGATCGAAGGCGGCTTGACACGTGCGCTCCAGCCGGAAGCGTTCGGGGGGGCGGGTCTCGGCGCCGGCACGCATGTCGCGCTGACCTCTACGCTCGGGGCCGCATGCCCGTCGACCGCGTGGTGTCAGTTCGTATGGAGCGCGCATAGTTGGCTGCTCGGGACCTATCCTGCGGACGCGCAGCACGCTGTCTGGGACAAGAACCCCGAGGCGCTGATTTCGGCCTCTCTCGGGCCCGTTGGGCAGGCCGAGGCCGTCGATGGTGGCGTGCGCTTGTCGGGACGATGGGCGTTCGCGTCCGGCTGTGACCATGCTGAGTGGCTGATGTTGGGCGCCGTCGTCGTGCGCGATGAGGGCCCAGCTCCGATCCTCTGTCTCGTGCCCAGGCGCGAGGTCGAGATCGTCGACACCTGGCACGTCATGGGCCTGCGCGGAACCGGAAGCAAGGACATCCAGGTCGACGGCATCTTCGTGCCCGAATCGTTCGCACCCTCATGGCTCGAAACCGTCGGTCGGAACCAGGGACTCGCGGTGACCGTGATCGGGGGGCCGGTGTTGGGGGCCGCAGAAGGAGCGGTCGCGCGGTTCAGGGAGCGTCTGCTCGTGCGGACGACGGCAACCCTGCAGCGACAGAAGGATCAAGGGGTCGCCCGTCAACGGCTTGCCGAGAGCGCGGTCGAAGTGGACGCCGCGCGACTTCTGCTCGAACGCAATGCGCGCGAGATCGACGCCTGGACCGCAGCCGGCCAGCCGGCCGATCCGCCGACGTTGCGCTGGATTCGCGACACCGGTTTCGCGGCTGAGCTGTGTGCGCGCGCGACCCAGCGGGTCTTCGAAGCGAGCGGCGGTAGCGCGCTGCAGGACTCGGAGCCGATCCAACGATTCTGGCGCGACGTGCATGCCGGCCACGCGCATGCGTTCTTGAACTGGGACACCGCCGCCGAAGCCTGGGCCAACGGCGAAGTCGGCGGCGCCGCGGACTGATCCGACTCCGCTTGCTCAGCAGTTGGGCTACCCCTGGGAGTGGCGACGAGCCTGTTTCGAGGAGCTTCCGTGTCCGATCCTGCGCAGCCTTTTTCTGAACTCCGCGTCCTCGACGCATCGACCACGATTGCCGGCGCCTACGCCACGAAGATGTTGGTCGATGCCGGTGCCCAGGTGTGGATGGTCGAGCCCGAAGGAGGGCACCCGCTGCGGAAGTGGTCGGCGTCCGCGCAGGCGCTGCCCGCGGACCGAGATGGCGCGCTCTTCCACTTCTTGTGCGCTGGGAAGCAGAGTCTTCCGAGCGGCACAGGCGACTGGAATTCGTGGGTGAGGAACGTCGACCTGGTCGTCGACTCACGGCCAAGGGCACTCGCCGAAATCGCGGACGTCCAGCCCGGAGCTTCACTGCTGACGGTGACGGCCTTTGGAACGCAGGGGCCCTGGGCGAACCGCCCGGCGACCGAGTTCACGTTGCAGGCCGCCTCGGGCTCGACCGCCTATCGGGGGCTTGCGTCGCGCGGGCCGGTCGCGGCGGGAGGGCAGCTCGGAGAGTGGGCCGCCGGGGCCTACGCGGCGACTTCGGCGCTGGCGGCGGTGCTGTCCGCGCGTCGCACGGGGGTCGGCGTCCACGCAGACGTATCTGCGTTCGAAGTCGCGGTGGCGGCCCTTACGGTCTACCACGATCTGCAAGGGCAGTGGTTCGACGGGCCTTTGCCTCAATCGCTCGAAACGCCGTCGATCGAGCCGACACGCGATGGCTTCGTTGGGCTGTGCGCCTACACGGGTCAGCAGTGGAAGGACTTCTGCCTGATGGTCGGCCGACCCGAGGTGGCGGACGACGAGCGCTATTTCGACGCGCGCGCGCGCATGGAACACCTCGAGTTCATCCAGGGCGTCATGCACGCGTGGACGAAGACCCAGACCACGGCCGAAGTGATCGAACTAGCGAGTGCGATGCGAATTCCGGTGGCGCCCGTGGGCAACGGCAAGCTTGTGTTGGAAGAAGAGCACTTTCGTGCCCGCGGCGTGTTCGTGAAGAATCCGGGCGGTTTTGAACAGCCTCGGCGGCCTTGGCGACTCTCGGCCAACCCGGCTGCGGCGGTTCACGTCGCACCGGAGGTTCCGGTCGCCTCGGCACTGGGTCCCCAAGCGCGAGAACCTGCGCCGGCCGAGGCTCCGGGTGAAGACGCGCGACCGCTCGCGGGAGTCCGCGTCGTGGACCTCACGGCCTTCTGGGCCGGCCCCGTGGTTGGCGCGACGCTGGCGGAGTGGGGCGCCGATGTCGTGAAGGTCGAGTCCACGCAACGCCCCGACGGCATGCGCTTCGCGGGTGCCGTTCGGAATGACGTGATGTGGGAGTGGTCGCCGGTCTTCCATGGCGCCAATCCGGGGAAGCGGGCGATTACCCTGAACCTGGACTCAGACGACGGGAAGGCCTTGCTGCGGAAACTCCTCGAAGGCGCCGACGTCGTGATGGAGAACTTCTCTGCACGGGTAATGGACCACTTCGGGCTCGATTGGGAAACCGTCCATGGCTGGAACCCACGACTCTCGATGTTGCGGATGCCTGCTTGGGGCCTCGACGGTCCGTGGCGCGATCGTGTGGGCTTTGCCGCCAGCGTCGAGCAGGCGAGTGGATTGGCCTGGCTCACGGGTTACCCGGACATGCCGCTCATCATCCGTGGTGCCTGCGACCCGGTCGGTGGAATGCACGCCCTGACGGGATTGTTGGCCGCGCTCGAAGATCGACGACGCACCGGCGAAGGGCAGCTGGTGGAGTGTGCGCTCGTCGAGCCTGCGCTGAATCTGGCCGCCGAACAGATCATCGAGTGGAGTGCGAACGGTGTACTTCTCGAGCGCGCGGGAAACCGCGGACCCGCTGCAGCGCCCCAGGGTTGTTACCGCTGCAAGGGCGATCGCGTGCCCTCGCGCGAGGCTCCGAATGAACCGTGGCTTGCGGTCTCCGTGGCCGATGACGCGCAGTGGCGTGCCCTCCGCGGCGCACTCGGTGAGCCCGAGTGGGCGATGGCGCCCGAGTACGATTCCGCGGCCGGGCGCCGTGCCGGGCACGATGCGATCGACGAAGGAATCGCCGCGTGGTGCGCCGAGCGAACCGCGGAAGAGGCGGCGGAGAGCCTCCTCTCCGCGGGCGTCCCGGCATCCCCACTCTTGAACGGCCATTTCGTCGTGCCCAACGAGCAATTGGCTGCCCGCGGATTCTTCAACGAGGTCGCGCACCCCTTCACGGGGCTGACGCGCTATCCCGGCTACCCGACCTGCTTTAGTGCCTGGGACCCGGCGGACTGCCGAACGCCGGCGCCGACCCTGGGGCAACATAACGACGAGATCCTGGGCGATGAACTCGGCGTCAGTGATGCGGAACGCGAGCGGCTCAGGGAAGCGGGTGTGATCGGGACCCGGCCAGCATGGATGTAGGCGGACGCCGAGAGTCGTCTAGGGCTTTCGCGTCGCCGGTAGCGGGTGTCGATAGAGCTTCGAGGCGTTCTCGTGCGCGATCATCCTGATCTGGTCTTCCGGAAGGCCGCCTAGCAACTTGTCCATCACCGCCTGCGTGTCGGGCCAGGTTCCGTCTCCGTGCGGGTAGTCGCTCTCGAACAGCACGTTCTCGACGCCGATCGTGGGCAGCGTCGGAATCGTCGACGGGTCGTCGATCATGCAGAACCAGAAGTTGCGGCGTAGGCAGTCCGATGGCGAGATCTTGGGGTCCGGCCAGCCGCGGCCGTATCCGGAGCGGGCCATGATGTTATCCAGCCGATCGATCAGGCCGGCGACCCAGGCAATGCCCCCCTCGCTCATCGCGATCTTCAGCTCCGGGTACTTCGCCGGCCATCCGCTCCAGAGCCATTCGGCGCACGAATCGAAGGCCATTGACTGGAACAGGGTGGCGCCCAGTTCGAGCATCGGGGCGCCCGGGGGCATCGCGGCGAAACCGGAAGAGCCGACATGAAGATTCAGGACCGTCTCGGTTTCGGCGCAAGCCCGGATGATCGGTTCCCAGAAGGAATCGAACACCGGCGGGAGCCCCTGCTTGTGCGGCTGCTCGGGGAGCGTCACGGCGGTGAAGCCGCGTTTCGCGTTTCGGCGAATCTCCTCGGCGCCCTTTTCGGCGTCGGCCAGGAACGTGATGCCGAGGGGCACGATGCGATCCGGGTAGCTCCCGTGCCATTCCTCGAAGAGCCAGTCGTTCCATGCCCGGGTGCACGCAAGCCCGAGCTCAGGGTCCTTCGACTCGCTGAATAGCGTCCCCCCAAAGCCGGTTACGCCGGACGGGAAGTTCACGCTGGCCCAACATCCGTTCAGGTCCATATCGTGGATGCGCGCGTGGATGTCCCAGCAGCCTTTGCGGACCTCGTCGAAGCGGGCGGGCTCGACCCGATGGTCTTCCACGGGGCGTCCGGCGACGCACATGAAGCCGACCTGGAAATACGGCGTGTCTTCGTAGACCCAGATCTCGTGGCCCTCGTCGGTCTCGACCACCTTTGGTGCCTGCTCCTTGAACTTCGCGGGCAGGCGGCCCTCGAACGTGTGCTTCGGCTCCATCAAATGGTCATCGACCGAGATCAGCGTGTACTTCTCCTCACGCTTTTCGGGGTCCGGGAGCAACGGCCTGACGGCCGGTCGCTTCACGCCGAGCTTCACCACACGTGCCATGGAATCTCTCGCTTCGTTCGTGGGTCGCGTTCGTGTTAGTCGGTATAGACGAGCCGGGAGAGGCTCTCGGCGACGCAGCCGGGCTTGTCCTCGCCTTCGATCTCGATGGTCACGACCTGCTTGAGCTGGATCATGGTGCCCTTGAGCTCAGCGCCGGCGAGCGTTCGACGCGCGCGCACCCGCTTGCCCACCTTGACCGGTGCCGGGAAGCGCACCTTGTCGAGTCCATAGTTGATGCCCATGGTCACGCCCGCATAGGCTTCGGGGTCGAGCGGCGGAATCTTCGAGCCCAGATGCGGCAACAGCGACAGCGTGAGGAAGCCGTGGGCGATCGTCACCTTGTAGGGCGACAGCTTGGCCGACTTCTCGGGATCGATGTGGATGAACTGATGGTCGAGCGTCGCATCGGCGAAATCGTTGACGCGGGACTGGTCGACTTCGAACCACTCTCCGACGCCTTCTTCTTCACCGAGCCGCTTCTGGAAGCGTTCGAGTGCGTCTGCGGCCTTGCCCATGGGGTCTCCTTCACTTGGGAGACCGAGCATACCGCGGCTTGCACGCGGTGGGCGCTCCCTACACGACGCCGAGCAGGCCCTCGAGGCCCAGGATGACGACGGCCCGCGCCGTTTCGACGTCGAGTCCCTGCTCATCTCGCATGCGATACCAGGCGACGGTGCAGGCCAGGAGGTCGGCCGCTTCGACGACCGTGGGGTCAGCCGTCTTCAGCTCGGGGAGCGAAAGGATGAGTTGCTCGCGCAGGTTCCGGGTCAGCGTGACGTACTCGTCTCGCAAGAACACCGAACGCCAGCGATGGACGGCGCCGGCACGCTGGAAGGGTGCGATGAGTTCGAACACCTCGGACCGGCGGTGCGCGACGGTCCGGATTCGTTCCGCGAGGTCGCCCGACGGCACCGGGTCGAACATGATCGGTGCGATCTCGCTCCGGATGGCGGCCGACATCTCCGAGTACAGGGCGTCCATGTCGTCGAAGTGACGGAAGACGGTTCGGGTTCCGACGCCGGCGCGTTCAGCGACCTGCTCTGCGGTGGGCTGCATGTTGCCGGAACGGACGATCGCGAGCATCGCCTCGACAATGCGTTCGCGATTGCGCGCACCGCGCTGGACGCGGCCATCGAGACTGGACGGCTCGGCTCCCTCGTTGGGCTGGTCGGACACAGGCATTCCTCGCGGGACGGCGTCGAGTGGCAGCCCCGTCCCTAGGATGACACCATGGCACGCTGCCTGTCACTTTTCTTGGAGGAAAGATGAGCCTGGTTCTCTATGGCGCCCCCCTGTCCCCGTTCGTCCGGAAGGCCGACGCGGTTCTTCGCGAGAAGGGCATCCCGTTCGAGTTGGAGTCCGTCAACATCATGCCGATGCCGGACTGGTTCGTGGAGATCAGCCCTGCGCGCCGGATTCCGGTCCTCCGGGACACGAGCGTGGCGGAAGAGGGCACCCGCGGGACGATCCCGGATTCCTCTGCCATCTGCGCCTACATCGAGAAGAAGCACCCCGAGACCCCGCTCTACCCGGAGGATGCCTACGACTACGGCCGGGCCATCTGGCTCGAGGAATACTGCGACAGCGAACTCGCCGGCCAGGTGGGGATGGGCATTTTCCGGCCGATCCAGTTCAATCGCTTCAGCGGCAAGGACCCCGATGTCGCGACCGCAAAGAAGACCTGGGACGAGAAACTGCCGCGCTACTTCGACTATCTCGAAGGGGAGCTGGATGGCGGCGAGTTCCTGGTCGGCAACGCGCTTTCGATCGCCGACATCGCACTCGGCTGTCAACTCATGCAGCTCGACTTCGTCGTCGGCCTTCCGCCGGCCGAGCGCTGGCCGGCCCTGGCGGCCTTCGGCGAAGGCATGCGGCAGCGCGCTAGCTTCGGGCCTGCGCTCACGATCTGTCGCAAGATCGTGAAGCAGCCGCTCGTTGACCTCGGCTGACGCGACATCCCCATCTGAACCGACCGCCCAAGGACTCCCCATGACCGTATTCCCCGAAGCTCACCGCGTCGATGTCGGCGAAGTCACCCTCGAAGTCCATGAGGCGGGCCCCGCCGACGGGACGCCGATCGTGCTCTGCCACGGATTCCCGGAACTCGCGTTCTCGTGGCGGCACCAGCTCGTCGCGCTCGCGGACGCCGGCTACCGCGTTCTGGTGCCGAACCAACGCGGGTACGCTGGCAGCGACAAGCCCGGAAACATCGAGGACTACGACCTCGCACACTTGACCGCCGACCTCGTCGGGTTGCTCGACGCGAAGGGCATCGACAAGGCCGTCTTTGCCGGGCACGACTGGGGCGGCTTCGTGGCCTGGGCGATGCCGGTCATGCATCCGGATCGGTGTCTCGGCTGTATCGGTGTCAACACGCCCTACGTGCCGTTTCCGCCGACGGCGATGCTGAAGCTGGCGTTCCCGGACCCCGAGAAGCTCTACATCCTCTGGTTCCAGGAGCCCGGCGTCGCCGAGCCCGTTCTCGAAGCGAACACACGCATCCTGTTCGAGAAGATGATGACGAAGGCGACCAGGCCCGACATCGGGTCGATCTCGGAACTGGACGACGCGAATCCATTCCGGCGCATCGCCGAACTCGAGTCGATCGGGCCGGTCATGCTCAGCGAAGACGAGATCCAGACCTACGTCGACGGATTCACGCAGTCGGGCTTCTTCGGTCCCGTCAGCTGGTACCGGAACATCGACCGGAATATCGGCATCGCGCCCGGCATTGGCCAGCAGGTCCTCGAGCTTCCGACGCTCATGGTGACGGCCGAGTGGGACGCGGCGCTACCGCCGGCGATGGCCGATGGCATGCCCGCGCTCTGCAAGGACTACGAACGCGTGGACATTGCGGAGTGCGGACACTGGACGCAGCAGGAGAAGCCGGAAGAGCTGAACCGCGCCATGATCGACTGGCTCGGTCGGAAGATCGCCTAACCGCCGGAAATCAGGGCAGTGCGATCCTGCGGCGGATCTCGCGGGCGACCTTCCAGAGTCGGTCATTTCCCCAGGTGGCGTAGTCGGCTTCGCCGTCGGGTCCGCTGACGCGGTAGCTCGGCACGCCCCAGATACCGAGTTCGTCGACCATGAACAGCCGGTTGCGTTCGAGGACGTCACGCCAGCCCTCGTCAGCGAGCGCATGGCGTGCATCTTCCCAGCTCAGGCCCGCGGCCTCGACGACGTGTTGGAGCCCTGCGTCCGTGTCGACTCGAACGGCCTCGGTGAACGCGCTGCGGAGGAAGCTCGTCAACAACTCGGTCCCACGGCCGTGTTTTTCAGCCCAGGCCCAGAGTGCGAAGCCGTTCTCCACCGGTCGCCCGATCGGGTCGTGCAGGTTTCCGAAGGGAATCCCCGCGACCTCCGCCTCTCGCCGAGCGTCTTCCATGATGTACATGCCCTTGGTCATCGTGACCGGGACGCCGCGCATCACCATGGGCATGACCGGGCGGACGGCGAAACGCACGCCCGAGGTGGCCGCGAGATCCAGCGTCGGCTGGTGCGCCACGGCCGTGTAGGGGCTCCGCAGGGAAGGAAAGTATTCGAGCAGGATTCGTCCGGTGTCGGGGACGGAGCCCGCGTCGATCGCGGGTCGCTCGTAGGGGAACGCGACGTCGGTCGAAGTCGGGCCGTTCTCGCGCAGCCGGCGCTCCAGCAGGTGGAGTCGGTCGACGCCCCAGAACCATTCGCCCGCATACAGGAACGTCGCGCCCGAGTAGTGCCCCCAGCGTTCCCGGAGCGCCCGGCCGGCGGCGGTCTGCTGCGCAGTCTCGGCCGGGGTTGCAGAAGGTTCTCTGGCTTCGATGGCCGTGAGCGCGGTGTCATCACCGGCCCAGACGGCGCGACCGATTTCGGGCGCGAGGGCGAAGAATCGATCGGATTCCAGGGCCGCGGCGAGTACGGCCTCCCCACGTCGGACGAGATTCTCGGCAGGCGGTGCGCCGGGGTCGGCGAAACGAAGGCCGTAGTCTCCTGCAACGCTGGCGACGTCTCGGCGCGCGTAGGCGGAGAGCAGTTCGGGTTCGGGCCGGTTGAGCCCGTCCTCACGCGTTGCGAGGTGTGGGACGATTCGGGCGTCGTAGCGTTCTGTCAGCGTGGCCAGTGTCTGGCAGGCAAGCTGGCTATAGGGCTCATCGACTTCGTGGAAGTAGTGGATCTCGCGACCGCGTTGGCGCAACCGCGCGAGCCGGCTTCGCAGCGCGCGTCGCGTCGGGCTCATCATGGCCCGGATGGCTCGCGACATGACGGCCCGTTGGAGGGGGCTCGGGTCGCTTCGGCTGCTGAAGTTCGGGACGTCGCTCACGGGACTAACGTACGGACACGGTTCTCGACTGGATGCCCTCGAACAGGGTGGCATCCACGGGCACGTACTTGTCGCCATCCAGGTAGAAGAGCGGATCCGTCACCTTCGACGGGTCGTAGCCTTCCTTGCGATAGTCGGTCTTCTGATGCTTGAACGTTCCGGTGATGCGCATGTCTTCCTGCAAGCGCAGGAAGTACGGACGCATGTATCCCGGTAGCTTGGCCAGTACCCACGTCTGGAACTTCTCCAGGTCGAAGCTCTCGTCGACATTCAGGCTCGCCATTCCGGCCTTGCCGTCTGCGCCGGGAATCGCGACGCCATAGACGTTTGATTCGAGCACGCCGGTCGCGCCGTTCAGGATCTCGGCCACCTCGTTGGTGGATACGTTTTCGCCCTTCCAGCGGAAGGTGTCACCGATCCGGTCGGCGAAGGAGAGCCAGCGGCCATCGTGGAGCTCGAGCAGGTCGCCGGTGTCGAAGTACTGGTCTCCTGCTTCGAACACGTCCGCCAACACCTTCTTGCGGGATGCGGCCTCGTCGACATAACCGTCGAACTTGATCGCGCCCGTGATCTTGGCGATCAGGAGGCCGGTGTTGCCGGCTTCGAGCGCCTCCCCCCGGCCGTCGTCGCCACGCCAGAGTTCACCCGTCAGCGGGTCGCAGCGTGCGATCACCTGCCCAGGCTGCATCCGGCCGACCATGCCGACCTTGCCCGTGAAGTTGCCGATGGCGGCGATTCCCTCGGTGGCGCCGTAGAACTCGCGGATCTCGGGAATCTGGAAGCGCTCCTTGAACTCCTCCCAGATGTCGGGGCGAAGACCATTGCCGGCGGCCACGCGGACGCGGTGGTGACCGTCCTTGGGATGCGGGGCCTGGTTCAGCAGGTAACGCAGGAGCTCGCCGATGTAGATGAATGCCGTGGCTTCGTAGCGCCGTACATCGGACCAGAACTGCGAAGCCGAGAACTTCCTGCGCAGCGCGAGCGTCGCGCCGGACTGCAAGGCCGCGCTCAGGCCGCCGAACATGCCGTTGCTGTGGTAGAGCGGCAGCGTGACGTAGACAGTGTCCTTCGGACCGAGGTCGAAAAAACCGCGCCCGAATAGCGTTCCCGCCATCAGCAGTTTCGCGTTCGATACGACCGCGGCCTTCGGTAGGCCCGTGGTCCCGGACGTATAGATGTAGAGCGCGTGGTCTTCGACGCGCGGTGACTCTTCGTCTTCACTGGCGCCGTCGCTGCAGGCACACACGAGTTCGTCGAATGAATCGAACGCGCCGCCCCCCTGGAGTTCGCCGTCGCGTTGGACACGCACGCACGCGGACGGGAACGGGAGCTCCGCCTGGACTTCGATCAGTTTTTCTTCGTGCTCGGCGCCCACCAGGGCAAAGTCGGCCAGTCCAGCCTTGAACGCGTGAGTCAGTGCCGCCCCGGTGACGTTGGTGTTGATCAATGCGGCCCGGACGCGAATGCGCTGACACGCGAGCACCGCAAACACGTACTCGGCGCGGTTGTCCATCAGCAGTGCCACCGAGTCGCCGGCTTCGATGCCCATGCGGCGGAAGGCGTGAGCCGTGCGATCGACGATGTGGTCGACCTCGCGCCAGGTGTACTTGCGGTCCTCGAAGAGGAGGGCCGCATGGTCCGGCCAGCGGCGAGCACACTCCCGCAGGCAGCGACCCAGATTCCAGCGGGCCCCCGGCCGGAATCGGGGCAGACGGGTTCCGATCCGCGCGAGGGCACGGCCTTCGGCTATCAGGGTCTGGATCTCGGACATGGGCAACACTCTCGGGGTCAGGCGCGGATCGAGTATGACATCATGCCGTCAGCCTTCGTGCCAGAAAAAAGGAGTCCTCGTGGCCGATTCTTCCGCTGCCGCCCCGTCTGCGCTTCCCCCGCTGCCGGATGGGATCGTGGCGTTCGTCAAACGCGACTGCCCGACCTGCGAACTCGTCGTGCCGGCGCTGGAGCAGCTCGCGGCTGGCGGGGGCCTGACGATCTACAGCCAGGACGATCCTGCCTTCCCGGCTGGCCTCGCGGTCGAAGACGAGACGCTCCTCGAGCGTTCCTGGCACCATGAAATCGAGGCTGTTCCAACGCTCCTGCGCATAAAGGGTGGGGCTGAGGTAGAGCGAACCCTGGGTTGGCACCGGGGAGAATGGGAGGCGCTGACCGGCGTCGTGGGCCTGGCTCCCGATCTCCCCGAAATGCGTCCTGGCTGCGGCTCGCTCTCGGTGGATCCTTCTCGTGTCGACGCGCTCCGCGTGAAGTTCAGCGGCTCAAAGCTGAAGGCCCGGCGGGTCGAATTCGCCGACCTCGAGGACGAGTGGGACGCCATGCACGCACGCGGCTGGAGCGATGGCCTCCCGCTGGTGCCGCCGACCGAGTCGCGCGTGCTTGCAATGCTCGAGGGCACCAGCCGCGATGCAGACGATGTCGTCGCCGTCGTCCCGCCCGATCTCGTGCCGTGCACGGTCGAAAAGGTCGCCATCAACGCGGTCATGGCCGGCTGCCAACCCGACTATCTTCCGGTGGTTCTCGCCGCGGTCGAGGCGGTCTGTACCGATACCTTCAACATCCACGGCGTGCTGGCGACCACGATGAGCGTCGGGCCGATCCTGATCGTCAATGGACCGATTCGGCATGCGCTGGGGATGAATTCGGGCATCAATGCGCTGGGTCAAGGCAATCGTGCGAATGCCACGATCGGGCGCGCGGTCCAACTCGTGGTCCGCAACGTCGGGGGCGGTCGTCCGGGTGAAGTCGATCGCGCAACGTTCGGCAATCCCGGCAAGCTCGGGCTCTGCATCGCGGAGGACGAAGAGGGGTCGCCGTTCGCCCCGTTCGCCAGCACGTTCGGCATCGAGCCGGGGACCAACGCCGTCAGTGTGTTCGCGGGGGAGGGCCCGCGCGTCATAGTTGACCAGCTTGCGCGAGACCCGGAGTCGCTCTGTCACTCGTTCGCGGCCGCACTGCGCGGGGTGTGTCATCCGAAGGCCGTCCTCGCCTTCGATGCGATCCTGGTGATGGGCCCCGAGCATTCGCGGATCTTCCGCGACGCGGGGTGGGACAAGGCCAAGGTCCTGGCGCGGTTGCACGAACTCTCGATGATTCCGGGCAGCGAACTGGTCCGCGGAGCGGGCGGGATGGCGGAAGGGATTCCGGTGCCAGCCGATCAAGCCCCTGAGATGCTGCCGAAGTTCAAGCCCGGGAGCCTTCACATTGCGCACTGCGGTGGTGGCGCGGGTCTCTTCTCGGCCGTGATCGGCGGTTGGGTGAATGGGGCGATGGGCAGTGATCCCGTCGCCCGAAGCATCGTCACTTGACTCAGAGGATGCAGGCAGGAAAGGGCGGGGTCGCGAGCCTGTTCGCGGTGTTTGCGCCGGCCGTGTTCGTGCTCGCCGTATTCGTGCCGAGCGCGGCGGCGTCAGAAGACTGGCCGTTTCATGGCCGCGATGCCTCGGAGCAGCGGCATAGCCCGCTCACCCAGATCGACCGGGAGAACGTATCGGCGCTCGGGCCGGCCTGGGCCTATCGAACCGGTTCGAAGCGTGGCCTCGAAGCGACCCCGATCGTTGTCGATGGTGTGCTCTACGCCACGAGCACGTGGAGCGTGGTCTTCGCGCTCGACGCGAAGACGGGCGCCCAGAAGTGGCGCTACGACCCCGAAGTCCCGCGCAGCAAGGGTCGCGATGCCTGTTGCGATGTCGTCAATCGCGGTGTCGCCGTGCACGCCGGCAAGGTCTACGTCGGGGCACTCGACGGACGTCTGATCGCGCTCGATGCCGCGACGGGCAAGCCCGTCTGGACGGTTCAAACTACCGACCCGGATCGGATGTACACCATCACGGGTGCGCCGAGAGTGGTGAAGGGCAAGGTGCTGATCGGAAACGGTGGCGCCGACATGGGCGTGCGCGGCTACTTCTCGGCTTACGATGCAGAGACCGGGGCGCTCGCCTGGCGCTTCTACACCGTGCCCGGAAGCAAGGACGGCCCCCACGAGCACGCTGAACTGGAGGACGCCGCCAAGACCTGGTCGAGAAATTCGCTCTGGGAGATCGGCCTCGGCGGCACCGCCTGGGACGCGATGGCCTATGACCCGGCGCTCGACCTGCTGTACGTCGGGACCGGCAACTCGTCGGTCTACGATCGTGAGCGACGGAGTCCTGGTGGCGGCGACAACCTGTTCCTGGCGTCGATCCTCGCGCTACGCCCAGAGACCGGCGAACTCGTCTGGCACTACCAGACCGTGCCGGCCGAACAGTGGGACTACACCGCGACCCAGCACATGATCCTCGCAGAACTCGAAATCGGCGGCCGGCAGCGCTCGGTCCTGATGCAGGCTCCGAAGAACGGCTTCTTCTACGTGCTCGATCGAGCGACCGGTGAGCTGCTGTCCGCCGAAAAGTACGTGACCGTTAGTTGGGCGACGCACGTTGACATGCGAACCGGCCGACCGGTGGAGCGCCCGGAAGCCTCGTGGTCCGGCGGCTCGGCGCGGGTGGCCCCAGCCGTGGTGGGGGGCCACAACTGGTACCCGATGAGCTTCCACCCGGGAACGGGGCTCGTCTACGTCCCAGCGACGGAGCAGGGATACCTCTACAACGCTGCGGCGGACTTCACGTTCCGACGGGGCGCATTCAATACGGGCGAAGACATTCCTGCCACGATGCGCTTCATCGAAGGGATGGAGGCTGCGCGTGAACTTCCCTGCAAGGCGGCGCAGCTCCTGGCCTGGGATCCCGTCGCCGGCAGGGAATCCTGGAGCGTGGTCCTGCCCACCACGGTGCCAGGCGGAATCCTCTCGACGGCCGGGGGGCTGGTCTTCCAGGGGAACGCGAGCGGCGCATTCGTGGCTTACGACGCGTCGAATGGCAAGACGTTGTGGGAGGCGGATCTGGGCATTGGCATCATGGCGCCGCCGATCAGCTATGCGATCGATGGTGAGCAATACGTGGCGGTCCTCGCCGGCCTCGGTGGAAGCCTCGGAAACCACAGCGTCACCCATCGGGTCGTGAATGATGGGCGTCTGGTGGCATTCAAGTTAGGCGGAAGGGCGGTTCTTCCTGCCGTTGAAGCGTTGCCCGACCAGACCGTCCAGGTTCCTGAGCCCGGCGTGCCGGACACGGTCGTCGATCGCGGCCGCGAACTCTACGGTGCCTGGTGCTTCAATTGTCACGGTGTCGGCGCGGTCGGAAGCCGGATGCTTCCGGATCTCCGTTATTCGAGTGCCGAGACGCACGCGAGCTGGAACGACATCGTGTTGGGTGGAACCCGGATCGGCCAGGGCATGGCCAGCTACGCGGATGCATTGTCGCCCGCGGACGCGCAGGCCATCCGCGCATACGTCCTTCGGCGCGCGCATGCGGGCCCGTCCCTCGCAGGGCAAGCGATGGCCTGGGCGGCGAAGCAGGGTTTCTGCGTTCCGACCTCCTGGGTCGTGGACTAGCGGCCGTGACACGCTTTCGCAGCATCCAGGACGATGGGGAGGAGGCCGACGAGCCGGAACCCATCGTCGTCGAGATCACGGACACGTTCGATCTTCACGATTTCCATCCGCGGGAGATTCCAGAGATCGTCGACGCGTACGTGGAGGCGGCGCAGGAGAAGGGCATCCTCGAGGTGCGCATCGTTCACGGCCGGGGAAAAGGCGTTCAGCGGGCGCGGGTCCAGTCTTTGTTGGCGCACGATCCCCGCGTCGCATCGCTTGAAGATGCGCCGGGCGACCGCGGGGGCTGGGGCGCTACGCTCGCCCGGCTGCATCCGCTCGGGCCTCTCGTGCCCAAGAGTGACTGACCGGGCGCCACGCCCCTCCAAGGAGTTTCCATGCCCCGCGTTCATGCCAACGGAATCGAGATCGAAACGGAAACCCGCGGCGATCTCGCCGCCGGTCGTCCCCTGGTTCTGGTTCGTGGTCTAGGGACGCAGATGATCCAATGGCCCGAGCCGTTTCTCGATGCCTTGGTGGAAGCGGGGCAAGCGGTCGTACTGTTCGACAACCGGGATGTCGGCTTGAGCACCTGGTTCGACGAGGCGGGCACCCCGGATCTCGGCGAGATCTACAAAGCCGCCGCGGCGGGTACGCGTCCACCGATCGCCTACACGCTCGATGACATGGCCGATGACATCGCGGGCCTGCTCGACGCCCACGGGATCGAGACCGCGCACGTGTGTGGAATGTCGATGGGCGGGATGCTGACCACGGTCTTCGGAGCCCGTCATCCAACGCGGGTTCGGAGCCTGGTCCCGATCATGGCGAGCACGGGCAACCCGGCATTGCCGCCGGCCACCCCGGCCGCGATGGAGGCGTTGATGACACCGTCGCCGACCGAGCGAGCGGCGTACATCGCCCATCACGTGAGAACTTCGAAGGTGATCGGCAGCCCCGGCTACCCGGTCCCCGACGAAGTGCGGGCGGAGACGGCCGGTCGCGTGTTCGATCGTGCGTTTCACCCGGCTGGTGTCGCGCGCCAATTCGCGGCGATCGCGGCCTCCGGTGACCGGCGCACAGCGCTCGCAGCGATCACGGCACCGACCCTGGTCATTCACGGGCTCGATGACCCGCTCGTCACCGTGGATGGCGGACGTGATATCGCGGCCACGATCCCGGGCGCCGAACTCCTCGAAGTCCCCGGCATGGGCCATGACCTTCCGCCCGGCCTGGTCGAGAGGCTTTCGACCGCGATTTCGACCCACACGGCAAAGGCCGAAGAGCAGCGCTAGGCGGGAGATCAGCATCCGCGGGACTTTTTCGCGGAGTTGCTACGCTTCTTCGCCCGGTATTCGTTTCCTCCCCTCCGCGCCTCGGAGTTGATATGTCCCGATCCGTCACCGACGGACCTGAGCCTCAGTACGAAAAGGTCGTCTCCGGCTATGAGACGTTTCAGCATGGGGAGACGTTCGAGTGCGACTGGGGCGGGGAGCTGCCTGAGTTCTCACTCGCATACGAGACCTGGGGCACGCTGAACGCGGCGCGCGACAATGCGATCCTGCTGCACACGGGTCTCTCCTCGTCGTCGCACGCTCATAGCCAGCCGAACAACACCCATGATGGCTGGTGGGAGTCGTTCATCGGTGCGGGGAAGCCGATCGACACGGATCGCTTCTTCGTCGTCTGCTCCAACCTGCTGGGCGGGTGTTATGGGAGCACGGGGCCCGCCGCGACGAGCCCGAAGACGAACGAGCCCTACGGCACCGACTTTCCGATCCTGACCGTGAACGACATGGTGCGTGCGCAACTCCTGCTGCTCGATCACCTGGGCATCGACCGATTGCACGCCACCGTGGGTTCGTCGCTTGGTGGGATGCAGTCACTCCAACTTGCGGCGACCCGTCCTGAACGCGCCGGTCGCGTGGTCTCGATCTCGGCAGCAACACGATCCTATCCGCAGGCGATCGCGATGCGTTTTGTCCAGCGCCAGGCGGTCATGTTGGATCCGGATTGGAAGGGGGGGCGGTATTACGGATCGAGCTTCCCGCACCGTGGCCAGAAGGTCGCGCGAGAAATCGGAACCACCACCTACCGGTCCGGTCCCGAGTGGCAGGAACGTTTCGGACGCGAACGCATCGGGTCCGGTGTGCCGACCCTCGACGAAGACTTCACGATCGAGGGGTACCTGGTCCATCAAGGCGAAAAGTTCTGCCTGCAATACGACCCCAACTCCTACCTGTACATCTCCAAGGCGATGGACCTGTTCGACGTCACCGCGGATGCGCCAGATGGACGGCCGATGATCGATCACATCGAATCACCGGCGCTCGTGATCGGCGTGACCTCCGACATCCTGTTCCCCAGCTGGCAACAACGGGAAGTGGCCGATCGCATCGAAGCCAATGGCACGCCAACGACCTACGTCGAGATCGATGGCCACTACGGCCACGACACATTCATGATCGACCTGGAACGGGTCGGCGAGCCCCTGCGGGAACACCTCGAGCAGGGATGAGCTGGCCTAGCGTCGCTGGATCGTGCCGTCTGTGATCGTCCAGCGTTCCTCCGTGCAAGCGCGGCCAAAGACCGGATCGTGACTCACGAGTACCAGGGCGCCTGGATAGGCCGCGAGCGCGGCCTCAAGACGTCCGATCGCGGGCAGGTCCAGGTGGTTGGTCGGCTCATCGAGCAAGCAAGCTGCGACACCGCGTGCGAGGCCTTCGGCCAACCACAGCTTGCGGGCTTCGCCCGGCGATGGGCTTTCGGTTCCCAACAGGTGCTCGGCGTCCGCGCCGAGCGTTGCGGCCAGCGAGAGCAGGCGGCCGCGCTCGGATGCGTCCGCGCTGTGGAGTCGCTCCATGAGTTCGGCAACCGCAGTGTCCTCGAGTTCCTGTGGAAGGTGGAGGACGCGTGCGTCCGGCAAGCGCGCGGAATCGCGAAGCGCGCGTAGCAGCGTGCTCTTGCCGGAACCATTCGGGCCCTCGATCCACGCGCGCGTGTGGCGGTGAACGTCCAGGCTGATGTCGCGAACGACGACCGCACTCCCCGCGAGTAGTGCACCCTGATGCAGCCCCGCGATCGGGTCCGTCTCCGATGCGCGGAACGCAAGGCGAATGTCGCCGCCGATGACCTTGTCGAAGCGAACGGCATCGATGGCGTCGCCCTGACGCTTGAGCTGATCTCGCAAGACGCCGGACTCGCGCGAGAGTCGCGCGGCTCCACGCTGTGCCTTGATGCTTGCGGCCATCGACCGACTCTCGGAGTCCCCACGACCCTTCGAGCGCTTTCGTCGTCCGACAGAAGCGTCCGCACTCCTCAGATCGTTCTTGCGCTGGCCGAGCCGCCGCCGGAGCTTCCGATCCTCGCGACGCAACTTCTCCCGTGTTCGGCGATTCGTCTCGTTCTCGTTTTCCCAGGCGTGCGTGGCCTCTTCGAAACTGCAGTGGCGCGCGTCGAGTTTCCCCTGATGCAACCGGACCGTCGTCGTTGCCAGCGCCCCGAGCAGTGCGCGATCGTGCGAAACAAGGATTCCGACGCCTTCGAACGCGCGAAGCGCCGAGAGCAGGATCTCCCGGGCGTCGCCATCGAGATGGTCCGTTGGTTCGTCCAACAGCAAGATGTCCGGCTTGGTCGCGAGCGCTGCCGCGACCTGCCAGCGCCGCCGCTCACCCGGCGAGAGTGTCGGCCAACGGTTCAGCTGCGCGGCTTCGAGCCGGAGTCGGCCCAACCAGCGTCGGCCGGAAGCACGCGGTCCCCGTACGAGCGCTTCGATCTCGTTCGTGCATTCCTCGGCCCGCTGTCGACACCAGGCAACTCGCGCGTGTCGAGGGGAGACCGTGATATGGCCCTCGTCGGGGAAGAGTTCCCGGTGCAGAAGTCGAAGGACCGTCGTCTTGCCCGCGCCATTGGGCGCGACCAGCGCGGTCCAGCCGCGATGGAACTCGCAGCTGGCAGCGACAAGAAGCGGAACCGCGTCGTGAAAGGAGAAGGAGATGGAATCCAGGCGTAGGACTGCCGGCATGCAGACACCTCGAGTGGCGCGATCCCTTCGGGATGCGCGGGACGGAAGAAAGAGCCAACCGTTCGAGGAATCGGGTGTTACATGGGCGCGGCTGCGAGCAGCCACTGGGCCTCCTAGGCGGCTCCACTGTAGCTCCCTGGGGCGGCGTTGGCCCATTCCGAGTGGGACCCCCTCCAGTACACTCCGCCGCCATGGCGAACACGAAGACACCGGTATTGGTTGGCGTCGGCCAGGTCCTGCAGCGCACCGACGACCTGGACGAAGCGAAGGAACCCCTTGCCTTGATGGTCGACGCGCTGCGCGCGGCCGCCGAGGACGCTGGCTGCGCGGCGCTGCTCACGAAGGCCACCTCGGTCCGAGTGGTTCGTGGCATCTGGAAGTACAGCGATCCTGGGCGCGCCCTGGCGCAGACCGTCGGTTGTCCGTCCGCCGAGACTGCGATCACGCCGTTCGGGGGAAACTTCGTCCAAGCCGCCGTGAACCGGTCGTGTCTCGACATCCAGGCGGGCCATCACGACATCATCCTGATCACGGGCGGCGAGTGCGGACGTTCGGCAGCGCGCATCAAGAAGGCGGGGTTGCCGTTCCCCTGGCAAGACGCGCCCGGGAAGCCGGACCTCGAGATCGGTCAGGAAGTCGGCATGGCGCATCCGGCCGAGATCGCACGCGGCATCCGGGCGCCGATCCAGATGTACCCGATCTTCGAGAACGCCCTGCGCTACGAGCGCGGCGAGTCGATCGAGGCGCACCGCCAACGCATCAGCGAACTCTGGGCCAGCTTCAGTGCGGTCGCCTCGAAGAATCCGAATGCGTGGATCCAGGACCAGAAAACTGCGGCCGAAATCGCGGACCCCAACGCGGCCGGAAACCGCGCCATCTCGTTCCCGTACCCGATGTTGATGAACTCGAACAGTCGCGTCGACATGGGTGCCGCCCTCATCCTCGTGAACGAACAGACCGCCACGAAGCTCGGTATTCCCCGCGAGAAATGGGTCTACCCGCATGCGGGAAGCGACGCGCACGACCACTACTTCGTGTCGGAGCGCGACGAACTCGCCGCATCTCCCGGGATCCGCCTCGCCGGTAGGCGTTGTCTCGAGATGGCCGGCGTGTCGCCGGGCGAGCTGGCCTATCAAGATGTCTATTCTTGTTTCCCGAGTGCGGTCCAGGTGGCAGCGAAAGAGCTCAAACTAGACACGTCGAAACCCTTGACGGTGACGGGCGGCCTGACCTTTGGCGGCGGACCGCTGAACAACTACGTCATGCACGGGATCGCGCGAATGGCGGAATTGTTGCGCGAAGCACCGGGTGGAAAGGGCCTTTGTACGGCGAACGGCGGCTTCCTGACCAAGCACGCGTTCGGCGTCTACTCGACACAGCCGCCGGAGGTGCCGTTCCAGCACGCCGACCTGCAGGCCGAGGTCGACGCGTTGCCCAAACGCGAAGTCGTCATCGACCACGATGGGGAGGTCGAGATCGAGTCCTACACCGTGATGTACGAAGGCCGGGAGCCAGGGATGGGCCATGCCGCGTGCCGACTTCCGGACGGACGACGGACATGGGCCAATGTCACGGACCGCGATACATCGGCGGCCATGACGCGCGAAGAGTTCTGCGGAAAGACCGGACGCATCGACGGGGCGGGAACGCTCACGGTCGCGGGCTGACGGGGCGGTGCCGGGAGAATTCGACGGACGGCGAGTGCTGGTGACGCAGGCGGCCGACTACATGGGCCCGCCGATCGTGAAGCGCTTTACCGAAGAGGGCGCAGACGTCCACGCAGCGCGCGGTTTCGTCAAGACGGCGGAGGACGCGCTCGCCCTCGTCGCGGACCAGGGCCCGCTGGACATCTTGATCGCGAATCTCGCACTGGACCCGAGAGGGACACCGGTCGCCGACATTCGCGACGACGACTGGTCCGCGCTGTTCGCCACGATGGTCGATCCACTGATGTGGCTCGTGCGAGCCGCGGCACCCGGAATGCGTGAGCGCGGCGCCGGAAAGATCGTGGCTGTAACGAGCGCGGCCCCGCTGCGCGGGATTCCGAAAGTGTCCGCCTACTGTGCCGCGCGCGGTGCGCAGAACGCTTTCGTGCGCGCGGTCGGGCTCGAACTCGCGCCGGACAACATTCAGGTCAACGCGATCGCGCAGAACTACGTGGGAAACGACGAGTACTATCCGCCGGACCTCGTGGCCAGTGAGCGCTTCCAGCAGCACCTGGCGCATAACGTCCCGGCTCGGCGGGTCGCCGACCCGGAGGAGACCGCCGAACTCGCGCTCTTCCTGGCGTCGCCCCGGTCCAGCTTCATCGTTGGCCAGGTGGTGCCCTTCGCGGGCGGCTGGGTCACGACGACGGGCTAGGTCAGGGCGCCCACGCTCGAGATCAGCACCGGGATGGACTCGAAGCGGGTCCCCTGCGGCGTGTTCCTACAGCTGGATCAGGTGGACTTCCATCTGGATCCCGTCCGGACCGAGGTCGAACGAAGCCGCGTCGAAGCCGGGCTTGCCGAAGCGCATCTTGGCGTCGTTGCTGAATCCGAAGGGTTCGGTCGGCATGCCTACGAAATTGCTGTCGAACTCGCCGTCTTCATCGACGTCCAGGAAGATGGACACCGCATACCGACCTGGTTCGAGCGTGCCGAGCGAGAGCTTCGTGGCCGGACCCCCGGCCGGCGTCCTCCCGCCGCGCAGAGCGTCCTCGTCGTCGTAACCGGCGGCACTGTCGAAGACGGCCCAGTTCAACACGCCCCCACGTTCGGTGCCGTGGACGACGATCTCGAGCGTTCCGGCGGTCGCCGGTGCCTCCGCGCCACCCACGCCGGGAAAGAGGAGTCCGAGAAAGACGGCCAAACTGGCGATTCGGGTGAAACTTCGGCGAACGTGCATTTCAGGCCTCCATGACGGACGCACAGTCTATCATTGCCAGATGCCTTGGAGGTCGTCATGAGCGTCGAGCATCTCACCGAAGCCGATGGGCCGGAACGCGCGATGGAGGTCCTGGTTCGGGACGGTTGTGTCGTGATTGATTCCCTGGTTCCGCCGGAAACGATGGATCGGGTGCGCACAGAAATGACTCCCCACATCGAGGCTTGTCCCTCAGGAGCGGACGAGTTCGGCGGAAAATCCACCCGTCGGGTGGGTGCGCTGATCGCACGGTCCGAAACTGCGCGCGAGTTGGTGCAGCACCCGTTTGTGTTGGGAGCCGCGGGCAGGGTCCTCGGTCACGTGAGCAACTATCAGCTCCATTTGACCCAGATCATCGCGATCGGTCCGGGTGAGGCTTCTCAGGACATCCATCGCGACCAGTGGGCGTTCGACTTCTTCCCGTTTCCGAAAGGCTACGAAGTCCAGTGCAACACGATCTGGGCCATGGATGACTTCACCGAGGAGAATGGGGCCACCCGGGTCATTCCCGGGAGCAACCACTTCGAGGACAAGCAGCAGTTCAAGCACGAGGACACCCTCCCGGCGGAAATGCAGAAGGGCTCGGTTCTGCTCTACACCGGCTCGATCTACCACGGTGGGGGCGCGAACCAGAGCGATCGCGTTCGCATGGGCTTGAACATCACCTACAACGCGGCCTTCCTGCGGCAGGAGGAGAACCAGTATCTCTCATGCCCGCAGGACATCGCGCGCAGCCTCCCCGACGGGCTGCTCAAGCTCATGGGGTACCGACTCGGCGCCTATGCGCTGGGCTACATCGACGATGTGCGAGATCCCCTCGAGGCCATTCGTGAATCCGGATCTCGGAGTTCTGCGCTCGGCGACACCGAAGCCATGAAGAAGAAGGCACGTGAGGAACTCGGCGTCGAGATTCGTTAGTTGTCGGTCTCGAATGAGAGCCACAGCCGAAGCAGGTGGCGCTTTGAATCCTCGGAATCCTCGTAGCCCGTGCGCGCATGCAAGATGGTGTGGTTCGAGATGAGCTGGACATCTCCGGCTTCGAGTTCCATGTCGAGGAAGATGCCGGGCGATTCCGCGATCTCTTCGTAGGCGTCGAACAGCGCGCGTTCCAGTTCGGTGAAGGGGACCGCGGCTGCATGCCGCTCCACGGATCGAAAGTAGTCGGAGTGGTAGAACGTCCGCAGGCTTCCGTCTGCGAAGCGGCAGGGGACGACCTCGATCCACGGCCTCATTCCAGGGCGCTCTTCGTTTCGCAAGTCGAGTCGGACGGGTTCGAAGAGCCTTGCAGCCAATGCAGGATCGCGCGCGAGCAACGCGTTCCACACGGCGACCGAACTGGCAATTCGGCTTACGCCGCCAGAGCGGGATGGGCTCAGGCAGAGCAGGCCCACGGCATCTGCGGCATCGCAGTGATAGGCGATGTCGGCCGACGTTCGGTAGAGACGAACCTGCGGGTCGTCCTGATCATCGCCGGTGTCCTCGACGTGACCAAGAAGCTCGCCCTGCGGGTTTTGCGCGCCCGGGACGCCCAGGTGAAGGCCGAGGGCCCAGAAGAAGGCCGCGCTTCGATCTTCACCCCAGCGGGCCACCGGGAAACCGCGTAGCAGGAGGAACCCCCGGCCGTGTGCGATTTCGCGCCGCCAGCTGCTGACGACGTTCGTCAGGCCCTCGAAGGGAACGTCTTCGACCGTCCAGGCCGACATCGGCTTGCCGCTGTTCGCCGCGACATCGAGGCCCGTCTCGATGGCCTGGATCACATCGGGGCGCACGCGAGTCTGCCAGGTCTGGGGATCCGCGAAGTCGGCCCCGCTCCACGCGGCAGCCGAATCGATCGGCGCCGTCGGAACCCCCGTGTGAGGCCGATCGAAATAGTGCACCGTCTGGAGCGCGTAGCTGCGGTAGACCGTGTCCATATGTGGATTGTACCGCGCGGTCGAAGACAGGCGCAGCGTCAGCCAGGGTCTGGCACCATGCGCATCGCGCCCCAGCGGCGCATCCGGGAGGACTGCAGTAATGGGAATCGTGGACGGCAAGGTCGCCATCGTCACTGGCGCCGCTTCGGGAATCGGCCGCGCAGCCGCACGTGTGTTCGCACGCGAAGGAGCCCGCGTCCTGATCGCTGACGTCGATACCGACGACCTCGAAGAAACCGCCGCGCTCGTGGCCGAAGTCGGAGATGCTCCGCTGGTTCAGCCGACCGACGTGACGGACGAAAGTGCCGTCGCCGCGATGCTGGACACAGCGCTCGCTCGTTGGGGCCGCATCGATTGCGCGTTCAACAATGCCGGGGTATCGGATGGGACGGCGGCGTTCGAGGATCTCTCGCGAGAGTCCTGGGACCGGATGATCGCGGTCAATCTGACAAGCGTGTTCGTCTGCATGCAGCACGAGATCCGGCAGATGAAGGCGCAGGAACCCGTTGATGGTTTTCGGGGCGCGATCTGCAACACGTCCTCAGGCGCCGGAATCATCGCAGCGCCTGGCCTGCCGCACTACACCGCGGCCAAGCATGGTGTTCTCGGCCTGACGAAGAGCGCGGCACAGGAGCTCTTTGGCGCGGGCATTCGTGTAAACGCGGTATGCCCGGGAATGACCGCGTCGAAGATGACGGCCGCGTTCGCGGCCGAAGACAATGACATCACGCGTGCGATCATGAAGCGGCTCCCGGGCGGTCGAATGGGTCAGCCGGAGGAGATCGCGGAGGCCGCGGTGTGGCTGTGTTCGCCGCGCGCGAGCTTCGTTTCCGGGGAGGCGATGCTGGTCGACGGCAGTCAGGTCAGCCGCTGATTACTCGGAGCGCGATGCTGCGGCGAACACTTCGGGCGGAAAGTTCTCCTTCATCGCGGCTTGATAGGCCGGCCGCGCAATGATGCGATCGCGGAACGCCCCCAGGCGCTCCGGCAGCCGTTGGTCAAGGAACCGCGCCCAGTCGAGGACCGTGGTCAGGACGAGGTCGGCGACCTGGAAGTCGGCACCAAGGAGGTAGGGCCGCCCGTCCTGGAGCTGCGCTTCGGCGACCGCGAGTTGGCGCTGGAAGTAGGTGAGTGCGCCTTCGACTGCGACCGGAGCCGCGCCGTAGATTTCCGGAAGGCCGCCGTGACGACGGACGACGTACAGCGAGGTGGCGTCGAGTTCCATCAACGTGAAGTGCAGCCACTGATCGTGCGTCGCACGTTCGCGGGATCCCCCCAGCGGCGCAAGCTTGCCGGGCTCGTAGTGGTCCGCCAGGTAGGAGACGATGGCACCGCTCTCGGCCAGGACGAAATCGTCCTCGACGAGCAGCGGGATCTTTCCGCGCGGATCCAGGGCCAGGTACTCGGCGGTCTGGGTTTCGCCGGTTCGCGCCTGCACGGCTCGGGTTCCGTAGGCGAGCCCCAACTCGTGAAGGGTCCAGTGCGCGCGCAGGGTGCGAGGAGTGCCGACTCCCCAAACGGTACGGGTGGCGGGTTCGGTGCGGTCTTCCATGGGCAGCTCTCCGGCAGCGGTGAGTCCCACGCTAGCGCGGTGGTGCGGCGATAATCCGATCAAGGCGCGCAGTCGCATGGCCGAATCCGGTTCTGTGGAATCTGCACAGATCATCTCCGTTGCAGGCTCGCTCCTTCTCCTCGCCACGTGTTCGACGTTGGGCGTTCGCCTGATCCTGCTCGCGCGTGGCCGCGCGGTCGCTCCTGAGCGCTGGATGGGGGCTGGCCTGATCCTCGTTTCGGCAATGGCGTTTCCGTGGATCTTGGCCTCGAAGATCGGACAGGGCCTGGTCGGCGAGGTCCGTTGGGTTCCCCTGTTGATCGGCCTCGCGGGTCTGGCGGCCGGATCGACTGCATTGGCCGAATTCACGCGCCGGGTGTTTCGACCGCGAGATGGCGCCGGGACCGCCGCTGTCGGTGCGATCGCTGCGGCCGCCCTGAGCGCGTCGGCCGCGGTTGTCTTTGCACTGCTGGCTGCCGACCGCGCCACGTCCAGTTCAGATGCGCTCTCGGGTGTCGCGCTGACGCTGCGCTTCCCGCTCATCGCGGTGTGGGCGTGGACCGGCACGGAGGCACTCACCGAGTGGATCCGTGCACGGCGCCGGATCGCCCTCGGACTGACATCGCCGCTTACGGTCAATCGGTTCTTCTTGTGGGGCCTGTTCGGAGTCGTTGAGTTCGGGTTCAGCGTTGCTGGCTTGCTGCTTCAGATCGCAGGGCGCACGCCCATGAACGACCCGGTGGCGATGGCGTGCTCGGCGGGGGCTGGCCTTGTGGGCAGTGCCCTGGTCGCGCTCGCGCTGTGTCCGCCCAAGGCCTACGAGCGCTGGGTCGCTGACTCGGCTGGCTGAGGCGGGGGTGCGCCTGCTCCGTTCCGTCCGATTCGGAGCACCAGGAGCAACGCGATCAGTGAGGTTCCGGCAGCGCCAAACAAGGCCGGGTCGTAGCTTCCCGTGCGGTCCGAGACGAGTGCGAAGACGAACGGTCCCGACAATTGGAACGGGATCATGATCGGCGACATGTATCCCATCGCCGGTGCGAAGCGCGCGGTTCCGTAGAGCCGCGCGAGCAGGCCCGAAAGGGCCGGCATGATGCCGCCGAGGGCCAAGCCGAACCCGAGGGCCATCACCGAAAGCCCGATCAAGCTCGCCTTCGAGAAGGGCAGGAGCGCCATGCATGCGCCCTGCGCCAGGATGGCCACGGCGAAGCTCGTGCGTTCTCCAAATCGCACGCCCAGTGCACCGAAGACCAGCTTTCCAAGGGCCGCGCCGATCGAGAACAAGGCGAGGACGGAATTGGCCTGGTCGGGAGAGTGGCCCGCATCCGTCGCGAGGGCATGGACGTTCTGTAGGACGCCGGTGGAGCCGAAGAAGCACAGTCCGGCAGCGACACCGGCGTACCAGAGGTTGGGGTCGCGCATCGCGTCGCCGAACGTCCAGTCACCTGCTGACGGGGGTGCCGCATCTGCGGGTGCATCGGCGCCGTCCGGCTGGAGGCCGAGGTCGGCAGGTCGGTCACGCACGACCAGGAATAGCAGGGGCGCAGCCACCAGCGCGATGACTGCGAATGCCAGATAGGTGGTTTCCCAACCGCCGCGAGCCAGCGTCCACGAGATGAAGTACACGCCGGCAACGCCGGCGAGCGAGAGTCCGATCTGGGCAATGCCCAATGCCATGGACCTGCGCTGATCGAACCAGTTGGCCACCAGGGCGTTTCCGCCAACCGCACTGAGCGCGCTGACCCCGATGGGAACCGCGATGGCGTAGACGAGATAGAAGTGCCAGAGCGCGGAGGCCTGGGTCACGGCAAGGAATCCGGCCGCCATGACCGCTGCGCCGATGGGCATGACCCGCCGCAGTCCGAATCGGGCGATCCACTGGCCCATCATCGGACCGACGAAGATGCCGGCCAGGCTCATCGCTGCGGTGAGCCCTGCGACTTCGGCACGCGCGCCGTTGGCGAACTCGTCCGCCAGCGGCTGAAGTAGGCGAGGAAGCGCGTAGAAACCAAGGCCCGACGCAATCAAGTGGGCGCCGAACGCGACGCCGACCATGCGCCAGCCGTAGAACAAACGCTTTCTCCACAGCAGCCATCGTCGCATCGCACTCGACGGCGCTGCCGGCCGCGAAGTGCGGCGGCAGGATACGTCATCTCGACGGTGGCGGGGCCATGCGCGCTAGCGTCGACGGATGGAACTCGTCCTGACCTACGACATGCGCGCCCCCGCTTTCGGTGCGCCCGCACCCGAACTCTATGCGGCGGCCCTGGACCAGGCTGCGTGGGGAGACGAAGTCGGGTTCGACTCGATCGGTCTCGGCGAACATCACGCCTCACCCGATGGGTACGACCCCTCGCCCCTGATCCTCGCGGCCGCCATGGGCGGCCGGACGAAGCGGATCTTGTTTCGCACGTCGGTCCTGTTGGTGCCGCTCTATGACAAGGTCAAGTTGGCCGAGGACGTCGCAGTGGCGCAGTTGGCGACCGGCGGGCGGATCCTCCTGGGCGTCGGCGGAGGCTACCGGCCGGCCGAGTTCGAGATGTTCGACAAGGACCTCGGCGACCGCTGGCGCGTGATCGGAGAGACCATCGCGTTCCTGCGCGAAGCCTGGAAGGGTGAACCCTTCGAGTGGGAAGGGCGCCGGTGTCACGTCACGCCAGCGCCGGTGCCACCGCCGCCAATCTTGCTAGGCGGTGGGTCGAAGGCGGCCGCGAAGCGCGCGGCCCGAATCGCGGACGGCTGGTTTCCGCCGCTGGATCCGCGACTCTGGACGCCCTACCGCGAGGAGTGCGTCGCTCTCGGCAAGGAAGACCCGGGGTCCTACCCGGCGAACGGGCCGATCTTCCTCTGGGTGTCTGCGGATCCCGATCGTGACTGGGACCGCGTGATGCCCCACGTCCTCCATCAATTGCGCTCCTATAGTGAATGGACGGTCGAGGCGTTCGGCCGCCCGGCGGGTCCGTACGCCCAGGACATCACGGCCGAGAGCGTTCGCCAGAGTCCGGCCTATCAAGTCGTGACGCCGGACCAGGCGCTCGAACTCGCATCGCAGCTCGGCGACCATTCGGTCTTCTACCTGAACCCGCTGCTGGCCGGCATCCATCCGAAAGCGTCGTGGGAAATGCTCAGCCTGTTCGAGCGCGAAGTCCTCCCGGATCTCCGGAAGGTGGCGCGGGGTTGAGCGACGAAGTGCGCGCATCGGGCGGGCTGTCGGCACGGATGCTCGGCGCTTATGGGTTGCCCGCGATCGCGGTCACCTTCTCGACCACGCTCACGCTGGCGTACATCGCCAAGTACGCCACTGACGTGTTGTTGATCGCGCCCGCGACGATGGGCCTGATCTTTGGCGTCTCGCGGATCTGGGACGGGATCACGGATCCGGTCATCGGGACGCTCAGCGACCGGACCCGCTCGCGCTTCGGGCGCCGCCGACCGTGGCTCCTGGCGTCGGCCCTCCCGGTCGGGATCGCCGGTGTGGCGCTCTGGGCGCCACCCCGTGCCCTCGAGGGCGATGCGTTGGTGGCGTGGTTCACCATCAGCTTCCTGCTCTTCATGACGTCGATGACGGTCTTCAACGTGCCGCACATGGCGCTCGGGGCCGAACTCTCCTCCGATCATCACCTGCGAACGCGGATCTTCGGCGTGCGTCATGCCTTCGCGACGATCGGTACGTACGGCGCGCTCCTGCTCGGCATCGGGTTGCTGGTGAATGCCGACGATCCACGGGCCGTGGCGCGCACATTGTTCATCGCGATCGGAGTCGGAGTCGTCGTCACCGTGATGGCCTCGGGCGCGGTGCTGCGAGAACGGTCGGAGCATCAGGGTCGCGGCGGCCGCGCGGCATTCGGCGCATTTCGCGACATCATCAAGAACCCCCATGGACGGCTGCTGGTGCTGATGTATTTCGTCGAGCACATGGGGACGGGCGCGACGGCGATCCTGTCGCCCTACATCCTGCACTACGTCATCGGCGAACCCACCGCGCTCCCCACGGTGTATGCCTTCTACACCACTTCGATCCTGGTCTCGCTACCGCTTTGGGTCCTGCTTTCGCGGCGCTTCGGAAAGAAACACACCTGGCTGGGAGCAATGTCCCTTGCGCTCGTGGGCTACTCGACGCTCTTCACGGTAGGCGACGGCGAAGTCTGGAAGATGTGTCTGGTGGTGTGCTTCACGGGCGCGGCTGCGAGCTGCGGAAGTTCCCTGGGCCCATCGGTCCAGGCAGATGTGATCGACTACGACGAACTGCATACGGGCGAGCGAAAGGAAGGGGCGTACTTCTCGGCCTTCACGTTGCTCCAGAAGACGAGTGCGGGCCTGATGGCCATGTTTACGGGCTTCGCGTTGTCTGCTGCGGGTTTCGTGCCGAACGAGGTCCAGACGGAAGAGACCCGTTTCTGGATGCGGGCTCTCATCGGTCTGGTTCCGTTCGGCTGCTTCCTGGTGGGAATGATCGTTTTCTCCCGGTATCGGCTCACCGAGTCCGTGCATGCCGACATTCGCGCGCGTCTGGACGAGCGCTCCGGGAACTAACGTTTCTGGAAGCCGCGAATTCGTTCGAGTGCGTCGGGTGCCATGCCGGGGCTGTGGTCTCGCTCGTGGGCGAGGCCGTCCTCGAGGCTCATGCCGTCGGTTTCCAGCAGGATTCTCTTGTTGCCACGGTTGCTGAAGGCTGAGTTCTCCGCGATCCGGCGTGTGAGATCATCGACGGCCGCATCGAGGTCGCCGTCCGGGACCACGCGATCGACGAGGCCTGTCCGGTCCGCCTCCGCCGCGTCGAGTGTGCGGCTGGTGAACATCATCTCCTTGGTCGCTGCGAGTCCAATGCGACGCGGAAGCCGCTGGCTCAGTCCCCAGATGGGTGTCAGCCCCCACTTTCCGTGCGTATCCGCGAAACGAGCGGTGTCGCTGGCCCAGAGCAGATCGGCCGCCAGCGCGAGTTCGAGACCGCCCGTGAAGCAGTGCCCGCGGATCGCGGCGACGACGGGCTGCGGGAGGTTCGCGAGCCGCTCGACGGTGTGGCCGCGAAAGTGCAGATCCTCGCCGGGCTTGCCTGCAGAGAGGTCCTCCAGGTCGTTGCCCGCGCAGAACGAGCGGCCGGCGCCACGGATCACGACGCAGGTGGTTTCGGTGTCGTCCTCGAGGTCCGCCACCGCCGCCGCAAGGGCTTCGAACGTCGCCCCGTCGAGCGCGTTCAGCTTGTCGGGCCGGTTGAGTGTGAGCGTGCAGACGCCGTCTTCGTCGTTGCGCAGGATCCGATCGGTCATGGGTACTCCAAGGACAGGGTTGACGAGACTTCCGCCTGGGTTTCCAGGTCGTGGCAAGGCCCCCCGCAATCAGGCTACCAACGCGCGATGCCTCTTGTCTCGACGCGCGCCTGTTCGTTGCTTGCCCTGCTGACGTTTCTGGCCGGCTGCGGTGAATCTGTCGACCCTGCCGTCTTTACGGCGCAGCCAGCACCTTCTTCGGTCACGGAACCGGCCGCTTGCGACAACCGAACCCCCTTGCGCCGCGCGCTGTTCGGGGATCTCCATGTCCACACGGCGCTCTCATCGGATGCCTGGAACTATGATCTCGAGGTGCGGCCGTACGGCGCGTACTCGTACGCCTTCGGCAACGAGATCGAACTCCCGCTTCCGGACGGCGGGACGCACGCGGTCCGCATCGACCGTCCACTCGATTTCATGGCCGTCACCGACCACGCGGAATTCCTGGGCGAACAGTTGCTGTGCACGGATCCCGCATCCGAGGTGTATGACAGCGATACATGCGAGGGAATCCGAGCGTCGACCGCGCCGACCGACAGCCCGCTGGCGTTCAAGATCATGCACCCGATGCCTTCAAGGGAAAGCGATGTCTGCGGCACCGACCGCGTTCGTTGCGACGAGGCGATCTCGGCTGGGTGGCAGGAAACGATCGCGGCCGCCGAGGCCTGGCAAGACACGACTGCGGCCTGCGAGCGGACGGCGTTCATCGGCTACGAGTACTCGTCGCATCGCTTGGGTGCCAACCATCACCGAAACGTCATCTTCGCCGGCAGTTCGGTGGTTTCGCGCCCCGTCTCGTACATCGAGGCGACGCGGGAGTGGGAGCTCTGGGAGTTGCTCCAGTCCGCGTGCCAGGACGCAGGGACCGGGTGCGACGTACTCGCGATTCCCCACAACTCGAATATCTCGGCCGGCCGCATGTTCAAGGTCGACTACCCGGGAACGGATACGGTCGAGGAGCAGGCCGCGCGTGCGCGCTTGCAGGCGGCCATGGAACCCATCGTCGAAGTGATGCAGCACAAAGGAGACTCGGAGTGTCGACGAGGCCTTCCCAACATTCTTGGATCCGACGACGAACTCTGCGACTTCGAGAAGTTCGAGAACAACGCGGCGATGATGGATGGGGCGGATGCCTGTTACGACGGGACGTTCGCGGATTCGATGCCGCACCTGGGGCCTGATTGCCTCTCGCACCGTAGCTATGCCCGATACGCCTTGATCGAGGGCCTCGCGGAAGAAGCGCGGATCGGTGTGAATCCGTTCAAATTCGGACTCATGGCGAGCACCGACACCCATAACGCCACGGGTGGCGGAGTCCGAGAACGGGACTGGGCCGGGCATCTCGGCGTTGCCGATGCCGATCTCGGCCGGCGACTCTCGGACACACCGCGTGTCATGGGGAATGTCTCGAACAATCCCGGGGGTCTCATCGGTGTGTATGCAGAAGAGAACTCTCGCGCGTCGATTTTTGCCGCGATGAAGCGGCGAGAAGCCTTCGGGACGAGTGGGCCACGGATTCGACCACGCTTCTACGGTGGTTGGAATCTCCCGGAAGACCTCTGCAGCGCCCCCGGCCTCCTGGCGCGGGCCGACGCTGTCGGTGTTCCGATGGGGTCCGATCTGCCGGACCGCCGGGCGGAAGCGCCGCGGTTCGCGTTCTTCGCCGAACGGGATGTCGGCGCGCCGGACGCGCCCGGGGGCCTTCTACAACGGATCCAGGTGATCAAGGGTTGGGTCGACGATGACGGCGGCCTCCATCAGGAAGTCATCGACATCGCCGGCGGCCCGAACGGCGCTTCGGTCGACCCCGCAAGCTGCGAAGTCTCGGGCCCGGGTGCAGACTCGCTGTGCGCCGTGTGGACGGATCCGACGTTCGACCCCGAGCGGAGGGCCGTCTACTACGGCCGCGTCGTCGAGAACCCCAGCTGTCGCTATTCGGCCTGGGATTGCATCGGCCTCGAAGGGGAGGACCGCCCCGCGCACTGCGACGCGCCGACCTACGGTCCAGAGATCCAGGAACGCGCCTGGACTTCGCCGATCTGGTACACCCCAGGCGGCTAGGCGGCGACACGCCCCCTCCCCACCTTCCCAAGGAGACTCCCATGTCCGATCCCTTCCGCTACGACGGCCGCCGCGTCCTGCTCACCGGTGGTTCTTCCGGTGTCGGTGCCGCCACGGTTCGGCTGCTGACCGATGCCGGAGCAGAGGTTCACGTCATCGACGTCAAGCCGGTCGAAGGGCCCGCTGCCTCTTTCATCGAAGCCGACATGGGCGATCTGGCCTCGGTAGACGCAGCATTGGCCAAGGTCGAGGGGCCGATCCATGGGCTCTTCAATATCGCCGGCATCCCGGGAACGCGCGGGGCCTCGTCCGTCATGAAGGTGAACTTCCTCGGGCTTCGACACCTGACCGAGAGCCTGTTGGATCGAATGCCGGAAGGCAGTGCCGTCGTGAACGTGGCCTCGATTGCCGGCGGCGGTTGGCCTGGACATCTGACCCAGATCCAGGAGTTGCTCGCGACCGATGGCTTCGCGAATGGACTCGCCTGGTGCGAAGCGCAGTCCGAGGACCTGATCGGAGACGGTTACGGGTTTTCCAAGGAGTGCGTGCAGGTCTACACGATGCAGCGCGCCAAGGAACTCATTCAGCGCGGCATTCGCATCAACTCGATCTGCCCGGGGCCGATCGAGACCGGGATCATGCCCGAGTTCAAGGCCTCGATGGGTGTGAAGACGATCGAGTGGACCGTGAATGAGGTCATCGGGCGACTCTCGCAACCGGAAGAGCATGCGCCGGCCCTGGTGTTCCTCGGCAGCCCGGGAGCCAGCTACATCTCGGGCCACAACCTCGCCACGGATGCGGGATTTACCGGTGCGATGACTACGGGGCAGATCGACTTCAGCGGACTCGCAGGTTAGGCGCTCGCGCGCGGCCGGAAGTACGGCAGCGTGATCTCGTCTGACATCACACGAAACGCGACTTCCACGGCGAGCCCGATGGACACGTCGTCGGGTGCGATGTCGACCAGGTTCGTCAGCATGTGCCAGCCTTCGTCCAGCGCGATGATGGCCACCACATAGGGCGCCTCGAACTCGGGCCGCTGCGGCCGATGTACGACGGTGTAGCTGTAGACAGTGCCGAGACCGCTGCTCTCGGTCCATTCCAGGGTTTCCGTCAGGCAACGGGTGCAACCGGGACGCGGAATGAATACGAGCTGGTCGCAGGTCGTGCATCGCTGCACGAGGAGGCGGCCGTCCTGGCAGGCTTCCCAATGGGGTGCGGAGACCGGCGTCTTTCGCGGCAACGGGATCGTCATGCGGGTTCCTTCCCGAGGAGCAGCGCATCACAGAAGAGGGCGCCTGCACCCCCATTGGTCGCGAGGGCCACCTTCGCGTCGGGAACGGTGAGTGCATCCGGAAGTTCTCCCCGGAGCTGGCGCACACTATTGGTGACCTTCTGCAGCATCTGCGCGAGACCCGCATGGCTGTAGGAGAGCAGTCCGCCGTTGGTGGCGACCGGAAGCTCACCGCCCGTGCGGATTCGCCCGTCCATTACGAAGTCGCCGCCCTCGCCGTAGCCGCAGAAGCCCATGACTTCTAGCTGACGGATGACTTCGAACGAGAAGGGGTCGTAGATCTCGGCGACGTCGACGGCGGCCGGTGTCAGGCCCGCTTGCGAAAAGGCGCGCTTCCCCGCCCGTTCGCCGACGCGCCCGTGAAGATCGAACAGCGGCGCCGCCGTGTAGGACATGCCCTGGCGATCCATGCCGCCGCCGAGGAGATAGACGGGATCGGCGTCGAGGTCCCGGGCGCGTTCGCTCGTCGTCAATACGAGACTGGCGCCGCCCTCGCTGTTGATGCAGCAGTCGAACAGGTGAAAGGGAGTGGCCACCATGCGCGACGCCAGGACATCTTCGGGTGTGACCTCGCGGCCGAACATCACCGCTTCGGGGTTGCGCGCGCCATTGGAGCGAATGGCAGCGGCGACTTCGGCGAGCGCTTCTGGTTTCGTGCCATACACGTGCATGTGTCGTTGGGCGATCAGGGCGAACTCGGCGGCCGTATAGAGGCCCCAGCACTCGACGAACTCATTCGACGGTCGTGTCCACGAAACCGTGGCGCTGTGGTCCTGGTACTCACCGGATTGTGCGGCCGCAATCAAGACGGTGTCGCACTGGCCGCTGGCGATGGCGGATGCGGCTTCGAGCACGGCCTCGATTCCGGGACTGCCGGTGCCGGTCCAGCACGGGTGGCCTCCCAGCCATTGCACGGCCTCCCGGGCGTGGATTCCCGAGACCCAGGTGGAAGCGTTGACGCCGTCGACTTCGGCCGCCGTCAAGCCGGCCGAGGCCAGACCGCCGCGCATGGCATCGAGCAAGAGCGCCGGTTCGGCGACATCGAGCCGCTTGGCTTGCTCGGTGTGATAGGCGCCGACGATCGCGACATCGTGAAGATTCCGTGCCATCGGCTATTCGCCGCCGAACCGGAAGCCGAGTCGGACGCCATAGATGCGTTGGCCGATCGGCCCGAAAGCGGCGGCCACGTAAGGGAGTTGCACCGTAATCGTGCGCCCGTAGAAGAAGTCCTCTTCCAGGTTCTCGCCGAAGACCTCGACCGAATAGCGACCGTCTGCACTCTCCCAGATGAAGCGGATGTCGGTCTGGGTGTAGGCCTCGATCCGATCGACCCCGGCCACATTGAAGGGCCTCCGGGTCGAGTCGTCCTTCCACGCGAAGGCGATGACAGGCGTGAGCGTTCCGTACTCGCCCAGGTCCCACTCGTAGCGGCTGATCAAGGAGAACGACCATTTTGCTGCGTCTTCGAGCTGGTTCCCAGCGAGATCCTGGAGCGCCGTCGTCTGGTCCGTGATCTTGGCGATGCATGCCGGGTCACTCAGGGCGACGCCGCGCGGATCGAGGTCGTCCGAGGAGCAGAATTCATCGAACGTGGCATCGAGGTAGCCGGCTGCGATCTGGATCAGCCAGTCGTCGGTCGGGAACCAGCGCGCTTCGAACTCGATCCCCCAGTTGGTCGCGCCGCCTGCGTTCTCGGTCAGGACCTGGAAGCCCGCGATCTTGGGAACCTGGAGGTTCGTGTAGTCGTAGTGGAACGCGGTGAGCGCCGTGTTCAGCCGCTGATCTGGCCAGTTCGCCTTCCAACCTACCTCCCAGGCACGGACGATTTCTTCTTCCACCGGGTTTGGCCTCCCCGGAAGGAGTGCCGGGTCGTCGAACTCGACGATTCCAGCTTTGTATCCCTTCGAGTACTTGGCGTAGAGCGTCTGGTCCTCGGTCGCGAACCACTTGAGGCCGACCTCGTACGTCATTTCGCGGAAGATGTCCTTGACGTGATTGGATCCGCCGCTCGTCAGGGGCGTCGGGAGCTCCGTGGTCTTCCGGGAATAGCGATCGCGGTTCTTTCGGACGCCCATGAAGACCTCGACATCGATGGCCTCGGACCATTCCGTCCAATCGAAGGGTCGAACCGTCATGTTGGCGAAGGGGGCGAAGCCCGATTCCTCGATGCGGGCGAGGGTTCCGGTCTGCACAAAGGGAACCCGCGTGAAGTCGTTCCGATAGAGCTCCCGGTCGTACCAGAAGAGGCCCAGTGTCCAATTCACCGGTTGTTCGCCGTCGGAGTGGAGCCGCATTTCGCCGACCCAGTTCTCGGTCTCGTCGGAGCGATAGTTGTTCACGATCTCGAGGATCGTCCCGTCGACTTCGGCGAAGAACTGCTCCTTTTGCCGGTAGTAGCCGCCAGCGACGGACAGGACGAGATCGCCGAGCAATGGGACGTTGGCGAAGCGTCGCTCGAAATCCATGTCGGTGAAGTAGACCTCGTTCTCGGGGTCCTGGACATCGAACGCGTTGGTGGCAAGGCGCCGGTCCCGGTCGTCGGCGATCGTGATGTCGCCGAAGTACGAGGGGTCCCGAAGGACCCCGGGCAGCAGCGTGCCGGCGCCGTTGACGAGGATATTCTCGAGCGCGTCGTCCTGGGTCTGGATTCCCGGGTCGACGCACAGGGCGGTGACGACGGGTTGGCATGCTGCCAGCGCCACGTTGGACGCCAGCGCGTAGATCACCGATTGCGGGCTCGTCAGGAGGCTTTGCTTGAACTGCACCAAGCCGTCGTACGGGTCGAAGGGGTGGACCCCGAGTTGCTGCAAGTCGAAGTTGGACACCCGTGGCGCACTGTCGGCGAACCGGGGAATTCCGACCGTGCCGCTTGCCTCTTCATCCTTGCTCCAATAGCCCCGCCAGTGGGCGACGGTGTCCTCGTCCGGCTGCCACCGCAGTGTCCCGCGGAACGTCCACGCGTCGGTGCCGCCATCCCGTCGGCGTCCTTCGGTGTTGCGGAGTGCGGCGTCACGGATGTCCCGCTGGAGAACGAAGCGCGCGGTCAGTCGGTCGTCCCCTTCGCCAAGCAAGGGAACGTTGACGCCGCCGCGAAACTGTCGGCGGTCGAAGCTTCCGAGCGTGACATCGCCGAACGCTTCCCAGTCGGCGGTGGGCCGTTTCCAGGTCACGTTGATTGCTCCAGCGGTGGCATTCCTTCCGTACACCACACCCACCGGGCCACGTTGGACCTCGATGGTCTCGATGTCATAGAGATCGCCGTAGGTTGCCGTCGTGAACTGGAAGATCCCGTTCAAGTGGGCGGCCACGGGCGATTGGCCCGTGAAGGACTGCGTGATGCCGCGGATCGCGATCGCGCCATTTCCCGCATCCTTGATCTGGGCATTGGGGATGAGGGTGATCACGTCCTGCAGGGTCTCGATGTTCAGCTCGCGGATCGCACTCTGATCGAATGCCGAGATCGTCGCTGCGACGTCCTGTAGCGATTCGTCGCGCCGCGTGATCGAGACGCGGATCTCGTCGATTCCCGCGAGGTCATCTGCGGCGCGAACCGGTTCGGCTGTGGGCAGGGAAAGCAGAAGACCTGACGCGAGGCAGAGCAGGGCGCGCTTCTTCAAGAAGTCTCCTCGGGCAGCCGGACACAGGCGTGCGGGGGAACCCGGCCATGGTATCACCGACGGCGGATCGGAATCCTGCGCGTTCCAGGATTTCGACGGTACCCGCCACTACACTCCTGCGAATTGGGATTTCCCGCGGCCGGTCTGTGCGAGCAGTTCCGCGCCGATACCGACCACGACGATGTGGCACTGGAGGCTTGAGATGGGCGCTGTCGAGGATGCCAACAAGGCATTGGCCCGAACGTTCTTCGAGGCATTGAGCACCGCCGATGCTGCGACGCTGGATCGCCTCTACGCCCCGGACTTCGAGCTCTGGACCGCGGGCTCGCTGCCCTTCTCCGGCCGCAAGACGCGGGAGCAGTCGCTGGCGAATGCGCCGATGGTGCTCGGCATGTTTCCGGACGGGCTCGCCTTCGAAATCTCGGCGATGACGGCCGAAGGCGAACGCGTCGCGATCGAAGCGGTCAGCAAGGGAACGCATGCCAGCGGGAAGGCCTACGCGAACGACTACCACTTCCTGATGCGGGTGCGGGACGGCCAGATCATCGAGTTCAAGGAGTACATGGACACCGAGCACGCTCGCGACGTGTTCTTTGCCGAGGGCGCAGCGCTCGTGGGGACGACCTAGCCGACGGCCTCGAGGCGCCTGGCGATCGCGTCGGTCGTTCCGTTGTTGACCGCCATGTTGTTCTCCGCCGGAATCAGGCCGGCGCGGACCATCCGGTCGCCGAGACCCACCATGATGACGTTGAAGCGCATCAGGGCGTAGATCTCCCAGTAGTCGATGTTGCCGGCGGACATTCCGGTCGCGTTTTCCCAGATGGCGACCATTTCTTCGCGGGTCGGGAAACCTTCGAGTCGCGGGGCCTGCATATCGTCGAACGACTGCCGATCGAACATGAGCCACCAGCCGATGTCGGCCTGGGGCGAAACCAGCGAGGCCGCTTCCCAGTCCACCACGGCGACGCAGCGGTAGTCGCGCCAGATCATGTTGCCGAGGCGCGAGTCTCCCCAGGAGAGGCCGACGGGGGTCTCTTCGGCGTTCGCACGGAGGTAGTCGAAGCATTCCCGCAGCACCGGGTGCGAGCGATCACCGAGCTGACGCGTGGCGGTGTCTTCGTACAGGTCGAGTTGCAGCGCGAGGCTTGGGTTGCCGGTGCCGGAAGGGTCGAGCCAGTCGAGTCCGGTCTTCTTCCAGTCGAGCGTGTTCAGGGCCGCCATCGTTTCGATGCCGCTCTTCAGCATCCGGGCGCGCTCCTCGGGTGTCGCCTCTTCCTTGAGGAAGCCGTCCGTGGAATAACGTGGGACGTCGGCCGGGATCACGCCCTCGACGAACTCCATGACGAAGAATGGGCGTCCCAGCACTGAAGTATCCGCTTCGAAGGGCAGGGTCGGCGGAATCGGAGCCACGCCGGTGGCTTCGACGTTCTTCATGATGCGATGCTGCACCTCGACCGAGCGCGCGCAGGCCGGGGTCTGTTGCGGAAACAGCGCGCCGCCTTCCGGTTCGATGCGGGCCACGAAGCGTTGGCTGGTTTCGGCTCCGCCTTCGCTCCAGGTGGCGGAGAAGAAGACGGTCTCGTTCGAGAAGCCGGTGGCCCGGGGCATGTCGACGTCGTGCACGCGGAGGTCGGTCACGTCCGGACGCTGCTGCCTCATCCAGGTGTCGAGCGACTCGCGGTAGCTCTCGGGGTCGCGGACGGCCTTGGCCGGGGTGGCTTCGCTCTCGGACATGAACGCTCCTTGGGGGGCAGGGTGGCGGAAGCGGAAGGGATACCACGACGAGCGGGTGTGGGCCGCCCGTCATCGCTAGCGTCGAAGCGATGGCCTTGACCTCGAACCAGCGCGCGGACTACGAGCGAGACGGTTTCGTCCTGCTTCCGCGCTTGATCCCGCAGTCCGAGCTGGCCCGCTGGTCGGCGCGCTTCGAAGACCTGGTATTGGGTCGGGTTCCGGCGCCTGAACGGCTCGTCGTCATGAAGGACGTGATGGTTGCGAAGGGCGAGGCTGAGGCGCCGACGCCGCTTCACGCCATCAACAAGATCCTGAGCTTCGAGGAAGACCCCGTGCTCTGGGAGTACGCGGTTTCCCCTCCGTTGTTGTCCGCCGTCCGCTCGCTGGTGGGCGAAGCGCTCTACTCGATCTCATCGAATGTGTTCAACAAGCCACCGGGCGTGGATGGGCGTCACCCGCTCCACCAGGACCTGCGTTACTTCGCGCTGCGCCCGGCGGAGAAGATCGTGGCGGCGTGGACGGCCATCGATGACTGCACGCGCGAGAACGGATGCCTGGCAGTGATTCCGGGGAGTCACAGGAGTGATCTCCATCGCCACGGGCTGCCGGACTGGGAGCACGTCAACTTCGGGTTCTTCGCCGCCGACGGCGTCGACCCGGAGGCCCGCGTGCACATCGAGATGGCACCCGGCGACACCCTGCTTTTTCACCCGCTGCTGGTCCATGGGAGCGGGCGCAATCGGAGCGACGGTTTTCGACGCGCGATTGCGACCCACTACGCATCCCAGGACTGCGAGCGCCCCGCGGCGGCGCGTAAGCGCCAGCCCGTGATGAAGGCGATCCCGGCGCCCTAGGCGCTGGCCCATCGGCGCCGCGCGGGCTATCCACGCGCGATGCGGCCCGACTTCCCGTTCCGCCCGGCCGCGCTGCCGTTCTACTACGGCTGGGTTGTGCTCGTGGCCTCGACCCTGGGCATCGTGATGAGCGCGCCGGGGCAGACCATCGGTGTCTCCGTCTTCACGGAATCGCTATTGGACGCCACCGGTCTGTCGCGAGTCGATTTCAGCGAGACCTACCTGATCGGAACGCTGATCAGCGGGCTGTTGCTTCCCGCTGCGGGGGGCTTCGTCGACCGCTTCGGGGTTCGGCGCGGCGTGGTGCTGGCTTCCGTGGGCCTTGGCAGCGTACTGGTGTTCCTGAGCCAGGTGGACCGGATCGCGGAAGCCGTCGCCGGCCTCGGGCCCTCGCCGCGCGTTTCTGCCTACGGGCTCCTGGTGCTGGGGTTCCTGGGGCTTCGGTTCTCGGGCCAGGGGATGCTCACGCTCGTCTCGCGGACCATGTTAGGCCGATGGTTCGAGCGCAGGCGCGGTCTGGTTTCTTCGATCCAGGGCCCGTTTTCGAGCATTGCCTTCGCCAGTTCCCCCGTGGTGCTCGCCGGGTGGGTGTCGGCATCCGGGTGGCGCGGCGCGTGGCTCGAGATGGCCCTCGTCGTGGGGGTCGGCATGGCGTTCGCGGGTTGGCTGCTGTTTCGGGAAAGCCCCGAAGCCTGTGGTCTGGTTCTCGACGGTGGCCTTTCGCCGATCGACGCGTCCACGAGTGCGCCTCCGCCCGCGACGCGTGACTTCACGCGAGGCGAGGCGCTGCGAACAGCCGCGTTCTGGGTGGTCACGCTCGGGATCGGGAACCACGCGATGGTGGGGACCGGCATGGCGTTCCATATCGTCGACCTCGGTGCGGAGGCCGGGCTCACCGAGGCGCAATCCCTGGGGCTCTTCCTGCCGGTCACCCTTGTCAGCGTGCCGACCGGAATCCTGGTTGGGGCCGCCGTCGATCGCTTCCCGATTCGTTTCCTCGTCATGGCCATGATGGTCGGTCAGATGCTGATGTTCGGGCTGGCCCCGCACCTGGGCGACCCGTTGCTGCACGCGATCTGCATCGCGGGCTGGGGATTCTCCGGGGGGTTCTATGGGCCGCTGACCGTGGCCGCGCTCCCGAATTTCTTCGGCCGTGAGCACCTGGGTGCGATCCAAGGCGTGATGATGATGGTAATCGTCGTCGCGAGCGCCCTCGGGCCGGCATTGCTCGCCTACGTCAAGGATGCCTTCGGTTCCTACACGCCCGGACTGCACGCGTTGGCCTTCCTGCCGCTGGTGGTTCTGCTCGTGGCGCCTTTCACTCGCAATCCGCAGCAGCGATCGGCGGTCTGAGCCCACCCGGACCGGGTTCGTCTACACTCGCCCGTCCCGTTGCTGGAGGAACTGGAGCCGATGAGCCTCGAGAGTGTATTGGTGGCCAACCGTGGCGAGATCGCCGTGCGCATCCTGCGCGCGGCGGCGGAACTGGGCATCGAATCGGTCGCGATCCACTCCTCGGATGACGCGGCCTCGTTGCACGTCCGCAAGGCCGACCGCGCAATCGCGCTCTCGGGAAAGGGCGCTGCCGCCTATCTCGATATTCCAACCGTCGTAGCGGCCGCCGTGAGTGCGGGCGTCCAGGCCGTGCACCCGGGCTATGGCTTCCTGTCCGAGAACGCCGAGTTCGCCCGCCAATGCCGTGAGGCCGGTCTCGTCTTCGTCGGGCCCGCGAGCGAGACCCTGGCCCAGTTCGGCGACAAGGCCCGTGCCCGTGAGCTGGCGCAGGCGTGCGACGTTTCCGTGCTCAACGGCACCTCGGGACCGACCTCGCTGGACGACGTCTGCGCGTTCTTCGACTCCCTGGGCGACGGCGCAGCCGTGATGATCAAGGCGATTGCGGGCGGCGGCGGGCGCGGCATGCGTGCGGTGGAACGCCGCGAGGATCTGGCCGAGGCATACGATCGTTGTCAGTCGGAGGCGACCAAGGCGTTCGGGAGTGGCGACGTCTACGCTGAGGAACTCGTACGACGTGCGCGTCACATCGAAGTGCAGATCCTCGGAGACGGCTCCGATGTCAGCCATCTGCACGAGCGTGAGTGCACGCTGCAGCGCCGAAACCAGAAGCTGATCGAGATCGCGCCCAGCCCCACGTTGGCCGCGTCGACCCGCGACGCACTGACCGAAGCCTCGGTCCGGATGGCGCGGGCCGTCGACTACGCAAGCCTGGGTACGTTCGAGTTTCTGGTGGACGCAGAAGATGAGACCCGCTTCGCATTCATCGAAGCCAACGCGCGCTTGCAGGTCGAGCACACGGTGACTGAAGAAGTGACCGGGATCGATCTGGTGCGTGCGCAGCTCGAGATCGCCGGCGGTGCGACATTGACGTCACTCGGACTCGATCAGGCCGACATCCCCGCGCCCCGGGGTTTCGCGATCCAGTGTCGCGTCAACACCGAGAAGATGAACAAGAAGGGGACACCGCTCCCGAGTGGGGGGAAGCTCACGGCGTTCGAGCCGCCGTCGGGTCTGGGCATTCGCACGGATACCTACGGTTACACCGGCTACACGACGAGCCCCGCGTTCGACTCGCTACTGGCGAAACTCATCGCCCATTCGACGTCGCCGCGGTTCGAGGACGCCGTCATACGCGCACATCGCGGCCTCGCGGAGTTTCGCATCGAGGGCTTTGCGACCAACATCGGATTCCTCCAGGCGTTGCTGCGCCACCCCGACGTGGTCGCAAACCGTGTGACGACCAAGTTCGTCGAGGACAACGCCCGGGAACTCGCCGGGTCGCCGATCGAGACACGGACCTTCCCGGCCGCCGATTCGGAACCACCGGCCTCGCCGGAGGCTTCGGTAGCCGGGCTCGCCGGCGTGAAGCTCGATTCAACGGATCCCCTTGCCGTACTCGACCATGGGAAGGCGGAGAGGGCGGTGCAGTCATCGAAGCCGGCGGCGACGCCGGTCGCCGAGTCCACGGGCCCGGCTGGGGCCATCGCCGTCGCCGCGCCGGTCCAGGGCACCATCGTCAGTCTCGAGGTCGCGGAGGGGGACCTCGTCCATGCTGGACGCCCGCTCCTGGTCATGGAAGCGATGAAGATGGAACACGTCGTCACGGCCGGAGTGTCGGGTCGTGTCGCGAGTCTTGGGGTGGCGGCTGGCGACACCGTGCTCGAAGGCCACCCGCTTGTCTTCATCGAAGCCCGCGAAGTCGCGGCTGAGCGGGAGGACGAAGCCGCCCAGATCGATCTGGATCATGTCCGACCGGACCTGGCCGAGGTCTTTGACCGCCACGCCATGGGTTTGGACGCGAAGCGCCCCAAGGCGGTGGAGAAGCGCCGAAAAACCGGGCAAAGAACGGCGCGCGAGAACGTCGCCGACCTGGTCGATGAGGGAAGCTTCATCGAGTACGGCGGACTCATGCTGGCGGCACAACGGCGCCGTCGCAGCGTGGAAGACCTGATCGAAAATACGCCCGGCGACGGCATGATCGCCGGCGTCGGGACCGTCAACGCGGCGCTCTTTCCGGACACCGACGCGCGCTGCGTCGCGATGTCATACGACTACACGGTCCTGGCTGGAACGCAGGGCGGGCAGAACCATCGCAAGAAGGATCGGATGTTCGAGCTCGCCGAAGAGTGGCAGCTCCCGGTCGTGCTCTTCAGTGAAGGGGGTGGCGGCCGCCCCGGTGATACCGATGGCGTGGGCGGCAGTGGACTCGATTGTTGGGCGTTCCAGTACTTCGGCGCTCTGTCGGGGCTGGTGCCGCTCGTGGGCGTCAACAGCGGCTATTGCTTTGCCGGCAACGCCGCATTGCTTGGCTGTTGCGATGTCGTGATTGCGACGGCCAATTCGAACATCGGAATGGGTGGCCCCGCGATGATCGAAGGCGGCGGGCTCGGAGTGTTTCGCCCGGACGAAGTCGGGCCGATGGAAGTGCAGCGCGCCAACGGCGTGGTCGATATCGCGGTCGAAGACGAGGCCGAGGCGACCGCGGTGGCGAAGCAGTACCTCTCGTATTTTCAAGGTGCGCTCGAGGACTGGGATTGCGCGGACCCGCGGCTCCTCCGAAGTGCGATCCCCGAGAACCGCCTGCGGATCTACGACGTGCGGGAGGTCATCGCCGGTCTCGCGGATACCGGTTCGGTCCTGGAGCTGCGTCGCGATTTCGGCCACGGGATGGTCACGGCGTTCGCACGTGTCGAGGGTCGCCCGATCGGGATCATCGCGAACAACCCGACCCACCTGGCCGGCGCCATTGACAGTCCGGGTGCAGACAAGGCCTCGCGATTCATGCAGCTCTGTGATGCCTTCGATGTGCCCATCCTGTTCTTGTGTGACACGCCCGGAATCATGGTCGGTCCCGAGGCCGAGAAATCAGGAACCGTCCGCCACGCCGCACGCATGTTTGTCACAGGCGCGAGCCTGAGCGTGCCCTACTTCACGATCGTCCTGCGCAAAGGTTACGGGCTCGGCGCTCAAGCGATGGCGGGCGGGAGCTTCAAGGCGCCGTTCTTTACCGTCGCATGGCCTACAGGAGAGTTCGGCGGCATGGGGCTCGAGGGGGCGGTGAAGCTTGGCTACCGGAAGGAACTCGCTGCGCTCGAGGACCCGGACGAGCGACGTGCCCTCTACGACAAGATGGTTGCCGGCATGTATGACCGGGGGAAGGCCGTGAGCACAGCGTCGTTCTTCGAGATCGACGACGTGATCGACCCCGCCGACTCCCGTCACTGGATCTCGAGGGCGTTGGCTTCGGTTCCGCCGGCCCCGCGCCGTCGCACGAAGAAGCGGCCGTTCGTCGACACCTGGTAAACGGAAACGGAACGGAGACAGCATGTTCGACCTGGATCCCGGCGATGAGTTGGCCCTGATCGTCGATACTGCCCGGAAGCTTGCAGAAACGGAGCTGACGCCCCGAATGAGGGAGTCCGAAGCCGCGCGCGCCGTCGATGCCGGTCTGCTCGCGGCCTGGGATGAAGTCGGTCTCGCGGCGCTTGAGCTGCCCGAGCGCCACGATGGTGCTGGCCTCGGCTGTGTCGCGCGTGTGCTGGTCAACGAGGAACTTGCGGCCGGCGATGCCGGCGCGGCGCTCGCGCTCGACCCGTTCGGGCCGGCGTTGACGACATTGCTCGAAGTCGGCGGCGACGATGCAGTGACCGCGCTGACGAGTGCCTTGGATCACGGGGCGTCCCGCGCGATCCTCGTGATCGTCGACGCCGTCGATGTCTCCGCTGACACGCTGACGCTGGACGCGGCCTGGGTTCCGGCGGATGAGGCGGGGGCCGTCGTCGTCCTGGCCGGCTCCGACGCGTTTCTGGTCACCGAGGGGATCTCCCTCGAGCGCGTTCGCGGGGCAGGTCTGCGCGCCGCGGGTGCTGCAAGGCTCGAACTCGAGGGAGCCTCGATCGCCGGCCGCTGGACGGACGCCGCTGGTGCGGAGCGGGCCCGAGCGCGTGCGCGCCTCCATGCGGCATCGCTGCTGCTGGGTGTGATGCGAAGCGCGTGCGATTTCTCCACCGCCTACTCCCAGGAGCGCGAGGCCTTCGGGAAGCCGATCGGTCACCACCAGGCCCTTGCGTTCCTGATGGTCGACATGCGGATGGCGCTCGATGCGGCGCGTTTGCTCGTGCATGAGGCGGCTTGGCGCGTCGACCGCGCGTTGCCCTGCGCCGCAGAGGCGGCCGCCGCATGGGCCGAGTGCATTGAAGCCTCGCGGCTGATCGGCCCCAACGGGGTCCAGGTGCTCGGCGGCCACGGCTTCATGGCCGACTATCCGGTTGAAAAACACATGCGAGAGTCGCGTGCACTCGGTTTGCTATTCGGGGGCTACGACGCGGCCATCGAGGAAGCGGGCCAACGACTCGTGGAAACCGACACGCCGCTTGACCTCGGCCAGTCAGGAGCGCTGTGATGGAATTCGCGATCGACGCCGCGATGCGGGAACGAATCGAAGAGGCGCGAGAAGTCGGGCAGCGTGAGATTCGCCCCGCCGGCCTCGAGGCCGATCGGAATGCCGCGCCGATTCCGGTGGGAGATCCCTTCTTCGACCGGTGTCTGGAACGCGGCGAAGGACGAACGCGCTGGGCGGGCCCGAACGCGCCGAAATCGAAGCCCCGAAAATCGAACGTGATCTTGAGCCTGCTGTTGGCCGAGGAACTCGCCTACTGGGACCGCGGTGTGATCAACGCCACGCCAGGCCCTGGACTCCCGGAACAGAGCGTGATCGGCATGGGGACCGATGAGCAGAAGGAGCGCTTCCTCGGCCCCTTCCTCGAACCCGACAAGCCCCGCTGGGCTTGTTTCGGAATGACCGAGCCGGGGGCCGGTTCCGACGCGGCCGCGATTCGTACACTGGCGCGCAGGGACGGTGACCACTGGATCCTGAACGGGGCCAAGTGCTTCATCGGCGCGGCCTCGCGTTCCGACTGGCTGCTCATCCAGGCCACCGTCGACCCGAGCAAGGGTCGGGCGGCACAGCGCGCATTTCTGGTCGAGCAGGGAACGCCTGGGCTCGGCGGGTTCAAGATCGAAAAGAAAATGGGGCTCAAAGCGTACGAATCGACGTCGTTCACGCTTGAAGACGTCCGCCTCCCAGCCTCTAATTTGCTAGGCGGCGAGGAACGTTACGAGCGAAAGGCCGGCTTCAAGGCCGCGATGCAGACGTTCAATGCCGGGCGGCCAGTGATCGCGGCGAACGCCGTGGGAATCGCTCGCGCGGCTCTCGATGAATCGATCCGGTTCGCCCGCGAGACGGACCTCCTCGGGCGTGACCGGGTGCGCGACCGGATCGAAGCGATCGCGCGAAAAGTGCGGAAGGCGCGGCTCATCTGCCTCCGTGCGGGTTGGCTGGCCGATCAGCAACGGGCCAACATCATCGAGGCGTCGATGTCGAAAGCGATGGCGGCCCAGGTGGCGCAGGAAGCCGCGAGCATGGGTCTCGAACTGCTGGGTCTGGTCGGGGGACGCGGGGACCATCTGATCGAGAAGCTCTACCGCGATGCGAAGGCGATGGACATCGTCGAGGGCACGGGGCAGATCCAGCGGATGATCATCGCGCGGCAGCTCGTCGGGCTGCCGCGTTAGGCGGGAGAAGAAATGCCTGATTTCGGTCGATTCGGCGACGTGGCCGTGACCCTCGACGACGGGTTCGTGGCACTCGCCGAGGTCCAGCGTCCGCCCAACAACTTCTTCGATCACGCGCTGATCGCATCGCTGGCGGACGCGTTCGAGGCGCTCGATGCGGAGGCCGGATGCCGCGCGATCGTGCTCGCATCCGACGGGCGGCATTTCTGCGCGGGCGCGAATTTCGCTTCAAAGGAGCCCGCGACAACGGGAACGTCGGGAACGCATCTCTATGACGAAGCCGTGCGTTTGTTCGCAACACAGACGCCCGTCGTCGCCGCAGTTCAGGGGGCTGCCATCGGCGGCGGGTTGGGCCTCGCACTGATGCCCGACTTCCGGGTGGCTGCACCGGAAGCGCGCTTCAGTGCGAACTTCGCCCGACTCGGCTTCCACCACGGTTTTGGGCTGTCGGTGACACTCCCGAGGTTGGTCGGTCCACAAGCGGCGGCCGAACTGCTCTACACGGGGCGGCGGCTCAAGGGGGAGGAAGCGCACGCGTTGGGCCTGTGCGACCGACTCGTTGCGTTGGCCGACGTCCGCGACGAGGCGCATGCGCTCGCGGCCGAGATCGCGACCTCGGCGCCGCTCGCCATCGCAAGCATTCGGGAGACGCTCCGCGGCGGGCTCGCCGACGAAATCCGTACTGCCACCGACCGCGAGAAGGCTGAGCAGGACCGGCTTCAGCGGACCGCTGATTTCAAAGAAGGCACCCGCGCCATGGCGGAACGAAGAGCCCCCCGGTTCGAGGGGCGCTGAATCAAGGGACCTGCGTCGGGCGCACCTGGATCGGGATCGCGCTCATCAGCGGGATCCCGGTGTAGGGGTCGTAGTCGCGGTCGACCGGGGTCAGTCGCCCGGTGTTGCTCCCGGTGTTCCGAACGTCAAGATCGGCGCGGCTGCCCGGGACGTCGCCGTACCCATGCGGCATCGAAACCAGGCCGCGGCGGAGCCCGTCCTCGGGCTGGACGACGCCAAGAATCGCGGCGTGGTCGGACTGGATCTCGACGATGTCGCCGGCCGCTACGCCGAGGGTGGCCATGTCATCCGGATGCATGAAGGCCGGGTTCGTCTTCCACTGCCGGGTGAGCCTGGGGATGTCTCGTCCCGCCGAGTTGTGGCTCGAGAGCAGGCGACGGCTGATCAGTCGGAAGGGGTAGTCGCCCGCGGTCGGCATCGGCTCGACAGCGACTTCCGCGAGTTCGCCCATCATCAGGTCATTCGCGAGGTCGAGTCGGTCCTCGCAGCCGGTGCGCTTCGGGAGCACGGTACTGGTCGGTGCCTCGAAGACGGCGCCATGCGGGTGACGCTTCACTTCGGACAGCGGGACACGCGAACCCGTGGTCAGCATCTCGAACAGCCCGTCGGTGGTTGGCGGTCGTTCCATGTCGAGTTCGAAGACCGCAGGGTTCTCGACGGTCGGACCCCAGGAGTACGACGACGTCACGGTCAAGGGAAGTCCCATCGCACGGCCGAGGCCGTAGAAGAACGCCCACTCTTCGATGACATCCGATCCTGTCGGCGGATCGACCAGGGCGGGCGCGTACTGGGCGTAGGGCATGCCATAACCCATCGCGTAGGGAACGAGCGTTTCTGTCGGGAGCGACATCCCCGGTTGTTCGAGCGAGAGCCGGGGTGCGATGACGTAGTCGGCAAGCTGAGCCGTCGCGGACATCTTGATGTCACAAGTCACGAGGAGCTCGAGCGCTTCCATCGCTGCATGCGTCTTGAGTTGGTCGGGCCACGCGGCCATTGGATTTCCGCCGATGCAGAAGAGCGCCTTTACCTGCCCCGGTCCCTCCAGCAGGATCTCGTCGGCCAGCGCCGCGGTGGGTAGGCCGGCCGCGGTGTCGGTCAGACCCCGGATGCGAAGTCGCTCGCCGAACCCCCAGCCCGGCGTCGGTGCCGAGGGTTCCGCACGGACCTCGACCGGCGGTAACAGGGCGCCGGGGTTCGGGAGCAGCTCGCCGGCTCGGAGCCAGCGGCCGCATAGCGTGTTCAGGCAGAGCAGGAGGTACTCCGTGAGGTTTCCGCGGCGGGCCATGTTCGGCCCCGTCCCCGCATTCGCGCAGCCGCGGCTGCCGCCGGCGAAAACGCGCGCGGCGCGCACGATTTCCTCGGCCGGAACATCTGCGCGCCGTGAGACGGCTTCGGGCGTAAAGGGGGCCACGGCCGCGCGCAGGTTCTCGAAGCCGGCGGCGTTCTCCTCGATGAAATCCTTGTCGTGGAGACCCTCGTCGATGATGACGCGGAGGATGCCCGCCAGGACGGTCGGGTCTTCGCCCGGGCGCGGTTGCAGGTGGACGGCGGCCTTTCGCGCCGCGTCGCTGCGGCGCGGATCGATCACGACGAGCTGGAGGCCGTCCTTGACCGCGCGATCGAGGTGCCAAGCGGGGTTGTGTACGGGCACGCCGATGGACTTCGACACGCTCGGGTTGGCGCCGACCAACATCCAGGTGTCCGCGCCTTGCCACGGCTGCGCGCCTGCGGCCCACCGGCCGTGCAGGGCGGGTGCGATCATCTTGCCCGGCTGATCGATCGTGGCGCTGGTGAAGCGCATGGGCGATCCGATCGCGTTCATCCATGCCATCGCGACGGGGACTGCGGCCGGGTACGGAAACGAGAACGTGCCGGTGTAGATCGCAACCGATCGCGGGCCGTGCTCGTCGAGAATGGCCTGCACGCGGGCGGCGACCTCGGCGATCGCCTGTTGGTGGGGAATGGCGTCGTGCCCTCCAGCGGCATTGCGCTTCTGGCTATGCAGCAGGCGGTCCGGGTGGGCGTGCTGTTCGGGGAGGGCATGCCCCTTCGGGCAGGCGTAGCCGTGGTAGATCGGGTTCTCCCGGTCGCCACGCACTTTCACGGCGCGCCCGTCTTCGACATCGACGAGGATTGCGCACGATGCGTGGCAGAACCGACAGATCGACGGATGGGTTTCAGTCATCGTGTTGGGATCTCCTCGAGGGTGGCCCGGAGCGCCGGGTCGGCCTGCTTGGCGCGACGGATTCGTTCGAGGCCTCTCTCCATGATCGGGTGGCCGTGGTCAGTGATCGCAGCCTGGTAGCTGGGCCGCGCTCGCCAGCGATGCCAATAGGCGGTGACGTGCGGCCGACTGTCCGGGCCGATGAACACGTGCAGCGAATCTGCTTCCCGCAGTCTCTCGAGCACTACGGCCCAGCTGACATCGGCCAGCGAGAAGGCGTCCCCGAGGATCCAGGGACCGCCGGTCTTTGCGAGTTGTTCTTCGAGGGCGTCGAGGTGCTCGTGCATGTGACCGAGGCAGCGCCCAATGATCTTGGCCGCAGGCCCCTTGTGAAGCTTTGCGATGCCGACCTGCTTCATGCCGAGAAACAACAGGGGTCGTTGTCTGTAGCGGTGGAAGAGCAGGCCTTCGAGGATCCGCATCCGGGGAATCTCCTCGATCATGGCGGCGAAGAGCGGGGCCGTCAGGCCCGGAACCGTGTTCCCCGCGCTCTCGTGGGCGGCCGCGAGCGGATCGTCCCCATAAAGCGATGATCGGTCGATCCATTGTTGCATCTCTGCAGCGAGGGCCGGATCGTCCGGAACCAGCGGCGCAGCGTCCTCCGGCGCATGATCCGCCGCATAACGGATCTGTTCGTGGCTCTCGTAGATGGGGTTCCCGTCGTGAACCAACACCGGGACGGTGCCGCCGGGATTCACGCCGAGGAACCGTCGGCTGAGGTTTTCGTACGAGCCCGTCTCGATGAGATCGATGGGGTGGCTCTTGTAGGACACTCCGAGCTCGGCCAGGCAGAGCCTCGACTTCTTGGAGCAGAGCGAAAGCGCGTTGTGATAGAGCTCCCACTCCTCCTCGTGGGGGAGGGTGACTTCCGGACGATGGCCCGCCGGGACCGCATGGGTCTTGCGCTGGCTTCGTTCGTAGGTGAACCAGGCGAGCGCGCCGACCACGGCCAGGACGATGAGCGCGGCGATCATCGGATCTCCTTCGAAGTGAAGCCGACGTTAGCCCAATGGCGGTGACCGAAACCATCGATCGGGGTTGGCAGTGATACGATCCTGCCGGAGGATGCGATGACGGTAGCGGGAAGACTCGCAGGCAAGGTTGCCCTCATTTCGGGGGGTGCGCGCGGCATGGGGGAGGCGCATGCGCGCCGCTTCGTGGCCGAAGGCGCCCGCGTCGTGCTGGGAGACGTATTGACCGAACCCGGCCGCGCACTCGCCGACGAGCTGGCAGCAGCGGCTCGCTTCGTCGAACTCGACGTCACCAACGAGTCCGACTGGGAAGCGGCGGTCGATGCGACGGCCGCGGCATACGGCAAGCTCGATATCCTCGTGAACAACGCGGGGGTCCTGCACTTCGACGCGCTGGAGCGGACGGCGTTGGCCGACTACGAACGCGTCGTCCGAATCAACCAGACCGGCGTCTTCCTGGGCATGAAGCACGCGATCCCTGCGATGCGGTCCGCCGGCGGCGGTTCGATCGTGAACATCTCGTCGATGGCCGGACTCCAGGGTGTCGCCGGGGCGATCGCGTACTCCGCGAGCAAGTGGGCCGTTCGCGGGATGACGAAGACGGCAGCGCTCGAGGTGGGCCCGGACGGAATCCGCGTCAACTCGGTCCACCCGGGCGGCATCGACACACCGATGGTGGCCGGTGCGGCTGCGACCGACGAGACGCGCGGCGGGGCCTACGCGCGTTACCCGATTCCCAGGATCGGTCGCCCTGAAGAGGTCGCTGAACTGGTTTGCTGGCTCGCGTCGGATGCCAGTAGTTATTCGACGGGCGCCGAGTTCGTGATCGACGGCGGCGCCAGCGCCGGCTCGGTGCCGAGACTCAAGAAGCCCGACTGATCCGGGCGCTCGTCGGCCGAGCGGGCTCCGCGCCGGAGCCGGGTCGGCGCATCATCCTGCGGCCGGGCGCTCGCTGTCGACGAGATCCGGCCGGTTCGCATCCGCGACCCCGCTGCACCTATGATAGGGCCGCGAGCCGAGGCCACGGGTGGCGCCCGGCCGTCCGCTCTCCTTCTACTCCCCATCCAAGGAAGATCCCATGAGCACATTTTGTGAAGATCGCGTCTGCATCGTGACGGGCGCTGGACGTGGCATTGGCCGCGAATACGCACTCATGCTCGCCTCCCACGGCGCCAAGGTCGTTGTGAACGACCTTGGGGGCGCTCGCGATGGCAGTGGCGCCGACCTGGGCCCGGCCGACGAAGTGGTGGCCGAGATCAAGGCCGCCGGCGGCGAAGCGGTCGCCAACGGCTCGGACGTGTCGGACTTCGGCCAGGCGAAGGAAATGATCGAACAGGCGGTGGATACCTATGGCCAGCTCGACGTCGTCGTGAACAACGCCGGGATCCTGCGCGACCGGATGCTGGTGAACATGGAGGAGAGCGAGTGGGACGCCGTGATCCAGGTGCATATGAAGGGCACGTTCTCGCCCGCCCATCATGCGGCTGCCTATTGGCGCAACCTGAGCAAGGCCGGCAACCCGGTCGACGCGCGACTCATCAATACGACGTCGGTGTCGGGCATCTACGGAAATGCCGGTCAGACCAACTATGGCGCCGCAAAGGCCGGCATCGCGGCGTTTTCGATCATCGCGAGCCGCGAACTCAAGCGTTACGGCATCACCGTCAACTGCATCGCGCCGGGCGCGCTAACGCGCCTGACCGAGGACCTGCAGCCGGGCGAAATCACCGATGAGATGCGCGAGCGGCAGAGTCCCCGCTGGATCGCCCCGATCGTGACCTGGCTCGCGAGCCGCGAGTCGAGCGATGTCACGGGTCGGGTCTTCGAGGCGTCCGGCGGCGTGCTGGCGATCGCCGAGGGCTGGCATCGTGGCCCGCGCGTGGATCCGGTCGAGGACCCGACCACGCTGGGCCCCATCGTGCGAAACATGGTCAAGGAAGCGCGCCTGAATGCCGGAATGAACGGCGAAGATCAGGACGGCGGACTCGGCTGAGTCGATTCTCGGATTGCTCCAAGCGCCGTCGATTTGAACATGTTTCAAGCGATTGAACATGATAAAGTCGGCGGCGCGAGGGCACTCCCGCCCCGCCGACGCGGGCTGTCCGGCCCCTGCTGAGTCCCGAGAGGAGCGCCACATGGCTGCCAGTCCCGAAGAGAAGCCCTTCCACCTGCAGGGCAACTTCGCCCCGGTTCCCGAAGAGATGACCGAGGAGAACCTCGAGGTCATCGGCGCGATCCCGCCCGAACTCTCCGGCCTCTACGTCCGAAACGGCTCGAACCCGGCCACGGGTGAGTCCGAGCACTGGTTCCTGGGCAACGGCATGGTCCATGGCGTCCGCCTCGATGGCGGCAAGGCCTCGTGGTACCGGAACCGCTACGTGCAGTCCTTGATGCTCACCGACCCCGATGCCAAGCGGATCTCGGACAAGGGTGAAATGGACTACCGCGTCTCGGCCGCCAACACGCACGTGCTCAAGCATGGCGGAAAGCTCCTGGCGCTTGAGGAAGGCTCCTTCCCGTACGAGCTGACGGATGAGCTCGAGACGGTCGGTGCCTTCAACTACGGCGGCAAGCTGAACACCTCCTTCACTGCGCACCCGCACATCTGCCCCGTCACGGGCGAGATGATCGGCTTCGGCTACGGCCAGCTTCCGCCCTACCTGACCTATCACCGCATCAGCCCGGACGGCAAGCTCGTGCAGTCGGAGGTCATCGATGTGCCCGGCCCGACGATGATGCACGACTTCTCGATCTCCGAGAAGCACGCGCTGTTCATGGACCTGCCGGTCGTGTTCGATATGCAGGCCGCACTCGCAGGCACCATGCCGTTCAAGTGGAGCGACGACTATGGCGCCCGCATTGGCATCATGCCCCGGACCGGCGGCAACGCCGATGTGAAGTGGTTCGAAATCGATCCCTGCTATGTCTTCCATACCGTGAACGCATGGGACGAAGGCAACAAGGTGGTGTTCGATGTCTGCCGCATCAGTGAAGTCTGGCGTGACGCAGGCGACATGGGTGGCGGCAACGGAAAGCAGACGCTGCATCGCTTCACCTTCGACCTCGACACCGGAAACGTCGGTGAACAGACCCTGGACGAACGCGGCATGGACTTCCCGCGCGTGGCAGATGCCCGGGTCGGCCTGAAGAACCGCTACGCCTACACGCTGCAGTTCGGCGAGCTCGGTTCCTTCGCGGGTCATCTCAAGTTCGACCTCCAGACCGGAAAGAGTGAGCTTCACGCCTATCCCGAGGGAGCGTCTCCGGCCGAGGCCGTCTTCGTGGCGGCGCCGGGTGCTGATGCGGACTCCGACGAGGGATGGGTCATGAACTACGTCTACGACGACGGCTCCGGAAAGAGCGAACTCGTCATCCTCGACGCACAGAATTTCAGCGGCGATCCGGTGGCCCGGGTCAAGTTGCCGCAACGCGTTCCCTTCGGTTTCCACGGCAGCTGGGCCGGCGACGCCTAGCGAGCCTCCCCTTCAGGTCCGCGCGTCCGTTGGAGGGGTTCCACGGCGCTTCGGGCCTGCTCTTTGATTCGAGGAGAAATCATGCGCCTTCGCCCGGTGTGCATGTTCATCGTGTTCCTGACGCTCGTGCTCCTGGCGAGTCCCGCGTTTGCACAGGCAGATGCGGAAACAGACGAACTACGGGATATCGACGAGATCGTCGTCAACATCACCAAGCGGACCGAGTCGCTGCAGGAGGTTTCCGGCACCTTCAGCGTCTTCGATTCATCGATCATTCGCGAGACGAATATCGAGCGGATCGCGGATGCGGTGGCGCTGATCCCGAACGTGCAGATCAAGGGCGGCTCGAACCAGTCGATCTCGATCCGTGGCATCTCGCAGTCGATCGTGTCGCAGTCTCCGGTCGCGCGGCACGTCAACGGCGTCTTCAAGTTCGACAACGAAGCGTACACGGGCCACTTCTACGACCTCGAGAACATCCAGGTCGCGCGCGGGCCGTCGGGCACCGTCTATGGCCGCAACGCAACGGCGGGCGCCATCGACTTGCAATGGAAGCAGCCCCACGACGAATGGGAAGTCTTCGGCGACATCACGCTGGCGAACACCGACCGCTACCACTTCCGCGGTGGGGTGAACATTCCGTTCCTGGGCGAAGGGAACGAGAAGTTGATGGGTCGGCTTGTGATCCAGCGCGAAATCCACGACGGCTGGGTCGACAACGAGCTGACCACCCGCAACAACGACCCGGACAAGGGCGACGATTTCTTTGCGCGCTTCAGCCTGAAGTCCGTAATCAGCGAAGACACGGAGGTCATCGGTCGCGGCTACTACCACCGACGTGAAGATGGCATCGCGTCGAGTACCCCGGTCCTGAATACCTTCACCGAGGGCCTGCTGCGATTGCCGGCGCCCCTTGGCGTCGTGCGTACCGATCCCTTCAACGGCTACACAAAGTTCAAGGCCGACATCCTGGCGAACCCGGCCGTGGGCGCCGTCTACACGCTCTTCTCGAACGCGACCGCGGCGAACTGCATGATCATGGCGCCCGCATGCCCGGATGGCTCGATCCAGACGCCGGATGACGCGCTCGAGTACTTCCTGGTCAACGGAATCAACGCGTTCGGCGGCATCCCCGGCTTCTTCCGGAGCACCGAAGTCTTCAATACGCCCCAGGCCATCCAGCAGGGCGACCGGCAGACCCGGAATAGCGCCCATCGGCTCGGGGACGGGAAACTCGAAGTCTGGGGCTTCGACGGTCAGTTCGACACGCGGCTCCCCAACGTTCCGGGCCTCGGCGACGTCGGCTTCACCCTCATCGGGGGCTGGGAGCATTTCGAGCGGAACTTGCTGACGGATCTCGACGGCACCGAGCTCCTGGTCCTCGATGTATCGAACCAGTTCGAAGAGAATCTCTACACAGCGGAATTCCGGTTCTCATCAGAGGGAGACGGACCGGTCAATTGGATCGCCGGCTTCTTCTGGTTCACCCGTGACCGCGACTCGGTCCAGGACACGGTCGTCTCGTTCGTGACGCCGGAGGCTAACTCGACGGTGAAGGAGAGCGGCTTCGCGCCGTTCATCAACATCCAATGGGACATCATCGACTCGGTGACGCTTGAGGGCGGTGTCCGCTGGAACCGCGACCGATTCTTCATCGACCGACTTGACCCGGCGACCTCGGTGCAGCCTTTCGATCTTCAGCTCCGGGCTGCCGAGAAGTTCCGCGAGACGACCTACGAGGCCAAGATCAACTGGGAAATCACGGAAGATCACCACCTCTACGCGAAGTTCGCCCACGGCTACAAGGGTGGGCTTCTCGAGTTGGACATCAGCGGTGCCGTCGCACAGCTCCAGGCACTGGTCCCGCCGGAAAGCGTCAACTTCAAGAATGTGGCGAGTCCGGAACTGATCGACGCCTTCGAAGTCGGACTGCGGACCCAGTGGCTCGACGGCATGATCACGGCCAACCTGACCGCGTTCTACTACGACTACACCGATCTCCAGGTCACCCAGATCACGGGTGCCCAGATCCTCACCGAGAACGCCGGTGAGGCAACGATCCAGGGGCTCGAGCTTGAACTCGTGGTCGCGCCCACCGAGAACTGGCTGATCATGTTTTCTGCCGGCTACCTCGACGCCGAGTTCGACACCTTCTGCTCCGACGATCCCTTCCAGTTCTTCGCGGTTTCGGAGCCCGGCTGCGCGGCACCGGCCACCAACGCGTTCAATGCTGGCCTCGGACTCGATGGCAAGAGCAACCTTGCCGGCAACCGGTTGGAAGATTCGCCCGAGTTCGACCTAACCTTCGTCACCCGGTACACGATCGCCCTCGGCGAGTGGGGAACACTCACCCCCGTTGTCGAGTTCCAATGGACCGACGAATACTTCTCCCGGCCTTACAACCTCCCGATCGACAAGATCGCGTCGCGCTCGAAGACCGACCTGCGGCTGATCTGGGAAGATGTCGAGAAGAAGTACAGCGTCGAGCTCTTCGTCGAAAATCTCGAGAACGAGACGGTCTTCGGGCAGCGCCTGATCGGTGCCGAGTTTCAGGGCGGGTTCCCGGTCCAGGTCGGGACGTTCCCGCCGCGGATCTACGGTATCCGGCTCGGCTTCCACTTCGGTGGCGACAGCTGATCATTCGAACGCACAAGTCTCTCGAAGCAGACCGGAAGGAGGGACTGTGAGTACGGCAGTCGATCTCAACAAGTACGACCCGATGGCGCGGGATGTCCAACAGGACCCCTACCCGTACTACGAAGCGCTACGTCGCGACGCGCCAGTGTTCCAGCATCCGAAGTCGGGGATCTACTTCGTGTCGCGCCTGGACACCGTGAACCACGTGTTCGCGAATCCGGGTCTCTTCTCGTCGCAGTTCAGCAACACGGGTACGCCGCCCGGGTCGCCGGGCCTCGGCGCGAAGCTCAAGGAGATCGCGTCGAAGGGGCAGCCCCAGATCAACACGATGTTGACGGCTGATCCGCCCGATCAGACGCGTTACCGCAAAACCGTCGGGCGTGCGTTCTCGACACGCAGGATCCTTGCGCTCGAACCCGTGATTCGGGAAATCACGCGCGACCTCATCGCTCAATGGCCGGACGAGGGGACCGTGGACTTCGTCAACACGTTCTCGGTGCCGTTTCCGGTCCGCGTGATCGCGCACACCCTCAACATGGCGCCCGAAGCCGTCGACAAGATCAAGTGGTGGTCGGACGCATCGGTCGCCACGCTCGGCGTGGCGCTCAGCGAAGAGGATCGGATCGCGGCGGCAGAGGGCGTCGTCGAGTCCCACCAGTACTGGGCCCGGGAGTTTGCTGCGCGACTGGCGGAGCCGCGCGACGATTTCCTCACGGAGCTGACCCAGGCGTCGTTTGTCGAGCAGAGCGGTGATTCCCGGACGCTCGAGATGCCCGAACTCGTGAGCATCATCCTCCAACTCATGGTGGCCGGGAACGAAACGACCACGAAACTCGTCAACGAGACGGTGAAGCTGTTGATCGAGAATCCCGCGGAGTGGAAGCGGATCCAGGAAGACCCGTCGACGATCCCGGCCATGGTCGAAGAGGCACTGCGCATGTCGAGCCCCAACCAGGGTCTCTTCCGGATCGTGAAGGAAGACACCGAGCTCGACGGCGTTTCGATCCCGGCCGGTTCCACGCTCTGGGTGATGTTCGGTGCGGCGAACCGCGACGAGCGGTTCTTTCCCGAGCCCGACAAGTTCGACCCGACGCGCGAGAACGTGCGCGACCACATTGCCTTCGGAAAGGGCGCCCACTTCTGCATCGGAGCCCCGCTCGCCCGGCTCGAAGCCAGGGTCTGTTTCGAGGAACTGTCCTCGGCGATCGCCGATTGGAAGTTCTCGGACGGAAACACGTTCGAGTACGAGCCGAGCTACATCCTGCGAGGACTCAAGAACCTGTCTCTCGATATCCGGAAGGCACGCTAGGTGCCGGCGCTCGAGGGGCAAGTCGCCGTCGTCATCGGTGGCTCCGGCGGGTTTGGAGAGGGAATCGTAGAGCGATTCGTCGCGGAAGGCGCCACGGTCTGGATCGCGGCGCGCGATGAGACGCGTGCCGCGGAAGCTGCCGCCCGGCTTGGCGCCCGTGCCTTCCCCTGCGACATCACGAAGAGCGCCGACGTCAAGGCGCTGGCCGACCGCGTCCTGTCCGAATCCGGCCGAATCGACATCGCCGTGAACTCAGCCGGCTATGAAGACAACTGCGCGATCGCCGACCTGGAACCCGACCGCGTGGAGCGCATGGTCGCGGTCCAGTTCACGGGAGCGCTCTACGTCATTCAGCACATGGCGAATGCGATGGCTGCGGGTGGCTCGATCATCACGATCGGCTCGTTGACAGCGACGCTGACGGCCGATGGCTACGCGCCGTACGCAGGTGCGAAGGCCGGGATCAACCATGCCACGCGCATCGCGGCCGCCGAGTACGGCCCGAAGGGCGTTCGGGTGAACGTCGTCTCCGCCACGCTCGTCGAAACCCCGATGACGGCCGCGATCACGAATGCGCCCGGTGTGCGAAGAGCGTTCGTGGCCGAGACGCCACTTGGACGTTTCGGCAGCATCGATGACATCGTCAACGCGGTCTTCTGGTTGGCGTCCGACCAGAGCGCCTTCGTGACCGGACAGAATCTCCACATCGACGGAGGGACGTCTCTCCGCCGTCTTCCGACGGTGGCGGACTTCATTCGTTCTGCCCAGGAAGAGGCAGCCGAAAGCTAGGCGGGCGGGTCCGGTCCCAGGTAGACCGAGATCTCCACAGCGTCCGGCACGTTCGAGTACTCGATATGCGCTTCGCGCGTTTCTGACTCGTAGCGTCCACAGCCGCGTACGTAGCCGAGGTAATCCTCGGGAGCGAAGACGTCGCCGGTATTGTCGGCAACGATGATCGCGCCCGGCTGGATCAAACCGTGAGCTTCCAGGCTTTCGAGGTCTGCGCGGTAGAGATCCTTCCAGTGGTCCAGGAAGACCAGGTCGAAGGGGCCGTCCAGCTTGGGGATCTCCTCGTCCGACGCTGCGCATCGCAGGTCGACGCGGTCGGCGAAGCCCGCGCGCGCGATGTTGTCGCTTGCTGCTTCGTAGGCGTTCTGGTCCTTTTCGATCGAGACCAGCCGTCCGCCGTCGCCGAGCCGCTGGCAGATCATGATCGCCGAATAGCCGCAGTATGCGCCGAGTTCGAGCACGCGCGCATCTCCACGCAAGCGCCCGATCATTTCCGTGAGAAGAGGCCCCTTGTCGGGGCCGACGCTCATCAGGAAGCGCTCTTCGACCGCATAACGGTCGAGCGCCGCCAGGACACCCTCGGCGTCGCCGGGCGAAACGCGCTCGGCGACGTAGTCGCGTGCGCGCAGTGCCCTGGGGGGCGCGCCCGTCACCCGATCGATCGCAAAGTGGAGGACGTTTCGTGCCGCCCAGGGAAGGGCCTTGGGCGTGAGCATTCTCGAGAGGTTCATGCAGACAGTCTGGCACACTCGGGCCGGCTCGGATGCTAGGGTCGCCTCTCGTCTCGTGACCTCCAACGGAAGGAGTCTCGTATGAAGATCGGTGTATCCAACTTCCCGACAGACTATTCGATCTCAGCGGTTGCTCTCGGCCGAGCCTGCGAGGAACGCGGCTTCGAGTCGTTGTGGGTGACGGAGCACACGCATATCCCGGCGTCGCGGCGCACCCCGCATCCCTCGGGCGCGCCGCTCCCTAGCATCTACTGGGAGAGCTACGAGCCCTTCACTTTCCTGGCCCAGGTGGCGGCCGTGACCGAGCGCCTTCGCATCGGTACCGGGATCTGCCTCGTGCCTGAGCATCATCCGATCGCGCTCGCCAAGCGGGTCGCTTCACTCGACTCGCTCTCGGGCGGCCGCTTCGATTTTGGAGTGGGTGCCGGGTGGAACGCGGAGGAGTTGGAGCATCACGGAGTCGCATTCAAGGACCGCTGGAAGATCCTGGCCGAGTCCGTCGCAGCCATGAAGCGGATGTGGACGGAGAAGGAGCCCGAGTTCCACGGCCATTGGGTGGATTTCGAGAAGGTCTGGGTGGAACCGAAGCCCGCGCAGAAGCCGCATCCGCCGGTTCATGTGGGCGCCAGTTCGAAGTGGGCCATTGAACGTGTGGCCGAATTCGGGGACGGGTGGATGCCGATCCTGGGTTCGTGTGACATCGACGAGCGAATGGACCAGCTCAAACGGCTCTGCGACGAGAAGGGGCGGGATCCGGGGGCCATCGAGATCTCGGTCTTTGCTGCGCCGGGCAAGAAGGCGGCGCTCGAAGCATTGGCCAAGCAGGGCGTCGATCGGGTGATCCCGTTGCTCCCGACGCGGGACGAAGATCAATCTCTCCGCTGGTTGGACGAGCACGCGTCACTGGTCGAATGGGCTCAGGATCTGGCCTGAAGGCTGGGCGGCGGTGTCTATGGCCGGCCAATTTCACGCGTTTAAACGAATTGAATCGGTTAAAATCCCCGCGTGCGATTGATGGCCCAGCAGAAACTCGAGCGACGGGAACGCATCCTTGCGGCCGCGCGCGAGTTGATCGCCGAGTTGCCTTACAAGGAAATCACGGTGCGCGAGCTGGCCCGGCGCTGTCGCGTCTCGGTGCCCACGCTGTACAACCAGTTCGGCGGCAAGGACGCCTTGCTGGCAGCGGCGGTCGAGTCGCAATTCCGCGAGGCCCTTTCGGAGATGGTCCCCCCGGAAGAACTGCCGGGCGCAGAGCGGATCCTGGGCATGGTCTCGCGGGTCGCCCGCCAGACGACGGAGCTCGCGGAGTACCACGCTTCGCTGATCCAGGCATTCGCCGAAGAACAACACCAGACCGAGGCAATTCAGCAATCCCTGGCCGTTGAACTCACCCGGTCGTTCGCCCAGGAACTCGAGGCGATGGCGGCGAAACGTCAGTTGGCCGAGTGGGTCGATTGCGGGGTGCTGGCCGTCCAGCTCACAACCGCGTGTATCAGTGCATCCGTGATCTGGGGCCAGGGAATGGTCGACGACGAGGGGCTCGACGCGTTCATGCGTCACGGGGCCGCGACGCCGATCCTGGCATGCGCCCGCGGACCGGTTCGCGCAGAGCTCGAGGCCGTTGTGCGGGAGGCGCAGGATCATCTCCGTGAGGCGCTGACGATTCCCGAGGACGCGGCCACCGAAGAAACCGCGTAGTCCACGCGAAACAGGCGAAGGAGCCATCATGTCCATCGAATCGCTATTTGACCTGTCCAACGACGTTGCCGTGGTGACCGGTGCCGGTCGCGGGATCGGCGAAGGGATTGCCAAGGTCTTCGCCGAAGCGGGAGCCGCAGTGGTCTGCGCCGCGCGCCGCGCCGAAGAAATCGAACGTGTCGCCAAGGACATCCGCGATGCCGGCGGCCGCGCGATCGCCGTGCCGACGGACGTGACAGACGAAGACGCCGTCGACGCCTTGGGTGCGCGCGCGGTGTCCGAGTTCGGCTCGCTCGATATCTGGGTGAACAACGCGGGCGGCTCGCCGATCCAGTCGCCGCTCGTCGATCTGCCCCGAGAGGAGTGGGACGCGACCCTTCGCCTGAACCTGACGGCGCCGTGGGTGTGCACGCGCGCTGCGTCGAAACACATGGGCGAGAGCGGAGGTCGCATCCTCCATATTTCGTCGCGCGCCGGTTCGGATCCGGTCCCTGGAAGCGGCCACTACTCCGCCGCGAAGGCAGGTCTCAACAACATGACCGTTTCGATGGCGCGCGAACTGGGGCCGCGGATTCGCGTCAACACGATCGAGCCCGGTGCCGTGCCGACCGAGATCATGATGCAAGCGCTTCGGTTGAAGGAAGACGACCTTCCGCAACTTGAGAAGGCTCTCAAACTCCCGGCCGGGCGCCTGGGCACACCGCGCGACCTCGGCGCGGCGGCCCTCTACCTCTGCTCTCCGGCTGGCGAGTGGGTGACCGGAATCATCCTGCCCGTCAGCGGTGGGATGTAGGTCCGCTAAAAGGTCCCGCCAATCTCGAGGCCGATGTATCGCGGCGGTGCCCAGGTCTGGAAGCCGACCGACGGCAGGGCCTGCTCTATGTATTCGGTGTTCCCCAGGTTCTTGCCCACCAGTGCGACCCGGTAGTCGACCCGGTCGCTCGACCACTCGTAGGCGATCGTGCTGTCAACGAGGTTGTAGGAGTCGATGCCAAAGGGCGTTCCAAAGGCACTGGGGATGAAGATGATGTCGTCCTGGTGCTTCCAGCGGACATCGGCGATGAGCGTGCCGGGACCGATCTCCAGGGTGTAGGTCGTTCCGACGGTGAAGGAGAACTTCGGTGACCGGACCAGCTGCCCGCCGCCGACGTTCACCATGCAGTTCGCCGGATCCACTTGGCAAGTCGGTCCCGCGGTTCCGTTCAGTCCCAGCGGCAGTTGTTCTGCGCGCTGGGTGCTGTCCGCGATGTCGCCTGTCTGATAGCCGGCGGAACCGTAGAAGCGGATCATCTCGTTGAAGGCCCAGCTCGTCTCGAGTTCAACACCCTCGACCTGGACCTCCTCGCCGTTGAGCTGGAACGTATTGGTTCCGGGTCCGACGCCCGGCGTTTGGATGATCGAGATCGTCTGCGGGTCTTCGGTCGTCGACTTGAAGGCGGAGAGGTTCACGATCAAGGAGCTGTCGAACCACTCGCTCCGGATCCCGACCTCATACTGCTCGAGGGTCTCCGGCTCGTAGGTCAGGTACGTCGGGTCGACGCCACGGTTCGAGAAACCGCCACTTCGGAACCCTTGCCCGTACGAGAAGTAGACCATGACATTCTCGTTGATGCGGTAGTCGGTCGAAGCCTGGAACACCACGTCGTTCCAGTCGTCGTCCGCGCGCAGCTTGTCGCCGCCCCCGATCGGCACCAGGACGCCGGCCGCGCCGGGCGTATTGGTTAGGCGGAACGAGGTCTCGAAGTCCTTCTCTTCGTAGATGTACCGGACGCCGGCGGAGGCGTTCCAGTCCTCGGTGATTGCGAATGTCGCAGACCCGAAGACCGACCATGAGTCGTCCTTCTCCCGCGTGCGCTGGGTGACCGGCGGCGAGGCCAGGAGGCACATCGCTCTTCCGCCGACGACGGCGCCGTTGTTCCCACCGATGACTGCACACGGCAGCGGCATGGGCAGCGGATTCGGGATCTGGATGACCTGGTTGGTCTCCTGTCGGATGGAGGCATCGTGATGCCAGAGGAATACACCGGCGGTCACGCTGAGGCGCTCGTCGAGGTACGTGTGCGTCCAACGCAGTTCCTGGGAGAACTGATCGAATGCCTGGGACCGCGTCGTATGAAGCTGTGCGAACGGGGTGTTCGGGTCGATCGGCCCCGGGAACGGAGCGAGGTTGAATGGCAGAGCGCAGGTCACGTTGGTTACGCCACACACGCCACCGTCGAAGTCCTGCAGTGCCTTGTCGGAGCTGTCCATGTATGAGGTGACGGACTCGAATGTCCCGAAGTCGGTTTCCCACGTGATTTCGAGGCTGAAGATCTGAGCGTCGAACGCGATCCCTTCCTCCGGCATCCGGTCGGAGCGGCCCATGTGCGGGTCGTCGCCGTTGAACAGGGCATCCTGGTTCTTCAGGCCGCCGCGGTCCTGCATCCAATCCCAGTTGGCAAGGACACTCAGGTTCTCGGTCGGCTCCCAGAGCAGCTTGGCGTTGATGGCTTCGTAGTCGACGTCGCCGCTATCCGCGCCGGTTAGGCTGTTCTGCGAGAAGCCGTTCCCGTCCTTGCGGATGTAGCCGACGCGAAGCGCCAACTGGTCCTTGATGATCGGGATGTTGCCCACGCCCTGGATCGTCCAGATGTCGCCGTCGCCGGGGCCGTCGAAGTTTCCGAAGGAGCCCTTCAGCCGCCCGCCGTACTCTTCGAGATTCGGGCGTTTGCGCCGCACGGAGATCGTGCCGCCCGTGGTGTTCTTCCCGAATAGCACCGTCTGCGGGCCGCGGTTGATCTCGACCTGCTCGATGTCGAACGTGTCGAGAATCTGGCCGGTGCTGGTTCCCAGGAAGACGTTGTCGATCAGGACGCCGACCGGAGGCGCCTGCGTTCGATCCACGTCGCTGTACCCCTGCCCGCGGATGTAGATCGCGGCCTGGCCCGCGCCCGAGTTCTGTTGGCCGATGAAGACGTTCGGCGCGAGGCCGTCAAAATCTCGTAGCGTGCTAGGCGCCACGGATTCGATCAACGCCTGGTCGAACGCGGTCACCGCGACGGGCACGTCCTGGATCGACTCAGCGCGCTTGCGCGAATAGACCAGGATCTCGTCGATGTCCTTGAGTTCGCCGTCGCCTTCTGACGGCACGACGGCGGTATCCTGCGCGAGCGCGGGACCGCCCATCAGCGCGGCCATCAGGAGCGGAAGAAGCAACGAGGCCCGGAGGCCGTGGTATCTCGACATCAAGCGTCCCCTCGCCAACGGACATCGATGCGGCATTGGGTTGAGTGATGCATCCGCGATGTCCGGGCCCAGCTATTCTCTCATGCAACCGAGCGGATGCGGTGCCCGAAATTGGCCTTTTTTGGGGGCCGAAGCGGCAGTTATTCCGCGATTGAACGAGGCCTTCGGGCCCGAGGAGCCACGCTTGTCACGGACCCGATCCATCTTTTTGTTGGCGGTTCTCGTCGCTTCTTCCGCCGGCGCCCAAACCGTCGGTTATTCGCCACACGTGGATGCAGATTTCCCCCGACAGGTGTACTGGGGAGATACCCACCTCCACACGAACCTCTCGCTCGATGCGAACATGTTGGGCAACGTTGGGCAGACGGCGGCCGATGCCTATCGTTTTGCCCGTGGAGAGACCGTGGTCGCCACGAACGGCGAGCCGGTGAAACTTCGTCGTCCCCTCGATTTCCTCGTGGTCGCCGACCACGCGGAGTATCTGGGCGTCCTCGATGGCCTCCGCCGAGAAGACGAGACGCTCCTGACGAACGCCACCGCGCGCCGCTGGCAGGCCGCGTTCGCCAAGGGCGATACCACGCCGTTCCAGGAGTTCGCGGCATCGCTAAGTGAGGGCAAGAGCCGCCTCGTGAACCCGGCATTCGACCGCATCGGATGGGATGCGCAGATCGCCTACGCCGAAGCATTCAATACCCCGGGCGTCTTCACCGCGTTCATCGGGTACGAGTGGACCTCGATGCCCGGTGGAAACAACCTTCACCGGGTCGTCGTCTTCCGGGACGACGCCGAGCGTGCGCGACAGACACTGCCATTCAGCGCCTTTGACAGCGACGCACCCGAGGACCTCTGGGCCTTCCTGGCCCGTTACTCGGAAGACACTGGCGGCGAAGCGCTCTCGATCGCGCACAACCCGAACCTGAGCGGCGGTCGCATGTTCTCGATGAACGACACCGACGGACAGCCCCTGACCCGCGAACAAGCCGCGACCCGCGCTCGCTACGAGCCGCTCGTCGAAGTCACGCAGTACAAGGGTGACAGCGAGGCCCATCCGTACCTCTCGCCCGAGGACGAGTTTTCGGACTACGAATCCTGGGACCGGGCCAATATCTCGTTCGCCGAAGTGCATCGCGACGAGTGGTTCGCCGGAGAGTACGCGCGTTCGGCCCTTCGTCGTGGTCTCCAGGTCGCGAAGCGATCGGGCGCCAACCCGTTCCGTTTCGGCATGATCGGCAGCACGGACGCCCACACGGGTCTGGCTGCCGCCGATGAGGATGATTGGTGGGGAAAGTTTGCGGCCAACGAGCCTGGGCCGAAGCGCTGGAACACCACACTGACGGGCACCCAGCTGCCGGTCCCGGTGTACCAGTGGCAGATGGCGGCATCCGGCTACGCCGCCGTGTGGGCCCGGGAGAACACCCGGGCGTCGCTCTTCGATGCCATGAAGCGACGCGAGACCTATGCGACCACGGGGCCGCGGATGGTGGTGCGGTTCTTCGGCGGCCGAGACTTCGCCGCGCCGGACGCGCACGTCCCTGACCTCGCCCGGCTCGGCTACGCGAAGGGCGTGCCGATGGGCGCCGTCCTTCCCGCCGACGACGCGGGCCGCGCTCCGAGTTTCCTCGTCAGCGCGTTGCGCGACCCGGATGGCGCGAATCTAGACCGCGTGCAGATCATCAAGGGCTGGGTCGATGGATCTGGCGAATCGCACGAGCAGGTGTTCGATGTTGCTTGGGCCGGGGACCGAAAGCCGAACCGCAAGACAGGGCGACTGCCCGCCGTCGGTGACACGGTCGATGTCGCCAGCGCGACCTACGCGAACACGATCGGCGCGCCCGTCCTCACCGCCGTCTGGCAGGACCCAGGTTTCGATCCGGCCCAGCACGCGTTCTACTACGCGCGCGTGATCGAGATTCCCACGCCGCGCTGGACGCTGTACGACGCCGTTCGCTACGGCATCGAACTCCCCGACGAAGTCCCGCTGACCACCCAGGAACGCGCCTACACCTCACCGATCTGGGTCGAGCCGCAGGAAGGCAACTAACGCCGCAAAGAAAAGCGGCCCGGGAGCCGTGCTCCCGGGCCGCTTCATGCGGTCTCGTTCTGTGGACTAGTACTCGATGGTGACCTGTCCGAAGAACGTGCGCGGCCGGGCGAAGCTCTGGAAGCCCACCGAAGGCAGCGCGTTGGCGCGGTAGTCCTCGTCCGTCAGGTTGCGGCCGAAGATTCCGAGTCGGATGTGCTCGGTGACCTGGAGGAAGACCGAAGCATCGAGGATGCCGTAGCCGTCTTCCGAGTCCGGGAGCGGTCCGAGGTTGGCAAGCGTGAAGTCATCCATGTCCCGGTAGCTGACCTGTCCGCCGATGCCCATGCCGTTGCCGAGTTCACCGTCGTAGATCAACGACAGTGCCCAGTTCCAGTCCGGCGTGCGCGAGAGCGGCGTGGTCGAGAAGTCGATACTTCCCTGTGCCGCGGATCCAGGAGTGCCCGGGCCGCCGACCAAGCCGACCGGCACGCGGCGCGCGTCGATCTGGGCTTCGTCGATCTCGATGTCCTGATAGCCGCCGGTCGCGTTGACCGAGAGTCCCTCGACCCAGGGAATGTCCGCCTGGATCTCGAGTTCGACACCCCAACCGCTCACCTCATCGAAGTTGTTGTTGTAGGTGTTCGTCCCTCGCGGTCCGCCCGGTGTATTGACGACGAAGTTGGCCTGATAGCCCTCGACCTCCTGGTAGAAGATGTTCCCGTTGACGATCAGGTCGCCATCGAGGAACACGTTCTTCGAGCCCAGTTCGTACGTCTCGACGGATTCCGGTTCGAACGTGTTGAACGTCTCGCCGTCACCCGTGAAGTTGTTCTGCCCCATCACGGTTTCGGAGAGCGTTCCGCGAATCGAGAAGCCACCCGATCGGAAACCCTCGGAACGGGTCAGGTAGACGAGATGGTCGTCCGTGACCTGCCAGGTCACACCGAAGCGGGTGATGACCTCGTTGAACGAAGCGCTGTCCGTGAAGTTGACGGCCGTATTCGTGATCGCGCCCGGTGTGAGCGGCGCGACGCGGACGGCGTCCTGGAAGACGCTCTTGATGTCGAAATCTTCACTGATGTAACGCGCACCAGCGGAGACGGTCACATTCTCGAGGATGTCAAAGTCCACGTTCGCGAACAGGGCGTAGGACGAAGTCTCCAGGGTTGAGTTCTGCACCGCGATATTCGCGAACGCAGGACCCAATACGGTCTGGAGATTGAGGTCCGTGTGCTGCTGCAGCGTGAGCTTGCTCTCATAGAAGTACGCACCCACGATCGTGTGTACGCGGTCGTCCGCGAAATCGGACGCGAAGCGGATCTCCTCGCTGAACTGGCGATAGAGCTGCATCCGGTTCGTGTGCAGCGAAGGCGCTGGGAAGCGCGGGTTGCCATTGTAAGGGCAACCACGGCCGCCCAGGTCGGTGACACACGTGGAGTCGAAGTCCTGGATCACGTCGTCACTGCCACTGACATAGCCCGTGATCGAGGTCAGGGTGCCGATTGCATTGTCCCAGTTGATCTCGGCACTGATGCGCGTCGTCTCGTAGTCGGTCGGCTGCTCGATGTCGGCCAGGGAGTCGTGCGGGTCGAGCCCGTTCGCGCCCGGCAGGTTCTGCAGGCCGGGAATCAGCGGGTTGTCTACGAACGACAGCGTGTTCTCAGCCTGCACCGGAGGCGTCTCGCTCTCGTCCTTCATGTAGTCGAACAAGAGATAGATCGAGAGGTCTTCGGTCGGATCCAGCTGGAGCCCGGCCGTGATGAGCAGGTTCTCGATGTCGCCGAGGCTGCTGCCGTCGTACAGGTTCTCGTAGAACCCGTCGGCTTCGCGGTACTGCACGCCCAGCTTGAGGGCGGCCAGGTCGTTGAACAATCGGCCGGTATTGAGAACGGCCTTGGCGCCGTATTCATCGAACGTCCCGTACGTGAACTGGGCGCGAACCCCCATGTCCTCGGTCGGTCGCGTGCGCTTGATGTCGATCACGCCCGCGGTCGTGTTCTTGCCGTACAAGAGGCCCTGCGGCCCGCGGTTGATCTCGATCTGGGCAACATCGAACAGGTCGGTCAGCTGCCCAGTGTTGGTTCCGAACGAGATTCCGTCGACCATCACACCGAATGCGGGGCTCTGGGCCTTCTCGACGTCGGCATAACCCTGGCCGCGCGAGTAGATCGCACCGATGCCGGGGCCCGCCGTCTGGTTGCCGATGAACAGGTTCGGCGCGAGACCGGTCGCGTCGAGCAGATTCTGCGGCGCCGCGATCTCGAGGTACTCGCCGCCGATCACGGTGACCGGGACGGGAACGTCCTGCACGTTTTGTTCGCGCCGTAGGGTCGTCACGATGATCTCGTCGACGGCGTCCTTGTCATCTTCCGCTTGGGCGATGGCCGGAGCCATCAGGCCCACTGCGATCGCGAGGACCAGCGCGTTGCGCCAACCCATCTGGTTCCGGGTAATCATCCATCCCTCCTGAGTGCGCCGGTACGGGCAGAGCGGCGCGGCTGCGGCATCATGCCGCTGGCCTGCAGTCCGACCCGGACTCCCCATCGGAGTCGGGAGGAAATGCGAGCCTATATTGGCACGGTCCGGAACGGAATTGCACGTGTTAAATTGTGCAACCCGTCGCAAAAGTGACCGGAAGTCGGGTCTTTTTGGCCCCAATCGCAAAGAGGGATCGTGATGCTCGAAGGCAAGGTGGCGGCGGTGACCGGCGGAAGCCGAAGCATCGGCCGCGGAATCGTCGAGGCGTTCCTGGCCGGCGGGGCTTCGGTGGTCCTGAACGGTCGCGACGAGGCCAAGGGGCAGCGCGCCCTCGAAGAGCTGGGCGCGGGCGATCGCGCCGTGTTCGTGGCTGGAGATGTCCGCAATGCGGCCGACATCGCGCGGCTCGTCGATGAAGCCGCGTCGCGCTTCGGGCGCCTGGACATCATGGTCAACAATGCCGGCGGGATCACCGAACCTGCGCCCGTCGCCACACTGACGGACGAAGCGTGGGCCAACGACCTTCAGTGGAACCTGTCGAGTGTGTTCTACGGAACGAAACACGCGCTCCGGCACATGCTGGCGCAGGGGAGCGGATCGATCATCAATATCTCGTCCGTGGAAGGGAAGATGGGCTTCGCCGGGATGGCCGGCTACGCGGCGGCCAAGCACGGCGTTCATGGGCTCACCAAGTCGACGGCGCTCGAAGTGGGTCGCCAAGGCGTCACCGTCAACGCGATCTGTCCCGGTCTCATCCTGACCGACGCCGTCGTGAATGGCGGGCCCGACACCGCGGCCTCGATGGGGCTTACCTATGACCAGCTCGTCAACGATGTCTTCAAGGCGAAGACCGCGACCGGGGAGCTCAATACGGTCGAACAGATCGCAGCGGTCGCGGTCCTGCTGGCGTCCGACGCGGGCAGGGGAATCACCGGGACGGCCATTTCCGTCGATGGCGGTCAGACGCCCTACTAGCCTTGGCTAGTCGTTCGGGTCGCTGTCACGCTGGAAGGCCGCTTCGAGGGACCAGCGGTCCCCGTGCAGTGCCGCGCGCGTCCAGTCCATTTCGACGCGTCGCTCAGCGATCTTCCACTCACCGCTCCGGCGTTCGAAACGGTCTCGGTAGCGGCCGCCGAACAATGCATGGGTCTCCGTGCCGTCTTCGCCATGCACCGGGTGGAACGCAAGCACGTAGCTTTCGACATCGGCCCGGTCGTCGCGCAGTTCGATCAGCACGTTTGTGACGTGATGTTGGCTGCGGAGCTCGAAGGGGGCCAGGAGCGCGACGATCCGGTCCGCGAACTCGAACGCGCTTCCCACGAAGGAGCCGTGGTCGTCGACCGCATCGGCGTGGTAGGCACTTCGGATCAGCGCCGCGTCGCGACCATCGACGCCGGCACAGTAGCGGGCCAGCGCTTGCCGAATGGCCCGGTCGGCCTCGAGCGCGAAAAGCGCGTCCGCAGCGGGAGGCGCGACTCCATCGTCGCGCCGAAAGATGCCGAATTTGCGTTCGAATCGGTGTCGGCGCCGATGGGAGCCCTGGCCGATCGGCATCGCGCCTAGCTCCGCTTCGCCTGGTCCCGGATGATCTTCACGCCCGCGGGGTCCACCAGCATGCCGTGGACCTGTTGGTTGTTGCTATGTCCGAGCTGTTGCAGCGACATGGCGGCCTGAAGCGCGGTGTAGAGGCCTTGCGCGTCCTGCGCCTGGTTGACCGATTGCTTTGCCAGTTTGAGTCCCATCGACGGGCGCGCGGCGATGCGTGTGGCCATCTCGAGCGTGCGTGCGGGCAGGTCGTCCAGGGGGACCACCTGATTCACCATGCCGAGCTGCTTGCCTTCCTCGGCCGAGATCGCCTCGCCCGTGAACAGCATTTCCTTGGCCTTTCGCACACCGACTTCCCACGGGTGCGCGAAGTACTCGACGCCATTGACGCCGAATGCGACCACGGGGTCGGAGAACTGCGCGTTCTCGGCCGCGATCACCAGGTCGCAAACCCACATGAGCATGAGGCCGCCCGCGATCACCTTGCCCTGGACTTCGGCGATCGTCGGCTTCGGCAGGTTTCGCCAGCGCCAGCACATGCCGAGGTAGATCTCGTGCTCGACGGCCATGTGCCCCTCGGCGCCCGGCTCATCGAATCCACCCCAGCCACTCACGGTTTCGAACGCTTCCATCGGATCGCTGTCGCGGAGGTCGTGGCCCGACGAGAAGTGCGGGCCGTCGGCTGCGAGAATGATGCACTTGACCGTGTTGTCCTGGGCCGCGCGGTCGAATGCCGCGTTCAGCTCGTAGGTCATGCGCTTGCCTTGGGCGTTTCGCGCGTCGGCGCGCGCGAGAACGATCCGGGCGACGCCCTCGGCGGGCGTTTCGTAGCGGATCTGCTCCCAGCTGTTCGGGTCGGCGGCGTCGATGGCGGCGGCCATGGGTTCTCCTTGGGGAAACGAGACCGCATCGGCCTCGTGAACGCTTGATTTTAACATGTTTAAGTGGTCTCATGTCGGCCCCGTTGTCGGCCCGAACGCCGCAGAGGAGTGCCTGAATGGACTTGTCCCGCGAGACCTTGATCGAGGTCTACCGACGGATGCGCACCATCCGATCCTTCGAGGAGAACCTCCAGGCCCTGGTTGCGGCCGGCAAGGTCGGTGGCTTCATGCACCTCTACGCCGGCGAGGAAGCCATCGCGGTCGGCGTCTGCATGCAACTGACGGACGCGGACCTGGTGGGTTCGACGCATCGGGGCCACGGCCACTGCATCGCCAAGGGTGTCGATGTGAAGGCGATGATGGCGGAGTTGTTCGGCCGCGCGACCGGGACGAACAAGGGCAAGGGCGGCTCGATGCATATCGCCGACGTCGACAAGGGCATGATGGGGGCCAACGGCATCGTGGGGGGTGGCATTCCGCTGATCACGGGCGCCGCACTCACCGCGCAGGTGAAGGGCACGGATTCGCTCGCGGTCGGTTTCTTCGGGGACGGCGCCACCAACCAGGGGCAGTTCCACGAGTCGCTGACGATGGCGGCCAACTGGAAGTTGCCGGTCGTCTACGTCTGCGAAAACAACGGCTTCGGCGAATTCACACCCACGGAGTTCGTCGTTCCCGTGAAGGATATCGTCGAGCGCGCCAAGTCGTATTCGATGCGCGCTGTGATCGCGGACGGCATGGACTTCTTCGACGTCTACGAGAAGATGGGCGAGGCCAAGGCGCTCGCACTGGCGGGGGAAGGTCCGACGTTGCTCGAATGCAAGACCTACCGCTTCTACGGCCACTACGTCGGCGACCCGACGCCGTACCGCAACAAGGAGGAGGCCGAGGACTGGATCCAGAACCGCGACCCCCTCGACATCTTCGAACGCAAGGCCACCGAGGCCGGGATCCTGACGACCGATGATCTCCGCGAAGTCGACGGCGACGTCGAGCAGCTGATGCGGGAGGCCGTGGAAGAAGCGGAGCAGGCACCCATGCCTTCGGTCGACGACGTCCTGACCGACGTCTACGTGAGGTACTAGGGATGGCACGCGAACTGAATACGGGCGCCGCGATCAACGAAGCCATTGCGATCGCGATGCGCACGGATCCGGACGTGATCCTGATGGGCGAGGACGTCGCGGGTGGCGGAGATCGGTCCAAGGAAGGCACCGAGGAGATGGGCGGCGTGCTTGGTACGACCCGCGGCCTGGTCGGCGAGTTCGGCATGAATCGCGTGCGCGACACGCCGATCGCCGAGATGGGCCTGATCGGTACGGCGGTCGGGGCGGCCGCGACCGGTCTGCGGCCCGTCGCCGAGCTGATGTTCATGGACTTCCTCGGGACCAGCCTCGACCCGCTGCTCAACCAGGCCTCGAAGCTCCGATACATGTTTGGCGGCAAGGTGAAGGTGCCGTTGACCGTCCGAACCGTGAGCGGCGCCGGGATGCAGGCGGCGGCCCAGCACTCCCAGTCGCTCTACTGGATGACGACCGGGATCCCGGGACTCAAGACCGTGATTCCGTCGAACCCGGCGGATGCCAAGGGGCTGCTCCTGGCGTCGATCCGTGACGACGATCCGGTCATCTTCTGTGAGGCCAAGGGCATTCTCAACCTGGTCGGTGAGGTTCCGGAGGAGGACTACGAAATCCCCCTCGGCGTGGCCAATGTCGTGCGCGAAGGGACGGATGTCTCGCTCGTTGCCTTCGGTGCGACCGTGAGTACGGCAATGAAGGCGGCGAAGGCACTGGAAGGCGCAGGAACCAGCGCCGAAGTCATCGATCTTCGCTCGCTGTCGCCGATCGACGAGACCGCCATCCTGACATCGCTCGAGAAGACCGGCCGCATGGTCATCATCGACGAGTCGACCCCGCGCTGTTCGATCGCGCGCGACATTGCCGCGGTGTGCGTCGACAAGGGCTTCGACTTCCTGAATGCGCCGGTCAAATGCGTCACGGCCCCGCACACGCCGGTGCCGTTCAGCGCTGTCCTGGAGCAGGCCTTCTTGCCGTCGGCCCAGGACGTGCTCGACGCCGTCGGCGAGATGGGCTGAGGCGACGATGGCCACCGCGATCTCGATGCCCAAACTCGGCATGACGATGGAAGAGGGCACGGTCGTGCAGTGGCCGCTCTCTCCCGGTGACCCGGTCGAGAAGGGCGAGCTGCTGCTGATCATCGAATCCGAGAAGAACGAGGTCGACATCGAGTCGCCGGCGTCGGGCTTCTTTCGACACATCTATGTCGAAGAGGGCGATACGGTCCCGTGCGGTTCGTTGCTAGGCGCGATCACGGAGACGGAGGACGAAGACTTCGACGCGGATGCCTTCCATGCCGCCGAAGACCGTCCGGAGAACAAGGGCGGCGGCGCGCTCGAGGTGAAGGTCGCGCCGAAAGCCGCTGCGGCGGCCGCCACGCCCGCAGCCCGGGCCGACAAGCCCGTGGCGCCCGCTGCACGCGGCACAGCGAAGAAGCTGGGCATCGACCCGCAGGATGTGGCCGGAACGGGCCCCGGCGGCCGTGTCACGAAGGAAGACGTCGAGGCCTATGCGTCGGCTCGCGAGGCACTGGTGCCGGTCGCAGAGGGCGTTTCGCTCGAAGTGCTCGCCTTGGGCGACGGCGATCCAGTCGTGTTGCTGCCCGGGCTCGGGACCGATGTTTCTGCCTTCGCTCGCCAGACGCCGATGCTGGCTGAGCGTTTCCACGTGCTCGGCGTCAACCCGCGTGGCGTCGGACTTTCTGACGCGCCGGACGCCGATGTCTACGACGTCGCGCAGACAGCGGCCGACGCGGCCGCCACGTTCGAAGGTGCCGCCCACATCGTGGGCGCGAGTCTGGGCTCGGCCGCCGCCATCGAGCTCGCACTTTCCTACCCGGACAAGGTGAAGTCGCTGACACTGATCACGCCCTTCGTCGACGCATCGCCACGACTCGTCGCCATCGGAGAGGGCTGGCGCCGTGCTGCGGCGGAGACCACGCCGGAGACGCTCGCAGCAACGCTCTTACCGTGGTTCTTCTCTGCGAGCTTCCTGGGCGATGCAGCTGCGCGCGGGCGCACATTGCGCGGCCTCGCGCAGACGGTGGCGCGGGTTCCGGCAAGGACGCTCGATCGCATGACCGCGGGTCTCGAAGCCTGGTCGGGGACGCGCGCGTCCTCGCTCGGCCAGATCGCGGTGCCGACGTTGGTCGTCGTGGCGGGAGAAGATCTGCTCACGCCGGGTGCCGAAGCCATCGCGGCCGGCATTCCGGGTGCCACGGTGCTCGTGGTCGATGGCGCAGGGCACGCCGTCGCACTCGAAGCGGGCGATGCCGTCAACGACGCGCTCGCGTCGCACCTGGGTTAGGTCATGGTCGCTTTTGCCGCCCGCCTCGCAGAAGAACGACCCGACGAAGTCGCCCTGCGCGACTCCGACCGCGCGCTGTCCTGGGCCGATCTGGACGATGCGCTGAATCGCGCTGCCAACGCGCTGCTGACGTTCGACCTCGGGCCCGACCATCGCATCGCCGTCTTCGCCGAGAACTCGGTCGAGACCGCCATCGCGCACATGGGCGGCCTGATCGGTGGCGCCTCATCGGTGCCGGTCAATTTCCATCTGACCGCGGACGAAGTCGCGTACATCCTCGAGGACTCGGACACGCGCGTTCTCTTCGTCGGTCCCGAAACCGCGGAGCGCGGGGCGGCGGCGGCTCGCCAGGCGGGTGTGGCGACGGTCGTCGGCTGGCGGTGCGAAGGCGTCGCCGGAATCACTGACTGGCTCGATTGGCTCGCGTCGGCCTCCGGGGAGCCGGCGCCCGTGGATCACGCGCCGCGGCCCAACCTGCTCTACACGTCGGGCACGACGGGTCGCCCCAAGGGCACCGACCTCCCGCCGACCATGTTCGCGGCCGGCGACACCGTGGCCGAGCACCTGGAGAACGTGACCAAGGGTCCCTTCGCCCAGTTCGGCACGCATGGGGTGATCGGGCCGCTCTATCACACGGGTCCATTGTCGGGTTCGCGCAACCTGGTTGGCGGCGTCCCCGTCGTGATCCTGTCCCGCTTCGATGCGGAGGGCGTGCTGCAGGCGATCCACGAGTACGGCATCGAGTCGTCGGTCATGGTGCCCACGCACTTCGTCCGTCTGCTCGCGCTCCCGGAAGAGACCCGCGCGAAGTACGACCTTTCGAGCCTCAAGTTCATCTTCCACACCGGCTCGTCATGCCCGGTGGACGTGAAGCAGGCGATGCTCGACTGGTGGGGGCCCGTGATCTGGGAAGCCTACGGCGCGAGCGAGGTGGGAACGACCTGTTCGATCGGGCCCGAAGACTGGCTTGCCCATCCCGGGTCCGTCGGAAAGGCGGCACCGCCGTTCGAGGCGCTCTGCGTCGACGATGACGGCAACGAACTTCCGCCGAATACCGAGGGCCGGCTCTACTTCCGCGATATGACGGGGCGCGGTGTCGTCTATCACAACGACCCGGCGAAGTCGGCCGCCGCGCACTTGCGGCCCGGCGTCTTCACGCTTGGCGAGATCGGCTACCTCGACGAAGACGGATTCGTTTTCATCACGGATCGTTTCTCGGACATGGTGGTTTCGGGCGGAGTGAACCTCTATCCGGCGGAGCCTGAGAAGGAACTCATCAACCATCCCGAAATCGCCGACGTGGCCTGCATCGGCGTCCCCCATCCGGAAATGGGCGAGGAGCTGAAGGCGCTGGTGATCCCACGCGATCCTGCGAACCCGCCCGCTGCGTCCGAACTGATCGCTTGGGTCCGGGAGCGGATCTCGACGTACAAGTGCCCGCGCTCGGTCGATTTCGTCGACGATCTCGGGCGCAACACCATGGGCAAGATCAACAAGCGCAAGCTCCGGGCGCCCTACTGGGAAGGACGTTAGTTGCCGGCCGGCCTCGTCGCCGTCGTCACTGGCGCTGCCTCGGGGATCGGGCGAGCGACCGTCGAGCGCGTGGTTGCAGCCGGTGGGTCGGCCGTTGCGATGGACCTGGATGGTGAGCGCCTCGACTGGGTGGACTCGACCGAACGGGTGGCTGCGTTCGCCGGCGATGTGACGGACGAAGCCGCGAATCTTGCAGCGGTCTCACTCGCGGAAGAGCGTTTCGGGCGCGTCGATTCGGTCATCCTGAACGCGGGCTTTCCGGCCGCGGGTTCGATGGAGGGTCTCCCGCTCGAACAGTTCGACCGCGTCGTGGAAGTCAATCTCAAGGGACCGCTGCTGGGCATCCGGGCTGCGGCGCCGGCCCTCCGTCGAAACGGCGGCGGCGCAATCGTGGTGACCGCCTCGGTCTCCGGACTGGGCGGCGACCCGGGCATGTTTGCCTACAACGCGGCCAAGGGCGGAGTCGTGAACCTGGTTCGCGCGGCCGCAATCGAGCTCGCGAACCAGCAGATCCGGGTGAATGCCGTTTGCCCCGGGCCTATCCGTACGCACATGACCGAGCCTGTGATCGAGGCGGACCCAGGCTGGGCCGAAGGGCTTCTGGCCCATGTTCCGCTGGGTCGTTGGGGCGAAGCCGACGAAGTGGCAGCCGTCATTGAGTTCCTGGCCTCCCCCGCGGCGAGCTTCGTGACCGGGGTCGTGCTGCCCGTGGATGGCGGGATTCGGGCGGGTTCGGGTCAGTTTCGGCCACCCCGAGGCTGAAACAGGGGTCGTCTTGCGCGTTGGTGGGCCGAATTCTTGCCGGAGACACGATTCCGTGCGCCCAAAGGTCGGCTTTATCGTGTTAAAATCCTTCGCATGACGCTCCTTGCCCAGCAAATGGCCGAGCGCCGCGAACGGATCCTCCAGGCGGCACGGGACGTGATCGCCGAACGCGGATTCGACGGCCTCACCATGCGAGAACTCGCGCAGGCCGCCGGGGTGACGGTTCCCACCATCTACAACCTCATCGGGAGCAAGGACAAGGTCCTGTTCGCGGCCGTCGAGGAGCAGACCGAACGCTTCATGCGCGGGATCGAGCGGGGCGCCGGAGACGTGATCGCCGTGATCAACGCCAACGAGCGAGAGCTCGAGCGGGCGCCCGACTACTACCGCTCCTTGCTCCGACTGATGATGGCGTCGGAAGCGGCGGGGCCAGCGCGTGCGAACGTCGGCCGCGCGCTTCGAGGACAGATTCGCGGGGCGCTCGGCGAACTCGCGGAAGAGGGCTCCCTCGAGTCCTGGGTGTCGCTCGACGCACTCCAGGACGAGATTCAATCGTCGCTGTGGGCGCTGAGTCTGGAGTGGGCGAACGGCCGACTTGCCAGCGAGGACCGCGCTCGGCGCAGTGTCTTCGCGGTCGGGCTGATGCTCTTGGCCGTCAGCCGCGGCGAAGCGCGAGAAGAGTTCGCACGGATCGTGCGAGATCATCAGCCGGATGGCCCGTCACAAACGGGAATAGGAAACGTCACTTCGATGGAGCGACGACAATGAAGCTGCGTCACGCGATGACCGGGGCCATCTACACGAATCGCCCCGATGGTCGTGTGGATGTCGAACTCGACGGCAAGACCGGCGTGTTCGAAACCACGGGCGAGTACGTGAGTGGGGAGCTGCGCCAGGCGGATCCCCACATGTTGGATTGGATGCGGGACAGCCAGCCGGTCCCCAATCGACGAACCGGAAACATGGGCGTCGGCGCCGCGGAGGCCGCGGGCCCTGCAGGCGTGGCGTTGCCCCAGCTCGGGACAAGCACCCGAACCGAAGGAAGGAAAGGTCACATGGATCTTGGACTCAACGGACGGAAGGTGCTCGTCACCGCCGCAACACGTGGCATCGGACTCTCCATCGCCCAGCACTTCGCCGACGAAGGTTGCGACGTCGCGCTCTGCGCGCGCGGTGAAGGCGGAATCGAGACCGCTACCAAGGACCTGGAAGCACGCGGCGCCAAGGTGTTCGCCCGGGCGGTCGACGTGGCCGACGGCGGCGCCTTCAAGCAGTTCGTCGCGGATGCGGCCGATGCACTCGGTGGCCTCGACATCTTTGTCAGCAACGCATCCGGTGGCGCCGGCCCGGGCGAGAAGGCCTGGCAGGCGAGCTTCGATGTCGACATGATGGGCGCCGTTCGCGGCGTGGATGCGGCGCTGCCCAGCCTCGAAGCCTCGGACGCGGGAAGCGTGATCTTCATCAGCTCCACCGCCGCGCTCGAATACCTCGGCGTCCCGCAGGCCTACAACGCGATGAAGGCCGCCCTGATCGCGCACGCGGGGGACATGAGCCAGGCGTTGGCGCCGAAGGGCGTTCGCGTGAACGTGATCTCGCCCGGTCCCGTCTACTTCGAAGGCGGAAACTGGGAGATGATCAAGCAGGCCATGCCCGCGATGTATGAAGGTGCCCTCGCGCAGTGCGCGATCGGCCGCATGGGCGCGCCCGAAGAGATTGCACGCGCGGTCGTGTTCCTCGCGAGCCCGGCCGCCAGCTTGATCACCGGTGCGAACCTCGTCTGCGACGGCGGTTTCACCAAGCGGATGCCGTTCTAGTCCGAAGTACGCATCGTCGTACCGGTTCGCCCTGCGCGGCCGGACCGATGGGAGATTGTCATGGCCATCGAACCCCTGATCGAAATCGAAGCCGGGCAGGGCCCGCGCTCATCGGGCGTGACCTACCAGGACCTGCTCGACGCAGAGACCCGCGAGGTTCCCGAGGTGCTGCGCATGCAGGCCGCGCGGGAGACCCCGGTCGTGCGGGTGCCCATCGACCGGTACACGTCGCAGGAGTTCCACGACCTCGAGGTCGAGAAGGTCTGGAAGAAGGTCTGGCAGTTCGCCTGCCGGGAGGAGCAGATCCCCGAGCCCGGTGACCATACGGTCTACGACATTGCGAACCTGTCGATCCTGGTCCTTCGCGACGAAAGCGGAGAGATTCGGGCGCACCACAACGTCTGCCTGCATCGCGGCCGCGCGCTGAAGGACTTCGACGGCAACAGCAGCGACCTCCGCTGCCCGTTTCACGGCTGGACGTGGAACCTTGACGGCTCGCTGAAGGAGATCCCCTGCCGCTGGGACTTTCCGGATGTCGACCAGGACGACTATGCGCTCCCGCCGGTGAAGGTCGCGCTCTGGGGCGGCTTCGTGTTCATCAATCTGGACCCGGACTGCGAGCCCTTCGAGAACCATATCGGCGATCTGGGCAAGCACTTCGAGCGTTGGCCGCTCGAGAAGCGATACACCGAAGCCCACGTTGCCAAGCTCCTGCGCTGCAACTGGAAGGTGGCCCAGGAGGCCTTCATGGAGGCCTACCACGTCGTCGGGACCCATCCGCAGATTCTGGCTGGAATCGGCGATGCGAATACCCAGTACGATGCCTGGGACACGTTCTCGCGCGCGATGACGCCTAACATGACGCCGAGCCCCCACCTGACCGAGGAGCCCACAGAGCAGGAGATGATCAACTCCATGCTTTCGGTGAGTCTCGACGAGGGGCCGATGTTCAACGTGCCCGAAGACATGACGGCGCGGCAGATGCTGGGCCAGATGACGCGGATGCAGCTCCAGGCGCAGGTGCCGTCGGTGCAAGAATTGACCGACGCCGAGCTGGCCGATTCGTTCTACTACACGCTGTTCCCGAATTTTCATCCGTGGGGCGCGTACAACAAGATCGTCTACCGCTTCCGGCCGTACAAGAACAAGCCGAACGAGTGCATCATGGAAGTGCTCTTCCTGTCGCCGTTCCGCGGCCGCAGGCCTCCGGCGGCCAAGGTCAAGTGGATCGATTTCGATGCGCCGTGGAGCGACGCGATTCCCGAGTTCGGAAGCCTGGCCAAGGTCTTCTCGCAGGATGCGTACAATATTCCGCATGTGCAGAAGGGCCTCGAAGCGGCGCAGCACACGCACGTGACCTTCGCGAACTACCAGGAAACGAAGATCCGTCACTTCCATACGCTGCTCGAGAAGTATCTGCAGGCGTAGGTTCGAGGGAAGATCGTGGCGTTTGAAGTGCAGGTGGACCGCACCCGTTGCCGCGGTTCGAGGTCATGCGTGCGGCGCGCGCCGGGTACTTTTTCGCTCGATGAGGAGCGTATCGCGGTCGTTGCAGAGCGTCCGACGGACTCCGAAGAGGCGATTCGCGAAGCCGCTGCCGTTTGTCCATTCTTTGCGATCTCTACCAAGGAGACTCGATGACTGATGCCCCGAAGGAACGTGTGGACGCCGTCCTGATCGCAGGTGGCCGTTATCACGACATCGACTATGCGCGTGGGGAACTCCTGAAGCTGTTGGCCGAGCACCCGCATGTCCGTGTGACGGTCGACTCGGACTACCGGAATACCGAGGCCATCGAAGCCGCGGATTTCCTCATCACGTATACGTGCGACGTGCGTCCGACCGACGCGCAGCAAGAGGTCCTGGCCGACTACGTTTCCAGCGGCGGCCGCTGGATGGCGCTGCACGGAACGAACTCGGCCCTCGACTTCGTCGAGAATGGTGTCGACGCGCCGCGCTCCGCGTTTCCGAAGATGGCCCATACGCTGGGCAGTCAGTTCGTGGCACACCCGCCCATCCAGAAATACAAGGTCGAGAAGCGGAGTCCGGATCATCCGCTGGTGTCTGGTGTCGATGAGTTCGAAACCGACGACGAGCTCTACCTCTGCGAGTATCACGATTTCGACAAGCTCGAAGTCCTGCTCGATTGCCACTACGCCGGCAAGGCGGAGGGTTTCATCGAAGCCAACTGGGACGATGCAGACCGCCACCTCGTGATGTACCTGCGACCGTTGGGGGAAGGGGCCGTCCTCTACAACACCTTGGGCCACTGCCGAGGGCATTGGGATATGCGGCCGGCCATGGACTACTACCCGGTCGTCGAACGCTGCTCCTGGGAGAAGCCCGAGTACCATGAGCTTCTCCGGCGGGGGATTCGTTGGTGCCTTCAGGAACTCTAGGCGGCGTCGCGTCCAGGCCTTCGTGATGCGCGCGATCGCGCTTCGACGTTACGTCCCGGAAGACGCGTACGCGTTGACTGAAGCCGCACACGAGTCGTGGCGCGAAGTCGGCCCCTGGATGGAGTGGTGCAAGCCCGATCTGCCGCTTCGCGAAGCGGAAGCCTGGGTCGCCGAGCAGGTCCAGCGCTTCAACGAGGGGACGGCCTACGAGTTCACGATTCGTGACGCAGGAGACGGCGCATATCTGGGCGCATGTGGGGTCAACCACATCGAGCCCGTGAACCGCTACGCGAACCTGGGGTATTGGGTGCGCACGTCGGCAACGCGCCAGGGCGTTTGTCAGCAGGCGGTGAAGCAGCTTGCGGGCTGGATATTCGGGAACACCGATCTGGTGCGGCTCGAAATCGTTGCCGCAGTCGGCAACGCGGCCAGCCAACGCGCCGCAGAGAAGGCGGGCGCCGAGCGTGAGGGAACCCTTCGCAAGCGCCTGAAGATGCACGGACTGTGGCATGATGCCGCCATCTACTCGCTGACCCGAGACAGCGTCCCGACGGCGCCGTAAACGCGCGACACACCTCGGAACCCGGAGTCGTCCTGTTGGATTCTCGCATCTCGATCGGTTGGAACGAATACGTGGACCTGCCGGAATGGGGGGTCAAGGGCCTCAAGGCCAAGGCCGACTCGGGCGCCAAGACCAGCGCTCTCCATGTCGAAGACATCGAACTGCTGCCGCGCGGTCGCATCCGGTTCGTGGTGATCGTCCACCGCGAACAGCGAGATCGCCACGTGCGCGTGGAAGCCCGCATCGTGCGCAGGAGCCGTGTCCGGTCGAGCACGGGCCACTACGCATTCCGGTATTTCGTCTCGACCACGCTGCGCCTCGGCGGGATCGAGCGTGAGGTCGAGATCAGCCTGGTAGACCGGGAAAAAATGACCTTCCGCATGTTGCTTGGGCGGTCGGCGCTCGCCGGAGGCTTCGTGATTGATCCTGGGCGTCGGCGAATGCTCGGAAATCGCAAGGTTCGCCGAAAGCCCACGCTGAAGACCAAGCGCAAGACCGCACTCAAGAACAAGGTCGCGAGCAAGCGCCCGGTGAAGCGCAAGCGAACCTGACCGGGCACGCTCAGGTCAGCAGCGTCTGGAACTCTTCGACCGACGAAGCGGCGTCATCGAGTCGCTCGAACGTCGCAACGTGGAAGAGCGCGTCGCCTTCGTTGACGACAGGGATCTCGCTTCGCCCGATGATCAGACCCGCGTCGGGACTCAGTACTTCCGACTCGTCTGATCCGAGCGGGTCGGCGACGTGAGCCAGGAGCTGGCCCTTCTCGACGCGGTCCCCCAGGTCGACGTGTGCGCGAACGAGACCGCCCTGGGGTGCCCTCGTCCAGCGACTGCCTTGCGCGATCATCGGAGGCGCTCCGGGTTTTGACTTGATCTCGGGCAACATGTTCAGGGCGCGCATCACGTTGAGGATTCCGCGTTCGCCGCCCCGGATGGCCCACTTGTCGAATCGCAGGGCTTCGCCGGCTTCGTACAGCAGCATCGGGATCCCGGTGTCGACCACCGTCTGTCGGAGCGACCCATCTCGCAAGTTGGAGTTCAGGATGACGGGCACCCCGAAGGCCCGCGCAAGGCGTTCGGTCTCCTGGTCGTCCAGGCACGCGCGAATCTGGGGAAGGTTGGTGCGATGCACCGCTCCTGTGTGCAGGTCGATCCCGTGGGTCGCGTTCGAGATGATCTCGCGCACGAACGTGTCTGCGAGTCGCGCCGCCAAGGAGCCCTGACTTGAGCCGGGGAACGACCGGTTCAGGTCGCGTCGGTCGGGGAGGTAGCGACTCAGCGAGACGAAGCCGTACACGTTGACGACCGGGACCGCGATCAGGCTGCCGCGCAGGCTGGTGAGCGCGCGACGCCGCAGGATCCGCCGGATGATTTCGACCCCGTTGATCTCGTCGCCATGGATGGCGGCGCAGATGAACAGCCGAGGGCCCGGCTTGCGGCCGTGAACGACTTCGACAGGGAGCGAGACTTCGGCACCCGACGCGCGTCGGCTCACCGGGATCTGGACGGTTCCGCGTGATCCCGGCGCGAACTCGACACCGCCGATATGGAGCGACTCACTCACCCGAAGACTGCCTCAGCGCCGACTTCGACGGCTTTCGCTTCTTCTTGGAACGCCGGTCCGGGGCGAGCCCTCGGAGCGTGAGTGTCTTGCCGAAGCAGAGCAGCACGTCTCCAGGCAGGATCTCGCGCGACATCATGGGGTTCGGGATCGAAATCGTGTCCCGGTGGATTGTCAGCACCAGCACGTCGTGATCCCTGAGCTTCGAGTCCGCGATCGTCTTGTGCGCAAGCGAAGAGGTCTCGTCGATCGGAATCTCCATCACCCCGTAGCCACTCTGGAGGGTCAGGCGCTGACGGATGTCGATATCCGGGAACAGCACCTCGTTCTCGATCAACTGCACGATCTCGCCGGCGACATCGATTCCTGTCGCAGTTTCGATGCCCTCGAGGCCGGGGGACGAGTTGACCTCCATGAGGATCGGGCCGTCCTTGCCCTCGAGCATGTCGACACCGGCCACCCGCAGCCCAAGAATCTGCGCTGCATGAACGGCCGTCCGTTCGTATTCGGGCTCCAGTTCCAGGACTTCGGCGCTACCGCCGCGGTGGATGTTGCTGCGAAACTCATCGCCCTGGGCCGTCCGTCGCATCGCGGCCACGACCCGGTCGCCGACGACGAACGCGCGCACATCCTTGCCCTTGCTCTCCTTCACGAACTGCTGGAGCAAGACGCTCATCTTCGCCGGACCGGAAAGTGTTTCGATGATGGCTTCGGCGACCGCGGACGTTTCGGCCAGGATGACGCCGATGCCCTGGGTGCCCTCGAGCAGCTTGACGACGACGGGCGGGCCTCCCATGCGTTCGATGCCGGGGAGGATCTCGCTGCTATGCCGAACGAACAAGGTCTTCGGAATCCCGACGCGGTGGCGGGAAAGCACCTGCAGCGCCCGCAGCTTGTCTCGGGACACGGAGATGCCGTGGGACGGATTGACGCAGAAGACGCCCATCTGCTCGAACTGGCGAACGACCGCGGTGCCGAAGAATGTGACGGACGCGCCGATGCGCGGGATCACGGCATCGTAGTCGCCGAGGCGTTTGTTCTTGTAGTAGAGCGTCGGGTCGCCTTCTTCGACTTCGATCGAGAACGACAGAGTATTCAGGACGCGCGCTTCATGTCCTCGCGACTCGGCGGCTTCCTTGAGGCGCTTCGTGCTGTAGAGGCGCGGGCCTCGGGAGAGAATCGCGATCTTCATGGGCTTGGGCCTCGGTTTAGGATGGCGACGCGCGGTCGCCAGAACCTCGGGTAGGTGGAGCGTTCACTCATTCAATGAGTTGCGCTTCGTCTCGAGCGAAAACGCGACGTTCGGCAGGTCTTCTGTGCCCAGCTTGTGGCGAACCGTCAGAGCATCACCGACTTGACGGGCCCGTGCCCGCGCCGGCTGGCCTATGCAGGCGGCGCTGCCTCTGCGACCGCGAAGACGTTGACCGGGATCGCGCTCTGCCGGGCCATACCCGTGATCGGGTCGTAGTCGGTCGCGTCGTCGACCAGTCGATTGGTGGCGGCCCCCATCTCGCGCACCTTGGCATCTTCGTTGGGGGTATCGCCCCAGGCGTGGGCCATCGAGATGACGCCACGACGGATTTCGTCACTGGCTTCGACGACGGCGGGCACGCTGGCGTGCTCCGAGCGGATCTCGACGAGGTCGCCGGTCGCGATTCCGAGGGCATCGAGGTCTTCCGGGTTCATGAAGGCCGGGTTGGTCGTGCCTTCCTTTCGGATGGCGTCGAGGTACTGGCCCGAGGAATTGTAGACGTGGCGCAACCGTCGCGAGATGAGGCGATGGCTGAAGCTGTCGCCGTCCTCGCCGTAACCGGCACCATCGGGCGTGAAGGTCTCCGCCCGGATCTCGTGCAGGTCATTGCAGACATCGACCGGCCCCACGTCGAGTTTTCCTTCGTTGCCGGGGTCAGCCGGCTGGACCGTGATGGCGACATCGTCGTAGACCTGTCCGCCCGGGGCTTCACGAATCTCGGCCAGGTCCACCCGCGACCGCGGCAGTACCCGCCTCATCACGTCGAGCTTCGACGGCTTTGCATCGACGGGCAGTTCGCCGCCGGCGAGGGGGATCGGCGTGCCGAGACGGTGCGCCATCCCCCAGTAGATCTCCCACTCTTCGATGGCGTCGAAGCCGGGGTCGGCCACGGCCTGCGTGTAGTGCGCGTACGGCATCGAGTACCACGAGTCGGTCAGGATGTTCACGTCTTCGCGCTCGATGTGGATCTTGGGAGCGATGACGTAGTCGGCCAGCTTGGCCGTCGCCGAAAGTCGGATGTCGGCACAGACCAGCAGGTCGAGTTCCGCGATCGCCCTCAGTGCCTTCTCCTGGTTCGGCCACGCGACGACGGGGTTGCCCCCCATGCAGAACAGGGCGCGGACCTGTCCGTCGCCCGGCATCAGGATTTCGTCGGCCAGGGCCGCCGTCGGCATCTCGCCCACACCCCCGATGAAGATCTCGCTGAGACCGCGAACGCGTGACTGCGCGCCGATGCCCCAAGCGGGGAAGGGCGGGATCGCCTGGGCCTTGCGCGGCGTCGGCGAAAGGATGCCCGGGTTCGGGACGGCATCGCCCTCGCGGTTTACACGTCCACATAACGTCGCGATGGCGAGTACGAAGTGCTCGGTGACATTTCCGCGCGGGGCCATGTTGGGCCCCGTGCCGCAACTCACGCCGCCGCGTGTGCCGCCGGCAAAGAGGCGGGCGGCTTCGACGACCTGGGCCGCCGGAACGCCGGCGCGGCTCTCGACGTACTCGGGCGTGAACGCCTCGACGGCGTCTCGCAGTCGATCGACACCATCGACGTGCGCGTTGCAGAACGCTTCGTCGTGGAGGCCTTCGCTCAGGATCACGCGCGCGATTCCGGCGAGCAGGGTCGGGTCCTCTCCGGGCTTCACCGCCAGGTGGAGGTCTGCGCGCCGCGCGACTTCGGTCCTTCGCGGGTCGATCACGATGACCTTCAGGCCACGCTTCTTGGCGTCGCGATAGCTCTTGGACGGGCTGAACGACGGAATTCCGCCGTAGGGCGAGAATGCCGAGACCAGCGGGTTGTTGCCGACCACCAGGATCGTGTCGGCACTCTCGAAACTATGGCCACCGGCACTCCAGAGTCCGTGGCGCGCCATCGCGACGAACTTGGCCGGCTGGTCGATCGTGACGCTCGTGTAGAACGACGGTGACTCGATCCCGGTATGCCAGCCGCGTGCGACGGCGAGTTGCGCCGAATTCTGGAACGAGTGGGTGCCGAGGTAGCTGGCGATGGCGCGCGGCCCGGACTCGGCGATGAGGCCCTTGAGGCGATCGGCGATCTCGTCCAGCGCCTGTTCGGTCGGGATCTCCTCGAAGTCGCCGGAAGACGTTCGCTTCAAGGACGAGCGCAGGCGCTCGGGATGGTTGGTGAGATCGGGCATCTGGCGGCCCTTGATGCAGGTGTAGCCGCCGTAGACGGGATCAGACGTGTCACCGCGGACCGCGACGAGCCGTCCGTCCGAGTCGACATCGGCCTCCATCGCGCAGTAGGCGTGGCAGATTCGGCAGTACGTCTTGTGTGTCGTGAGACTCATCATGGTTCCTCTACGGAGTGGAATGTACCGGTGGCCTAACTTCCTGCGAGCTTGGCGACGACGGGTGCGAACGCGTCCATGACTTCGGCGCCTACGGAGACGTAGGAAATGCCGAAGGCTTCGCGGCGCCGTTGCAGCTCCTCGACGATCTCGTCGACGCTGCCGAAGAGCGCGTGCGGATGCGCGCGCATCTCGTCCGGCGTGATCCCGAATGCGCCTGCCATTCCCTCGGCGACGGCGCCCTGTCCTTCGCCGATGAAGGCAAAGTAGGCCGCGATCTCGAGCTCCAGGTCGTCGAACCGGTCGCCGGCGGCATCGCGGATCCATCCGACCTTGTTCGCCGTCTCTTCAGCCGTGCCTGTCTTCACACCGTCGGGACCGATCACGCCCGATTGGTTGTTGAAGTTGAGGCTGACGATGTCGGCTTCGCGGGCGGCCAGGGACAGCACGCGCTTGCCGCCGCCGCCAATCATGATCGGCGGGTGCGGTTTCTGGATCGGCTGCGGGGCCGCCTCGTAGCCGCTGATGTTGATGTGGTCTCCCTTGACGTCGATCTGGCCGGGCGCGAAATGCGCTTTCATGAACGCCACGGTTTCCGCGAGGCGGGAGATGCGGACGGGTGCCGGATCGAAGTCGAGCCCGATGGCTTCGTACTCGCCCGCAAGCCACCCCGCCCCGAGACCGAGTTCCAGGCGACCGCCGGAGAGCAGGTCCAACGTCGCCGCTTCCTTCGCCAGGACGGCCGCCGGTCGGTAGTCGATACAGAAAACGCGGCAGCCCACCTTCAGGGTCGACGTCGCTTCCGCCGCTACCGCGATCGCGGGAACGGCCGCCAATGTCTGCAGCGGATGATTCGTTGCTTCGAGCGCGGGGCCCGGCCCAAGGATGTGGTCGGCCAGATGCAGGGCTGAGAAGCCGAGGCCTTCGGCCTTGCGGGCGCGCTCTCGCCACTCGTCGCCGGAGTCTGCGCTGAAGCTCTGGACCGAGAATCGGAACGGATGGGGCATGGCGGACTCCTGGCGCAAGGCAGCGGTGTCGATCGGACTGGAATCTTGCCGCTTGAACGTGTTAAAACCGAGGCCATTCTACCGCCTCGATCCGCCGCGCGGGCGTCTTTCGCGCCCGACGGTGGGGAACCTGCGCTGGCGGCCGAGGAGACCCGATGAGTGATCCGATCGCCGATGAACTGGCCATCCGAAACCTGGTAGCGCGCTACTCCGATGCCGTGAACCGTCGCGATGCCGAGGCCTGGGGCAATTGCTGGGCCGAAGACGCCGTCTGGAAGATCATGGGCATGGCGCCCGAGGGCCGCGAGACCATCGTCGGCCTCTGGAGCCAGTTCATGGGTGGCTTCCCGTTCGTGGTGCAGATGCCGAGCGAGTGCCTGATCACCCTCAATGGGGACGAGGCCACCGTGCGCGCGTACCTGACCGAGACCGGCAAGGGACCGGACGGAAGCGGGATGCTGACGCTGGGCGTGTACCACGATCGCGTTCGGAGAGAGGCCGACGCCTGGCGCTTCACCGAGCGAAGCTTCCACGCGATGTACTCGGGCCCGATGGACATGAGCGGTGAGCCCGCGGGCTTCCCGGCAGAGATTACGGAGGCGGCGAAATGAGCAGCGATCTGATCATCATCGCAGGCAAGGTGACTGTAGACCCGGCAAAGCGGGACGAGACCCTCGCCAGTGCGGCACAGCTCATGGAAGACACACGCACCCAGAAGGGTTGCCTCGACTATGTGTGGTCTGCGGATCCGACGGATCCGGCGCGCATCTACGTCTTCGAGCGCTGGGAGTGTCAGGCAGACCTCGCCGCCCACCTGAAGGGCGACTACTACCTGCGGATGCGGGACCACATCGGCTCGGCCGGGCTGACGGGCGCCGAGACCCAGAAGTACCGGATCGACTGGGCCGAGCAGGTCTACGACGAGACGGGAACGCCGCGGGCGGATTTCTTCACCGCCCCCGACTGAGTGGGCCGGGTCGCTTCCGGGAGTGACCATGGGTCATCCGGATCGCGCCATTTCGCGTACAATGCCGGGTTCTCCCCTCGCTCTGGAGCCCGGAATGCATCGCTCGCGTCTGATCCTGTTCCTTCTGCTTGTCCTTTCGATGATGGCGGCCCGCTGTTCGGCGCCCCAGATCGTGATCGTCGCGCCCGGCGACGAGGTCACGACGTTCGACTTCGTCGTCCAGGTGCAGTTGCCGCCGGGCGCGACGCTGAGCGCGGCCACATTGAACGGCTCGCCGCTGCCGCTCGCACCGAGTGGATCCGGCGTCTACGAAGCGGCCCTCCAGGCCGGCCCGCCGCTCCTCGACAACAATGTGCTGGTGGTCGATGCGCTCGACGCAGAGGGCGGTGCGATCTCCCGCGGCCACGACTTCCTCTACGCCCCGGGCAAGGCGCAGCTCTTCCGCATCACGGACGACGATGACCTGATCCGCGGCCCGCTCGCCCATTCGCGGCTGGGCGATTTCATGCTCGCCAATGGCACCGCGCGTTTCGTCGTGCAGGACGTGGCGCAGCGCGATCTCTACAGCGTGGGCCAGTTCGGCGGCAACCTGATCGACGCGGAACTGGTCAGCCGACCGGGGCGCGATCAGTTCCTCGAAGTACAGCCGATGCTCAACGTCGAGACCGTCATCAATGCCCAGACCGCCGAGATCGTGAACGACGGCCAGGACGGAACCGCCGCGATCCTGCGCACCTGCGGGCCCGATGACCTACTCGACTTCGTCAATCCGTCGAGTGCGATCGCCGATGCCGGCATCACGCCACCCGCGTTCTTCGATGACCTCGACCTGCCGATCGAGGCGTGCACGGACTACATCCTCGAGCCGGGCACCTCGTACGTTCGGATGGACACCACGGTGTTCAACAACGACACCCAGGCGCTCTCGCTCGCGGTCGGAGACTGGTTGAACGGTGGCGGCCAGCTCGAGCAGTGGAGTTCGCCGCTGCTGATGGGCGAGGCCCTGATCGGCAACACCGACCTCGTTAGTTTCATCGGGTACGCGCAGGGCGAAGGCGTCGACTACGGCCTCCAGATCATTCCCGATCCGCTCGGCGCGCCGCCCAACATCTTTACGACCAGCGGAGTGAGCGTGTTGCTCTACAACGCGAACGCGCTGCTGACCCTGCTCGGGACGCCACCGCCGTTCACGGTCGCGGCCGGCGGACAGCGCACCTATACCCGCTACTTCTCCGTCGGAGACGGCTCCGGCGCGAATTCGGTCGATGTCGCGGCGTTGACCACCCAGACGGCGACCAGTCCGCTCAGCGGCTGTGTCACCGTCGCGGGCACGCCGCTGGCCGGTTCGCGCGTCAGCGTGGTCACGTTCAACGGCGCTGGCCAGCCGGCCTTCATGCGCTCGCAGTTCGTGACCGAGCCGGGTCCGTGCCCGAATTACTCGGGCACGCTGCCGAGTGGTCAGTACCAGGTGGCCGCGGCGCGCGACGGTTCGGCCTTCATCGGCGGGAACACGACACCGGCCTACGTGCCGGTGTCGATCGCGGCTCCGGGGCCCGGCGCCGTGGTGGACTTCGATCTGCCCGCACCGGCACGGCTCGAGGTCACGGTCACCAATTCAGAGGGAGATCCGGAACCCGCACGCGTGACCGTGGTCGGTTTCGATCCGAGTCCGGCACAGACCTTTCCCGGGCCTTCGTTCCCGGGCTTCGGAGGGTCGACCCTGGCCGTCTTCCGCGACCCGAAGGATCGCAGTCCGTTTGGCATCGCGGCGTTCGAATACGCCGATGCCGCCGGTCTGGCTGGATTGGATGTCGAGCCGGGCAACTACGAGGTCGTGGTCAGTCGCGGCACCGAGTACTCCATCGACCGGTTCACGGTGCAACTCGGCGGCGGCACGGTCACGGCGTTGCAGGCCCAGATCGATCGCGTGATCGATACGCCCGGCTTCATCTCGTCCGACTTCCACGTCCATGGCATCCACTCGGCTGACTCGCGGGTGTCGCATGAACGACGCGTCCTGCAGTTCGCGGGCGAGGGGGTCGAGAACCTGATCATGACCGACCACCACGTCCATACGGACCTGCGGCCCACGATCGCGGCCCTCGGTATGGTCGAGGCGCTGACGTCCACGGTTGGCGAAGAGATCACGACCTTCGACTATGGGCACTTCAACGGGTACCCGTTCACGGTCGACCCGAACGTCCCGAGTGGCGGTTCCACCGACTGGGGGCGTGCAGCTCCTCCTGGCGAGGACTTTCCGAGCTTCGGCAACTACAACGCGACGCCGCCCGAGATCTTCAGCCTCGCCGTGAACGGTGCCCAGGCAACGCCGGACACCACGGTCCAGATCAACCACATCGGAAGCTTCTTCAATCCGCTTCGGGTGGATACGTCGGTCGCGGGCCCGATCACCGACGGCCTTGACGATGCGCTACGCGCCGAGCGAAGGCTTCCGCCGGTATCGCAGGCGCCCAACCTGTTCTTCCCGTATCCGGCCCTCGAACTCTGGAATGGCTCGAGCCGAGGCGCCCAGAGCGAATTCCGCAACGAGCGGATCGGGGTCTGGATGAACCTGCTGAACAAGGGCTTGCCGACGACCATGATCTCGGACACCGACACCCACGACTACCGAACGCTCCGGTCCGCGGGCGCGCGAACGTGGACGGCAGCGTCGACGGACCGGGCACGTTTCATCTCGAGCGATGAAGTCGCGCGCTCGGTGGATGCCGGCAAGGCCGTGGGCGGTCAGGGCATCTACGTGCAGACCCGTCTGCTCGCGCGAGACGGCTCGGAGGGGATCGCGGATCTCTCGCTCGGCGGTGTGACCCAGGTCTCTTCGGCCGACGGCAGTATCGATCTGGAGATCCACATCCAGGCGCCGGCGTGGGCGGCCTTCGACACCATCGAGGTGTACTCGAACGCACCGACGACGCCGGTGAACCCGGCCGCCCCGTACGCTTTCGTGGCCACGCCGGACCAGGTGCTGGTCGAAGGCGACTGCAGTCTGGCGACGGGTGGGGACGGTGATTTCGACATCGTGAGCGTTCCGATCGCGGGGACGAATGCGTCGCGTCAGGAAGCCCACGTGGTCGTGCCGTATCGCGGCCTGACCGCGGACGCGTGGTTCGTGGTGGTGGTTCGGGGCGAGGACGGCGCGTGCGCGCCCATGTTCCCCGTCTACGCTTCGAGTCTGCGGCAGGACACGAACCTGTCCTTGGCCGACCTGCTCGACGGAAACGTGGGCGAGGACGGTGTCATGGCCCTCGGCGTCACCAACGCGTTGTATGCCGATGTCGACGGGACGCCGGGGATCCAACCGTCCAACCCCTAGCCCGCGCGGAGGTCCGTCCCGTGCAGGGTCATCGACGGGCGTTGATCGCGTGCGCGGGCGTCGTCTGGGCGCTCGGCGCCGCGGGCGCTGCCGGCGCGGCGGTCGATCTCGAGGTGTTCGAACGCGCCGCTCCGACGGTCGTCGCGATAGGCGAGGTCGTCGCGGTCGAACCGCTGGACCCTCGCGCGTGGCGGCTGGACATGCGTTGCGACGAACCCCTGAACGGCGATGGCGATGGCGTCATGACCCGCTCGGTGGTGTTCGAATCGCCCATGCGGGGTGGGGCAACGCCCGCCGAAGTCGGAGACCGACTCCTCCTGGCACTCGAACCCCTGCGACTGACCACGGCCTGGCGCAAGCGACTGGGTGCCTCCGCGACGGCGGCCCACTGGACCGTGGCTGACAACGGTCGCGCCCTGGTCCGTCGCCCTGCATCCGGTGCGATCGAGATCCTTCGGCATTTCCTGCGGTTGCCCGCGATCGCACGCAACGGCTCAGACGGCGTGCGACATCTGTTGGCGCTGGCGGCCGAGGTGCCGGTTCCGTTGGGTGCCGCCGCCGCCCGCCGTCTCCGGTCGACGCGTCCGGGCGGGCCGGTGCCGGCCCCGGTTGCGGACCTGGTCGTTCGGTCGTTGCGGCGCGAGCAGGGCGACATCGTCAACGCGGTGTTGCAGTGGATCGAGGAAGCGCGGCCCGCCGGTCTCGTCGATGCGCTGGAGCACGCATCGGCTGCCGAGGACGCACCGGCCGCCGTCTTCGAAGCGCGCGCGCGTCTTTCGTCAGGGCTGGAGCCGCGCACGATCCTGGCATTGGGAGATCACGCCGAAGCCACGCACCGCGAGGTCGCGGCCCGCTGGGCCGCCCGCGCCCAGGGGGATCGACTCGAGGATTGGGCCACCCACGATCCCGATGCCGACGTGCGCATCGCGGCGATACGCCGGCGCGCGGCCATCGGTCTCGATTCTCAGTGGGGCCGGGGCGCGTTCGGCGACGCCGAGCCCCGGGTCCGCGGCGAGGCCGCCCGGATCTGGGCGGCCGCTGGCGACGCCGACATCGGGCCGATTCGCGACGCGGTGTTCGGCGACGACATCGCCGTCGCGCAGACTGCGATCCTGGCACTGCATCTCTCGGGCCGGCCAGAGGCCATAAGCGTCCTCGAAGAAGCGGCCCGCACGCACCCGTCCGCGGAGCTGCGGAAGGTCGCCGGGATCGCTTTGGGGCAGCCCCTGGGCGAAGTGCATTTGCCAGCGGATTGAAGGATGATCGCGCGATGACACAAGCGCCCGATCTTCTGGAAGCCGCGCGCGCACTCGGACCCGAGCTTGCGGCGCGTGTGCACGAGGGAGAGGCCGCGCGCCGCGTGCCCGCCGACCTCTCCGCCAAGGTTGCGGCCTCGGGGTTCTACCGGGCATACATTCCCCGCTCGCTGGGGGGGGACGAGCAGCACCCGGGCCACGCGAACGCGGCCGTCGAGGAACTGGCACGCTTCGACGCCTCCGTCGCCTGGGTCACGTTCATTGCGATGACGTCGGGTTCGGCGCTCTCGGACATCCCCGAAGCTGCGGCGCGAAAGATCTACGACGAACCGACGCGGATGATCGCCGGGGTCTTCGCGCCGATGGGCCGAGCGGAACGCGTCGACGGTGGGGTTCGGGTGAGCGGCCGATGGTCTTGGGGTTCGGGGACCGACAATGCCGACTGGATCCTGGGAGGCTGCCGCTTCATGAAAGACGGCGAGCCGGAGCGGATGCCTGGAGGTGCGCCGCGAGCGAACATGGTGCTGCTACCGCGGAGCGCGGTGACGCTGGCCGGGAACTGGAACGCGTCCGGTCTGTGCGGCACGGGAAGCGGAGACTTCGAAACCGCGGACACCTTCGTTCCCGACGAGCACGTCCTGGGCATGGGCCTCGGAAGGCCCGAGGTCGGGCCGCTCTACCGCTTCCCGCGTTTCGGGCTGTTGGCGCTCGGGATCGCGGCGGTGGCGCTGGGCTCGGCGCGTGCCGCGATCGACGACCTGATTGCTTTGGCTACGGAGAAGACGCCGACGGGGAGTCGCCGAACGCTCGCGAGCCGGACCTCGACCCAAGGCGACGTCGCCCGTGCGGAGGCAACGCTTCACGCAGCCCGCCTCTATTTCCATGATTCGATCGAGCGCTGCTACGACCGGGCCGAAGCCGAAGGCGACGCGCCACTGGCCTTCCGTCGTCAGATGCGGATGGCGGCATCCCACGCGGTCCGTGCAGCGACCGAGGTCGTGGATTCCATGTATTCGTTGGGAGGCGGGAGCTCGGTGCACCGCGACCATCCGTTGCAGCGTCGCTTCCGCGACGTCCATGTCGCCACGCAGCACATGATGGTGGCCCCTCCGGTCTTCGAGCTGGCCGGCAAGACGCTGCTCGGCGTCGAGGCTGACACCAGTCAGCTGTAGTCGCGGTCGCCTAACGTAACCGGCGAACGAAGGTCTGGTGCACCCTTGCGGTCCGTGTGCCAATGGCTGCGTCGCAGTCAGCTCGCTAGCCTGTGATCCCGCGCCCTCCATGGGAGTCCCGCCTCCGACCATGCCGAAGCTCACGCTCTACGGTCCGCCCCGCATCCCGTTCCTGATCAAGGTGCGCCTCGCATTGGCTTGGAAGAAGCTGCCCTACGAGTGGGTGGTGCCGGATGGCCCCGAGGACTTCAAGAAATACAGCCCCCGGACCGGTCTCCTGCCCGCGTTGCACATCGACGGTGACATCATCGAGGACTCTTCGGTGATCCTTGACGAGCTGCAGAAACGATTCCCGGAGCCCTCGCTCGTCGCGGCGGATCCCAAGATCGCGCGGTCCCAGATCCAGCTCGAGCGCTGGTCCGAGGCCGCGTTCATGTTCTATTGGATCCACTACCTCCAGGAGGTGGCGGCGACCGGCAAGGCGAGCCCGGGCACGGGCGGTCTTGCGGACGAGTTCTCGCAGCGCCTCGATGACCTCGTGAACTTCCTCGGCGGCCGCCCGTTCTTCTATGCCGATGAACCCAGCCGTGCCGACTTCAGTGTCTTCGGCTTCCTGGGCGGCGTGGGAATCGCGGTGGGCGAAGATGTCGCGGCCGAGGTCGCATCGCGGCCGGCACTGGCCGCCCACCTGGCTCGTATCGGAGACCTGACCGGCGTCCGCGTCGCTGACGAGCCCTAGCCGACGCGGGCCTGACCGCCGTCGAGCGCGATGCTCTGGCCATTCACGTAGGCGGAGGCATCCGAACACAGCATCGCGACGAAGCGACCGATGTCGTCCTCGCAGTCGCCGATCCGGCGCATCGGGATACTGGCCTGGAACTCGGCTGCTTCCTCTGGCCGGTTCTCGACCCACCAGGCCAGTGCCGGTGACGTGGCATGCGGCAGGATCACGTTGGTGCGGATTCCGTCGACGGCCCATTCGCACGCAGCCGCCCTTGTGATCGCGCGGATCCCCTCCTTGACCGCCGCATACGCGCCGTAACCGGCCATGTCCCAACGCATCGCGGCCGTACTCGCGAGGTTCACGATGACGCCGTCGCCCTTGAGATGCGGATAGGCCAGCTTCATCAACCGGAGTGTTGCCAGGGGCCCGGACTCGAAGCCAGCCGTGAACGCTTCATCGGTGACGTCGGACAGCGCACCGAGCGGGACTTCCTGGGCGTTGTTGACCAGGATCTGCAGGCCGCCAAAGTGCGCGACCGTCGAATCGACAGCGCCTGCGAGATCGGCCGGATCCTTGACGTTGCAGGGAATGGCGAGGGCTTCCCCGCCGCGTTTCGCGATTTCGGCGACGGTGGTTTCGAGCTTCGACGCGGTCCGGCCCGAAACCGCGACGCGCGCGCCTTCGGCGGCGAGCGCGAACGCGATGCCCTGGCCCACGCCCTGGCCGGCGCCGGTCACCAATGCCGTTTTTCCATCCAATGTGCCCATGCAGCGGCTCCTGTTCGAGGTCTGGCGTAGCCTAGGCGAGTCGCCCGCGACGCGCGGGTCGGAGGGACCGCCTTGGCTCGCAAGACCTGGATCGTGCTCGCGCTTCTCTGGTGCGCCTTCTTCGCGTGGTACACGAACCTGTCGGGGCCGTTGACCCCGGAAGAGGTCGAAGCCGCGATCGCCCGAATCGAAGCGCAGGGGGCTGCGCCCGAACGCGTGGCGTTGATGCGCGATTTCCTCGAGAGCGATACCGGCGATGACCTGGTGATGATCAACCTGATCGACTCTCCGGCGGTCCCGAAGCCCGTGCCCGGACTGAAACCGGGCGAGACGACCGAAGAAGTCATGGACCGTTACATGGAGCACATGTATCCCGAACTCTTCAAGCGCGCGTCCCACCCGATCTTCATGGGAACCGCGGCGGCCGATGCCGTCGATGTCTGGGGCATCGAAGGTGCCGAGCATTGGTCGCAAGCCGCTGGAATGCGCTACCGCAGTCGCCGCGATCTCATTGCGATCGGCGGGAACCCGGCGTTCCAGGGGCCGCATGAGTTCAAGATCGCCGCGATGACCAAGACCATCGCGTTTCCGACCGATCCCTGGGGTCAGCTGGGCGATCCACGCTTCGTGCTCGCGCTCGTGTTCTTCGGCATCGGGATGACGGTTCAGGCGTTCTCGAAGCGCGCCTAGCAAGTCCCTCCGAGGGGTCAGTCACTGCCCGGCAGGCCGGCCTGGACGTAACCCGCGGTCATGCCGCCGTCGATCACGAAGTCTCCGGCGGTCGCGGTGGGGCACTCGTCCGAAGCCAGGAACAGCACCATGCGCGCGACGTCGCCAATGTGGTCGGCCAGCCGGTAGCCCTTCGGTGGCTTGAGGCGCTGCTTCAAGTTGAACTCGGCGGCGAAGACCGGGTCGACGCCGTCCGGCAGGTAGGGCGCGCTCATCTCGGCGCTGCCGGCTTCAGGACAGACGGCGTTCACGCGGATCCGATGCCGGGCGAGTTCCATCGCGGTCGATTTGGTGATGCCCCGCAGTCCCCACTTCGTCGACGCATAGGCGGCCACGCCGTTCATGCCCTTGACGCCATCCGACGAGACGACGTTCACGATGGAGCCGCCGCCAGCGGTCTTCATCGGGCCCGCGACCGCGCGGATGCCCAGGAAGGGACCGAGTTGGTTGACCTTCACCAGGCGCAGGAGGTCGTCGGGGGTCGTGTCCTCAATGGACGCGATCTTGAGGATTCCGGCATTGTTGACGAGCGCGTCGATTCGGCCGTGGACCGCGAGCGTCGACTCGACCACGTCCGCCCAGTCGGCCTCCTCACTGACATCCAAATGGCAGAACGCCGCGCGAGCACCGAGCCGTGCAGCCGTGGCCTCCCCCGCGACATCCTGGACATCGCCCAGGATCACGGTGGCGCCTTCCTGCACGAAGAGTTCAGCGATGACGGCACCGGTCCCCTGTGCGGCCCCGGTCACGATGCACGTCTTTCCATCCATCCGGCCCATTTCGTCCTCCTTGCGATCCATCGGGTCGCGTGGGCGAGGCTACCAGAGGGTGCATTATGCTCCGCGATCCCATGTCCCACATCACCCGCTACAGCGTCATGCCGATCCCGGCGGTGGCCGAACACGAAGAGTCCTTCCAGGCCGGCCCGATCCGGGTCGGTGTCGAGTATCGCTTGTTGACCGACGCGATTGCCGCCGCTGCGGAACTCGAGGACGCCGGCGGGACGGAGCGCGGACAGACCACGGGGCTCGACGACCGTGGCGTTGCCCTCCACGTCTACGGTGAGCAGGACGGCGAGGAGCGGGAGTTCCTGCGTTTCGACTGTTTCCAGGAAGATCCGCACTACCACTACGTCTCCTGGCGCGACAAGGTGAACGACATGGTTCACCTCGATCCGATCGCGGACGGGGATTCACTGGGTTGGGCGCTGGAGCGCATCCGTACGCGCCTGCCGCAGATGCTGACGCGCGCGGGTGCCGCGGATGTTGCGGAGAAGATCGACGCGGTCGCGATCGAAGCGGTGCTGCCGCGGATCACCCAGGCGGCATTCCGGGCGCGCTATGCCCACGATGGGGAACTCGCAGAATGACGATCGGAAGCGGCGCAACGCGGGCAGCGAAGCTGCGCAGTGACTTCGGGCATCCCGTCATCGATGCCGATGGGCATATCATCGAGACCGCGCCCGTCTTCCTGCCGTTCTTCGAAGACTATGTGAAGGACATCGCCGGCGGCGACATGGCCAAGCGCTTCCGTGAGAAGGGCGGAATGGACTTCGACGAGATGGTGCTTCGCCCTTGGAGTGCGCTCAGTTGGGACGATCGGCGGTCGACCTGGGCGACGCGGCCCTCCTGGTGGTCGCTGCCGGCAGCGAACACCCTCGACCGCGCGACATCTCATCTTCCGAAATTGATGCACCAGCGCCTCGATGACTTCGGGATCGACTTTGCCGTTCTCTACGGCAGCCGGACATTGACGACAACGGCAATCAAGGACGATGAAGTGCGGCAGGTCGCTTGCCGTGCACTCAATGCGTTCAACGCCGAGGTCTATGCGCCGTACTCGGATCGGCTCACGCCGGCGGCGCACATCCCGATGCACACACCGGCGGAGGCGATCGCCGAACTGGATCACGCGATCGGAGAGCTGGGACTCAAGGCGATCATGATCAACGGTCTGGTTCACCGCCCGATCGGCGAAGCCGAAGGCCCCCACGATCCGCGGCTTCCCAGTTGGGGTGCCGGATCGGGGGAGCGTCTCGACTGCCTCGGCGAAGACAGTGCCTACGACTACGACCCCTTCTGGCAGCGCTGCCGGGAGCTGCGCGTCGTGCCGGCATCGCACACGCCCGGGATGGGTTGGGGAAGCCGACGCTCGGTCTCGAACTACATGACCAATCACCTCGGGAGTTTCGGCGCCAGCATGGAGGCCCAGTGTCGATCGCTCTTCATGGGCGGCGTCACGCGGCGTTTCCCCGACCTTGCCTTCGGTCTCCTCGAAGGTGGCGTGTCGTGGGCGTGCCAGCTCTACGCCGACATCGTGTCGCATTGGGAGAAGCGCAACCGCGAGACGATTCATCACCTGGATCCGTCGCGGATCGATACGGACCTCGCGCTCCGACTCTTCGACGAGTACGCCGATGAGCGCTTTCACGCCGGCGTTCCGGGTCTGGCCGATGCCTTCACGAAGTTGGAACCCGAACCCCCGTTCACGAATGAATGGGAGGCGAGCGGGATCGAGAAGAAGGAGGATGTGCATGATCGCTTCGTGCCGAACTTCTTCTTCGGGTGCGAGGCCGACGATCCGGGCGTGGCGTGGGCATTCAACACGAAGGCGAACCCGATGGGCGCGCGCCTTCGCGCGATGTTCAGCTCCGACATGGGGCATTGGGACGTGCCCGAAATGACCGGGATTCTCGAAGAGGCCTATGAACTCGTCGAGAAGGAACTCCTGACCGAGGACGACTTCCAGGACTTCGTCTATACGAATCCGGTGGCGTTCTACACGCGGCTGAATCCCGACTTCTTCACAGGTACCCGCGTGGAAGCCGATGTCGCGAAGCTCCTGGCGGGCGCCTAGGTGGGCGCACTTTCGGGCAGTGTTGCGATCGTCACCGGAGCCAGCCGCGGCGTTGGCAAGGGATGTGCGATCGAACTCGGTGCGGCCGGCGCCACCGTCTATGTGACCGGCCGAAGTCTCTCGGAAGGCGACCACCCACTCCCCGGGACGATCGGGGCGACGGCCGAAGCAGTGACCGAAGCGGGTGGGACCGGGCTCGCCGTTTCGTGTGATCACCGCGACGACGACCAGGTCGCGGCCCTGTTCCGACGGGTGGCCCGCGAGCGGGGCCGACTCGACGTCGTGGTCAACAATGCGTTCCTGATTCCGCGCGAGCTGACGAACGGCAAACCGTTCTGGGAGAATCCGGTCTCGAACTGGGACGACATGATCGACGTCGGGACCCGCTCGGCTTACGTCACCACCTGGCATGCCGCGAACGCGATGGTGCCGCAGGGTCGTGGCCTGATCGCCAACATCTCGAGTAGCGGCGCTTCCGAGTACGCGTGGCACGTGGCGTATGGCGTCGGCAAGTGCGCGCTCGACCGGGTGACCGCCGACACCGCACACGAGCTCGGTCCGCACGGCATCTCGGTCGTCTCGCTCTGGCCCGGCTTGGTGATGACCGAGCGCACCGAAGGCGTGGCCAAGGTGATGCCGGACCTGAATGTTGCGGGCGCCGAGTCGCAGCGCTTCACCGGACGCGCCGTGGTCGCGCTCGCGAGTGACCGCGATCCATCCCGCTTCAGCGGAGAGGCCATTGCCTCGCGAACATTGGCCGACGAGTACGGCTTTACCGACGTGGACGGCACCCTGCCGGACGGCCCCCTCCACGACCGACCGAAGGGCCCGTCCGAAGGGGGGTAGACATGGCGCGGCGCCTGCTGTTGCTGACGATGTTGTGTGGGATGTCCGCGCTCGGATGTGCGAGCTGGCCGGCTGATCCGGCGATCGAGTTGGCTCCGTGGCAGGAAGCCGCAAAGGGTCACGATGTCGAAATCCTGCGCGATGCGTTCGGAGTTCCGCATGTCTACGGCAAGACGGATGCTGACGTCGCGTTTGGCCTCGCCTATGCGCATGCGGAGGACGACTTCGCCACGATCCAGCGGACGTTGCTCCAGACACGCGGTCGTCTGGCCGCCGTCGATGGCGCGGACGCCGCACCGTTCGATTATCTCGCCCATGTGCTCGGCGTGTACGACGACGTCGGCGAGCGTTATGCGACGGAGGTTCCCGAGGATGTCCGTGCGATCGCCGAGGCCTATGCCGAAGGCATGAATCTGTACGCGGCCGAGAATCCCAAGAAGGTCCTCCGAGGTTGGTATCCCGCCGGTGGCCGCGACGTCGTTGCCGGATTCGTCTTTCGGACGCCTTTCTTCTACGGCCTGCAGCGCACCCTGATCGAACTGCTGGCGGACGAACGGATGCGCGACATCTCGGCGCCGCCAAGGGAGGGCGCCTACCGCCCCGTTCCGCTGGCTCCGGTACAGATGGGATCCAACGCCGCTGCGGTCGCCCCATCGCGTTCGGCTGACGGCGCAACGCGTCTACTCGTCAACTCCCACCAGCCCTATACCGGGCCGGTCGCCTGGTACGAGGCGCGACTCAAGAGTGACGAGGGGCTGGACATGGCCGGAGGCGTCTTTCCGGGATCGCCCCTGGTCTTGCACGGAACCGGACGCACGCTGGGTTGGGCGAGCACCGTGAATCTGCCCGACCTCGCGGACGTGTACGTCCTGGACATTCATCCGGATGATCCGGACCTGTACCGCTACGACGGGGAGTGGAAACGCCTCGACAAGTCCGAGGTCACAATCCCGGTCAAGCTATTCGGCCCATTCACGCTGCCTGTCTCCCAGGAAGTCTTGCGCTCGGTGCACGGCCCGGTGTTGCGGACCGAGCATGGCACGTACGCGCTGCGATTCGTGGGGGAGGGCGAGATCCGTCAGCTCGAACAGTACTACCGGATGAATCGCGCGACGGATCACGACACCTGGGCACGGGCGATGGCGATGCAGGCGCTGCCGTCCATCAACTACGTGTACGCCGACCGGGAAGGGCGCATCGCCTACTACTACAACGTCAAGTCTCCGGTTCGCGCGAAGGGTTGGGACTGGCAGGCCTATCTTCCCGGCGATCGATCCGACATCGTCTGGGATGAGTTTCACGACTGGACGGAGATTCCGGCGGTTGTTTCGCCCCGCAGCGGCTTCGTCGCGAACGCCAACCACAGTCCCTTTCGGGCGACCACGGGCGATGAGAATCCCGACCCCGCCGCTTTCGGCCCGGAGTGGGGGATCGAAACGAGCATGACGAACCGCGGCCTCCGCTTGCTCGAGCAATTTGGAGCGGATGAATCGATCACGGCGGAAGAGTTCCGGGCCTACAAGTACGACAAGACCTACTCGACGAAGAGCGAGGCGCAGCGCATCACCCAGGAGATCCTGGCGCTCGACTTCAGTGACGATGCGCGGCTGTCTGGAGCGCAGGCGCATCTCGCGAAGTGGGACTTCGAACTCGACATCGAGGATCGGCACGCGGCCCTTGGAATCGTGACAGCGACGCCCGTCGTCGTTGCAGCGCTCTCCGGGCAGGAACCGCCGACACTGGAGCAAGCGTTCCGCGACGCGATCGACACCCTCGAGAAGCATCACGGGACCGTCGATGTGGCTTGGGGGGAGGTGAATCGGTTCCAGAGAGGATCGCTGGACCTGCCGATCGCGGGCGGCCCCGATGTGCTGCGCGCGGTCGAGTCGTTCGTGCTTCGGGAAGATGGCCGATACGTCAGCAACAGCGGCGACACCTACATCATGTTCGTCACCTGGGACGCGGACGGCACGCAGACCGTCGAGACGATCCACCAGTTCGGGTCCGCGACGCTGGACAAAGACTCCCCACACTACGCGGACCAGGTGGAGCTCTTTCGGACGGAACAGACGCGCATGCTTCCGCTGGAGCGGGAAGCGCTGCTGCCGGAAGTCACGCGAAGGACAACGCCGGGTCGTTAGTCCCCGTCTGGGGTTTGCTCGAGGATCTCGATCTCGGCGTCCAGCCGCGTCATCTCGGCGCGGAGTTGCGCGATCTCGCGGACGGCGTCGCTGCTGTTCGGAGCGTCTTCGGGCGCGGACTCGGATGCTGCAGTGCCCTCGATCGTGGCAATTCCCTGTTGCAGGGCCCGCCGTTCTCGGCGAAGCGAACTCAAGCGCTCGGCCGCGTCGGCCTTGTCGAACGCGACCGTCTCGGCCGCCTTCACCTTGTCCGCAGTGACGGCTTCGCGCGAAGTCACGACCGGGACCACGCGCGCATCCGGGGCCATGGGGCGCTGGAACATGTAGCTCGGGGAGACGATCTCGATGCCGTCGCGGTGCAGCGTGTCGAGCAGGTTCTGGCGCAGTGCGGAGCGCACGGTGAGGAGGTGTTTCGGATTCTCGAGGAAACCCGCGATGCGATAGGACACCGCGTGATCGAGGAGTTCCTTGATCTGTACGACAGGCTCCTCGAGGCCCGTTCGGCGAACGGCTGCGGCGAGTAGCGGCTCCACCAGGGTGTGGTCGATGTCGTAACCGAGCGAGATCTCAGCCGAGATGATGGTTCCCGATCCGCGGACGACGCGTGTCGGGTTCGAGATCACGAAGACGTTTGGCAACGTCACGAGGTCCCGATCTTCGGTCTGGATCTCGGTGTGCAGGAGTCCTTGCTCGGACACCCGGCCAAAGTGCTCACCGATCCGGATGAAGTCTCCGACCCGGAACGCGCTCACGACACGCAGCATGAAGCCCGCCATCACGTTGGCGACGAGCGTCGTGGAGGCAAGACCGACGAGGGCAGACAATCCCAGGCCGATGAGACCGGGGAGATTCTGTCGCCACGCGTCGCTGAGGGGCAAGGCGAAGACGACGCTGACCATCGCGACCAGACCCAGTACGAAGATGATCAGCTGCTGCGAGAGCCGGCCTCGGGAACTCGCACCAGCGCGTCCGATGAGAACCCACCAGGCGCAGAACATCACGAAGCCCCAGACGAGCGCCACGATGGCGGCGGGGATGAGCTCGCGTAGGTCTTCGTTCATGTTGGCCTCTTCGTCAGGCAAGGTCGCCAGAGGATGGTCTCGACGAGATCGTCGAGTGTTACCGATCCGATCGGACTGAAACCGTGCCGCGCGTAGAAAGGGAGGTTGCGCGGGTTGCCCGTATCGAGAAGGACGCCGTGCGCTCCCGGGTCGGCGTCAGCGCGAGCGTTGGCCCACTCGATCAACCGCCCGCCGATCCCTTCACCCTGGTGGCCGGGGGCAACGGCCAAGAGCGCAACGCAAAGGCCGGGTTCCTCGGGCCCCGCTGCGTCGGCGGCGTCGTTGTAGGCGAGGAAACGGTCCGTCGAGGCGTCGCCGCAGCAATTGCGGAGTCGGGGAATCAAGGCTGCATCGCCATCTTCCGGAACGTCAGCTCCCGCATCCATCACGTAGGCGACGCCCACGAGCGCCTGGTCGGCATAGGCGGCTTGGATCGGAAACCCGGCAGCGCTGTGCCACCGATGTCCGACCTCGCAATACGCCGCGAGGCGCTCCGCATAACCTGGCTCTCCGGCACCGAAGACCCAGCGCATGTTGGGGTCATCCGAAAATGCGGCGTGCAGCAGGCGCGGTGCGGCGACATCATCCGCCGTGTCGAGCGGACGCAGCAGGATCGGGGCGGCCATCGCCCGATTCTACCCGCCGAAGCGCGGCCGTGGGCTCAGATCTCGGAGAAGAAGTCGTTGCCCTTGTCGTCGACGACGATGAAGGCCGGGAAGTTCTCGACGTCGATCTTCCAGATGGCTTCCATGCCGAGTTCGGGGTACTCGAGCACCTCGATGTGTCGGATGCAGTCCTGGGCCAGGATCGCGGCGGGGCCGCCGATCGACCCGAGGTAGAAGCCGCCGTACTCCTTGCAGGCCTCGGTGACCTGCTTGGAGCGATTGCCCTTCGCCAGGCTGATGAAGCTCCCGCCGGCATCCATGAACTCGGCCACGTAGCTGTCCATGCGGCCGGCC
>JAJDAQ010000087.1 GCA_029261815.1 Deltaproteobacteria bacterium
CCCGACCAGCGTCCAGTGATCGATCAGCTTATCCGGATCAGGCTCCCGCGCCACGCGCGCAAACTACCGCCGCCCACGACTGGTCGAAGGCGGGCCCTTCCGCTCGTTTGCGGCGGGTGACACGACTCTTACGGGCACCCCGACGATGGGGCCGTCTGCCTGGCCGGTGCCCGAGTCGGCGGACGGCTCTCTGCGGATGACTGCACCGTGACGAGCGGATCCGCCCACCGGCACCGCTGGGAGATCGACGGTCTGGCTTACAGCGGGGTCCCTCGACTGGCGCGTAATGGGAACCGGGATGCCTGGCTGGACCTGCTGCGCACCGGCACTCCCGGCTATAAGGCGCAGCCTTATCAACAGCTCGCGGCGGCCTACCGCGCGCAGGGGCACGACAGCGACGTGCGGGCGATCCTGATCGCCCAGCGCCGCGACCAGATCGCCCGCGGCGGACTGAGCCGGGGGGATCGGCGGTGGGCCCGGACAACCGGGGTCCTGCTCGGGTACGGATATCAGCCGTGGCGAGCGCTGCTATACCTGGCCGGTGTCCTGGCCGTATCCGTGACGCTGGCCGTCGTGCTGGGCTCGCACGGCGCGCTCGTCAAGACCGCCGAACGCGCCTCCGCGCCACCGCCCGCCAGCTCACCGGCCACCGCTGCGGCAGCGCTGGCGGAGGCGTGTCCGCTGATCGAGACCGTCGGGCGCGGGCTCGACCTGGGCACCCCATTCCTCCCGCGAGCCGCGCCCGGGTGCACGACCACCACCGGCGCCACCGGGGTGGCGCTCGCCATCAGCACTTGGGTACTCCAACTCGCCGCCTGGGCACTCGCCGCACTGTTCGTGGCCGGCTTCACCGGCATCGTCCGCAAGACCTAAAACCCCAACCGGAGCGGCCCTCCAAGCGAACCACAAAGATCAGCCACGGCCCATTACCCGGGCACGGTCGAGGCCGTACCCGCCGCCGGACACGAAGTGTTTACGTCAATTGGCGCCGGGAAGCTGCTCGATCGTGAGGTCCGGCTCGATGCGACGGATTCGTTCGGGATCGCCGGCGAGAACAGGCCACTCGCGGTCCCGCGCGCAGAGCACAACGTGCGCGGCGGAGACGTCCGGCGGTTGGTCGACCCCGATCATGAGGTCACCGCAAGCAATGGCGGTGTCCTCGTCCAGTGGCGCGACCACGACCATCGGCGAGTCCAGCAGTTCCCGCAGATGGTCCCGGCGATCGGGGTCGACGCGGACCGCGCGCTGCCAGCTCTCGCTCAACGCGGTGGCGGGAACGACCAGCACGATGCCGCGCACAGCGGCCCGGTCAACGAACGTGGCGGCGTAGATGTTGGCGCCGGCCAGCTCCTCCAGTGCCCCGGCATCCAGAACGAAGCCACCCAGGACATCGTCCTCGATGCTCACGAGGCCTGGCGGCTCGCGTCCGGTCCAAAGTGCCGGTCGATCAGGTCATCGGCCCAGGCGACCGCCTGAGGCTCGGGCACTCCGACCCGCTCGCGCCAACGGGCCAGCCACTCCTGGCGGTCCAGCCGGTCATGCACCGCATCTGCCACGTACCCAGAAACCGAGTCGATCGCGCCGGCCGCGTCCAAAGCCTTCAACCGGGCGACGTCCTCAGCGGGCATACTGACCGTCACTTTCACCGTCTTGGCCATACTAGAAGCCTACTACACCCATACCACTTCCGCTCGCCCTCAAGATCCGCTTGACAACGAGAGTTGCCGATCCCAGTGGCGATCCGCACTCGTTGCGACGACTTAGCCGTCATTTCTAGGGCTGCGTGACCGGGCCTCCCAGACCTGGCCGCACCCGCGCCCCGAGCACCTACCCGGCCGCGCGCGTTGATCGAGTCCGTGCGAAGAGAGGTCCTGAAGTCATACCGGGCACGACGTGTGCGATCCTGAAGTAGTGCCGCTGCATGGCGGATTGCTCTGTCGGAGCGGAGGTCGGATGTCGGTCAACACGACGGTGACGGGTTGGGCGGCCGCCCAGTTCGGTGACTGTGCAGACGAGGTAGCTCGCCGGGTGGTGCAGGCGCTGGCCGACGCTCAGCGGGTCGGGACCCGCACTCAGCGCGCGTCCGGACAGACGAGACGTTATGCCTACGGCAGCACGTGGACCAGCAAGTACGAGCAGATGATCTACCAGTTCACCGAGGCGCCAGGCGCCAAGCTGCCCGTAGTCAATACCGTTCACGTGCCGCATGCCGCCTACAACCTGGTACAGGTGGCGGGGCGCATGCTCATCCCGTTCTCGCTGGCACGCTCACTGGCCGAAGTACCGGAGAAGCCGACTCTCACCAGCGAGATCCTGCGGCTGATCGCCTCCCGGACCGTGCCGGCCCCGGCCCCGGCCCCGGCACCTTCTCTGTTCGACCTGCCCGGTGGCCGCGGCGTCGATGAGCGGATGCCGGCGCAACGTTCCGCAACCGACTCCGAGCCGTCCACACCGGCGACCGCCACCGGCGCGCTCCCCCCGGTCTTCATCGGCTACGTCGCCAACGCCGACAGCGAGCCGTTGCTCGGCCTGTGGTGGGGCAACGCGCAAACGATCAATACCGAGACTGGGCGGATCACCTGGTTACCCGAGCGGCTTCCGCTGCGGCTTGCCTCGGTCGTCGAGCAGCTGCGTCCGGTGCCCCAGCCGCGCGATACCGACCGCTCCGAGGCCTTCGACCAGGGGACCGCGCCCGAGATCACCGTCACGGCGAGGTCACAGCCGACCGCGGTGAACCCGGAACCGGCGGCACCAGAGGACGAGGAGTTCAGGCACGGCCCCGCGGCCGGCGACGTCGATGAATGAACACGCCGGTGCACACCAGTTGCATCTGGTCCCCGGCGACGCCAACACCGACCTCGACGGCCCGGACCCACAGGCCGTCGCCGACTTCTTCGACCCGTCGCGCCTGACCCAGGCCCGCCACCTTGCTGGGCTGACGAAGAAGGCCGTCGCCGACGTGGTCGGAGTCAGCCCCGCCGCGGTAGGCCAGTACGAGACCGGGGTGAGCCGCCCGCGACCCGAGCCGCTCACCCGCCTCGCCACGACACTGGGAGTACCGGTGGGCTTCTTCCTCGCCGGTCGCCCGCACGGTCGCATCGCCGCGACCAGCCCGCATTTCCGCTCGTTGCGCAGCATGCGCGTCTACCAGCGAGACAAGGCCATCGCCACCGTCGAGCAGGTGTGGGAACTCGCTCACGAGCTCGAACGCTACGTCGAGTTACCCGCGTTGCGACTGCCCGATCACGACCCCGACGACCCGAACCGGGTCGATGCCGCGTCGGCCACCTTGTCCCCGACGGTGGATCCGGCGGCAGCGGCCCGCCGGCTGCGCGACGAGTGGGGTCTCGGCGACGGACCGGTCCAGCACCTGGTGCGGCGGCTCGAAGCGAACGGAATCATCGTCGTCACCCCGCCACCGGACTGGGACGCGGCCACCGTGGACGCGTTCTCCACCTTCGGGCTGTCCCGGCCGATCGTGGTGCTGACCCCGAACAGAGCCGACGACGTCTACCGGCACCGATTCACCGCCGCCCACGAACTCGGGCATCTGATCCTGCACCGTGACGCCGCCGGCGCCGACTCCGTCCGCGAACGCGAAGCCGACCAGTTCGCCGCTGAGCTCCTCACCCCCAGGGACAGCATCTCGCCGCTGCTGCCCCAGCGACTCGACCTTCGCCGCCTCGCCGAGCTGTCCCGAATCTGGGGTGTCTC
>JAJDAQ010000088.1 GCA_029261815.1 Deltaproteobacteria bacterium
GGTAGGCTTGCGGGGTACCCGGTGGTTTGGTCTCAGGTAGCAGTGCGCCGCCTGCGGCTGATCGCCTAGTCCGTTAGACAGCAGAGCATCATGCGAGTACTCGGCATATCCGTGTTCGCCTTTCTAGCAGCGGGCGCCCCCGCCGCCGCAGAGCCGACATACCTGGAGGCGCCCTCTCCGCCGTACTGTAGTCCTCGATACATGCTTCCAGGCTGCATTCCTAACGGCCCATGGAAGTCCAACGAACGCTCGGTTCCGCCGGTGTTTTCGGACCTCTGCGAGTTTCAGCTACCAGACCGCGCGCCCACTCAAAGTGACGAAGAGTATGCCCAGCTCGTAGAAGAAGTTGCGGCGCGCGAGTGCGGAGCAAAGTGAACAGTAAGGCTATGCCGTCTAACAGGGCGCTGCAGCTGACACGCTACCGCTGAGTTCATTTCCAATTTTGGTAGCGTTCATACGTGCCGGTGCTCTCGGCAGCTGGGTGCAGTGCCCGCCTGCAGCTGAGCGCCCGATCCGTTAGACGGCGAGCGTACTTGGGATTCCTCGACAAGCTCTTTAGACGAGATCGCCTAGCGAGCAAGCAAGACGAGGACCTATGCGACCTCTGTGGCCATGCCTTCAATCCACACGAGCTCAAGGGCTACGGCGAAGTGCCCCTCGAGGGATGGATGGAGTGTCCCGTCGACGGATGCGACTGTCATCGGACCTGGAGCTTCGACGAGGCTTCCCGTCCAGCTATCGAGCAGCACAAGCGGGACAATGACCTCGGCTAGCTGCTTGCCCACGCCCGGTTCGCCACGTCTACGTCATGCCGTCTAACCGGGCGCTGCAACTGACTGCCTACCGCGGTTATCAAATCGGTCGTGGTAGGCTTGCAGACATCTTGGCAGTCAGGTGAGTTGGGTGCGGTACCCGGCAGCAGCTGAGCGCCTAGTCCGTTAGACCGCGAGAACGACGTGAACCTCGAGCCCCGTTGGAGTCAGACGTGGACTTCTGTCGGCGCCCTCGCGCCGGGCGGGCTGTTCGAGCAGATCCGCTCTGCGTACAGCGAGCCGCATCGCGCCTACCATACGACCCAGCACCTCTCGGAGTGCTTCGAGCACCTCGACCATTCTCCGCTGCAACCTTCCAATCCTGCGGCTGTCGAACTGGCGCTGTGGTTCCATGATGCCATCTACGACACCAAGGCCGGAGACAACGAGGAGAAGAGCGCAAAGTGGGCCAGTGAGGCCCTTGCCGCTCTCCCTGCATCGCTCGTGAATGAGGTCCAGTCACTTGTGCTCGTTACGAAGCACGATGCGGCACCCGCGACCCGTGACGAGGAGCTTCTCCTCGACATTGATCTGTCGATCCTCGGCGCCCCTACGGAGCGCTTCGACCAATACGAATCACAGATTCGACACGAGTTCGCGTGGGTGCCAAAAGACGCCTACTCGACCGCGCGATCGAGGATCCTGCGTCAGTTCGATGAGCGTCGAGTGCTGTACGCAACGGACCACTTCCGAGCCAATCTGGAGCCGCAAGCCCGCAAGAACCTGAGGCGTTCGCTCGAGGCACTCGCCGTCTAACCAGGCGCTGCAGCTGACTGCCTACCGCTGTCATCAAATCGGTCGTGGTAGGCTTGCGATCATTCTGGCGGTCAGGTGGGTCGAGCAACGTGCCCGGCAGCAGCTGAGCGCCTAGTCCGTTAGGCGGCGTTGATTTGGACTCGGGAACACTCAGCACTTTCGCTGAAGTTGGTATCGCCCTCGCAGGGTTCAGCGGAGTCGTCGTCGCTCTGGGGCGGCGCGCGGTCGGAGAGTGGATACCGGTGGATCGTCTTCGTTCCACTACTCTGGTAGCGCTGTCTCTGCTTCTCGTCGTCTTCTCTGTTCTTCCCTTGGTCCTCGAGCCCCTCGACCTGGCGGAGACCACCAGCCTGCGCTTTTGCAATGGTCTCTTTGCTGTTGGACACGCATGGGTCGTTTGTTCCAGCGTCATTCGGCTGCGCCAGTTCCGCGCGGTTGCCGAAACCACTACTTGGGCCCGGCTCTCAATCGGAGTGGCCGTGATAGCCTGCCAGGTATTCGCTTCCGTTGGCGCAAACCTGCCAACGAGTCAGTTCATCTATCTGGCGGCATTGACATGGGTCCTCGCCATGGGGGTGATCGATTTCGGCTTGTTGCTCTTCCCGTCAGCAGATCGTAACGTCGCCTAACCAGGCGATGCAGCCGACAGGCTACTCTGTCGCCCAATTGCACGTGGTAGGCTTGCGGGGTAACCGGTGGTTTGGTCTCAGGTAGCAGTGCGCCGCCTGCGGCTGATCGCCTAGTCCGTTAGACGGCGGAGCGAAGTTCGACCCGCATGCCTTCTGTCTTCCTCGACGCCAACATCTACGATCTGTTACACGCCGACGATGCAGCACTGTCTCGGCTCAGCACCCTCGTAGCATCCAAACTTGTCGAGGTCATAGTGACACCAAAGCTTATCGATGAACTCTCGCGGAGCCCATTCAACGGCGTGCCACAATGGTTCGAAACCAAGTTCCAGCCCGAGGCTGTTACGGTAGTGGGGCACGCCTTCCTCGGGCAGTCGTTCCTAAGTGAGGGCACGACGTACGAAGCGCACAAAGGCGATTCGAAACAGGTCGCGGACGCAATCCACGCGGAATCTGCGACGGCCTTTGCGGACTTCTTTGTATCTGAAGACAACCGAGCTAGGCGGCGCCTCTCTGCCCTCGAGACCGCGTGCCGGTGCCTGACGTACTCAGAGTTCTGCAGCGACTTGCTCAATCTCGAATCCGCCGGCTAACAAGGCAATGCAGCCGACAGGCTAAACGCTCGGCCAAATGCAGCGTGGTAGGCTTGCGGAGTACCCGGTGGTTAAGTGTCAGGCAGCAGTGCGCCGCCTGCGGCTGATCGCCTAATCCGTTAGACGGCAGCGAGCAAAGTCATTCAGTTCGCCAAGATTGCTCTGTCCATTTCGGCCCTCACAGCTGTTAGCCTTCTTGCACTTGATACATTCCGGCCGCGCGGCGCGTCTGTGGCACTAGCGTTCATAGCGACGACCGTCTTTGCTCCTGTCTACATCATGTCTGCCATGGCGGCGTCGGCAGCGCTGGGTGGCAAGTCAGCGATATGGATCGCGTCCCTTCTCAATGGGCCAATCTGGGCGTTCACTTGGGGCGTTTGGTCATTCACTG
>JAJDAQ010000089.1 GCA_029261815.1 Deltaproteobacteria bacterium
CTGCCGCACTGAGGACGCGGGCGCGTTAGACTCGCGGGCCGCTGGAGGAGCCCATGAGAGCCGTTGTCTGTAGAGAATTTGGTCCGCCCGAGAAACTCGTCATCGAGGAGATGCCTGACCCGCAGGCGGGTCCCGGTCAGATCGTGATCGATACGAAGGCCGTGGCTGTCAGTTTTCCCGAAGCCCTCATCATCGAGGACAAATACCAGTTCAAGGCGAAGCCACCGTTTATTCCCGGCGGCGAAGTTGCCGGAGTGGTGAGCGCTGTGGGCGACGGCGTCGAAGGCTTCGCCGTGGGAGATCGGGTGTTAGGCGCGAACGGCGTGACAGGAGGCTTCGCCGAAAAAGTGCTCGCTTCTGCCGCTGGCGCGCGACCCCTCCCGGATGGCCTTGAGTTCGAGCAGGCCGCTGGCCTGCAGTACTCGTACGGAACGGGTTGGTACGCACTCAAGCATCGTGGCGAGTTGAAACAGGGCGAGACCCTGCTCGTGACTGGTGCCGCCGGCAACGTCGGCCTTGCCGCAGTAGAGCTCGGGAAGATCCTCGGCGCACGCGTCATCGCCGCCGCGTCTTCGGCCGAGAAGCTGGCGCTCTGCAAGGAGCGTGGCGCCGACGAGGTCATCAACTACAGCGAAGAGGACCTCAAACTGCGCGCCAAGGAGTTGACGGGCGGCGCCGGTGTCGACGTGATCTACGACGCCGTCGGTGGCGACCTCGCAGAATCCGCGCTTCGCGCCATTGGCTGGGGCGGACGCTTCCTCGTAATTGGGTTCACGGCCGGCATTCCGCGGATCCCGCTCAACCTGACATTGCTCAAGAGCTGTCAGATCGTCGGCGTCTTCTTTGGCGCATTGGTCGCCAAGGAGCCGGAGACGCACCGTTCGATCCAGGACGACCTGATGGGCCTCGTGGCGGACGGTCGTCTGACACCGTACGTCTCGAAGCGATACTCGCTCGAAGAAGCCCCGCAGGCGCTCGCAGACCTGCAGGCCCGTCGGGCGACGGGCAAGCTCATCGTTGCACCCTGAGCCGAAGGCTCGTTAGGAGGGCACATGGACCGACGGGACTTTCTGACCGGGGCAGCCGGTGTGAGCGCGGCCGCGCTGTTGCTAGGTGCGGACTCCGCGAATGCGGCGCATCACGAAACGGCCGCGACGCCGTCGGCCGAGGCGATGGCCGAACTCCGCAACGCGGTTGCGGAACTGGAGGCGAAGCTCCAGGCCGGCTGGCGACTCGGTACCGAGGTCGAGGTGGCCGAAGGCCGCCGCGCGATCCTGCATCATCTCCATCACGGAATCGAAGCCTGGCTCCACGCCGACCCGGCGCGTCCCGTCTTCAAGCGCTTCGTGACACCCGAGAAGAAGATGCTCGGGGACAACCCGGACGCGATCTATTTCACGACGGCGATCGATCCGGCCGGGAGCTACCGCATCCGCGGCAACCTGGCGGACGCGACCTACACGTCATTCGCCGTCGAGATCGGCTCGGCCGGAGGCGCGAATGCGACCAGTATCGGTGCCACGCTGAACGACACCCAGTTCGAAGCGGCCGCCGACGGCTCCTACGAGGTCATCGCAAGTCCGACCGAGCAGCCCGGCAACTGGCTGCGACTCGATCCCGGTGCCGGGAGCATCACGACGCGGCACTACTACGAGCGCGAGAGCAGCATCGCGCTCGACCGCTTGCACCACGTTCCGATCATGATCGAGCCGTTGGCGGACCCGGGCCCCGCCGATCCGCCGACGGACGCGTCGATCGCCGAAGGGATCCGCCGCGTCACCAACTTCGTGACCAGCACCTTGAACCCGCCGAACCCGGGACTCCCGCTGCCGTGGGTTTCGCAGGTGCCGAACCAGTTCAACCCGCCGGTGGAAGAGAACGGCAACGATGCGATCGGCTTCGCCGCCGTCGACAACGTCTACGCGATGGCGCCCTTCGTCCTGAAGCCGGACGAGGCCCTCGTCATGACGGGCCGTTTCCCAAAGTGCCGCTTCTCGAACGTGGTGCTCTGGAATCGATTCATCCAGACGGTCGACTACACCTATCGACAGACCTCGTTGAACCGGCGGCAGGTGGCCTTCGAAGACGACGGCAGCTTCCGCATGGTCGTGGCGCACACCGATCCCGGCGTGCCGAACTGGCTCGATACCGAGGGCCACACCATCGGCACGATCTTCTGGCGCTTCCAATTGCCCGAAGAGCCGCTCACGGCGATCGAGACCGAAGTCGTTCCGGTAGGGAGCCTGGCCTAGGTCTCCTTGCTCGTCCGGTAGTCCCCGAACGGCTTGTCGCGGTCCTGCAGGGTCTGCGTCAGGCCCTTCTTCTGCGAGCTCTCGATGAACTCGGCCATGCTGCGGGTGTGGGTGCCGAGCGCGCAGAGTTCGGAGCCGGCGCGGATGCCCGTGTGCAGCCCCATGATCTCCATCTGGCGGTGCACGACGCGCTTGTTGAGCTGGCACACGTCGGGCGGAACCGCGGCGACGCGCTGGGCGACTTCGAGGACGCGCTGCTCGAGTTCTTCGGCCGGGAAGGATTCGTTGGCCCAGCCGAGGCGCGCGCATTCGACGCCAGAGAGGGAGTCGCCCGTGACCATCATCTCCATGGCCTTCCGCATGCCGACGAACCAGGTGTGGAAGTGGTTGTCCGGCACGCCGAAGCGGACCGCCGGGTATCCCATCTGCGCGTCATCGGCGACGTAGACCAGGTCGCAACAGGTGGCGAGTTCGCTACCGCCGGCGAGACAGAAGCCGTGGACCTGGGCGATGACGGGCTTCGAGAACTCCCAGATGCGCATCCACCCCTGGGTAACGTGCCGCGGCCAATGGCCTTCGCCCCCGGGCGTGTACCACGGGTGCTCCTGTCCTTCGTTGCCGCCGCCGAGGTCGTAGCCCGACGAGAACGCCTTGCCCGCGCCGCGCACGATCATCACGCGCACGTCGTCGTCGCGGTCGCCTTCTTCGAGCGCGGTCATGATGCCACCGCGCAGTTCGTGGTTGAGCGCATTGCGCTTCTCGGGTCGGTTCAGTGTGACGCGGCGGACATGGGGAGCGGGGTTGTCGACGAGGACGAGGTCGGTCATGGCGGATCCTTTCGCGCGCGCTCGTGCGGAACGCGCCGGGAAGTGGGGTCCGAGGTGGTACCACGGCCGCCAAACCGCTCCAAGCTGCGCCGTCCGGCTCTCCACTCGAAAGGTGCTGTACCCTGCGGCAGGCTACACAGCGAACCGGCCCGGAGTGGGCCCAGGAGGACGCGTGTCACACGATCGCGCTCAGGAATTCGATGCCATCGTCGTCGGCGCAGGCCTCGCGGGCCTCTACATGCTGCACCGGCTCCGCGGTCAGGGGTTGTCGGTTCGCGTCATCGAAGCCGGGAATGGCGTCGGCGGCACCTGGTACTGGAACCGCTACCCCGGCGCCCGCTGCGACGTCGAGAGCATGGAGTACTCCTACCAGTTCTCCGAGGAGCTTCAGCAGGAGTGGGACTGGAGCGAACGTTATGCGACGCAGCCAGAGATCCTCTCCTACATCGAGCACGTCGCCGAGCGCTTTGACCTCGCGCGAGACGTTCAATTCGAAACGCGCGTGGCTTCCGCAGACTTCGACGAGAAGGCGGGCCGTTGGACCGTCGAGTCCGATCGCGGCGTCTTCCGGTCAACCTACATCGTCATGGCGACCGGGTGCCTGTCGTCGCCGAACACGCCTGAAATTCCCGGACTTGACCGCTTCGCCGGCCCGACACTTCACACCGGGCAGTGGCCCCATGAGCCCGTCGATCTTCGTGGGAAGCGCGTCGGCGTGATCGGGACGGGATCGTCGGCCATCCAATCGATTCCCCACCTGGCAGAACAGGCCGATCAGCTCTTCGTGTTCCAGCGCACACCGAACTATTCGATCCCGGCCCACAACCAACCGTTGACGGACGAACGGCGCGCCGAGGTTCGGAAACGCTATGCCGCATTTCGGGCGGAGAACGCCTTGATGCCATTCGGCTTCGACACGCGCGTGAATGACGTGGCTGCGCTCGAGACGGATCCGGCGGAACTCGAGGCCGAGTACGAGCGGCGCTGGGAGCATGGCGGGCTGCCGTTCCTGAGCGCGTTCAACGACCTGATCTTCGATCGCGAAGCCAACGAGACGGCGGCCGATTTCCTGCGCAGGAAGATCCGGGCGGCCGTGGACGATCCGGAAGCTGCGGCACTGCTGTCGCCCGACACCGTAGTTGGGTGCAAGCGTCTGTGTGTCGACACCGACTACTACGAGACCTTCAACCGGCCGAATGTCCGCCTCGTTGACGTGAAGAGCGATCCGATCGTCGAGATCACGCCGGACGGGCTAAGCACTGGAAACGAGACGTTCGCCCTGGACGCCCTGGTCCTGGCCACCGGTTTCGACGCCATGACGGGGGCGATCTCGAAGATCGAAATCCGCGGTCGCGGGGGCCTCGCACTCTCCGAGAAGTGGGCAGCGGGTCCTCGGGCTTATCTGGGCCTGCAGTCGGCGGGCTTCCCGAACCTCTTCCTCATTACGGGTCCCGGAAGCCCCTCGGTGCTGTCGAACATGATCCCGTCGATCGAGCAGCACGTAAATTTCGTCGCGGACTGTGTCGCGCATGCACGGAGCCAGGATTCCGAAGTAATCGAGGCGACAGCCGAGAGCGAGGACGAGTGGATCGCCCACGTCAACGAAGTCGCCGATGCCTCGCTCTACCCGCAATGCAACTCCTGGTATCTGGGCGCGAACGTGCCTGGAAAGCCGCGCGTGTTCATGCCGTACCTGGGTTTTCCCGCCTACGTGGAAAAGTGTCGGGACGTGGTCGCGCATGGATACGAGGGTTTCCGCTTCTCGCCGCTGCCGGCTGTAGGAGCCTGACGCCGTGGCCACGATCCTTGCGCACATCCACGTCCATGCCGGCCGGGAACACGACTTTGAAGAACTGGTGCGGGAGATCTTTTCCGCGACCCATGCGAACGAAACGTCGGTGCGTCACTACGAATACTGGCGAGGCCAGGAGCCGGGTCTCTACTACTGCCTGCTGGCGTTCGAAGATCATCCGGCGTTCATCCATCATCAAGCCAGTGACCACCACGAAGCGGCGTCGCCGCGGTTCGGTGACTTGATCGAGCGAATGCGACTCGAGTGGGTGGACCCGGTGGGCGGCGCCTCCCCGCTGCGGCCCTCTGCGCCCGGCGCGTTGCCGGCGGGCGCCTCTGAACTCGAGCAGCGCATGGCGCGCCTGTTTCCGGTCGAGGTCGCCGAGTGGTGGCCCCCTCGTTCGACCGAAAGCTAGTCGGCGGGTAGCTCGTCCGGTCGCCGAAGCTTGAGCAGCACCTCGAGGTTCGAGGGCTCCTTCATGGCTACGATGTAGACGACACGCCCCTTTACCTCGCCCTCCGCGTGAAGCGTGCGCGCCGGGAGTACGAGTTTGTCTCCGGGGCCGAAGGTCTGGTGCTCGCCCGTCTCGCCGTCGACGAGGTAGGTCTCGCCCTCGAGGACGTAGCCGTGAACCTCCTCTTCGTGCCAATGGATCGGGAGTTCGGGGGACGCAGGTGAGACGAACGTCGTCGGCCAGAATCCGGTCTTGGCCAGATCTCGCAGAACGTCGTCCTTGGTTTCGAAATACTGTTTTCGGATGTCGAGGGGCATGGCATCTCCGGACGTGGCCTCGGGGAGCCAGGATGGAACCACGTCCGGCTCGGTCCGCAATGGCGCCCGGGGTCGGGGCACGCGCTACGTTGCCGGCCCGCCGCGATGGCGGCCACAAGGGAGATCTCCATGTCCGCTGCAGCACCCGACCAGGGCTTCTCGACCGATCTGTCTGGCCAGGTGGCCCTGGTGACGGGAACGACTTCCGGCCTCGGCTGGCGTTTCGCCGAAGTGCTCGCCGCGCACGGTGCGAAGGTGGCGCTCACGGGGCGTCGGATCGAACGGCTGGCTGAGCTGGAGGCCCAGATCCGGGCTGCCGGCGGCGAGTGCGTATCGATCCCGCTCGACATGACCGATACCGACAGCATCCTGGGCGCAGTCGAGCAGGCCGAGTCCGCGCTCGGAACCGTGACGACGTTGGTCAACAACGCCGGCATCCCGGACGCCCAACGCGCGCACAAGATGTCGATCGAACTCATCGACACCGTGTTCGACACGAACTTGCGTGGCCCCTACGTCCTGTCCTGTGAAGTCGCGCGCCGACTCATCGAGCAGAAGCTGCCGGGCCGGATGGTCAACATCGCGTCGATTGGCGCCTACCTCTACAGCGGGCAGGGCGCCGCGCTCTATTCCATCACCAAGGCCGGAATCGTCCGCATGACCGAGGCGCTGGCGGTGGAGTGGGCGCGCTTCCACATCAACGTGAACGGTATCGCGCCTGGTGCGTTCCATTCCGAGATGATGGACGGCATGGTGGAACGCATGGGCGACATCTCGAAGGCGTTCCCACGCAAGCGAATCGCCGATCCGTCACAACTCGACAGCACGTTGCTCTACCTGTGTTCGCCGTCGTCGTCGGTCGTGACCGGAACGGTCCTCAAGGTCGATGACGGCCAGGGGCCGCGCTAGCGCGCAAGCGGCTGACACAGGTTCAGCCCCGACGTGTAACGGTCTTCTTCCCGCCGTCGTACCTCTCGACGAAGGAGACCGCATTGCCCCATCTTCAGACTCGCGTCCTGTCCGTTGTCACTTCTCTGGTGCTCGCCACCGCGGTCACATTCACGGTCGTGGGCGCTCTTGCTGCCGATGACCCGTCGATCCAGGGCGACGCCCGGACCGGCATCCAAGCCGCCATGACCGCCTACATCGCCGCCCAGAAGGTCGGCGGCGAAAGCCTCTTGCACTACGACGCTGTGTCTGGGGACCTGCGGCGGCTCACGCTGGTCGAGCTCCATGCCGGCATCGTGAAGAAGGGCCACTTCTTCGTCAGCTGCGCCGACTTCGCGCAGGAGGACGGCACCCTGGTGGATGTCGACTTCCTGGTCGTGCCCACTGACGACGGGTTCCGCGTGAACCAGGCGATCGTCCATTCCGTGGCCGGCAAGAAGCGCGCCTACCACCTCGAGCAGCAGTGGCCCGGCTTGTTCTGATCGGCAGCCGCCATCGGATGCTCCAGCTGATACTTATCACTTGATAAGTATGGCGGGACCGCATAGTGTCCCGCGATGCCTCGGGCTTCTGCGCGCGACACATTGCTGGATGCCGCCGAGACGCTCTACGCCGATCAGGGCGTAGCCGCGGTCTCGCTGCGCGCGATCAACGCCGCAGCGGGACTGTCCCCGGCCGCACTCCACTACCACTTCCCGAAGGGTGAGCGGCTGGTGGAGGCCCTCGTCGAGCGCCGGATGCCGGCCTTGATGGCCCGCCGGGAAGCCCTACTCGACCGTCTTGCCGACGCCGGCGTTCCGCCGACGGCCCACGCAGTGCTCGAGGCGCTCGCGTTGCCCCTCGTGGAGTTCGTGCACAGCAACGGCTCCGAAGGTCGGCGCTACCTGCGCTTCATGGCGCGGCTGCGTGCGGACGCGGTGATCGACCCGGTCCAGGTGGCCTCGCGTTTCCCGGGTGGTGTCGATCGCATCCTGCCCCTGCTCCAAGAAGCGTTGACCGGGGTACCGCTCGCGACGCTGCGGCTGCGCTTCTCCTTCGCGCTCGACCTGATGTTGCGGGCGTTGGGCGACCCCGACGCGCACACCGGCACGGGGGTCGTCGAGGGCGCTGCCCTCGACGACTTTGTCGCTGCCCTCATCGAATTCCTGGCGGGCGGTCTCGCCGTTCCCGTCTGTGGCGACGCCGCCAAGGAGACACACCCATGATTCGTTCCACACTGCTCGCGATCGGAATGGTCGCCGCGATCGCGACGGGGGCCCAGGCCACCGACCGGCCTAACGTCGTCATCTTCCTCGCCGACGATCTCGGCTGGAACGATGTCGGCTTCCACGGCGGCGACCAGATCGAGACGCCGTCCCTCGACCGGTTGGCACGCGAAGGCGCCGAGCTCAACCGCTTCTACACTACGCCGATCTGCTCTCCCACGCGCGCCGCGCTGATGACAGGCCGCGACCCGCTGCGCCTCGGCGTCGCCTACGGCGTGATCATGCCCTGGCACACCAACGGCATTCATCCCGATGAACATTTCATGCCCGAGAGCTTCCGGGCGGCCGGCTACCAGACCGCGATGGTGGGCAAGTGGCACCTGGGTCACGCCCAGCAAACCTATCATCCGAATCAGCGCGGTTTCGAACACTTCTACGGTCACCTCCACACCGAAGTCGGGTTCTTTCCCCCCTTCGCAAACCAAGGGGGAAAGGACTTCCAGCGCAATGGCGAGTCGATCTCGGACGAGGGCTACGAGTCGTTCCTGCTCGCCGATGAGGCGTCTCGCTGGATCCAGGAACGCGACCCGGGCAAGCCGTTCTTCCTCTACGTGCCCTTCATCGCGCCGCATACGCCGCTCGACGCACCCGAAGACCTGAAGGCCAAGTACGCCGACATCCCCGACAAGCGCGAACCGGCCCGTAGCCGCCAGACCGACTTCAGCCGCCGCATGCGAAAGCTGTCGCTGATGCCGAGCGCACGGCCGATGTACGCGGCCGTCGTGGATGGCATGGACCAGGCGATCGGACGGGTGCTCGATACGCTCGACCGCGAAGGCCTTGCAGAGAACACCATCGTCCTGTTCTTCAGCGACAACGGCGGTGCGGCGTACGCCACCGGAGGCGCGGACAACATTCCGCTGCGTGGCGGCAAGGGCGAGACCTTCGAGGGGGGCATCCGCGTGGTGGCCGCGATGCGCTGGCCGGCCCAGATCGAAGCGGGCTCCAAGATGACGAGCATCATGTCGGCCATGGACGTGTTCCCCACGCTGGCGGAAGCGGCCGGGATCCAGGCGCGAAACGAGAAGAAGCTCGACGGGGGCAGCCTGTGGGCCGCGATCGCCAACGGCGACGAAGTGCCGCGCGACGAGCTGCTCTTCTTCGCATCGGAGACCCCGATCTCGGGGCAGTTCAACCTGACGGCTTTCGACGACGAGTGGAAGCTCGTACAGGATGTGCGACAGGGGTTGCTCGGAGCCGATGTAACCAACCATCTGTTCCGCATCGCTGACGATCCGAACGAGTACAACAACCTTGCCGAGCAACACCCGGAGCAGGTCGAGCGCCTCGCCAAGGCCATTCATCAGTGGCGCCATATGCACCCGATGTCGGGGACACGCCACCAGTTGGTGCCGCCGCCGGGTTGGCGGGCGCCGCTCGACTGGGCCACCTACCCGGTCCCGATCGAGGACCTCCAGGAAACCTCGGCGCCGGGAATGCCGCCGGAAGGAACGCTTCCGGTACTCGACTGGCAGCACGGAGAAGCCGGACGTTTGATCTACGACTGCGAGCCGTTCGCGATCCTCGGCGGAGGGCTCTGCAAGTAGTCGCCGGCCGGTCTCAGTCGACGTGTTTCGTGACCTGGATGCCAAGGGTCTTGAGTCGGGATCGGAGTGTGCTCGGGTTCATGTCGAGCCGTGCAGCGGCCCCGTTCGGCCCCGAGATCCTCCCGTTGGCGAGGAGGAGCGCCGCGCGCAGGTTGCGCGCTTCGAGGGCCGACCATTCGGACGCCGTCAGGACGCGCGGTTCGTCGCCGTTCGCTTCTTCGGTTGGTATGTCCGCCCGCGGCGGGCCATCGAAACGCAGCGCGCCCCCGCGCCAACTGATGACCGCGCGCTCCACGGCGTTGCGGAGTTCGCGCGCGTTCCCGGGCCAGTCGCGTCGGCGGAGATCGGAGAGCGCACGTTCCGTGAGGCGAGGGCGCGCGGAATCGCCCGGTCGCTTGGACAGCGCGTTTTCGAAGAACACCGTGGCGAGCGGGCCGATGTCGTCGCGCCGTTCTCGTAGCGGCGGAATCGTCAGCGGAAAGACGTTCAGCCGGTAATAGAGGTCCTCGCGAAAAGCGCCGCGTTCGACCGCGCGTGCGAGGTCGCGATTGGTTGCGGAGATGATTCGGACGTCGGCTGTGCGGGTGTCTACTTCACCCACGCGTTGATAGGTCCCGTCCTCCAACACCCGAAGCAGCTTGGCTTGCAGGTCGAGCGGTAGTTCGCCGACTTCGTCCAGGAACAACGTGCCGCCGTCAGCGGCCGCAAAGCGCCCGTCCCGTTCCTGGAAGGCGCCCGAGAAGGCGCCTCGCGCATGTCCGAAGAATTCACTCTCGGCGAGTTCGTGGGGAATGGCCGCGCAGTTCATCGAGATCAACGGGCGTTCCGAGCGCGCGCTGGCGCGATGGATCTCGCGAGCCACCAGTTCCTTGCCGGTCCCGGACTCGCCTTCGATCAAGACGGAGGCATCTGTCGGAGCGACGAGCGCGATTCGTTCGCGAATGGCGCCAAGCGCGGCACTCGTTCCGACGATGGGGCCGAGGGCCTTGGCCTGCTCGACTTCCTCGCGCAGGTAGAGGTTCTCGCGCTCGAGTTCGCGACGGAGACGTGAAATCTCCTCGAACGCCCGCGCATTCGCGATCGCCGAAGCGAGGTGGTCGGCGAGCAGCCGCAACCAGTCCACGGCCTCGGCATCGAACGGGCGCCGCGTGAACACGCCCACGGCACCGAGAAGCTCGCCCTGGAAGCGCAGCGGCGCACCACCGAAGCCGACGATTGCCTCTCGTCGCGCCCAGTCAGGGTGCGCGATCCATTCGTCGTCGTCCTCGACATTCTCGACGCAGATGAGTTCGCCGTCGCCGACACGGCCGATCTTCCGGAAGCCCGGCGGAATCCGGCTGAAGTCCCCATCGAGCCTTTGCCAGTCTGCGCCCTTCGAGCGCGGGTGGCCGTCGCTCGACACGAGATGGAGGCAAGGGTCGCCCGGCGTCGGGCAAGGTTCGCGGTGCGGGCACTGCGCGCACCGGTCGCCGGGGCGACGAAGCCAGATGCGTGCGAGCGCTACGTCGGGCTCGTTTGCGAGCCGGCGGGCCGCATCGTCGAGCAGGGGGGCGAGCTGCGACTCGCCCGCGAGGGACAACAGGGTCGTCCGGAGGGACTCGGTCAGCGTCGCCATGCGCGAAATATCGCAAATCTGCGTGAAAACTCCCGAATAATGGAAATATCACGAATCCTGAGATTTCCCTCGGCGCGTAAGTGGCTGGATCAATTGCGAAAAAGATCCATCACGATCGGCACGGGACTTGCTCTATCGAAAGCCGAACCGTCCACGGAGAACCCATGCACCCCGAATCCTATGCTCGCCGAAACCTGGTCCCGCTCGCCGTCGTTGGCGCATTCGCTGTTGCCGGGGGCTACTTCGCGACCCTGCTGTACGCGGACCTGGTGGCTTGGCGCGCCGCCATTGGGGGTGTCGCGATCGGCGGGTTCTCGGGCTTGTGCGCGGTTTGCCACCAGTTGCTCGAGTAGCCGCGGTCCGATCCGTCAGGGGGAAGCGGCTCGTTGCTCTTCGACGAAACGCACGATCGCAGCGGTGTCGTTGAGGTCGAGCCAGCGCGCCTGATCGGTTTCGAGGTCCGACGCGATCGCGATGACGTCGTCCGGCCACTTCCAGCCTTCGATCGAAACGCCGCTGCGTTGGATCACCACCGTGGGCAGCCCGTGGCTGCGAAAGCCCTCTGCCAGGACGAAGTCGTGGTCATCGAAGAAGGCCGTGACGATCTCGGCAAGCGGAACGCGGTCGGCGGCGCGATCCCGGAAGATCGCGATCTGGTCGCGCGACACGAGGGCCGTGGTTTCGGAACCGGCGGACCGCAGTCGGTGCGTGTCCTTGCCGGGCGTGTCGAGTTCGACGCCGTGCGCGTCACCCTTGATGGCACCTACGCGGTAACCGCGAGCCTTCAAGCCTTCGACCACCTTGCATAGCAAGGTCGTCTTCCCGGTTCCCGACGGCGCTGCAAACGAAACGACGGTGGGCGCGTTCTTCATCGCGGGACCCAGGGGTTCGTTCTCTCGAGAGTCGGACTCAGGACGCCTGTACCTGCTTGTCAAAGCCGGCCAGCAATTCCGCGACGCCCTCGGGAAGTTCAATCTTCGCCGGGTTGTAGCCGGGGCCCCAGGTGCGCAGGTAGTTCCGGCGTAGCGCCTTGCCTTGTGCATCGTTGGGTGGCGCACCGACAGTGTGCCCGATCTCGGCAGCGATGACGCGCGCGAACCGCAGCACGTACCGCAGGTAGTGCCACTGGGACAGGAAGCCGCGCACGATCCGGTACGGGTAGCTGCCGACGAGATGCTCGTAGACGTCGAATGCGACCGTCCTGTGCTCGATCTCTTCGGCCATGTGCCAGGCCCAGATCATGCCGCCCGGGACCTCGCCGAGCCCGCCGTGCTCGGCGGACGCCAATGCCGTCGCGCAGGTCATGGCTTCGAATCCCTCGGCGTAACCCAGGTTGAACCGAAGGCTCTTCTCCCGGGTGAAGCGTTGGTAGTCGGCGTCGAGGGCTTCTTCGATCGCGCGAATCTCTGCAGCCACCGCTGCCGGAAAGTGATCCCGGATCCTGGCATTCAAATCTGCGTGGGCCCGGTAATGGTGGCCTTCCTGCTGCGAGAAGTGGCGCACGTCCTCGGCCAGGACCGGGTCCGTGATCTGCTTGCCCGCGACCTTCATCGTCCGGATCAGGTACGGCTCGAGGTAGGGCATCGTCAACGAGAGCCCGACCGCTGGCAGCGTTCTGTTCAGGACCTCCGGCGGCAGATCGAAGTTGATCGGCACTTCCGAGAAGTCGAAGCGGACCTTGCGAGGGGTGATGTCGGCCATCAGCGTTTCTCCTGGCGCAGGCGCAAGGTAGCCGGTCACGGGCAGGTGCCGCACACTCGGATTCCGGGGGAGGATTCATGGCCGAAGACGTTGCCGACGTCGTCATCATCGGAGCTGGGGCTGCTGGCGCTGCGGTGGCGTGGAGCCTGGCAGAAACCCGGATGCGCATCGTCTGCCTGGAGCAGGGCGGCTGGATGGCGCCGACCGACTACCCGTCGAATCGGCCGGACTGGGAGATGCAGGGACTCGGTCCCTTCGGATTCAGTCCGAACACCCGGCAGCGGCGCGAAGACTATCCGGTCAACGACGACGACTCGCCGATCAAGATCTCGAACTTCAATGCGGTCGGCGGCAGCACCATCCTCTATGCCGCGCATTTCCCCCGCCTCCACCCCTCGGACTTTCGCGTGAAGAGTCTCGACGGCGTCGCCGACGACTGGCCGCTGGACTACGCCGGCCTCGAGCCCTTCTACGACATGAACGCCAAGATGATGGGCGTCGCCGGTCTGGCCGGAGATCCAGCCTATCCGCCGAAGGAGCCGACGCTCCCCCATGTGCCGCTTGGGAAGCTAGGCGACACCCTCGCGCAGGGTTTCGACCGCCTGGGCTGGCACGTGTGGCCATCGGATAGCGCGATCGCGACCGCCGAACACGCGGGTCGCGCTCCGTGTGTGAACCTGGGGCCCTGTGTGACGGGCTGTGCGCAGGGCGCCAAGGGAAGCACCGATGTCACGTATTGGCCCGTCGCCGTCCGCGAGGGAGTCGAGCTGCGGACGCATTGCCGGGTTCGAGAGATCACGGTCGGTGCCGACGGGCTGGCCGACGGCGTCGTGTATGTCGATGCAGAGGGAAACGAACAGCGTCAGCGCGCCGAGATGGTCATCGTCGCGTGTAATGGCGTCGGCACTCCTCGCTTGCTCCTGAACTCCGCCAGTTCGCAGTTTCCGGACGGCCTCGCCAACCGCAGCGGACTCGTCGGAAAGAACCTGATGTTCCATCCGTACGCGCTGGTGACGGGTTGGTTCCCGGAGCGACTCGAAGGATACAAGGGTCCGGCCGGCTGCAGCCTGATCAGCCAGGAGTTCTACGAGACCGACCCAGCGCGCGAATTCGTCCGCGGCTACTCGTTCGAGATGTTGCGCGGGGACGGCCCCGTTCGGACGGCGCTGCAAGGCCTGGCCGGGAAGGTGCCCTGGGGCGCCGAACACCACGCCGCATTCAGCACGCGCTTCGACAAGAACGCGGGCATGGTCATCATTTGCGAGGACCTGCCCGAGGAACACAATACGGTGACCCTCGATCCCGCGCTGAAGGATGCCGACGGCATTCCGGCGCCCAAGATCACCTACCGCTTGAGCGACAACAGTCTGAAGATGCTCGACCACGCGGTCGCTCGAGGCAAGGAAGTGCTCGAGGCCGCCGGCGCGGTGGAGACCGACGCACTGTCGCCGCTTCCGCCGGCGGGTTGGCACCTGATGGGAACGGCGCGAATGGGCACGGACTCCGCGCGTTCCGTCGTGGACGCGCATGGCCAGAGCCACGACGTGCGCAACCTGTTCATCGTCGACGGCAGCATCTTCGTGACATCGGGCGGCGTGAACCCGACCAACACGATCCAGGCGCTGGCGCTCTACATCGCCGACCACATCAAGCGAAACCTGACCACGCTCTTCGACTGAGCTACGCGGAGATTCAATCCTTGGACGACGTGCTCGACGCGATTCTCGAAACCCTGATTCCCGCGAGTGCAGACGGCAACATGCCGTCCGCCGGAAGCCTGGGCATCGCCGGCGATGTCCGGCGGGAACTGGCCGCCTTCGCAGCGCTACTCGAGAGTGGTGTCGCGGCTGCGGAGGAAGCTGGATTCGACTCGCAGTCGGCGGACGAGCGAGCCAACTGCCTTCGCGGTTTCGAGGCGACGCAACCCGGATTCGTGCCGACCGTCTACATGACGCTGTGCACGCTGTACTACCGCCACCCGCAGGTGCTCGTAGGGCTCGGCCTGCCGGCGCGGCCGCCATTTCCGGAAGGCTACCCGCTCGAGGGCGGAGACCTGACCGTGTTCGAGGCGGTGGTGGCGCGCGGGCCGATCTTCCGCGCCGGCTGACTTCGGCGCCTCATCCGATCGGCCGCGAACCGGGCATGTGGGCCCCGTAGCGCCAGTTTTCCCTTTCTGCGCCGGCACTTGGAGGGCGAGAGCGTCGCGGAAACGATGGATCAGGGTCAAAGTTGAACCATTGTCATTCTTACAGATCAGTGTACTTTTCCGTTTCGCCGGCGCGAAACGCCGGCCAAGGAGACCCCCCAGATGGATCAGTTCGAAGGTCGTGTTGCGGTTGTGACCGGTGGCGCGAGTGGAATCGGTAAGGCGTTGGCGAAGGCATTCATCGGCGAGGGCATGAAGGTCGTCATCGCCGATGTCGAGGCACCGGCGCTCGACAAGGCGGTGGCCGAACTCGGATCCAACGCGAGTGGCGTCGTCACGGATGTCTCCGACCCGGCCTCGGTCAACGCCCTCGCGGACCATGTCTTCGCAACGCACGGGGCGTGCCACCTGCTGTGCAACAACGCGGGCGTGTCCGCGCCGAACCTCGACTTGTGGGAAACCGAGTCGACCGACTTCGAGTGGGTCCACGGCGTCAACGTGCGCGGCGTAGCCCACGGCGTGCAGGCATTCGTGCCGCGCATGATCGAATCCGGCGAGCCGGGATTCGTGATGAACACCTCCTCGGGAGACGGCGGCATCTCGCCGCTCGCGCAACAGGTGGTCTACGCGTCCAGCAAAGCCGCGGTATCCACGATCACCGAGTGCCTGGCGGCGCAGTTGATCGGCCGCGAGACCAATCTTCGTGCAGCGATCTTCTATCCCTCGGGCGGAATGTTGAACACGGGCATCTGGACGACGAAGCGGAACCGCCCGGCCGCGCTTGCGCGAAAGCAGGACGTGTCGGCAGACCGCGAGACCACCTTCGATGCGTTCATGGAAGGCGCCAAGGCCGCTGGTTTCGAGATGCCAGTCCAGGACCTCGACGAACTGGCGAAGTTCGCGGTCGAAGGCATTCGCAACGAGGACTTCGTGATCATGATCGGGCGAGAGACGATGGAGGCGACGCTGGTCGAGCGTGCCAAGAAGCTCGCGAACGGCGAGTGTCCGATCGAGCTACAGCACATGGGCCTGAGTTAGGCGCCTACGCCTCGAAACCCTGCGCGACCCGAAGGAGACACGATGTCGAACCTCCTGATCATCAGCTCGGACTGCCACGCCGGCGCGCTGCCGATGATGTACCACGACTACATGCCGAGTCGTTTCCACGACGACTCGCGGAGTTGGTGGCTCAACTACGCGCGGGAGATGTTCGCGCGGGCAGGGACCTTCTTCGATCAAGAGGCCGTCGAGGCCTACACCGAACAGACCGGCGGCAAGAACCAGCGCATGCGCGCGGTCTCGGACCCGAACGTCAAGCTCGGCGATGACGACATCATGAGGATGCTCAGCGACGGGACCAGTCCCTTCGCACCTCGACCGGGTGAGTACGACTCGGCAGTTCGCATGCAGGAGCTCGATGCCGACGGTGTCGCTGCCGAAGTAATCTTCCCGCAGATGGCGCCGTTCGGTGCCGGGCTGATGCAATACCGACGCGAGATCTCGCCGGAGCAGAACCTCGCCGGGATCCAGTCCTACAATCGTTGGCTCGCCGATTTCTGCCGCGATCACCCGAAGCGAATGATGGGTGTAGCGCTCGTCAACATCGACGACATCGACGTGACCGTGCAGGAGATCCGCGACGCGAAGGAAATGGGGCTGAACGGCGGCATCCTGCTTCCGACGAGCACCGCGACGTTCCCGTTCTACCACCACCCGCGCTACGAGCCGATCTGGCAGGTGTGCGACGAACTGGACATGCCGATCCAGAGCCATTCCGGTTGGTCGCCCGACTACGGTGATCTTCCGACCGCGACGGCCATGTTCATCAGCGAGGTCGATATGTGGGCGCATCGGCCGTTCACGGCCCTGCTCTGGGCCGGCGTCTTCGAGCGCTACCCGAACCTCAAGTACGTGCTGACAGAAACGGGTTGCTCGTGGATTCTCGAGACGCTCCGGGTCCTCGAGTTCAAGGCCGACAATCCGATCTTCAAGCACTTCACCAAGGACCTCTCGCTACGGCCTAGCGAGTATTTCGCGCGCAACTGCTACATCGGCGCATCCTTCATGCCCGCGCACGAAGGGCGCGATCGTCATGAAATCGGCCTGGACCGCTTGATGTGGGGGACAGACTACCCGCACCTGGAAGGCACCTGGCCCAACACGATGAAACACCTGCATGACACGTTCGCCGAGTATCCGGAGGACGAAACGCGCGCACTCCTCGGTACGAATGCCGCAAACGTCTACGGCTTCGACCTGGACGCGCTGCTGCCGATCGCCGAGAAGATCGGCCCGACGTTGGCAGACGTGAAGAACGCCGGGTGAGTGCGCTCGAGGCGGCAGTTCCCGGCCGCCGGGAACGGCGCCGGTTGGAGTTGCGCGAGCGCATCCTCCAGGAAGCGATCGCATTGTTCGAGACCCAGGGGTACGAATCGACGACGGTGACCGAGATCGCCGAACGGGCCGACATCGCGTACGGGACCTTCTTCAACCATTTCCCGACGAAGAGTGATCTGCTGCAAGAAATCACCGAGCAGACGATGGGCGAGCTGTTCCGCGACGTGGCGAGCCGTCATGAACAGCCCGGAACGTTCGAGGATCACTTGATTTCTCTCTTCGAGCAGTCGGCCGAGAACGCGGAGCGGGTCGGCCCGCAGCTGCGCGAGCTGCTCCGGGCGATGATGGCATTGACGTTTTCGCAGTCGCCGAATAGCGATGACCGGCGGGTCCGCAGTGCGTTCCGATCTTTTCTGTCCCAGGGACGCGCCAGCGGAGCGTTGCGTGACGACGTCGATCTCGAAACGCTGACCGACGTCGTCGTCGGGACCTGGAACGCGATGTTCCTGAGCTGGGTGAACGACGACACCTATCCACTCAAGCGCCGCGCCGCTGCAGCCGGCCGTTTTCTGGCCGGGACCTGCTGTCGCCAGCGCTAGCTCGACACCACGGCGAGCGGGAGCCGGTCCAGCCGGCGGACGAAGATGCTAGGCGTGTAGCTCGCGGCATCTTCTGCCAGGGTTTCGATGCGTGTGGTTCGGCGCAAGAGCTCGCCGATCAGGATGCGCGCCTCGAGCCTCGCCAGCGGCGCACCGATACAGAAGTGCGCGCCGCGCCCGAACCCCAGGTGGTGGTTCGGGTGACGGCGGTCGAGGCGCAGTTCGTCCGGAGCCTCGAATGCCGCGGCATCGCGGTTGGCGGAGGCCCAAACCAACATCAGCCGGTCGCCCGTGCGGAGCGCATATCCACCGAACGTGCAGTCACGGCGGACGCAGCGGTAGTGGAACTTGAACGGCGATTCGAGGCGCGCGATCTCCTCGATGAATCGGGGCAGCAGCGCCGGTTCTGTTCGGAGCCGGTCAGAGAGATCGGGATCCCCGGCGAGCCAACGCGCGGCCGACGCCAGGAGGGCCGCCGTCGACTCGCCGCCGGCTCCGAACATGACCATGGCGATCCCGGCGGCATCGGCCTCCGAGATCTGGCCTCGTGCGACGCCGATCGCGAGTGCATGGAGCAACGGTGCGTCCGGCTCGGTGGATGGCTCCTTCATCGCTGTCGCCAGATGCTCATGCAGGTATTGCATCATCTTGGCCGTATCGCGGCCCAGCTGCCCCATCGTCTCGTGGTCGACGGCGCCCGCGAGCATGTCGCCGCCCATCATGGCCCACGTCCGATGAAGCTGGACGTCTCGATCGGGCAATCCGAGTAGGGCTGCCACCGCCCGCGCCGGAACTTCCTCGGCGATGGGTACGAAATCGCCGCCGCCGGATGCGATCCACGAGTCGAGCGCCTCGTCGCTCCAACGACGCAGGGCCGGCTCCAGGTTGGAGATTCGGCGGGACGTCAGGCGAGGCTGCGACAGCTGACGGTGAACGCTGTGTGCGGGTTCGTCTGCCGTTGCGATGACGGCTGCTCCGCCAGTTTCCGGAAACTCGAAGCGCGTGGGTTCCCCGCCCTCGCCGCGAATCAGGACGCCCGTGAGATTCGCGGAGAAGTCGGCCTCACGTCCGAGCGCTTCTTCGACGAGCGCCCAGCTGGTCACCAAATGGATGCCGGTGTCGCCGATCCGAGCGAGCGGCGCTGTGCGCCGAAGCCGCGCGTACATCTCGGTCGGCGAAGCGATGGCCTCGGCGGAGAAGACTTCGTCCGGTTGATCTGAATAGGCGGGTGCACGCATGGCGACTTCGGCGAAGCCTAGCGCGCGTTCCAGAGGAGTTTCGACGTTAGTTCGCGGTGGGAGAATTGGGAAGCGAGAAGGCAACGTAGGTGCTGCCCGAGGGCTGTCCCAGCTTGCCGCCCCCAGCAGCGACAACCACGAACTGGCGGCCGTCGGCCTCGTAGACCGCGGGCGTGGCGAAGCCAGCTGCCGGAAGCTCGGCCTCCCAACGGATCTCGCCTGTCGCGGCATCGAATGCCCGGATCCTGGCGTCCGGCGTGGCCGCCAGGAAGAGCAGGCCGCTCGCCGTCACGACGGGGCCCCCGTAGTTCTCGGCCCCCAGCCCCGAGCGGCCGGCTTCGAGGACCTGGGGGTAATCGCCGAGTGGAACCTGCCATCGATGCGTCCCCGCGTTCAGGTCGATCGCTGTGAGCGTTCCCCAGGGCGGTTTCGAGCCCGGGAGCCCCTCGGCGTCGAGCAACTTCTGGAAGCCCGCGTTGACGAACGTCTTGGGACCCTCCCGTTGCGCCCAGTTCGAGGGCGCATCTTCTTCGTCAGCGAGATAGACGAACGCGGTGAGCGCTGCGCTTTCGAACCACTTGAGCGTGCCACCGATTCCGGGCATGCGGCCGCGGCCATTCCTGACGAGGTCATGCAACTCGAAGAATCCCATTCGTTCGTCGATGTCGATGAGCGATGGGACCGTGACGCCATCGCCCTTCATGTCGAGGCCGTGGCAGCCGGCGCACAATGCCAGGTACCCGGTTCCAAGCAGCCCTTCGAAGCCCATGTCCTCTTGCGCTTCGATCATGTGCACGACCCACGGGGCCTGGTTGGCATTGACGAAGAGCGTTCCCGATCGCGCGTCCCATGCTGCGCCTCCCCATTCCGCGCCTCCATCGAGTCCGGGGTAGACGATGTTCTCGGTCGCGCCGACCGCGGTGTACAGCGAGCCAAACTGCATGTCCGGGAGTCGGGCAAGGATCTCGGCCGCCGCGGCCTCGGAGTAGTCGGTGACGGTTTGCTCGGAGAATGTCTGGCGCACGAAGGGCGGCGGAGTGGTCGGAAGAGGCTGGCTCGCGGCCGGATGCTCGCCCGGGATGAAGGGGCCTACGACGGGCTCTTCCCGCATCGGGTTCAGCGGCTCGCCGGTCTCCCGATGAAACAGGAAGGTGTCTCCTGTCTTCGTGACCTGGGCGACGGCCGGAATTCGCTGCCCGTCTCGCTCGATCTCCACGAGGTTGGGGGGCGCCGGCAGGTCGCGGTCCCACATATCATGTCGCACGAACTGGTAGTGCCACAGGCGCTCGCCCGTTCGCGCATCGAGAGCGATGAGGGAGTTCGCGAAGAGGTTGTCTCCTTCGCGGTCGGCGCCGTAGTAGTCGAACGCAGCCGATCCGGTGGGAACGAAGACGATCCCGCGGTCCAGGTCCACACTCATTCCGGCCCAGGCATTGGCGCCTCCGCTTCGCTCGTGAGCGTCCGGCGGCCAGGTTTCGAAACCCGCCTCGCCCGGTTTCGGGATCGTGTGGAAGATCCAGCGCAGCTCGCCCGTCCGGATGTCGAAGGCGCGGACATGGCCGGGCGCCGCGCCGGCAGATTCGTTCACGCGCCCGCCCATAATCAGCAGGTCCTCGAAGACGGAGCCCGGCGTTGTGGCGACAACGCCCATCAGGTCATCGCTGACATCGCGTCCCAGCCCTTCGCGGAGGTCGAGCCGGCCATCATCGCCAAAGGTTCCGATGGGTTGGCCGGTGCGCGCATCGACCGCAATGACGTTCGGCCCGGCGCCGTAGAGAATGCGTTCGTCCTCCCCGTCCGCCCAGTAGATGGCACCGCGGCTGCTCACCCAGGCACGGGCCTCGGCCTCGGGATCGAAGCGCCAGAGTTCCTGCCCCGTTGCGGCGTCGAGGGCGAAGAGGTGGAGTTCCGGAGACGTGCCGTACAGGACGCCTTGCACCACGAGTGGGTTGAACTGCATCTGCGATCCGCCGGTCTCGGAGACTCCGCCGGATTCGTAGCGCCAGGCCTCTTCCAGCGTCGCGACATTGGATGCGTCGATGGTCGTGAGCGGTGAAGCATGCGTGACGGATCGGTCGCCGAGGTAGGTTCGCCATTCGCGCTCGGCCGGGGCGGCTTTGGCGCGTGCGGCCTGGAACGCTGCTGCATCGACGCGCGAGCCGTCACAGGCGATGGTGCCGACGAGGCTCGCAGAGAGGAGAAATCCGGCCCATCGGGTGAGAGTGCGCATCCGCCCGAATCTAGAGCGACTTCACACGTGGCGCAGGGCCAGACTCTAGTTGGCGTCCACCCTCGCAAAGACGCGGTTCACGGAAACGCGCGGCTCGCCGTCGATCGACACCGAGATGACCGAGTCGAGCGTGTCCGGTGTCGGGCCCGGCCGACGAACCTCGATGATCTGTGCCGTCTTTCCGCTCGGGAGTTTCCGGCGTCGCGACATCTCGAGTTCGCCGCGTTCGTTCCAGTGGAAGCGATCAACGGTCGGGTTTCCCTGTGGGTCCTCGCCGGGGCGCTCCTGGCCGTCGAGCACCGCGATCTGTTCCTGATCCGCGACCGGCGAAGAAACCGCAATCCGGAGCTTCTCGGGACAGTCGCCGCAGCCGGGTTCGAGCGCCTCCAGGGTGATGTCGACGGTCGCCACGCCCGCGAGCTGGCGCATGAACCAGTTTACTTCCATCACCTCGAGAACGGGCTCGAACGACTCCGAGCGATCCCAGTCAAGTCGCCAGGTTCCATTGAAGTCGGTGAGAACGGGCTCGGCAACAGCGCCCGCAGGAACCAACAGGATCCAGACCAGGGCTCGCACAACAAATGTCATTCAGGATCTCCGGCGCGTCGTCCGAAGCTAGGCGACTGACGGATTGGCGCCAGGAACGGATCCGACGCTAGGGCGCAGGGACGGCGGAACCCGTCAAGACTTCTCCGCCGCGTGCCCAGGAAAGTGGGACCGGTTCGGTCGCATCGACGAGTGAAAGCGTGGTCCAGAGTTGGGCGATGTCGTGGATGCGGATTCCGGCGACGGTCAGCAACAGGTCGCGCACCTCCAGCCCCGCACGCTCGGCGAAGCCCCCGACGTCGACTTGTTCGAGTTCGAGCCCCGTCGGCGTCTGCACCGGGCGCGCACCCAGGGGCGTTCCCCAACTCGTCCCGACAACGGTCACACCACGTTCCAGAAAAAGCTGCAGGTCGCGAACGATCTGCTCGCCGTGGGCGATGACCGTGTCGCGTCCTGCCAAGTCGAGGAAGGGTCCGAAGCCCGATTGGACCACCGTGACGCGTGTTCCGGTGCTGACCTGCTCGAGCGTGATGGCGATCTCGGTACCCGCGCACGGGTGGTCGTCCTTCGAGACGCGCAGCAGCAGTTCGGGCACCTCTTGGATCACGGTGCAGGCCGCCCCCGGGAGCGGTGCTGGCGGAAACGAGGGGAAGCCCGCGATCACGAGATGCGTGGCATCGTCGTCACTCGAGGCGATGCGCTCGGTCAGGGCACGCCATACAGCAGGCGGTGCAAGATCCACCACGAAGGTGGCTTCGAAGTCGTCGCTCATGTCGTCTCCATTTCCGGGTAGGCGGCGAGGGCGATGCGGAAGCGTTCGCCATCGGTCGCGCCATGTTTCGCGAGTAGTGTCGACACGGTCTCGACGTACTCGGCCATGAATGCGGCCCGCGCCTCGGCATCGGGGAACCGGACCTCGGCTTCGACAGTCGCGCTGGGGACGGGCTCGCCCTGGGATGACGCGGTCGCGATCAGGGCGGTCGCGTCGCGCTGCAGTCGCTCCCCGAGGTCGGCGACCCTGGCGAGTGAAACCTGGTCGCGAAACAAGGCTTCGAGTCCGGCCGGGTCCGCGGTGAATCGCGGTGACACACTGAAGTGTCGTGCCGCCGAGACATAGAGCTGCTCGACGAAGTTGCCTTTGCGGCGCTCTCCCGTGCGCTCGACGAGTCCCAGCCGTTCGAGGGCCTTCAGGTGATAGCCGACGTTTTGTCGTGATCGCCCGAGTTCCCGTGCGAGGCCGGCGGCCGTGTTCGGCGACGCGAGGGCGTCCAGGACGCGTGCGCGAACGGGGTGCGCGAGGGCGCTGACCTGGCGCGGGTCCTGGAGCATTCGAGTCGGTTCCTGCATGGATCGGATCATAGGAAATAAAAACTTCCTATGCGAAAGCGTCCGCCAAGATCGCCAAATTATATGTTCGAATTCAGTTACATATCGATGTATTTGGATCTTGACTGTTTGAATTTAAATGATTTAATACGTAGTCATATGGTTACTCAATCTTCTCGCGCTTTGACCACGATGGATCCAGAGACCCAGGTGTTCCGGGCACTCGCGGACCCGTCGCGCCGCCAGATCCTCGACCGCCTGATCGCCAGCGATGCCAGCGTCAATGAGTTGGCCGACGGGTTTGCGACCAGCCGGCCAGCCATTTCGCGGCATCTCCGAATCCTCCGCGAGGCGACCCTCGTGGTGGAGCGCAGGGAAGGGCGGCGTCGCATCTACTCGCTTCACCCTCAGCCGATGGCCCAGGCCGACGCCTGGCTCAGCAAGTACCGGGCTTTCTGGGCCGCGCGACTTCACGCGTTGAAGGCCATGGTCGAGGCGGAAGCGACCGCCCCGACCCCGCTTCCCCCCACAGCCCCCGACGAGGAGCCCAGCCGATGAGCTACCGCGAAACCTTCCCGCTTTCCGCATCGGTCGGCGATGTCTTCGCCGCGTTGATCGAACCGGCGACCCTGACCACGTGGCTCGCCGAGCACGTCCGTGTCGAGCCCCGCAAGGGCGGCAGCTACAAGTTCTGGGGCCGCGACGTTCTCTGGGCGAGCGCCGAGGACCAGGTCGATGGCGAGATCCTCGAACTGGATGCGCCGCATTCGTTGGTCATCGCGTGGCGTTGGCAAGGCCACCCCTGCCGCGTGTCCTTCGATCTCGAAGCGAACGGCCCGGCCACGAACCTCTCTATTGCACAGGAGTTCCAGACGTTCGATCCCGGACCGACAGGACCGGGTCCCGACATGGCCGGAAGCCATTGGCGCATCGCGATCGGCAACCTTGCCAGTGTCCTCGCCGGCCGCAGTGCGGCGCTTCGACCGGACTACCTGGCCTGTGCGGCGCCGGGTCGGCAATTGGTAGAGCTCGAGATCGAAATCGAAGCACCGCCCGAGCGCGTATTCCAAGCATTGCTTGACCCTGCGCAGGTCCGCATCTGGATGCAGGCGGAAGCGCCCCATGTCGACATCAACCAGTCGACCTACTCGTTCGGTTGGACCCGCGGCGAAGCGGCGGAGCCGGTCGGACCGGTGCGGCTGCTCGAACTCGTGCCCAATCGTCTGCTCGTGCACGACTGGCAGTGGACGGGCGAGGTCGAGGGTGTCGTGCGTTGGGAACTGCAGCCCACCGCGACCGGAACGCGACTGCGCCTCCTCCACTCCAGGTCTGCCGACGTCACGCACGCGCTCGGTTGGTCGGATGCACTGTTCTCGATTCGAGCGCTCGTCGAGGGCGGCCTCGGATAGGTGCGCCGGGTGTGTGGTCCGACTGCAGCTCCCCCGCGAAGCGGCGGAAGCCCGGAAGCAGGCGTGAGCCGGGTCACGCGCAAGCGTGTGCCCCGGGCCGAACCTGCAAGGCATGAAGGACGGACTTACACGCAAGATCACGGGGCTCTTGAAGGGCAGTCGCAAGACTGCCGCGTTCGCCAGGCGCCACCGCGCCAGCCTGACGGTGCTGACGGGACCCGCCTCGGGCATGGAGCACGTGCTAGGCAGTGAGCGGGTGGTCGTTGGGCGCGGGCCGGGCGCAGACGTCGCAATCGCGGATGACTCGATGTCGCGCCAGCACGCACTATTCGAGCTCGAGGCGGACGGCTGGCATGTCAGCGATCTCGGTTCGACCAACGGCCTCTGCATCAACGGAGCCGTGCTCGGCGCGGCCCCGCTGAAGCACGGCGACAAGATCCGACTCGGCACCGTCGAGCTGCAGTATGTGCTGGAGGAACGCGCCGCGGCGGCCCCGCGCCACCGCCTGGGCGCCTCCTAGCGAATAGTCCCGTGGAAGAGTCGGCAACAAGACGCGTCGCGGGTTACGAACTCGGCGACGAGCTGGGGCGTGGGGGCATGGGCATCGTGTTCGCGGCCCGCCACGCGACGCTGGGCCGTCCGGCGGTCCTGAAGCGTCTGCGCCGCGAGCTGGTTGACGAGCCCGAGATCGTCGAGCGTTTCCTGAACGAAGCCAGTACCGCCGCCGCGTTGCACCACCCGAACGTCGCGGCCGTCTACGACTGTTTCCGCCACCGCTCCGAGTGGTACATCGCCCAGGAGTTCGTCGACGGCATCGATCTCGGCCAGCTGCTGGAGCGCCGGGGCTCGCTCCCTCCCCGCATCGTGGTTCGGGTTGCCCTTCAGCTCGCGCGTGGGCTCGAAGCGCTGCATGCGGCCGGCACGATCCATCGCGACCTGAAGCCGGCCAACGTGCTGATCAGTCGCAAGGGCGAGGTGAAGCTGGTCGACTTCGGGATCGCACTCGGCGCCACGCGGGAGGCGTTGACCCGTCCGGGAACAGCCCTCGGGACACCGCCTTACATGTCACCCGAGCAGCTCGAGGGAAAGCGGGTCGACGCGCAGAGCGATCTGTTCGCGCTCGGGGCCTTGATGTACGAGATGCTCGTGGGGACGCCCCCGTACGCGGCTCCGGCCGACGACGAGTGGGCCGTGCACCTCTCTGACATGAAGAAGGAGCGTTTCAAGGGACTCCCCGCGCGTGTAGCGGCGCTCGACGAAGCGCGCGGCCCCCGGATTCCGCGCGAGCTGCGGCGTCTCGTGCATTCGTGCCTTCGGGCCCGGCCGGCGCGCCGCGCGGGGTCTGCAACGGCGCTGCGGCGCCGTCTTGCCGCCATCGGTGGGCGCCCGAGCGAGGAAGAGAACGCAGAACTCGCCGCGTGGGCCTGGGATGTCGGAGTCTTCCAACGTCGCGAGGCCGAGACGCTCGTCCTCGCGACGCCGGTCGCCAGCCCGGGCCGTCGCCGTCCGTCCAGGTTGCTCGCGGTCGCTCTGGCCGGTGTCGCGCTCGTGGGATTCTGGTGGGCGTTCACGCATGCAGCGCTGGGTCCGCACCCTTGGGAAGTGTTCAACGCGATTGGTCTCGACTTCGCACAGCTCGACCGGGACAGGGCGGGTTAGCCGGCCACGTTCTCTAGCTCTGGTCTGTCCGCGCTCGTGAACTCCGAGAGATTCGGCGCGTTCTCCGTCCGGGCGGAACTCTCGTGTTGGTGTTCCGCCCGGACGGGAAAGCTGTGCCTCCCGACTAGCCTTCGGACCCTGCGTGCGTGGCGCGGTAGGCGGGACGGTCGCGGAGGCGGTCCAGATAACGGGTGACGCGCGACGACACCTCGACGCCAAACAAGTTGACGCAGAAGTCGACGGTGCCTCCGAAGACCACATCGGCTGCCGTGAACTGTTCGCCCAGTGCCCAGCCCGCTTCCGGCGTCATTGATTCGATGGTCGCCAGCGCGCGCGCCGTATCGCCCCACCCGGCGCCTTCCGCGACAGGGTGCTGGAAGTCCACAGCATCGAGCGCGAACACGGGTTCGAGCGTGGTGCCAGGCACGAACAGGTACCGGTAATAGGCCCCACGTTCGGGCGACCCAGGCTCCGGCGCCATGTCGCGATCAGGAAACCTGTCCGCGAGATAGGCGCAAATAGCCGCCGTCTCGGTCACGACGATATCGCCATCGACCAGGGTCGGGACCTTGCCCATCGGGTTGATCGCACGATAGGCGGGCGTGTTCTGCTCGCCGCCGGGTACGTCGACAATGACGTCTTCGCGCTCGACATCGAGTTCGTGGAACATCCAGGCCGTGCTCGCGCCGCGGCTCATCGGATGGAAGTAGTGCTTCATCGGGGTCTCCTTGAGGGTAAATCGCGCAGACTTCGCGCGTCCGGGACGGCAAACGATTCGGAGACCCAGCCGTCACTGCTCACTATACGCGAGCGGGCGCCGCTCAGCGAGTGGAAGGCGCGGCGCTCGAAAAGGCGAACGAAA
>JAJDAQ010000090.1 GCA_029261815.1 Deltaproteobacteria bacterium
CGTGAGGTACGCGAGGCCCGCGAATCCACCCGCGACTGCGGCCCAGCGAATCGAGCGCTCGGACAGGCCGCGCCAGCTAGCCCACACGGCGCCCATGAACAGGCCCAGGTAGAGGCCCTCGCTCTGGACATCGGACGTGAATTCGACCACGCGAACGTGAACGGCGGCGATCACGGCGGCGACGATGGCCGGAGAAAAGCCGAAGGCGACACGCACCAGGCCATAGAGGCAGGCCACCGCGAGCACGCCGCCCAAGATCGAGACGCCGACACCGGCGGCCTCCCAGTCAGGCACGATGGTGTGGAGGGCCGCGACGGTCAGCGGATAGAGGGGATGAAAGTCGTCCTGCAGGACCGCGGCCCAATCTCCGGCGGCGGCCGCCTTCGCGATCGACAGGAAGCGTGGCCCATCCGCGAAGATGACCTCCGTGCGTTCCCAACGAATCCACCGGACCAATGCCGCAAGACCGAGGATCGCGATGACGGCCGTCCGCTCCCACGACGGACCGGGCTGGCCGCGAATCCCCTCATGTTGCATCGAGCGCGTTCCTTCCCCTTGGAGCCGCACGGGAGACTCTATCAATGCGGAACGCGGTTATCCGGCAATTGGGGGACTGGTCGGTCTCAGGAGCGCTCAGGTTCTTGCGGCGGCAGTTCTTCTCGGAGTCGGATCGGACCGAAGTTCTCCGGGTGACGACCGACGATTCCCTCGTAGAACGCGCGGATCTTGTCCATGTCGACCTTTGGGTCGCCCGTCGGCACGATCGATGGCCCAATTCCGGCCACCTTCCGCTCGTAGTCGAGGAAGCCGAACGCGATCGGGACCCCGGCCCCATGGGCCATCCAGTAGAAGCCCGACTTCCACGTCTCGGTCCGCCGGCGCGTCCCCTCCGCGGCGATCGTCAGGTGCAGCGCGTCGCGCTGCCCGAAGATGTCGACGACCTGCTGCACCACATCGTTTCGGCTGCTCCGATCGACTGGAATCCCACCCAACCCGCGAAACAGCCACCCGGTCCAGGGGCCGAACAGCGTGTGCTTGCCGATCCACGCCGGCGAAATGTCCGCTGACCAGGCTGCTGCCAACATGAACGGCAAGTCCCAGTTCGTCGTATGCGGCGCCGCAAGCATGACGAAATGCTCCGTGTCGGGGCGGACGGCTTCCACACGCCAACCCGTGAGCTTCAGCCAAAGACGCGCGAGACCCTTCTTCATGGCGCGGAGTGTACCTGGCCAACCCAGAATTCGATGACGGGCAGCGATGGGCCGTTCTGGCGTGCTCGGCGCAAGTCCGGCACTTCGCAACCCAGGCACTCCTCGAAATGGGGCGGCGGTGGAGCAGGGTCAGCCGGGCGAACTCAGTCGCACAGCTCGGGGATCAAGACTTCGCCCGCCGTTCTCATGCTTCTCAGGACATCGGCCTGCGTGATCGATCCGAATGACATCAAGCACATGAGTCGCTGTATGCCGAGGTCGCGATACGCCGAAATCTTGCGACGACAGTCGTCGATGTCGCCGATCACGACGCTCTCGACAGCGTGCAAGACCTCGAAGACCTCTTCGGGATCGACGGTCTCTCCCACGAGCTGACGGTTCAGCAGGCGAATCACGGGCACCGGGTCGTTGAGATCGATCTCGCCCTGGACATCGGACGCCGCGACACTCGCTCCCGCACGCGGATCATCGCTTGCGACATCGCCGCGTATCGCGTCGATCCAGACGCTACGGGGCACCCGGAAAACCTCGGGCGCGGCGTTCAAGAACCAGAGTGCGGACTCCGCCGCGCCACTGGCGATCGCTTCCGCCCGCGTCTCAGCGCAGTGCATGAAGGTAAAGACCGACTTCTGGTGGTTGACGAATGCGCCGACCGGCTTCGCGTTCGCCACCGCACGATCGTACTCATCGAAGAGGTCCCGCAGCGTCGAGAGCGGTGAGAACAGGGTGGTGGCGAGAACGCCGACGCCGAGTTCTCCTGCCATGCGAAACGAATCGGCACTCGTGCACGTCTGCCAGAGCGGCGGATGCGGCTGCTGAAACGGCTTCGGCAAAATATTCCGTTCCGGAATCTCGATCTCGGCGCTCTTCCATTGGAATTCATCCCGCGTCCACATCTGCGGAATCATCTGCAACGCCTGGCGCAGTTGCTCACGGGACGCATCCGGATCGACACCGAACGCATCCCATTCCGTTCCTCCGGATCGCGCCAGACCGAGCTGCAGTCGCCCGCGACTCAGGACATCGAGGAATGCTGCGCGCTCGGCCACGCGGATGGGGTGGTTGATGTTGAAGGGTGCCAACACCCCTGAATGTCCGAGCCCAAGCCGTTCGGTCCGCTGCGCGATCGCGCCGAGCATCATCTCCGGCACCGAGCTGTAGCTGAAGCGCGTGGCACCGTGGTGCTCGACCGACCACCAGCACCCGAAGCCGAGTTCGTCCGCCAGCTGGGCTTGCTCGATCGCATCGAAATAGACCTGGTGCTCTCGCGATGGATCCACCGGATCCGCACGCTGGAGCTCCGAGAAGACATCGAGCTGGAATCCACGGGGCCCAGCGGTACTGACACTCGTCATTGAAGTTCCTCGCCCCCACTCTACCGTGGGAGGACGCCGATGGCCGGGCCATGCGATCCGGCAGCCCTCACCATCCCCGCGCGGCCGCCCGAAAGGAGCCGCTTCCCCTCACAAGAGAATCTCTCGCCGATCTCAGTCGCCGACCGGAGGTTGAGGTCAAGCCCGCCCCCCATTCCGTCGATGGTCTCCGCGAGCCTGGTACTTCGGGAGGGGAATCCAGATGCGCCACCAATACCTGTTCGCAGCCTTGCTTGCGGGCCTACTTGCCATTCAGACCGGCGTTGCGACGCCGTCCTTCGCTCAAAGCGATGACGACCTGACAGCGTTGAGTCTCGAGGACCTGATGGGCCTCGAAGTCACGTCGGTGTCGAAGCGCGAAGAGCGTCGCTCGGATGCCGCAGCGGCCATCTTCGTCCTGACGAACGACGACTTGCGGCGTTCCGGCGCGACGACGCTTCCGGAAGCCCTTCGCCTGGTTCCTGGCGTCCAGGTGGCGCGGATCAACGCGCATTCCTGGTCCGTCACGGCGCGCGGCTTCGCCAGCGAGTTCTCCAACAAGCTGCTGGTCCTGATCGATGGCCGCTCGGTATACACACCGCTGTTCTCCGGCGTGTACTGGGATGTCCAGAATCCGCGATTCGAAGACATCGAGCGCATCGAGGTCGTGCGCGGCCCGGGTGGCACGGTGTGGGGCGCCAACGCCGTCAACGGCGTGATCAACGTCATCACGAAGGCCACCGAGGACACCCAGGGTTGGAACCTCGTCGCCGGCGGCGGCGAAGAGGAACGGCGCTTCGGTTCGATCCGTTACGGAGGCCGCCACGGCGATGACGGCCACTGGCGCGTCCACGCGAGCGGATTCAGGCGAGATAACCAGCGAGCCACCGACCTGGGAGGCCAGTCCCGGGGCGACAGCTCTGAGATCCTCCAGGGCGGCTTCCGGTACGACGGACGTCTCTCCGAGGATGACGAGTTCACGATCCAGGGCGACTTCTACGACGGTCACGTCGACATCGCGACATCGTCGGTGCAGTCGATCGTACCGCCGGTCTCGACGTTTGCTGCGACGGAGAGCGACGTACAAGGCGGCAACCTCCTCACGCGCTGGGACCACACGTTCGAAGGCGGCTCCCAGAGCACCCTTCAGCTCTACTACGATCGCACGGAGCGAGAAGGAAACGGGCTCAACGAAGAGCGCGATACCTGGGACCTCGACTTCTCGCACTTCACTGAAATCACGGATTCGCATCGCATGACCTGGGGTGCCGGATACCGCTGGAGCCGCGATCGCACGACGGCTGTCCTTCCGGGGACATCGTTCTCTCCGCGAAGCCGCTCCACGAAACTAGCATCCGCCTTCTTCCAGCTTGAATGGGATGTCTCCGAATCACTTCGCGTCATCGGCGGATCGAAATTCGAGTACAACAACCTCTCGGGGATGGAGTACCAGCCGAGCATCCGCTTCGTCCTCAGCCCGAACGAGGACCACCGCTTCTGGGGCGCCGTATCCCGCGCGGTCCGGACGCCGTCTCGCGCGGACCAGGACCTGCTGCTGCTCGCTTCACCGACCGCGGGCACGTTCTGCGTCGCTTTCCTGCCGGCGCCGCCCTTCCCGCCTGGAACCTGCGCCTTCGCGGTCCCGATCACGACGGTGACGAGGATCCAGGGCAACCGGGACCAGGAATCCGAGGACGTGCTTTCGTTCGAGGCCGGGTACCGATTCATCGGATCCAAGTCCGTCTCACTCGATGTGGCGACCTTCTACAACCGCTACGAGAACCTCCGCAGCATCGAACCCGACTTCACGACGACGGGCACGATGCTGCCGAACGGCGCGATCCTGGCACCGGATGTCGCCTTCGGGAACGGCGTCGACGGGTACACCTACGGCATCGAGACATCAGGGACGTGGCAGGTCACGGAAATGTGGCGCCTGATCGCCAACTACGCGTTCATCCGCCTCGATGCAGACCCCGACAAGGATTCGCTCGACACCACGACACGGGCGTTCATCGAAGGCGCGACGCCGGACCACCAGGCATCACTGCGCTCGTCGCTTGATCTTCCCTGGGACGTGGAACTCGACACGACCTTGTTCTACACGAACCACCTCGAGCAGGCGGCCGAGATTGGATCACAGCGGATCCGCAGCTGGGTCGGGCTGAACGTCCGTATCGGTTGGCACCCGGTTGATGACGTCGAACTGAGCCTCGTGGCCCACAACGCCACCGAGAAGCGGCATCAGGAATTCTCGGGTTCGGTGGCTTCGGACTCGAGCTTCGTCGAACGCTCGATCTTCGGAAAGGTAACGTGGGACTTCTAATGCGCTTCGTTGTGCTCTGCATCCTGGGTGTCGCTCTCGTAGCGACGCCGGCCTTCGCTCGCGACGAGTATCAGGTCAAGGGCGCGTTCCTATTCAACTTCGCACGCTATGTCACCTGGTCGGCGAGTCCCGCGGATAGCGGAACGGACCTGCCAATTTGTGTCGCAGGCGACGCATCAGTCACCGAAACGGTCAGCAACGTGATCGGAGGAAAGACGCTCGACGGGCGTCGGGTGTCGGTTCACCAGACGCGCGGTCTTGCCGATGCCGGTCACTGCCGCGTGCTCTTCGTGACGCGCACTGCCGACCTCGGCGACTCCGCGGTCGCGACGTCGATGACTCGGGCGGGCCTGCTCACTGTGGGCGAGGACGCGGACTTCCTCACGCGCGGCGGCGTTGTCCGCTTCACGGAAGATGCCGGCAAGATTCGTTTCGAGGTGAATCAGGTGGCGGCACGATCGGCCGGCCTCAAATTCAGCGCCAACCTGCTGCGCCTGGCGAAACGCGTCATCGACTGACGTCCTTCGCGGATGCCGTGATACGGTTTCCGCATGAGCGCGACACACGTCGATTCGATCGACCTCCACAGCACTGCACGCTACGTCGAGCATGGGTACCCCTGGGCAGAGTGGGACCACTATCGCTCCGAAGCCCCTATCTACTGGTACGAGCGTGACGACATCGCGCCGTTCTGGTCGATCACGCGACACGCGGACATTCTCGAGGTCTCGCGTCGCGCGGACGTCTTCGTGAATAGCCGACGGCTGCGTCTCCAGACGATCCAAGAAGATGAGCAGCAAGAACTCGGCCGGCGCCTCCGGGCGGAGTCGCAAGGCTGGGATCTCGACGAACCGCCTGACTTCATCTTCATGGACGACCCCAGGCACCGTAAGTTCCGGTTGATTCCCGCGCGCCGATTCACGCCGGCCGCCCTTCGGAAACTCGAGGGCCATTTCCGGGAACTGGCGGAGCGCTTCGCCGGCGAGTTGGTCACTGAATTGGAGGCCACCCGGGACGGCGGCGAGTCGTGCGACTTCGTGCGCGCCTTCGCACAGAAGCTCCCACTCGCCGCCATCGGTGAGATGATGGGGCTGCCGCCCGACGACTGGATGCACCTCAAACGACTCACCAACGTCATGATCGGGGCTCCGGAACCCGAGTTCATCGGAGCCGATGAAAGCGCCACCGACGCACGCGTCCGCGCGTACCACGAAATGTCCGAGTACATGATTCGGCTGTCTCGCGAGCGCAAGGGACTCGGCGAAACCGAAGACTTGTCGAGTCTCATCATTCATGGTCAGGTGGACGGCCAGCCACTCACCGAACAGCAAGTCCAGGGCTACTTGTTCGTCATCCTGGCGGCGGGAAACGAGACGACCCAGAACGCGATCAGCGGCGGGGTCTCGGCATTGCTGGCGCACCCGGATGAGTGCGCTCGGCTGTGCGAGAACCCCGAGTTGGTCCCGTCAGCGGTGGAAGAGATCCTGCGTTGGACCTCGCCCGTCGTGCAGTTCGCACGGACCGCAGCCGTCGACACGGAGATTTCCGGCACCAGGATTCGGGCCGGAGAAGATGTCGGCATGTGGTACCCGTCCGCCAATCGCGACGAGGAGGTGTTCGACGACCCCTATCGGTTCGACATCGCGCGGGCGCCCAATCACCATCTGGCATTCGGCGGGTTCGGAGCGCACTTCTGTCTGGGCGCGAACCTGGCGCGCTGGGAGCTCCGCGCAGCGCTGCGCGCCCTGTTGCCAATCCTCCCCAGGATGGTGGCTGCCGGACCGATCGAACGCGTCCCGAACCTCCACGTCTCGGCCATTCATCGTATGCCGGTCCGTTGCGAATGAACTGGGACGCATTGCATGATCGCCAGCCGCTGAAGCCGTTCTCGCCGGGCGCACGCGTCCCCTGGGACGAACCGGCATTCAGCGCACGGATGCTCCGCGAGCATCTCGACCCATCGCACGATCGTGCAAGCCGCCGGCTCGAAGTCATCGATCGGCAGGTTTCCTGGCTCCAACACGCGGTGCTGGGTGGTGCCGACAGCCACATTCTGGACCTCGGTTGCGGTCCGGGGCTGTACACGAGCCGCCTGGCACGCGCCGGACACCGGTGCGTGGGCATCGACTTCTCTCCTGCCGCGATCGCCTATGCCGAAGAAGAATCCGCGCGAGAGGGTCTGGCCTGCCGCTATGTCCAGGCCGACCTCGCAGACGCCACGCTGGGAGAGGGATACGACCTGATCACGATGCTATTCGGAGAGTTCAATACGCTTCCGCCCGCGGTCGCGCAGGATCTCTTGAGCCGCGCTGCGCAGGCATTGGCACCCAACGGCCAGATCGTCCTGGAGCTCCACGCAGCCGAATACGTGGAGGCGATGGGCGAAGCGCCCTCGACCTGGTCGACGGCCGACCGCGGACTCTTCGCTGACGATCCCCACTTGACCCTCCACGAGAGCCACTGGCATGCAGAGGAGCACGCAACGACGGAGCGGTACTGGGTTCTCCAAGCGCACGGCCCGCTCGCGACCTACGCGATCAGTACGCAGGCGTACGGAGACCTCGCGCTCGATCGTCTCCTGGAACGATCCGGGCTCCGCGAAAGTGCGCGCTATCCCTCGATCACGGGCGACGAAGAAGAAGCCGCCGATCTCTTTGGGGTGGTCCTGACCCGCGACTAGATGCGGTCGAGGAACGGACGAAGCGCGGCCGAGATCTCTTCGTCGGTGCCGTAGACCTCTTCCACGTTTTCGCTGTGGATGAGGGTCTTCACGATGCGGAGCGGGAGCTTCTTGAGGGAGTGGGACTCGAGCGCGGCATCCACCACCTCGGTCGTCAGCGCGTCGACCTTGTCGTCCTCGACTTCGATCATCCCGTTCTCACGCAACCCAACGAGGGCTTCGCCCAGCGTCGCAGCGACGGCTTGAGCGAATGGCGTGGGGACTTCCTTCCGCCGCTCTGCGAGGCCCAACAACTCTCGGAGACTGTCGAGTTCGATCTCTTCATCACCGCTCATCCGGACCTCTTTCCGTTTCGGCGCCGGCCGGGCCGGCCGCGACTGCGACGCAACCTATGGGACAGTGCCCTGGCCCGCTAGCCCGTGCAGACATTGGCGCTGCGCGCGGCTCCGAGTCATGCTCGTGGAGCGCGCCCGCGCGACCAGGAGGAACCCCATGGTTTCCGGACAATGCCTCTGCGGCGCCCACCAGTTCGAGCTGAGCGGACCGCTCCAGATGAATCACCACTGCCACTGTGAGTTCTGCCGAAAGCAGTACGGGAGCGCGTGCGCAAGCATGGTTGGCGTTGCGCCCGAGGACTGGAGCTGGACCCGCGGCGACGTCATCGCCTACGAATCTTCGCCGGGGTTGATTCGGGAGAGTTGCGCGACCTGCGGCACTGCCCTGCCCTTGAAGATCGAGGGCCTGCCCGACTTCGTGCCCGCGGGCTGCCTCGACGACCTGGACACCGAGATGGAGTTCCACATCTTCGTGGGCTCGAAAGCACCCTGGTTCGAGATTCGCGATGAGCTCCCGGCGTTCGACGCCTACCCGCCCGGCGTCGAGACTCCGATCCAGGCAAGCCGCCCACTCGAGCAGCCGCCCAGCGAGGGCGCCCGGGGAAGCTGCCTGTGCGGCGACGTCCGATACGTGGTCGAGGGCACGCCGATCGCGGCGCGCCACTGCCACTGCACCCGCTGCCAGAAAGCCCGTGCCGCCGGATTCGCCAGCAACCTGGTCGTCCCGATCGAAGGCTTGCGGTTCACGGCCGGCGAGGACGGTGTGCGTCGATACAAGGTGCCCGAAGCCCGCTACTTCACGCAGTGCTTCTGTGGGAATTGCGGAGGCAAAGTGCCGACGGTCGACACGAGTCGGAAGATCGCCGTCGTTCCCCTGGGCGGGCTCGATGACCCGCCGCCGATCGCGCCGCAGGAACACATCTGGACGGCCGATGTTCCGGCGTGGAGCGAGATCCTCGACGATCTCCCTCGCTTCGAAGGGCCACCCGCCGACTAACCCGCTCGCTCGCCGCGATGGTATGGCACCGCGCGCTCTCCGGCTGAATCGGTGGGCGGCTAGGCGACCGATGTGACCTCGTCGATCCCCTCCTGGAGGCTCGCGAGCAGCAGGCCCGGATCCGGTACCGCGAGCCGATCGGACGAAATACCCAGCTGGAGCTGTCCGTCGTAGCTGAACAGGGTCACGTTGACGGCGGCGCCCGATAGCGGCCCGAAGCCGAACATGTGATCGATCCGGGCCCCCCCGAAGTAGACCGGAAACGACGGACCCGGGACGTTGCTCGTGACGAAGTCGACCGACTTCATCATCCCGCTGACGATGGAAGTCGCTCCGAGGGCGCCTGCGCGATTGATCACCGACGACACCTCGTCCATGAACGGCAACGCGGGCTCGTCTCGTTGCGCGCGGACCCGCGCGCGGATTTCGCTCATCCGCTCCTTCGGATCGACGATGCCGACCGGGATCTCGAAGCGCGCTGGAACGAACTGGTTTCCAGCCTTGTCGCCCGTTTCATCGTCGGATCGCATGTTGATCGGCATGGTCATCCGCAGTTCGTCCGGCGCGAAGCCGTGGGCTTCGTGGTAGTGGCGGAGCCCACCTGCGATGGCGGCCACGAAGGAGTCGTTCAAGCTGCCGTCGACCGACTTGGCTGCGGCGCGCAGTGCGTCAAAAGGAACGGCGAGCGCATTGAGGTCGACCGAGAACGAGCGATCTCGCCAGATCGGCGAAAGCGGCTCGCTCACGGGACGAACCAGACGTCCCACGGACTTAGCCGTCTCGCTGACCCGCTCGGCCAGCGCCCTCGGCCCCTTCGCGGCTTCGAGCAGTCCGCGCCCCAGGGACTCGCTCACGCGACGACTGCGGTCCGCGGCGGTCCGAAAACGCTGCTGCACCGCGGACGCCAACTGCTCCATGTCGCCAGACCGGTGCGCCTCTTCCTCGTGTGCAAGCTGTTGAGCGAAGCGGTCACGGGCTCGCTGGTCGCGGGCCGGATCCGCCTCACGCGCGCGTTCCATCAGCGAACCTGTCATCCGCACCATGCCAACGCCATCCGAGACGGTGTGGTGCAACCGCATGATGATGCCGACGCGGCCGCCCTCCAGGCCGTCGACCTGATGGAGCTCCCACAGCGGCCGATCCTTGTCGAACGCCTGGCCCGCGAGGGGCCCGGCATAGCCGAGCAGATCCTGAAGCGTGCCCTCGCCCGGACAGCCGACCCGGCGGACGTGGTACCCGCGGTCGAACAGGGGGTCCGTCTCCCAGCGCGGTGTCGCAACCCCCATTCCATCCGCGACGACGCGTTGACGCAAGCGCGGAATCCGACCGAGCGCACGATCGAGGCTCGCGTCGAAGCGGTCGAGGTCCGGCGCTTGATCGAGCACCCATACGCTGGTGATCGTCGAGCGCAGGACGGGATCCCGCTCGATATTCCACATCAGCGCATCGCTGTCGCTCATCCATTCTTCGTAGTCGACTGCCATGCAGGTCTCCCAGTGCGCAGACCAGGACGATACACCTCCCGCCGGACGCGCGGGGTTCCGACCTCCGCTACCCTGCCGCCCTATTTCCCCGGCGCCCCGCGCAATCAGGAGCCTCCCATGCCCGACGCATTCATCATCGACGCCTGCCGCACTCCCCGTGGAATCGGCAAACAAGGCAAGGGCGGACTCGCCCACCTCCACCCGCAGCACCTGGGCCGCACCGTCTTGGAGGCCCTCCAGCAGCGCAACGGTTTCGACACCGCCGACGTGGACGACATCGCCTGGGGCACCAGCTCCCAGGTCAGCGAACAGTCGGGCGACCTGGGCCGCATGGCCGCCCTGGACGCCGGTTACGACGTGAAGGCGAGTGGTGTCACGCTCGATCGCTTCTGTGGCTCCGGTATCACGAGCGCCAACATCGCCGCGAACGCGGTGATGGCGGGGATGGAAGACCTCGTCATTGCCGGCGGGACGGAAATGATGTCGCTTCCCAAGAAGGGAATGATGCCGATGGGTGCGAATAACATGCATCTTCAAGAACTCCACCCGCAGCCCCATCAGGGCGTATGCGCCGATGCCATCGCGACCCTCGAAGGCATCGGCCGCGACGACCTCGATGCACTCGCGGTCGAGACCCAGCGACGCGCCGCGATCGCCATCAAGGAGGGTCGTTTCGACCGGAGCATCGTCCCTGTGCTCAACCTCGACGGCAGCCTGGCGCTCGACCAGGAAGAGTTCCCGCGCCCGGGAACGACGATGGAAACCCTCGGCAAGCTCCCGCCCAGCTTCGAGAAGCTCGCCGACTACCGTCACGAAGAGAACAAGACGTACCGCGAACTCGTGAGCCAGAAGTACCCGGATCTCGCCATCAATCACGTCCACCACGCCGGCAACTCGTCCGGCGTCGTCGACGGAGCCGCTTGCATCCTGTTCGCGAGCGGCGAGTACGCGAAAGCCCACGGCCTGAAGCCGCGTGCCCGTGTCGTGGCGACTGCCAACATGGGCGACTGCCCCACGCTTATGCTGAACGCGCCGGTCCCGGCCGCCCGCAAGGTGCTGAAGCGCGCGGGGATGGAGCTTTCGGACATCGACCTGTTCGAGGTGAACGAGGCCTTCGCCGTTGTCTCGGAGAAGTTTCAGCGCGACCTCGACCTCGACCGTGACCGCGTCAACGTCAACGGTGGCGCCATGGCCCTCGGCCATCCGATCGGCGCGACCGGCTCGATCCTGATCGGCACCGTGCTCGACGAACTCGAGCGCCAGGACAAGCAGGTGGGCTTGATCACCATGTGCGCGGGCGGCGGCATGGCCCCGGCCGTGATCATCGAGCGCGTCTAGGCGCTTCGCTTCATCGATCCGGCCGGCGGCTTGAGCTGTCGGCCGGATCGAAGTGACGCTGCGCGAGCGTCCCAAGCGCGCCACACTCCTGCTCATGGCGTTCGGAAAGCAGTCAGGTCCCCCGGCCTCCCACCAACAGCTACAGGACCTCGCTGAGCTGCTCGAGCGGGCCGGACACGAGGACTTTCGGGATGCGCGGGGCCCAATGGGCTTCAATCAACGCCAAGCCGGCGGCAAGTTCACGCGCGACGAAGCGCAGGCCTTCATCGACGAACTCGAGGCGGCCGAGGACGCGGCCAACGAACAGCCAGCGGCGGCTCGACCCGCCGCTCCCAGCCCGCCCCCCGAGAAAGGGCCCTTGGCCGAGGTGCCCAGTGACGAACTCGCTGCCGAGCTTCGCCAGCGTGGTTGGACGGTCCAGAAACGCTAGGCCGGCGCGCTAGCGGTACGGCCGTTCCGCGAGATCTGGACTGTGTCGGAAACGCCGGTGGGCCCATACCCATTGCTCGGGGTGCAACCGGATCGCGGCTTCGAGCGACTGGTTGAAACGCGTCGTCATCTCGAGCACCGCACCGGTCACGTCGGTGCGATCCGTCGGCGCGAGAATCGGCTCCGACACCACCACCCGATGCTCGTCGCAGCCTTCTCGCACGGTGTACATCGGCACGACAGGACAACCAGAGCGCATCGACAGGATGGCCACACTTGTCGATGTCGACGCGCGAACGCCAAACAGGGGCGCCCAGACGCCCTGCTCACGGCGGACATACTGGTCGATCAGGAGCGGCACGATCCGGCCGCGGCGAAGGGCCCGCAGGATCCGGGGTGCGGCCCCGCGATGGTCCACGACTTCGGCGCCCCCCTCTTGCCGGTGCCGACACAGCCACTGGTCGACGATGGGGTTTCGCGCGCGGCGCGCGACGGCCGTCACCTTGTAGCCGGAACCGCTCAGCGCGCGGATGCCGAGCTCAAAATTTCCCATGTGGGGCGCGAGAACGATGGCGCCCTTCCCGAGTGACAGCGCCTGGTCGAGGTTCGAGATGCCTTCGATCTTGTGCATCGCCAGGACCTGATCGAGCGACCACGCTTCCGATCGCGCGAGATCGAGGATGCTGCGCGCGAAATTCTGGATACTCGTACGCCCGATCGCGTCCCGATCCGCCTCGGCCATGTCCGGGAAGGCATGCCGCAAATTCTCCCGTGCGAACCGGACATGCTTCGCGCCGGAGGCCCAATAGGCGGCAGCCGCGTGGAACGCGACGCGGCGCGTGACGGAGAACGGCAACGCCTGCGCCAGCGAGACCGCTCCGCGGTACCCCGAATAGCCCGCTCGATCACGAAAGGAAGTCATGAATCGCGGGCGCTCGCTGGGTTCAGAACGCGCACGCGCCCTGGTCGCCGATCCGGCGGTACCCAGAGGTTACCCATTCCGGGCCGTATTCGCGGCTTTCTTGCCGAAGGCCCATGTGCTCGACTCGCAGCCCGCATCGTCCTGACGATCCCCGGGATCTGCGGGCCCTGGGCCCGGCGGCTCACTTTCCGAGCAGAAGCTGACCCGGAAACACCTCATCCATCCGCTGGCCGTCGCGCACGACGGCCTCCCCGGCGACCAGAACATGGACGATGCCGACCGCTGGCTGGAAGGGGTCCCGGTACGTCGCCTGGTCCAGGATCCGGGCAGGATCGAAGACCACGAGGTCGGCATCTGCGCCTGCGCGAATCCTGCCCTTTCGGGCGAACGCCGGGAAGGCCTCTTCGAGACGACGCGCGGGCAGCAGCGTCATCTTGGCGAGCGCCTCATCCAAGCCCAGCAAACCGGCCTCGCGCACATAACGACCCAACACTTTCGGAAAAGCCCCGTTGTGGGGCGCCACCTTGTGCGCGGTGTCCACCATCGGAAGGAGGTCGCTCACAACCATGACACCAGGCTCCGCAAGCGCGGTGCGCGTCCACGCTTCATCGACGTAGTGGTGGATCACTTGCCCCTCGGGATACTGCTCGCGGTAGGTCTTCCACATCGCTTCAGTGAAACGCTCTCCCGTCGCGGCCCACTCCACGTCGCCGTAGTCGATGCCGAAGATGGTGCGCCAGTCCCGCCCGAAGACGGCCGATGAAATCAGCGCGGAACCCGCGTTGTACGGCAGGACCTCGGTGGTCACGTCGACCCCGGCCGCGCGGGCCTCCCGGATCTCGCCAAGGAACAGCGACGTGTTCCGCATCGCGTTGTGCGAGATGTGGCAAACGTGGATCGATGCCCCCGTCTCAGCGGCGAGTCCGATGGCTTCTCGGAGTCCTGCGGGATCGCCGTTGATGCCGCGGCGAACGTGAATGAACAGTGGCACGCCGCGGTCCGCGGCGACCTCGAAGACCATCTTCAGCTCCGCGCGATCCACGGCTTCGCTGAAGTAGTCCAGGGGTACGCCAATGCCGAGTCCGCCTTCATCGAGACCCCGATGCAGCATCCGTCGCATCTGCGAGCGCTCGCTCGGCGTCGCCAACTCGGTGAAGGCCTCCGTCGGAGACTGTAGAAGTGACCGCAGCACCGTCCAGAGCCCTCGGACACTCACCGGCCGCGGCGACCCGGCCAACAGGTGCGCCTGACGCACACCGAGCTTCGCCTCGATCCGGATCGAGCCGTACCCGACCGACGCGCCGTAGTGGATCGCGGCCTTGTCCCGAACCCCCTCCGCGAATCCATCGAGTGGATAGGCGCCCGCTTCGAGTTCGAGCGCCGTGGTCACGCCATTCATCACTTGGTGGTACTGCCCGAGCGCCGTCGGCGAGTGGGTATGAAGATCGACAAAGCCCGGCGCAACCACGAGTCCGGTCACATCCAGCTCGGTCGGGCCCGCCGGAAGCGCCTCGGCCACCGCAACGATGCGCCCCTCCTTGATCGCCACGTCTCGAATGGCGTGGGTTCCGCTCTCGGGATCGACCACCAGCCCGCCACGAAGAACGAGATCGGGCGACTGCGCAGTCGCGGGCAGCGCGAGCGCGGCAACCACGGCCAAGCACCACACGCCCGCCCACAGCCCTGCGCGGGTTGTTTCCCTGCTGTGTCGCATCGTGGTTCCCCTTCGGAGGGAGCCTAGACGATCGCTCCGCCGACCTCAGTCCCGTTCGTCGGCAGCCGTCCGATCGAGGTCACGACGCAGGGCCGGACGCAGCAACGCATCCGCCACGAGCGGAGTTGCCCGCCTTGAAGCCCACCACCGGCGCATGAGCCCGTTCACGCTCTCGGGCACGCGAGGCAGCCCACGAGATAGAATCCGCGATGATCTCGATCGCGGGTGTCCAATTCCGGGGCCGCCACGCGTCATGGAGTGTCGTCTTTTTCGACCGACTCATCCCAGACGGAGAACGTAATGCCGAATTTTCTATGTATGCAACGCAGCCTTCCGATCGGAGACGCCGAAGCGCCCTCCCCCACCGAGATGCAGGACATGTACGCACGATTCACGGCCTGGCAGGAGAAGTTCCAGGGCCAGATCATCGACATGGGCGGCCCTCTGGGCGCCGGTAAGCTCGTCTCCGATGCGTCGGCGGACGGGCCATTCGTTGAGGTCAAGGAGCTGGTCGGCGGCTACATGATCGTTTCGGCGGATACGTTGGACGAAGCCGCGGGGGTTGCTGCCGAGTGTCCAGGGCTCGTCCGTCCCGGATCCGGCGTGGAAGTGATCGAGATCCGTACGCCTTGAACGAGCCTCGGTTGGTGGAGCACTTCTTCCGCCACGAGTACGGAAGACTGGTGGCCACCCTCGCGGGCCGCGTGGGGGTGGCCCACCTCGAAGCCGTGGAGGACGCCGTCCAATCGGCCTTGCTGTCGGCGGTCGACCATTGGAAG
>JAJDAQ010000091.1 GCA_029261815.1 Deltaproteobacteria bacterium
CCCTGCGTGAAGAAAGGCCTGGGGGACCGTCATCCGCACGGGCGCCCGATCTTCGTCGCCCATCAGCCAGAGTGCGCCCGAAGCCGCGAATACGGTGAGGTCGCTCGCCTCCCACCTCGACTTGGGCCCCGTCTGCCCGAAAGGCGTTACCGACACGTAGACGAGCGCGGGATTCAGGCGTGCGAGTTCTTCGAAGCCGAGGCCGAGCCGGTCCATCTCACCGGGCTTGCGGGACTCGACCAGCACGTCGGCACGCTCGATGAGACGCAGGAGTTCATCGCGGTCACCCGGCGCTTCGGGATCGAGGACAACACTGCGCTTCCCCCGTGCAAAGCCCCACCAATAGAGCGAGTTCTCGGGCTCGCGTTCGCCTCCTGCAAAGGGCCCCTGTCGTCGTGCCCGGGAACCACCCGGCGGCTCGACACAAACAACGTCGGCCCCGAGTTCACCAAGCACGAAGCCGCAGAAGATCCCGCGCTCGTCGGAGAGATCCAATACGCGGTAGGGGCTCAACATCTCCACGGCGACTCCTTCACGCGTCTGTCAGTGTGCTCCACCGACTCGAACTCGTTAGGTCCGGATAGGGACCGAACTATGATACTACTTATGCGTCGACAAGCGCGCGGGGCCTCGATCTAGTTTGCGCATGGCGAAGCGAGCCCGGTACGCAGAGGGTGTGACCGACGTGGCCTCCAGAAAGACCCGGCGAAGGGTTTCGGCCGATCCGAAGCCGCACGCCGCGCCGACCTCTTCCACGGACAGGGCGCCACCTTCGAGAAGTTGCCGAGCGCGCTCGACGCGAATCCGCTGGACATACCGGGCCGGTGACTCACCGGCGTGCTGCGTGAACAGCCGGACGAAATGTCGCTCGCTCATGCCCGCTCTCCTCGCCAACGCCGCGACACAGTGGTCGTCCTCCGGTGCCGCTTCGATCGAGGTTTGAACGGCACGAATCGCCGGATGACCGGCCATCGGTCCGTGAAGCGCCGCGCTGAATTGCGATTGCCCTCCCGGCCTGTGCAGGAACATCACCAGGGTTCTGGCGACCTCGAGAGCGAGCCGGTGTCCGTGGTCCTCCTCGACCAATGTCAGCGCGAGATCAATACCAGCCGTGACGCCGGCCGACGTGTAGATCGAGTCGTCCCGGATGTAGAGCGGATCGCCATCGATCGTCGCAGTGGGGGCCGCCTTACGGAGCGCGTCCAGCGCGGTCCAGTGCGTCGTCGCCCGACGCCCTTCGAGGAGGCCGGCGCGCGCCAGGACAAAGGCGCCAGTGCAAACAGACGCAATACGACGGACGCGTGGCGCACGCCGGCGCAACCAAGCCAATGCCTCCGGGTCGAAGCGGTCGGTCGCAAAGTCGATTCCGCCTGGAATGACCACGGTGTCGACGGCTCCCCCGACATCCGACAGCGGGCTCGCGCGGACCTCGAGCCCGGTCGCCGTTCCGACAGATCGAACCGGTCCGGCAAAGCGGAGCCGGTACCTCCTTGGGTCCTGCGACAATGCCATGTGCTCGTTTGCCGCAGCGAAGACATCCGCAGGACCGGCCAGGTCAAGAAGTTGAAGGCCCGGCAGGAGGAGGAAGAGGACGTTCCGGTCAGCCATCCACCGAGTATGGCAGTTTTTGAGGGTTATTTGTCATTTACGCCATCCGCCGTTCGAGCGAAGATTGCCCTGGGAGGTCACCCATGGCCATCGTCGAGAATCCTCAGAGCGACCTGCCCGCAAAGCTTCGCGGGCTCCACCTCTTTCACTATGGGGGCGCGCCTTGCGCTCAGCGCGTGCGCCTTGTCCTTGCCGAAAAGGGCATCCGCAGGGGCCCCTCAGTGCCGTGGCAATCGGACAAACCGGCGCATCTCGAGGCCGAGGCCGGCACCTACATCGGACGGCCGGTTTCCCTACCCCGCCAACAGAACCTGACCCCCGAGTACGCGGCCATCCATCCCAACCTCGTCGTTCCCGCACTCGTCATGGACGGCGTCGTCCACATCGAGTCGGTCGACATCATGACCCTGGTCGATGAGCAGTTCCCCGGTCCTGCGCTGATGCCGAGCGGCGAAGTGGGCCGGCGCTGCGAAGCTCTCGTGAAACGGGCCGCCGAACTCCAGACGGCGGTCCGACATGTCACCTATCGCTTCAGCCTCGGCGGAATTGCGAAGTTGAATGCGAAGAAGCTCGAAGAACTCGCGCGCATCGATTCACCGGACTCGCCCGATCGCGTCAGCGAGTTCTACCGCCGCTTCAGCAGGAACGAGATCAGCGAGCAGGAATACGCCGAGCACATCCGCGACCTCGAAGCCGGCTTCGGCGAAGTCGACGCACTCCTTGGCGAAGGCGGGCCCTGGCTATGCGGCGACGCCTACTCAATGGCGGACGTGATCTGGGCGGTAAAGGTCTTCCGGATTGATGAAGCCGGCTACCCGATTGCGAAGCGTTTCCCGAACCTCTGGCGATGGTTCGAGGCCGCGCGTGCGCGGCCGAGCTTTGAGGAAGCGATCGGACGCGACGTCCGCGCAAGCTCTGTCGTGTTCCGCGCACGAGGCGCTGTACAGAATTGGCTTGGAAGGGGCCTCGGTCGACTGGCGGCCGGCCCGACGCGGTCCGCCTGACGAGCCTGTTTCCGACCCATGGGGTGAGGATATCCATGTGATTGCCATCGATCGCGGCCGAGGCCCGACGCCGGGGCTGGCCTTCCGACTCGCGAAATTCGAGCTGAACACGCGGGTTCGCCGCATGCGGATTCGTCTAGGACTCTTGCAGCTTCAGGACCTCACACCAGACACTCATCGTGCCCCTGATTCGCAGCTAGCCAAAGACGCGTTCGAGCTCGCAGCGCGACTGTCGCCACCCATGCTCTTGAACCACACGCTCCGCACCTACCACTTCGGAGCCATCATCGCGGCGCGCGACGGCCTTCGTTTCGACCGCGAGCTGGTCTACGTCGCGTCCCTGCTCCACGACCTGGGACTCACCGCCGAACACGAGAACGATCCAGGGTCCTTCAAATGGGTCGGCGCCCGACTGGCCCGCGATTTCGGCGTCGAGCGGGGAATGGAGTCCGTACGCGCCGACCTCCTGCACGACGCCGTCGCTCTCCACAGCTCCGTCGGGCTCGCAAGCACGCGCGAGCCCGAAGTCGCGATCGTTCACTACGGCGCCGGAGCCGACCTGCTCGGCGCCCGTGTCGACGAGATCCCGAAGGGCGACCTCGACCGCCTCCTGGCCGAATGGCCCCGCGCCGGCTTCAAGCACGACTTCCCCGGGTGCCTCGAGCGCCAGGTGGAACTCAAGCCGAACAGCCACATCGCCGGCGCGATGGGCCTCGGCCTCGCCACCCTCGCCCGCTCGGCCCCGTTCGACGACTAGCGACTCCGCCCGGTCGCGCGGGGACTCCTCTTGCGGTTCCCTGGGCTACAGGCGGTAGATGCGGCGCACGTTGTCGCCAAGGACCTTGGCGCGGGTTTCCGGACCAAGCGCTTCCGCATAGCGTGTGAGGTCGTCGACCCAGGTGTGGGGATGGTCCGGGTGCGGGTAGTCGGTGGCCCAGAAGAAGCAATCGGAACCCACGGCGTCGATCGTGTGGGGCGCCGTCGTCTCGTCGGGGTCGCCGCTGACGAAGCACTGGCGACGGAAGTAGTCCGAGGCACGCAAGCCACTATTCGTACTCACGCCGAGGGCGTCGCTGACCGCGTCCATGCGGTCGAGCATCGCCCCGACCCATCCCGAGCCCGCTTCGAGGATGCCGACACGGAGATCCGGAAAGCGATCGAGCGTACCCAGCGCGACATACGAAACGAACGCCTGCTGCACGATTCCGCGCAACCACAGCGCCCCGCTCAGCACGACGGCCTCCCGCGGCCAATCGAAGATTCCCTCCGCGGGCTTGTCGTGGGGCGTGAACGTCGGGTGGATGGCGAGCGGGACGTCCATCTCGACGCACTTCGCGTGCAGGACGTCGTGGTCGGCATGTCCGTGCAACCTGCGCGCGTGGTTGAACGGATTGACCCAAGCCCCCTTGCAGCCGTCGCGAACCGCGCGCTCGAGTTCGCGGGCGGACCCCTCGGGATCGAGCAGCGTGAGCTGTGCGATCGGCACCAGCCGTCCGCCGCTCCCTCGGCAGAAGTCTGCGATCCAGCGGTTGTACGCGGTGCAGTAGGCGAGGCTCAGCTCGGGGTCGGTCAGTTCCCACTCCCACAGGAGCCCGAGGGTCGGATAGAGCAGTGTCGCATCCAGGTTCTCCTGGTCGAGAAGCGAGACTCGCTCCTTCGCATCGCAGGCGCCAAATGGCATGCTGTCGGCATAACGTCGCTCCGGACTCGGTCGCTGGTCTTCCTCGCCCATCGCCCCCAGCAACCCGAGCGAGCCGCGCCGAGAACGGCGCGACGGCCGGCCGTTGATCTCGAGGTACTCATAGCCGTTGTCGTCGACCCTGATCCGGAGTGCGCGCTCCTTCAGCGAGGCCGGGAGGTACTCCTCCCAGAGGTCGGGCGGTTCGAGCACATGGCCGTCGCCGTCGATGGTTCCGTTGAAGGGGAAGCGCTTGATCTCGTACGCCATCGTGAACCTCGGCGGTCGCGCCCGACGAGGGCCGCCCTGTCGTGACGGATAGCACGGGGCCGACTGCCGGGGCTCCAATGGAAATCGCCGCGAAGTCGACGCACCGACCCGGGCGCTCGGTTCGCGGATGTGGTTGGATCCCGCGACGCACCCCCCAGATTGGAGAACCCGATGAAGGTGAGCCTCGACCAGTACTGCATCAATGTGACCGACCTCGATGCGTCGGTCCGCTTCTACGAGACCGTGCTCGGACTGGAGAGCACCCACCGCATCGAGACACCGGGCTTCACCGAGGTCGTCCTCGCTGGCGAGGGAGGCGGGCGGATCCAACTCGCGCGGCACCACGACCAATCGGGGCCGATCGATCACGGCAATGGCTTCTGGAAGCTCTACCTCGACACCGATGACTGCGAAGGCCTCTACAAGCGTTGCATGGATTCCGGCGTCGAGTCCGTTTCCAAGCCCGAACGGCTCGAGCACTGGCCCGTCACCGTCGCCTTCGTGAAGGACCCCGACGGCTATCTCGTCGAGTTCGTGCAGCACCACGGCGACACACCGGCATTGAGCGGCCCGGGGCGGGACGGCTGATCCCGCCAGGGGATCGGCGTCTGCATTGGCCCCACAGACACGCGATACTGGGCTGATGCACGTCCGACCCGAAGACATCGATCCCGAACTCCGCACCGCAGGCCGTCTCTCCCGGTTCCTCTTCCCTCCGAAGGAGTGGTTCTTCCGCTTGGCCAGACGGCTCACCGCGCGTGCCGCGGGAGGGGATGTTCCCGGCCTGGAATGCGACGAGCAGCGCATCCCGTCACTCGAGGACGGAACCGATGTTCGCTTGCGGGTCTACCGCTCTAAATCCGGAACGCGCCGCGAAGGGGTGCCCGGCGTCCTCTTCCTGCACGGCGGGGGCTATGCGATCGGCAGCCCCGAGATGAATGGCGGCCTTTACGAGACCCTGATCGGGCTCCGCGACTGTGTCGTGGTCGCCCCCGACTACCGGAAGTCACTCGCGGCCCCCTACCCCGCCGCGCTCCACGACTCGTATGCCGCGCTCCTCTGGATGAAGGAGAACGCGGCAGCGCTCGGCATCCGCGACGACCAACTCCTCGTCATGGGACAGAGCGCGGGCGGAGGGCTCGCGGCCGCGGTTACGCTGATGGCGCGCGACCGCGGGGACGTGAAGGTCGCCTTTCAGCTTCCGCTCTATCCGATGATCGATGACCGCAATGAGACCGCGTCGGTGCGCGATAACGACGCCCCGGTGTGGAGTGAGAAGCACAACCAGCTCGCGTGGCGCCTCTACCTGGGCGAACTCTCGGGTGGCGCTGTGCCGAAGTATGCGGCGCCCGCGCGTGAGACCGACTATGCAGGACTGCCGCCCACCGCGACCTTCGTCGGCGACCTGGACCCGTTCCGCGACGAAACGATCGCCTACGTCGAGAACCTCGAGGCCGCCGGAATTCCTGTCGCGTTCAAACGCTTCGAGGGTTGCTACCACGGATTCGACGGAATCGGCGCGAACACCCGCGTCGGCCGCGAAGCGAACGCGTTCGTAAACGAACAGTTCGCGAGCGCGATCGACAACTGCTTCGCTCCTCAATCCGACTGAGGCATTCCGAACCCGACGCAACGGGCACGACCCGGTGGGGCGCGCGTAGACGCAGCCCGTTGGCTGCGGGGCTTCCGACGATTGCGTTCGTGCGTTAAAAGTTCCGGTTCCGGAGCGCGACCGAGTAGAGGGACCCGGGGTGGCAGTTGGATGGAAAGCAGCGAGCGTTCTCGCGCTAGCACTGGCGTCATCCGCATCCGCGCACGACGACGGTGGCCCCGTCGACGAGATCCGGGTCACGACCAGGCCCGCGTCGACAGCGACAGCACCGCTCACGGTCGAAGCTTCCGAGTTCGAGCTGCGACCGCTAGAGAGCGCCGGGCAGCTACTCGAAACCGTTCCGGGTCTCCTGACCGCCCAACACACCGGCGGCGGCAAGGCGGAGCAGTACTTTCTCCGCGGCTTCGATGCGGACCACGGGACCGACCTCGCGGTTTCGTTCGACGGCGTTCCGATCAACCTGCGCGGCCATGCGCACGGCCAAGGGTACCTCGATCTCCACTTCATCCCGATCGACGCGATCGAGCGGGTCGAGGTCTCGAAGGGACCCTACTCCGCGCGTGCGGGGGACTTTGCGACGGCGGGGGCGATCGACTTCGTCACCTATCACGAGTTGCCGCGCCCGCGCGTGCGAATCGAGGCGGGCCCGTGGGACACATGGCGAGTCGGAGCCGTCGGCTTCCCGGATTCGTGGATTCCGGGCGACGCGTCGGACACGCGCGTGCTCGGCGCGTTCGAAGTAGCCCACACCGACGGCCCCCTTCGTTCCGACGAAGACCTCTGGCGCTACTCGGCCCTGGTGCGCGCCGACACGGAACTCGGCAACGGTTGGAGCGCTTCGGGCCACGTCCTCGCCTATCACGCCGATTGGAACGCATCCGGGTTGGTGCCGGAACGAGCCGTCCGAACCAGAGCGTTGTCGCGCTGGGGCTCCCTCGACGAAACCGAAGGCGGCGACACTTCGCGGCTCCAGGGAAAAGTCCAGCTGGAATGGGAGGCCTCCGAACACGCGCGGCTAGTCCTGAGTGCCTACCTCGCGCGCTACAGCCTCGATCTCTTCTCGAACTTCACGTACGCCCTCGATGACCCCGCCGCCGGCGACGGGATCGTGCAACGCGACGACCGCCTGTACGGCGGCGGCCATCTCGCTTATGAGCACGTGCTCGGGTTGAGCTTTCCGGCCACCCTTCGGGGCGGCATTGACTGGCGGGCCGACGACGCCCGCGTGCGCCTAGGACGCCAGACACGCCGGCGAGACACCGGCCCGATCTCCGACGACGACATCCGGGTGGCGTCGCTGGCGCCGTACCTCGAACTCGTCGCGACCCCGCTTCCCTGGGTGCAGTTCGAGGGCGGAGTCCGGCACGAGCGCATCCGCTTCGACGTCGACAGCCGCATCGACGCGACCGGGGGCGACGGAAGCGACGCCCTCTGGCTACCCAAGGCGAACCTCGTCCTGAGTCCGTTCAGCGAAGCGGGCCCCTGGCCCGCGACCCATCCCATCGTCCGCGAGCTTCAGTGGTTTCTGCACGCGGGCACGGGTTTCCACTCGAACGACCCGCGCGCGGGCGTCGTCGACGAACGGATCCTCTCGGCGGCACACGGTGCCGAAGTCGGGCTCCGCACCCGACTTCCCGAAGTCGCCGAGTTCGCGGTGTCGGTCTTCTGGCTCTCGCTGGAAGACGAACTCGCCTTCGTCGGCGACGCCGGGACGACCGAGAGCGCGGGCGCCTCGCGACGGTTGGGCGTCGAGGTCGCCGCCTCGCTGCAACTCACCGCCTGGCTCGAAGTCCGCGGAGATGTCTCGTACACCTCGGCGCGTACTTCCGACGGGCCGATCGTCCAGGCTCCCCGGCTCGTCGCGAAGGCCGCGCTCGCCGCCAACCAGGGGCCGTGGAGCGCGGAGCTTTCGGCGCGTTCGTTGGGTGAGCGAACTGCCATCGACGGCGCCCCGGGGATCCGGCTGTCCGATTACACCGTTCTCGACTTCGGCATCCGCTACCGGAGCGACCCCTGGGAGTTCGGCCTTCGCATCGAGAACCTGACGGACCGCGAATGGCGGAGTTCGGAGTTCTTCTACGCCTCCTGCGCACCGAGCGAGGTCGGCGCGTCCAGCGCCTGCCCATTCGCCGGAGGCGGGCCCGGAATCGAAGATCGGCACTTCACCCCAGGCAATCGCCGCCACATCGTCGCCTGGCTTCGTTGGACGTTTTGACGACGTGATGTCCGGTCATCGATCTCCGAGATAGGGCACCACGTTCTCGCGCCACGCTTTCTCCCGGTCCTGCACCAGACCGAGTCGCACCGCGCAGTCGAGGAGGAGGATACGCTCCGACCCCGGCCGTCGGATGGCATCGGGGTGGATACCGTCGCCGTCGAGCCTTCCGCAAAGGTGCAGGAACTGTGCGGCCGCGTGTTTGTAGCCCGGGATCGGCGCTCGGAAGCCGACATTCCCGAGGTGCTGGAGTGCGTCGTTCATCGTGAGAAAACCCACATCATCTGCTTCCAACAGCCGGTCCCGCTCTGCAAAGCAGGCCGGCGCGAAAGTGGCGAGTCCGAGCAGGTAGTCGCTTCCGTAGGCGACCATGTCGATGGCCAGATCGTTCCCCGTATAGACCCGAAACTCCGGGCGCACACGGTTCCGCTCGTCCAAGCGCGCCATTTCGAGGCTGCGATCGAGCGACGAGTGCTTTGCGCCTAGCAATCCCTCGATCTCGATGAGCCGTGCGAAGGTTTCCTCGTCCCAGATTTCCCCGTGCGGTGCGAAGACGGGCGAAAGTTCGAAGGCCAGGGCACCCGCGGACGCCAGTCCGGCGACGTGTGCGTAGAGCGCCGCCTTCTCCGACGCATTCATCTCGTGCATCGCCCGGCACTGCACGATCACGGGCGTGGCACCACAAGCATCGATCTCGGCGACGGATCGCTCGTAACCCGGCACCGGGTCCGCTCCGGCTCCCGCATAGGCACCCGCGAAGAACGGGACACCATCTCCAAGCGCCTGCTTCGTCGCCGCAAGGACCGCCCGACGGTCGCTGCTCGAAAGCAGATCTCCGAACCCGGTGTCCATGTTCACTGCGCAAGAGAGGCCGGCCTCTCGGATCCCGACGACCTGACGCTCGAACCCGTCCCAATCCACGGCCCCGTGTCGTGTATAGGGGAGCAGCACGGCGACGATGCCATGGACCCGACGCGGCTTCAGCTGGGCAAATCGTCTTGTTAGTGCACTGCTCACGACATTTCCTGCTTGATCGAGTCCAGCGTCTTGCGTTCAGGGCGGTCGCGATAAAAGGCGTCCAGCGGATAGCAGCCCGAGACGAGACCGTTGCGTGGCGCCGTCGTACAGTCACTGAAGGTCCGGCAGATCCGTTTGCGCGAGAGTTCCTTTCCCTGCAGGACATCCGCCGGCAGGTCGGGATAGCTGAGTGCCATTCGTCCGAGACCCACCGCGTCGAACCACCCCTCTCGCACGCAGGCCTGCGCGACGTGGGGTAGGAACTCCTGCAGGTACGTCCAGCCACTCGAGACGACGGTCAGGCCCGGAACCGCGCGCTTCAGATCCCGCGCCGCGCAGAGCAGACGGGCGACGCCTGACAAGGGGTCCTCTGGCGGTGCATAACCATCGCTCGGCGGAAAGAGCGCCGGCCGCTGGAGGTGCGGCGCGTAGTACGGACTCGCGGCCGTCACGTTGACCCACGACACGCCCAGGCCCTCGAGGAAACGTGCGAACGCGATGGGCTCGGACAGGTCCATCCGGGCAGGCTCCTCGGGATCGAGCCCGAAGCCGAACGGATAGGACCCAGACCAGGGCTCGGGTTCGCCGCGCCCGTCCTGGCCGGGCACGTGCGGAAGGTGATCGAACAACGAGAGCCGCACGCCGATGCGCAGCGCCGGCGCCGCCGCGCGCACTGCCTCGACGAGTTCCCGGGTAAAGGCCAGACGGGCTTCGAGGGCCTCCCCGCCGAAGCGACCGGTGCGGCTTCTCGCCGAGAGAAGCTCATGGAGCAGGTAGCCGTGACAGTGCTTGAGGTCGACGAACGCGTAGCCAGCGTCCTGGGTCAGGCGCGCCGCGCGTGCATAGTCTTCGATCAACGCGCCCAGTGCTTCATCCGAGAGCACAGAGGCGTCGTCGGTGACGCCGGCGCGGCGATCGAGAAGCGGGTGCCGGTAGGCGATGCGCGGGCGACTCGACCCTTCGGGCCGCGACCAGCGCCCGCTATGTGTGAGCTGCAGGCCGACGACCGGCTCCGGCTGCGCGGTCTCACGGGCGGTGACGAGCAGTAGTTCGCGCAAGTCGGAGAGCGACTCGACCGTGGCATCGCTCATGACGAGCTGGTTCGGGTTCGCGCGCCCATCGGGTCGTACCGCGACGGCCTCGCCGCCCCAGATCCACCCGGCACCCGATCGGCCGAAGTTCTGCCACCGCCTGCGCGTCAGCTCGCTGGGCTTCCCATCGGGTGTCGCGTCCCAACCCTCCATGGGTTGGATGACGAAGCGATTGGGCGCCTCGATCAGACCCTGCGGCCCGTCCCCGAGCGCGAGGGGGACGGCAAGCGGGGAGTCCGCTGCGGGGCGAACGCCCTCGTCGCAAGGAAGCGGCAGCCCCAGCGTGGCGAGGTGCTCGCGAAGGGCGTTCGCTGTTCGCAGGGACGCGACTCGGGGGTAACGGTCGGTCAACGAACCGGCTCCTCGCGATCTGCGATCATGCGATGCGATCCAGATCTTCGCGTCGGACCTCGTCCAGCAGTGGCTGTCCCGCCGCGAAGCGTTCGAGGTCGTCGAGCGCCGCTTCGAACATGCGCGTGGTCTCCGTCCCCTGGCTGCCGGCGATGTGCGGGGTCAGGAAGACGTTGTCGACATCGTAGAGCGGAGAGTCGGTCGGCAGCAGCTCCGGCTCGGTCGTATCGAGCACGGCATCGATGCGTCCGGAGACGAGTTCGTCGGTCAACGCCGCGTGGTCCACAAGCGCACCGCGCGCCGTATTGATGAAGACACCGCCATCGCGGATGAGCGACAGTGCGCGACGGTCGATCATGTGGCGCGTCGCCGGCAGAGAGGGCGCGTGAAGGCTCACCACATCCGAGCGCCGGAGCAGATCGTCCAGCGTACAAGCCTCTGCGCCCAGATCGCTCGCCTCGGCAGCGTCCAGGTAGGGATCGTGCACGAGCAGTTCGAAGCCGAAGCCTCGGAGGTGCTCCATCACCATGCGCCCGATTCGCGAGGCACCCACCAGGCCCACGACCTTCTGATGGTTCCCCAGGCCGGGAAACTCGTTCGACCACAAGGCGAACGAACGATGCGCGCGGTACCGACGCTGGAGGCGGAAGGCTCGCTTGTTCGCCAAGAGGATCGCGGCCACGGTGAACTCGGCGACCGGAATCGCGTTGGCGCGCGCGGCGGACGTAACCTGGATGCCGCGCTCGAAACACGCTGGCGTGACATGGTTCTTCACGGTTCCCGCCGCATGAAACGCGGCGCGAAGCCGAGGCATCCGGTCGAGCGTCGGGGCGTCGAGGGCGGGGCAGCCCCAACCCGTGATGAGGACCTCGACGTGTTCCAACGCTTCGGTCACGCGCGGATCGTCGAAGCCAGGAACCGGATCTGCAACCAGGAGTTCGCAGAGGGATTCGAGCCGCTCTCGCAACGCGTCCGTGACGAGGTCGCGGTTCAGCGCGGGCGCGTAGATGAGCAGTGCGGGCGGCTTCCCGGTCATGCCCTGGCCTCGGCCGTCGAGGCGCGCACCACGAGGTGGCCTTCCAACTCGATGCGACGAACCGGCAGGGACCCCGGCATGTGCGTCGCCGGGCGCGCGGCCGGCGTACCCGCCTCGATGAGCGCGCTCAGCAGGTCGACCGCACTCCCGCCGGCAGCCCGGACGGGTGCCGCGACGGTGGTGAGTGTGGGCGTCCACATCCCAGCGAGGGGTACGTCGTCCGAGCCGACGACACTCATCTCGGCCGGGACGCCGACACCAGTCGATGTTAGGCGGGCCATCAGGCCGAGGGCCATGACGTCGTTGAACGCGATCACCCCCGTCACACCACTCGCCATGAGCGGCTCGGCCGCGTTCGATCCACCCTCGAAGGTCGCCTCGAACGGGCCGAGCACGACGATCTCCAACCCAACGACGCCTTCGAGTGCGCGCACGGCATCGAGCCGTTGCTGCGACGACCACAAGCGGTCGGGCCCAGCCATGAATGCCAGACGCTTGTGCCCGAGGTCTCGGAGGTGGGCCACGGACATGCGAACGATTGCGCCCTGGTCGATCACGACCGCCGGAACGCCATCGACGCGACGATTGACAAAGACCATCGGCACGTCGGCCAGGTGCGGCCGCGGCGGCTTCGGCCCGAAGCCGGGCGAGCACATGATGATCCCGTCGACCTGGCCGGCGAGGGATTCCAGAAGGTCCAGCTCTTCGCCCGGCGACTGCTCCGTGTCCGCGATGAGCAGCACCTTCTCGCGCGCCCGCGCACCGGCCTGTGCCGAGCGGATGAGTTCGGCGAAGAACGGGTTTGCGATGTCGGGGACGAGAATTCCCAGGGCGCCACTGCGGCCGGTGCTGAGCCCGCGCGCCGCTCGATTGGGCCGGTAGTCGAGGGCCTCGATCGCAGTGAGGACCCGCTGCCGCGTGTCGCTCCGGACCGAGTCGCCCCGAGAGAGCGCCCGCGAGACCGTGGCGGCCGAGACGCCGGCGAGCGTGGCGACATCGGCCAGGGTCGGCCTGGCGGAAACACGCGTGGGGGGATGCCCTTGGCCCATTTCGCGAGCGTACACTGCATGCAAGCGCTTGCACCATGTTTCAACGCCTCGGGATCGATATCTCTGAATTTGCGCGTCAAATTGGGCATATACTCTTCCCGATATGATGCAAGCGCTTGCACATCGCGATCTCACAGCAGAGGTCGCAAGGTGAATACGTTGGGGTTCTGCTCCATCAGCGCCCTCGACCGCCCGTTGGCGGCGGCGGCCGAACTCGCGGCCAAGGCGGGGTTCGAAGCCCTCGAGGTGACGGCACGGCCACCGCATATCGACCCCGAGGCGGGTCCCGAAGCCGCTCGCGCACAGGGACGTGCCGTGCGCGAGAACGGCGTCGAGATCGTGGCGTACGGATCCTATCTGGGCCGGCCCGGGGAGGCCGAGGTCCGGCACGCTCACCGCGAGGTCGCACTGGCGGCGGCCCTCAAAGCCCCCCTGCTTCGCGTTTGGGCCGAACCGGTCGGCCGCGGCCCTTCGGATCTCGCGCCAACCCTCGCGTGGCTGGTCGCCGCCTGCGACGCCGCCGCGAGCGAGGGAATCCGCGTCGTCGTGGAACGACACCTCGGATCCTTCGCCGACACGCCCGAGCGGATTGCCGCCCTCTTCAAGGAGGTGGACCGGCCCAACCTGGCGCTCAACTACCAGGTGCTGGACGCGTTGCCGCAGGAAGCGATCGACGACCAGGCGGCGGACTGTCGCGCCCTGGTGGGACAAGCCGCGTACTTCCACCTGAAGAACTACCGGGCGCCCGACGACGGTGGCGCGCTCCTGCCCGGCGGCTCGCTCGAAGACGGTGCGCTCGACTATCGCGCGATCCTGAGGGCCGCCCACGAAGCCGGTTATGCGGGGCCGATGACGCTCGAGTTCCTCTCGTGGGACGCCATCTCGACGGAAGAGAAGGTCGCCCGGGACATCACCTACCTACGCCGCGTGTTGGATGAAGTGCGCTCCGAGAACCCACATGGCACCGCACCTTGATGGAGAAGACCGATGCTGAATAACGTTGATGCTCTGGATGTGGACCGCCGTCGCATCCGGCCCTCCAATCTCGTCTCCCGGCGCCAGGGCCTCGCGCTCGGCTTCGGATTGCTGACCGCAGCCTTGCTGGTCAGCGGGTGCGGACCCCGCGTCGATTCACCCGACGCGTTCCGAGAGCGCCAGCAGGACTACCTCGAATTCGCGACCGCCGGACCGATCCGGACGAACAGTCTCCTGAACGTGCTGAACCACCTCGAGCGCGCGCACACAGACGACGACTACGCGGTGACGGATGGTGCCGTCCCCGCGGACGCCTGGGACGGGATCTTCGAGAAGCTCTTCCGCCTGCGGGACACGAGTGACTTCGATCTCCTCTACCTGCTGAACCTGCTCTACGCCTACGGCGGCCATCCCATCGCACCGGATGCGCTCTGGGCGGCAGCCGACCAGACGGTCCTCGACTTCAAGTACTGGTACACCGACCCCACGCCGGTTCGCGAATTCGCGGGAGCGCCCGTGATCGACCAGATGTGGTACTGGAGCGAGAACCACATCCTGATCTTCCGGGTCAACGAGTACCTCGCGGGCCAGCGCCACCCGGACCGGACCTTCAGCGTCACCGGGCTCAATGGCGCCCAACATCGTGCGCGCGCACGCGCGGCGATCATGGATTGGCTCGACGAGCGTGCGGAGACGGGCTTCACCGAGTGGCACTCGGACGTCTACTACCAGAAGGACGTGACACCGCTGCTCAGCCTCGTCGAATGGGCCGACGACGAAGAACTCGCCAACCGGGCCGCCATGGTGCTCGACCTCGTCTATTTCGACATGGCGTTGAAGCTCCAGCGCGGCAACTTCGGCGCCACCCACGGGCGCTCGTACATCAAGGACAAGGCGACGGCGACCACCCAGGACGCGTTCAACTCGGCCAAGATGCTATTTGACGACACGGACCTCGACTACACGAGCACGTCAGCGCCGGACGCCACCCTGCTGGCCCGGGCCCGCGAGTACCGGCTTCCCGAAGTCATCGAGCGCGTGGCCCTTCACGACGAACCGATGGCGACCCGCGAGCGCATGAATCGGCCGCTCGACGAGGTGCCGGATCCGGATCCCTTCGTGCTGCCGCCCGTCGGTCCGCCCGGCCTGGAGTACCGGGACGAGGCCAATCTTCCCGTATGGTGGGCGATGGGTGCGCAGCCGGTCTGGAGCATCCTGCCGCTGACGTTCGAGGTCGCCGAACGCGACAACCTCTGGCGGGCTCAGTTCTCTGCATTCAAGACACTGCGCGACATCGTCTGGGTCGATGGCGACATGGACGCCACGCTGCGGGCAGCGCGACCCTGGCTCGTCAATCTCTGGAAGTCGATCAACGCATCAGTCCTCAAAGAGGTGAATACCTACACGTTCAGAAGCAAGGACTACATGCTCTCTACGGCGCAGGACTATCGGAAGGGCGCCCGCGGGAGTCAGACGCACATCTCGCAGGCCACCCTCAGCGAACACGCCATCGTGTTCACGCAGCAGCCGGGCTACCTGCCCGTCGCGTCCGGTGCGCCGATCCCGGCCGACTGGAACTGGCAGCGAGAGGATGAGCCGGGCCCCGGTTACTGGACCGGGAGCAGCTCAGAGCCGCGGTCCGCACAGCACGAGAACGTGGTTATCCAGCTCTACGCGCCCCAGTACTTCGCGAATCCGTTGTTCGGCTTCGACTACCGCGAAGAGACCCACGCCTACTTCCCGCAAGCGCACTTCGACGAGGTCGTTCAGTCAGGTTCGTGGACATTCGGCCGCAAGGGCGAAGGTTATGTCGCCCTCTACTCGTTGCGGCCGACCCAATGGCGGGGCGGCCAACCCGATGTCTTCCAGAATGCGGGCCTCCCCTTCGATCTCGTCGCGCCTGGCGGGGCCCAGAACGTCTGGATCACTGAAGTCGGAAGTGAAGACGAGTGGGACAGCTTCGCGTCCTTCCGGGCGGCGATCGAAGCGGCGTCTGTCACGGCGACTCTGGTCCCCGACCAGGAAAGCGATGGAAAGGACGATGGTTATGCCGTGGTCTACGAATCGCCGAGCCAGGGAACGATGGCGTTCGACTGGCATGGACCGTTGATCGTTGCGGGCCTCGAAGTGCCGCTCGCCGACTACCCGCGGTACGACAATCCCTTCGCGCACACGCCATTCGGGGAAGATCACTACGTGATCGAACTCAACGGCCACGGCCTCGAACTCGACTTTGCGACGAACGAGCGACGGATCACACAGGATCGCGCCCAATCGTCTGACACGGATTGAAGATGGGTGTTCGACTCGACGAAACAGAAGTGAGAGAGTTCTTGACCCGTGGCCACACAGGCATCATCACCAGTCTGCGTGCCGACGGCTGGCCCGTCTCCCTGCCAATCTGGTACGTCGTGCTCGACGATCATGTCTACGTCCGAACCCCGACCAAGAGCAAGAAGGTCGGGCGGATCGAGAAGGACGGTCGTGTCTCTTTCCTGGTCGAATCCGGCAAGGCATGGAAAGAGCTCAAGGCCGTCGTGATTACCGGCCGGGCCGCGATCGTCGAGGACGAGGAAACCCTGGCCCGGGTAGACGTGGCCATGGGCGAAAAGTACAACGCGTATGCGGCGCCAGGGACGACGCCCAAGGCAACCAGGAAGCACTATGGGGGAGGCTCTACCGTGATGCGCATCGATCCCGCGAAGCATCACCTCACCTGGGATAACGCGAAGATCCGCATGCAGGAAAAGTCGGCCCGCTAGAACCGCCTAGGACGAGAGCACGAGTTGGCGGCAAGCTCGGGTAGGCGTGACTGAAGTCGATTGCTCAAACAGGTCGTCGCTCATTGAGGGCCGTCACGTTGGAATGGAGGATCTTCTCCTGATCCACGACCGGGATCCCCTCTACCTCGTCGAGGATGTCTCGAGGATGCGCGAGCCCCTCCATGTGGGGCCAGTCCGAGCCGACGATCACACGGTCGGGGCCCATGTGCTCGATCACCTCCGCGATGTCGTCCTCCCAGAAGGGGTTGATCCAGACATGCTCCCGGAAACTGTCGGCCGGATCGTCCTTGAAGTAGTCGCGGACGCGCTCCTTGGTGCGATCAAAGGTGCGCAGCAGGTCGCCCAGGAACTCGGAGCCGTTCTCGACTGACGCGATTCGCAGGTTGGGGAAGCGTTCGAAGAGCCGGTCGAAGACCATGCTGGCGAGGAAGTCGTTGATGTTTCGGGAGCGCTGAAAGTTGGTGACGCTAGGCCGGGGGCCCATGCTGAGGGTGTCGATGCTCTTGGTGTCGTAGCCGTTGCTGTCGTGCCGCGTTGCTCCGATGTGCGTGACCACGGTGATGCCGGCCTCATTCACCCGGGCCCAGAATGGATCGAAATCCTTGTGGCCCGGATTCCGCGGTCCGTTGCGCGTGAACACGGCGCTGGGGCGCATCACCAGGATGCGTGCATCGCGCTCGAGCGCCCACTCCAACTGAGCGCATGCCCAGTCGACGTCTGCCAGGGTGATGTAAGGCGAGGTGAAGATGCGGCCTTTGTGGTTCAGCCCCCAGTCCTCCTCCAACCACTGGTTGAAGGCGGCGAACGTGGTGCACAGCGCATCCACGTCCTTCTTCAGCGGCTCCTCGTAGAGAACGCCGAGGGTCGGGAAGAGCCACGCGCCGTCGAGTCCCTGCTCGTCCATCCGCGCGATCCGCGCTTCGCGGTCCATGTACTCGGCCGGCATGGGCTCGAGCGAGGAGCGGATCAACTCGACACTGGTCATGCCGCGCGGGTTTCCGCGGAAGAGTTCGCGCAGCACGCCCGGCTTGGAAATGGGATTGAAGGTGGGGTTGCCGGAGCGATCGATCTTGCCGCCGATCACCTGATACTTGCGTCCGCCTTCGAGTTCGACCCATTCCACGCAACGGGAGCGCATCCGCTTCGGCACGTGGCGGATGAATGCGTCGTGCGCCTCGTAGTAGTGGTTGTCGGCATCGAAGATCTTGCCCTGGTAGCTGGCCATCGCTGCTTCCTCCCACATGCGGCTTGCGCGCCATCGACGCGGAGCCATCGGTTCCTTGGGACACTCTAACTAGTATCATGGTTTTCGAGGTCCGCAAAATGCCGACGGACAGGACGCGTGGGTCGAGTTCGTACGACCGATGGACGCGACACCTACGAAGTGGACTGAACCTGCATGCTGCCGTCCCTAGCTCGTTGCCGACAGCCGCTCGGCGTGGACATGGGCGCCCAGTTCTTCGAACAGGATGCGGGCGGCCCCGAGCTGGCTGGAAGCGGTTTCGGCATCTCCGAGCAGCTCCGCGAGTCGCGCCCGCTCCTCCAGGACGAACGGCGCGAAGATGCGAGCGCCACTCTCCTCGATCAGCGCGTCGGAACGGTCGAGGCTCGCCTCGATGGCCACGCGCGCATCGGCGCCATCGAGTGCTCGGAGCACGCGAACGCGCGCGAGCCGCGCCCAGTTCTCCCACGCCCGCGAGCCGTAGTCCTTGTCGCAGCTCTCGGCGAAGTCGCGCGCGTAGCCCTCGTTTCCCGCGGCCAGGTGGGCCTCGGCGAGCTGGCTCTCCGTGACCGCAAGCATGCTCAGGCCAACACCGGCCTCGTGTAGGGCCAGCGCCTCCGAGAGCGGTTCGATCGCCTCCTTCGGGTGGCCGGCCAGGAGCTGGGCAAACCCAAGACCCGAGCGGGCGATCGTCAGCGTCAAAGGGCTTCCGACCTGGTCCGCCAGTTCGTGGGCCTGGAGGGCCCGCGGGAGGGCTCGCTCGGTCGCGCCCATGAGCGAACCCCACCAGGGGCCCAAGTAGGTCAGGAGCCAGGCAGCCACCTCCCGCTGGTCCCTTTCCCGTGCCACCGCCAATGCGCGCTCCATCAACTCCGCCCCCTCTCCGGGATGCCCCAAGAAGAAGTGGAGGAGACCTCGGCGGCCGAGGCCCCAGTTCGTAAGGGGGACGCCGTAGCGCTCTATCCCGAGCTGGTGGTCTCCCTGCCCGAGCTCGAGAGCCCGGTCGACAAGGGACAATGCCTTGCGGAGCTGACCGCCGTGCCAGTAGGCGTCCACTAGCAAGCTGGTGGCCTCCGCCTCGCCCGGGTATCGGCCCTTGGCTAGTTCGATCGCGCGTTCGCCGGGATCGATCGCCGCATCACATAGGCCATGCAGCACGCGTGCGATGCAGAGCCCACCCTCGATGGCGCTTTCCGAATCGATATCTCCAAGCTGCTTCGCCAGCAAACGACCTCGAGCGGCCAACGCCTCCTGCTCTTCCTCCGACATGGCGACGCGCCAGCCGTTCGAGAGCAAACGATCCACCGCCCAGAGCTCATGCTCGGAGACTTCCACCGAGGACGGAAGCTCGGCAGCGAGTTCTCGCATCCGCGTCCAATGGCGCTCCGCCTCCGAGGGGTCGCTCCGGATGAGCCAAGTCGCCGCGCGCCGATGCCAGCGCATCGCGTCGAGTAGCTCGCCTGCTTCCTCGGAGTGGTGCGCGAGCAGGGCGGCCGCCTCGTCGAGCCGATCCTGGTTCGCGTCCAGGATCGCGCGGGCGACTGCGGCGTGGGTCTCCTTCCGACGCTCCGAAAGCTGCGAACCGAGCGCCACCTCCTGGGTGAGCGGGTGCTTGAAGGCGTACTCGACCACTGGATAGATCGACTGCTCGAAGACGAACTCCGCGTCCTTCAGGGAACGCAACGCGTCGTAGAGTTTGTCGTCCTCCAGGCCCGAGACGGCGGCCAGGATCGGCTCGGCAAACTCCTTGCCGATCACCGAAGCCGCTTGCAGAACCCGCTTCTCGCGCTCGGCCAGCCGGTCGATGCGTGCCGCCAGGACCGACTGCACGGTCCCAGGCACTTCGAGATGCTCGACCGGCGTCACCAGCCGGTAGCTCCCGCGTTCGCCAACGAGCGCGCCCGACTCGATCAGGGTCTGCACGATCTCTTCGGTGAAGAACGGGTTGCCACCGCTGCGCTCGTGGATCGCTTCGGCCAACGCGGCCACGCTGTTGTCGGCGCCGAGCAAGTCGTCGAGCAACTCGCGAATCGCCTCGGGCCCGAGCGGAAGCAAGGGGAGTTGGCGATACCAGGATTTCTGCATCCATCTCGCGTGGTACTCGGGACGGAAGTTGAGGACGATCAGGGTCTTCGTTCCGGTCACGGCCTCGACCATCTGCTCGACCCAGGCCTCGCTTCCGGCGTCGATCCAATGCAGGTCCTCGATCAGGTTCACTGCCGCGGCTTCGCCGGCATCGACCACGCGCCGCAGGACGGTGAAGAGCTGACGCTGGCGCGCGTCGGGCCCCATGGCCGGGGCGGGCTGGTCGGGGTCGGGGACGCCCATGAAGTCGAACATCAGCGGAAGGAACTCGCGGAACTCCTCGCCGATCAACAGCAGCCGGCCGGCGATCTTCTCGCGGGCCGAGCGGTCATCGTCCCGCTCCGAGATCCCGTAGTACTGACGAAAGATCTGCAAGATGGGCAAGAACGGAATGTTCTTGCCGTGCGCCACGCCGCTGCCCTGCAGCACCTTCAACCCCTGCGCGCGACAACGCTCGGTGAACTCGAAGCAGAGCCGGCTCTTGCCCGTCCCAGCCTGTGCCACCACACCCACGACCTGGCCGTTCCCGGCCTGCGCTTGCTCGAGCGCCTGGTCAAGAACACTGATGTCTGCGTCGCGCCCGACGAAGCGCGTCAAGCCACGGGCCCGCGAGACGTCGAAGCGGGTCTGGAGGTCCCCCATTCCGTCGAGCTCGAAGACGCGGACGGGTTCGGCAAGGCCCTTCACCTGCGAGGTCCCGAGGTCGCGGACCGCGACGTAGCCAGCGACGAGGTCGGCCGTCGCCTGGGTCAGGCAGATGCCGTGAGCGGGCGCGACCGACTCCATCCGCGCCGCAAGGCCCACCGTCTGGCCCTGTGCCGTGTAGTCCATCCGAAGGTCGTCGCCGATCTTCCCCACCACGACCTCGCCGGAGTTGATCCCGACGCGCACCGCGAAGTCGAGCCCCTCGCCCAGCCGGAGCTCGTCCGAGTAGTGCCGGAGTTCGTCGCGCAGAGCGAGAGCGGCATAACAAGCGCGTTGGGCGTGGTCCTCATGGGCAATCGGCGCCCCGAAGAGCGCCATGATGCCATCGCCCGTGTACTGATTGACGGTGCCCTCGAAGCGGTGCACGCCTTCGGACAGGATCGCGAAGAACCGATCGAGGATGGCGTGCCAGCGCTCCGGATCGACCTGCCCGGCGAGATCGAGCGATCCCTTCACATCCGCGAACAGCACGGTCACCTGCTTGCGTTCACCCTCGAGCGCGGACTTCGAGGAGAGGATCTTGTCCGCGAGATGTTTCGGTGTGTAGGTCGCAGGCAGACGCTCCGGGACGTCCACGCTTCTGTCGCTTGGTGCAGCGCTTGCTGCCGCCGACGTGGCAGCGGTGGCGGCACCGCACTCCAGGCAGAACCTGGCACCCGCCGGAAGCTCTGTGGAACAAGCGCTACAGGCCTGGGCGATGCCAGACCCGCATTCCAGGCAGAACTTGGCGCGCTCGGGGTTTTCGTGACCGCAGGTCGTGCATTGCATCGACGGGACTCTAACTGAGCCGACGGAAGCCTGGTCCCCTGAAGCTACACCTCGCTATCTCGTGACCGTGCACCCTCAGCGCTCGGTCCACTTCGCGCGGCCGCACCCTGGGAGCTGATACACTGCGCACGATTCCGAGGCCCGTGCACGCGGCGACATCGTGTCGTTCGCGTCGAGGCGCCCACCCTGCCAGGCGACGCCCATGACGATCCAGGAACTCGGCAGCCTCGGCGAACTCATCGCCGCAGTCGCGACCGTCGCAACCCTCGCGTACCTCGCGGTCCAGATCCGGCGCTCCGACAACACGGCCCGCGCTCAAGCGCGCCAGACATTGATCGACACGTGGGCCTCCCGGAATTGGGACCTCGCCCGCGACTCCCGCATGTTGCACGCGTTCTCGGCCGGACTCGCTCGTTGGCCAGACATTTCCAATGAAGAGAAGACGACGTTCGACACGGGAATGGGTGCGTACCTGGCCAACATCCAGAACGGCCTCCTGTTGCGGGATTCCGGACTCCTCGACGACGAAGTCCTCGACCGGACCGCGGACTACATGGTCGTTTGCATCACGAGCCCGGGCGGCCGCCAGTGGTGGGCCGACACCGCCAACGCGTGGCCGCAGGTTCGGGCGTACCTCGATCGGCGGCTCGCGAGCGATGATACCGTCGTCGCGTCGGCGGAAGAATCGATGCCCCATTTCGTGGGACTGGCCGATGGGTCGAACGCGGCCGCTTCCGACGGTGAACGCGCCAACCGGTGATATTCGAAGTCCGGCCACCGATGCACCCCATCCTCGCCTCGGAAGCCGCCGCGAAGAGTGGGCCCGAGTACTTCGCGACCCTGCAGGCGCGCGCGCCAATCTGAACCCAGCCTCACGCGCAAGAGGGTCGTTATGCCCAACCCCTACGGGGCCCGGCACGGGATTGACTCAAGAAGTTGACCCGTCCCGAGCTATCGTGAACGTCTCTGGAGGCCGCCAACATGAACAGTGCCGCTCTCGTCCCTCTGCTGGTACTTGGTGTCGCGTTCTCGGCCGGCTGCTCCCTGGATGTGTCGAATGTCGAGTGGGAACCCCCGAGCGCGGCTGCGGCCAAGACATCCATCGCGCCCGCCGCCCCTTGCCAGCGAAGTCACCCGGACCGCATCGCGTTCTTCGGAGACCTCCACGTTCACACGGGCTACTCGATGGATGCCCGAACGCGAGAGATGACGCTCACGCCCGATGACGCCTATCGCTATGCGACTGGAGGGCCGATCGTCCTGCCGGATCCGACCGGGACACCGAGTATCCCCATCAGAATCGATCGGCCGCTCGACTTCGCAGCCGTCACCGACCACGCGGAGTGGATGGCCGAAGTCAGGCTCTGCACCGACCCCGCTTCGCCCATCTTCGACAGCGACGACTGCAGGATGTACCGCGGCGAGCACACGCCGTGGTGGGCAGAGCTTTTGATGGGCGACGATCCGATGCTGGTGAAGATCCTCGGTGTCGCCGGCCTTGGCGGCCGGTCCCGGGCGATCTGCGGTGAGCCGGGCCGTTGTCGATCGGCCCTGTTGACGGTTTGGGCCGACACGCAGGCGGCCGCCGAGCGCTGGTACGACCGGACCCCAGAGTGCAGCTTCACCTCGTTCCACGGCTGGGAGTACAGCCGAAGCCCGGCACTCACGAAGATCCACCGCAACGTGATCTTGCGGAACGAGGTCGCTCCGGAGCTGCCGATCTCGTCGATTGATGCCCAGACCGAGAGGGAACTCTGGCAGCGCTTGCGTGAGCGCTGTAACGACACCGAGACTGGCTGTGAAGCCCTGACCATCCCGCACAACCCGAACCTCTCGAACGGAAACGTGTTCGTGCTCTCCGACGAACGGCTTCCCCTCGCGGAGCAACGCGCAGCGGCCCAGCTTCGGGCCGGCCTCGAACCAATCGCCGAGGTGACGCAGGCGAAGGGCGACTCGGAGTGCCGCAACGGCTTCGCCGCCATCGCCGGGGCGCCCGACGAGTTCTGCGACTACGAAAAAATCAGACTGGCCGGGGATTCGGAGCCGGCTGAGTGCGCCGAAGGCGAGACTGGGGAGGGCGCCCTGCGCGGAAACGGCTGCGCGTCACCACTCGACTTCGCTCGTTATGCGATCGTCGCCGGCATCTCCGAGGCCGAGCGGCTGGGCACCAACCCGTTTCGCGTGGGATTCATCGGGAGCACGGACACCCACAATGCGGCACCGGGCGCCGTCCAGGAGTTCGATTGGGTCGGAACGCGTGGTGCATCCACGGTCACGCCGCTGCAGCGGCTCCAGGGTGGGGCCACGGTACAAACCGAACTGCTTCGCAATCCGGGCGGCCTCGCAGGCATCTACGCCGAAGAGAACCGCCGGGACGCGCTCTTCGAGGGGATGAAGCGCGCTGAGACATTCGCCACGACCGGGCCCCGAATTCGACCTCGCTTCTTTGCCGGCGGGCTTCCGGCCGATTGGTGCGAGCAAGAGGATGCGGTCGCCGTAGGCTATGCGCACGGCGTTCCCATGGGCGGCGACCTCGTACCGGCCCGCGATGGCCGCGCGCCAGTCTTTGCAGTGGCCGCGTTGCGAGACGCCGGGACACCTGACCGTCCTGGCGGACTCCTTCAGCGCGCCCAGATCGTGAAGGGATGGACCGACGACGAAGGGCGGATCCACCAGCAGGTCATCGATGTCGCCGGCGGCGCTAACGACGCGGGCGTAGACCTGACGACGTGCACCCCAACGGGCCCGGGGCACGAGTCCCTCTGCGGCACGTGGACGGATCCCGATTTCGATCCCCTTCGCCCTGCCGTCTACTACGCGCGGATCCTCGAGAACCCCAGCTGCCGTTGGCATACCTGGCAGTGCAACGCGTTGCCGGAATCGGAACGGCCGGCAGGCTGTTCGTCCGACCGGGTACCAACAACGGTTCAGGAACGCGCCTACACCTCGCCGATCTGGTACACGCCGCGACCCTGACGATCGGGGTTCCACGAGAGTTGGCGGCTTCGAAGCGACAGAGTTCTCGACTTCACGAACCTGCGAAGTCGGCTGCCCGCGCGACAGGGATTCAGCATTTCGACGCTTACGGGATCCATTGATAGTCCTGCAGACGGACGCGCCAGCGCGTCAGGATGAAGTGGATGACTGATTCCGGCGAAAGACTCGTGACTTCGCCGTCCATGTTCTTGCGATAGAACGCCGTGCATCCTCCGGTCTGCCAGACGGTCGATCGCAGTCTCTCCCGCACCTTGGCAACGTAGTCTCGCTGGACGTCGCTTCTCGCATCGAGCGCCCGAACTCCCTCTTTCCGTTTCACGGCCCGAATCGCCTTGACCGCATAGCTGGCCATCGTCTGCATGTAGGTGATCTGCGAGCTGTGACCGGTCCCGGTGTTCGGCCCGTTGATCTTGAAGTAGTTGGGGTAACCCGAAACCGTGATTCCCTGGTACGAGGCGATCTCCTCCTCCCACTCGGCGTTGAGGTTCCGACCCCCACGGCCATTGACCTGGAACGTGAGTGCCTTGTCCATGTCGGTATAGGCGTAGAACCCGGTCGCGTAGACGATGATGTCGAGGGGAATGTCCCTGCCGTCCCGGGTCCGGATTCCGGTCGGCGTGATCTGCTCGATCCCGCTGATGTCGACATCCACGTTCTCGCGGGCAAGCGCGGGCAGATAGGTATTCGTCGGAATGACCCGCCGACAGCCCAGCTCATAGTCCGGCATCATATGTCGGCGCAGCGGATCGTCGGCGATGTACTTCTCCAGGTTCCTCTCGAGATGGCGCGCATAGAGGCCCTTGATGAACCGGCTGAGGGCCGCCGTGAACCGGACGCGGCGAAACGCGACGAACCTCACCTCGTGGTAGGCGAAGATCAGGAATCGCTTGACGTGCCGGATGCCGGGCAGGTTCGTGATGAATCGTTCCAGGCGCCCATACGTGCGATCCGAGCGCGGAATGACCCACTGCGCCCTTCCCATGAACAGCGTCAACCGGCCGACCTGGCCGGCGATGGCCGGAACGACCTGGGCCGCGGTGCAGCCTGAGCCGATGATGCCCACGCGCTTGCCCGCTAGCGGCACGTCGTGGTTCCACTGCGCCGAATGGAATGCAGACCCTTCGAAGCTCTCCGCACCGGCGATGTACGGCGTCCTTGGGTTGGCCAACACACCGCTGGTATCGATCACGAAGCGTGCGACGTACCGCTCGCCAGACGCGACCTCGATGCGCCACACACACTCGTTCTCGTCCCACGTCAGCCCGGTGACCGTCTGGTTCGTTCTCGTCCGCGCGCGCAGGTCGAACTTTCGGATGATGTGGTGCGTGTACGCCAGCAGCTCGGCCTGGGACGCATAACGTTTCGTAAATGGATAAGGAACAAAGGAGAGCGAGTACAGTCCGGTCGGGATGTCGACCTCGGCTCCCGGGTAGGAATTGTCCCGCCAGGTCCCTCCCATCTCCGAGTTTCTTTCCAGGAGGACGAAGTCGTCGAGACCGTGTTGCTTTAGCCGTATGGCGGCCAGCAGGCCGGAGAAGCCCGTGCCAATGATGACGGTCTCGCAGCACCGGGGATCTTCATCGCCGCGATCCAGCTGCGCACCCTCTTCGCTGCACGTGTCCGCGTTAGTCAGCATCGGGGCATTCACCCGCGAGGCGCAGATGGAGTGAGGCATCGGGAAGGTGGCTCGGCATCAGCCCTCCGTTCGTGAACAAGTGCGAGCGAACAACGAACGCCCCTGCACACCAGGACCGCCTCGCTCGCGCCGCTATCTAGGAGGAGGACGGTAGAGTCAGGAGATGACGCTGACGTGAAGGAGCCGCGCGGGGCGCGCTCACTCCCCGGGAGCGGCCTCGCCAAGCAGCTCTCCCGCCAGCCGTTCGAGTGCCCAATACGGTGGGCGGTAGCCGTGCTGTCGTTCGAAGTCAGCAACGCTGACCACGAGCCGTTTCTTGATTGCGGCGTGGCGCGCCGAGAATGATCGATTTCGCAACGCCGCCGTCGCACTCATGCCGTCCGGTACCACTCCTTCGTAGCCGAAGGCATTCTGCACGGCGCTCCATGCCTTGAGGGCCCTGCCTAGCGGCAGCATCCAGGGCGAGTGCGGAAGCGGCGCCGGCTCGCGGGCGTGCTCGACGAGCGCGTCGATGATCGCGCTGTCGAGGTGATCGTCGAATAACACATCCGCATCGCGCCACTCGGCGACGACCCGCAGCTGAGGGTCGTACTCGAGATCGGACGGGGCCTGGGTCACGAAGTGGGTGACGCCAAAGCCCGAGAGCCATGCCTGGACCACTGGAGAAGAAATATGCGACAGGCCCATCCACAGCGACATTGACTGCGTCGCATACGCCTCCGAAGCGACTTCGGAACAGAACAGCTTCGACGGATCAGAGAAGTCCATCTCGAAGTCGTACGGAATGCGCTCGTTCGACGCGCGCTCAAACGCGTAACGCGCCGCTCGGTGCGGCAGCATCGGATCTGCGAGCAACCGCGCGTGGTCGGCCCGCGGCCGCAGCAGAACAATGCGGAGCTTCCGATCGGCGAGGTACTCGTCAACGGTCGCGATCTTCACGCCACCCTCGATATGCGCTTCGACTGCGACCGGTTCCGCGCCGTCCTCGGCGACGTAGACCAGTGCGACGTGCGAGAAATTTCCCGGGAAGTCGTTCCCGCGCGCGATCAAGGCCGATGTCGGCGCGCCCCCCCGAGACAGCAACAGGTCGCCACTGTGCACGCGCACCCCCGCGACCTCGCTGGACGGCGTCCGCGAGGGCTCGTCCACGCCGTGGACGACGGAGGGCACCAGCGCCGAAGGCGCTTGGAGCATCGCTTCCTCGAGCGCCGCGCGGCCACCGTAGAGCCAGCGGTAGAGGCGCTCCCGGGCCTCGATGGCGTCGATCGGCCAGCCGATCGAGAGCCGCTTTACCAGCGCGCGTGAGGCTCCGATGCTGGCCGTGAAACGCGGCAGGTGCTCGCTGCAGGCCGCCACACCGGGCCCGACCTGGAAGAGCGTCGCTTCCCATTCGTCGAGAATCGGCGCGGAGGGATCCAGACCGCCTGCGGCTTCCGAGTCACCGGCCTGCGCCGCGATCTCGGCCATGATCTGTTCGAGCCGCTCCAAGTCGCGAACGATCGCGACTCGGGACGCGTCGCAACCCGCCGCGCGTGTCGCCTCGAACTTCCGCTCCAGGCCGGTCCAGAACTCGTCCGCGTCCCAGCGGAACGGCGTACTCGCGGTTGTTACTTCCGGCGGAAGCGCGACTGACTCGGGAACCAGGGCCACCCCGTATGCCAGGCCGAGCACCAACAACAACACGAGCCAACGACGGCGATTCATGGATCGGATTCTGGCAGCCTCGCCGACTGCGCGCTGCATTGCTTCGCGCAGGCGGGGAACGGATGAGACTCGACGTCATCGTCCCTTGCGGACGGTGCGTGCCAAACGGGCGCCGGCGCTCAGTATCGGATGCGCGCCGTTCCGACTTCGCGGAATTCCTGGCGCGACCCCCAGTTCCGCAACCCGACCAAGAACCGAACGATGACGGCTAGTTGCAGACTTGCGAGGGCAAGACGAGGCAATCGAGGGCAAGCGCCCCCGCAATTGCGGCCCTATGCGTCCCCTTCCGCAGGGATGTTGGAAGGGGGGTACCCCCATCCTCCACCGCCCCTTTACAACAAATATCTGGGCGGAAGGCCAAGCGGGTGAAATCTGTGGAAAGTCTATACGAGCGGCCGCTTCGCTGACGGCCCTCACCGTCTCGAGGACGTTCTGGGGATCTTTCGGCCAGCGGCGGCGATACGAGTTGCTCGTGTCCTCAACGACTCGAACACGGCCAACCGCAGCCTTCATCCTGCGCGGTGAAGCGAAGGACCTGCACCTTCGGCCTCCATCGGCCCTCTCGCGACGCCCCAGGCGCTTGGACGATCGGCACGCAGCTTGCTGATGCGACGGGTGGAGGTCCCGCCCGATGACGACCCAACGACTCGCCTTCCCTACCGCCATCGCATTCATCCTGGGGCTCATGCTCCCTTCCGACGCTCTTGCGCACGGGGGCGGCCTGAACTCCGAGGGGTGCCACAACAATCGGAGGACCGGCGACTATCACTGCCACCGCTCTCCGAGCCCTGCGTATCGCGACCACGCACCCGTTCGCCGCTCCTACTCGGCACGAGCGGCGTTCCGACGCTCGGTGCCCTGCCCCGCCACGGGGAGGGTCTCTGGAAGCTGCCCGGGTTGGGAGGTGGACCACATCATCCCGCTCGCATGCGCGGGACCCGACCACCCGCGGAACATGCAGTGGCTGACGCGTGAGGAGAATCGACGGAAGGGCGACCTGGGCTGCTCGCGGCTCAGCGCTTCTTGATTCGTCGCAATGGTGCGCGAGGAAATCGCGACACCCACGTCGTCAGTAGTCGTCCTGGCGAATCGCCGGACGACCAACCGCGGTCTGCGTGCCGGCGGTCCACAGCCTCGATACGATCTCGCTCTTGACTGCGTTCGCACCCGCCAAGAGGAGACACGATGGGAGACCTCATCCACCTCGATCCGGGTCAGGCGCTCGCCGACGGACTCACGAAGCTCTACCAGCCGGTCAAGACAATGACGGTCGAGGGATACCGCCGGTTGCTCGAGGGAACGCCTCGTCCGACCTTCGTCCAGATCCGCAACTACGCTGCGCAGGTCACAAAGTTCGGCTCCCTCCGCCTCCGACCCCTCCTTCGTCCCCGGGCGATGCTCACGATCTACTTGAACCCACACCCCGCGAGGCTGTGGCAGATGGGCCCGGACTTCCGTTGGCACCCCTCCGCGTACGGCGGCGAGGAAATCGACGAGAGCAGGAACAGGCACACCAACGCGTACGGGCACCTGGACTGGAAGTTGGAACCTCCGGGAGCCGTTCGATTCGTGCCGCCGACACTGATCGACCGCGACCGTCGCAAGGCCGCCCTGTCGGAGGAAGTGATCCGTGCGGGACAGGTTCGGCTCTCCGCGGTCCACTGCCAGGACGCCTTCTACTACCTGCACCGGATCGATCCGCGGCTCGATCAACTAGAAGACGAAGACGCCCGCCGGCGGTTCGTCGAGCGTGTCGACCAGGTCCGCTCGCGAACGCCACACGTGTTCGCATTCGTGGACGCGATCAAGCAGGACGACGTGATCAACGAGATCCTCGCGCCGGCGAGGCAGCAGCAGATGGATCGCGTCGTCACCGCGATCGGGGCGGCTTGCGACTTCGCGTTCGGAACCGGGGACTGATCCCACCACCGGAACGCGGCCCAGGTCAGGATGTGGCGCGCCCGGCACGACTCGAACGTGCGACCCCCAGTTCCGCAACTCGTCCAAAGGGCAAGAAGTAGCGGGCACTTGGCGCGGGAAGGCCGCCGATAGGGGCACAGGGCGGTCGTGGACGGCGCCCAGAACGGCATCGCGGCCCCATACGGCACTCATTGTTGTCCTACGAGTTGCTCGGCCGCGGACACTGCGCAATCGAGGAGAATTGCTTCTTCGCCGTCGCGACCCACGAGAATTGCCCGCTGACCAAATGCACGGCCTAGCTCGATCCCTTGCTGGAATGTCGCACCAATAATGAGGTAGCTCTCTTCAGGTACCCATCGTGAGTCCGCGCCACGGCCCCGGCCGCTTACCCATTTCAGGCCCTGGTCCTCTATCGCCGCCCGCAACCTCAGATTCTCCGCGTGATTCTCTTCGACGCTTGGCCGCTCATCGCCCGGGTTCCAGGCTGTTACATATGCCCAAGACTCGGAACCATTCCGCTGGACCAATAAGTCAACCTCAGGGGAACACGTGCCGACGTGCAGTTCGAACGGAGGCGCGATCTCTTCGGGCCGATCCACCTCGAATACCGTCGTGGAATAGGCACTCCACACGACATCCTCGAATTCCTCGAGCGATACGCCGCTTAGCGATCCCTCGAAGCCCTCTGCGCCGTCCCAATCACCACCCGCATCCCAGTAGAGGACACGAAGTTTGCCGGCACGGCCGCCCGAAAAGACCCATTCATCCTCGAACTGCTGGCCTTCATACCAATAGCCTGGCCCCCTAACCGTGACGGGGTGGCCACGACAGATGGTCTGCCATACCGGGGGCGAGAGATCCAGGTCGTGGAGTTCATAGGCCCAGTCGACCGACAGTCTCGCTGCGATCGGCGCGTTAGTCGTCACTCAAGTCGGCTCCCATCAGGGTCTCGACAATGATAGCCGGGCACCGTGCCACCCGGTTGGCAAGCTATTGACCTGCCTTTCGTTTCCCGGACCCTGGGACTCGTGAGAAGATGGATTCCTAGAATAGAGAAGGTCATCCCCTCACGAACCATGCGTTCCGAAGCAGGACGCCCGTGGGGCATTCGGACCTCGGACGCGTCCGAGCTATACCGAAGGAATGGATGAACTTTCGGCGCGAAGTTGCAGCATATGGCTCTGCTCCTCTGGGACTCGGCAAGAGTGTCTTGATCGCTCGCTGTTCGGCGACTCAATGACAACAGACCGATGGCTCGAACCCAGTCGCGAGGGCGAGCTTGCGTTCCTTCTCGACTTCGGGTGCGACGAGTTGGTCGGCGTCTTCAGGACGGTATCGCCGATGGACGCGAACCTCGTGCCTGAAGCGTGGGCGGGCCAGTTCCCATGTCAGGTCCGGGTCGAAGCTGTCGGTGCCCCGCTCGCCCTAAAGGGCGCGGCTCGCACACTCAAAGCCGCAGGCATTCCGCTCCGCCGTTTGCGGGGAGCCGGGCTGGTCCCTCGTGGATTCAACTTTCCCGCAACCGTGACTACCGCCTTACTGAGCGCATTCCGCCCAGCGGGGTAAGCCCAGTCGGACCTGGTCACCTGCATCCGCCGCTCAGCTGGTCCAGCACCACAGGGCTAATTCGCGGGTTGAGGCCTTCGCGACCGCTCGCGCCACGATAGCTCCAACGCCGCGCTCCAGCAGATGCGCTTCGGGGTCCAATCCGCGGCAAGGGGAGTCAGTACTTCCATTTCTCGCGGCGGACTGGAATCTGATTCAACACCATTCGCCGGTGCTTCCAATCTGGCATGACCCGGTCTATCGCGGCAGTGAAGCGAGCGTTGTGGGTTGGTTCTAGAAGATGAATCAGCTCGTGAACCAGGATGTATTCGAGGCACTCCGCGGGCTTCTTGGCCAGTTCCGTGTTCAAGCGAATCGTGCGGGCCTGGTGATTGCAGCTTCCCCACCGAGTCTTCATGCGCCGCACAAGGAGCCGTTCAGCTTCCACGCCGAGTACGGGCTGCCACTTCGCGAGCAGCTCAGGGATCGCGGACCTCACCTGCCGACGAAACCACTCTTCGACGACAGCCTCTCGCTTCGCGTCGGAAGAACCCGGGCGCACCCGTAGGCACATGCGCTGATGTTCTAGCTCGACCGACGGCCTCTGATCGGATTCGACCACGTGGAGCAGGTACCGCTTTCCCCAAACGAAATGGCTCTCTCGTTCGACGTAGTCGCGCGGAGTTTCGCGCTCTTGCTGACGCAGTTTCGCTTGCTGCTGCTTGATCCAGTCCAGCTTTGAAATCGCGAACACGCGGATGGTATCGACGCTCATCCGCTTTGGAGCTGAGATGCGCACTCGCCCGGTCGGAGGGTAGACACTGAGGTGGATGTTCTTGATGTCCTTGAGAACAACGTCCACATCGATGTCGCCGAGATGGAGGACCGACGCCATCAGTACTCACTCTGCGCTTTGACGATTAGGAACATTCGTTCCACCTCTGCCTCGTCCTGCAGAATCTCGTAGAGAGCCTGCTTGATTACCTGTTCGCGAGCTAGAACGCCGCGCCAACCGTCGGGGCGCACACGCTTCACAGCGGAGTCGATCTTCAACGCTTGCTTCAGAGCTTGATCAGCTGCCGCGTTGTACTCTGCTTCACGTTCGCCAACGCGGTCGGCTTCAGCAGATTCCCGATCTGGGTTCAAGTTGTTGTAGAGAGCCCGTAGCGCCGGACTGCTCTTCAACGCATCCGGAGTGTCATCCTCTACCCCAGCCTCGACCTTGTTCGCGAGCGCGGCGATACGCCGCAGATACTCTTCATACTCGATTGCTTTGTCTCGGCGGGCTTCGATGATCTCGTCAAGCAGGGCCGACATACTGTCGTAGTAGGCCGGGTCGGTGAGCTGCTCCTTGATGATCTTTCGTCGGACATTGTTCTCGATGGTTTCGGCAATCGCGCCCTGATTGCCCTTCATACTGGCGAGCTGCGAAGCGATGGCATCCGCAATGCCCGTCTTCACAATGATCTCGAGTAATCCCATGCCTTCGAAGGGTGAGATCGTTCTCGGCTCGTCCGCTTCGATGTAGGTGTCGATGAGATGCCGCATGTCGGCTTCGTAGGCCTTGAGATCGATGGTCTCGCCACTCGCTTTGCGGATAATCTCGCGCAGGTCCAGGTAGTGCTTGAGGCGGTCGTTGATCCGGATGACATCCGCGGCGTCGTAGCCTGCGCCTTCGAGCTCGTCCGCAATGTTCGCGTAGGCGCGCACGAGAGAAACGGTGGATTTGTACAGTGCGGCTCGCTGGGGTTCGCGCTCCTCGAGATCCGCCGGGATCTCGGTGTTGCCGCAGAAGTAGTGAATGTGTTCGAGCTCACTCTTGGGCGGCTCGACCGGCTCGCACAGTAGGTGAAGCGTTTCGAGCGCGTTGTCGAGACGCTCCCTCCCCTTCTTCAGCCGATCCTGCAGCATCACCTGCGGATCGGGTCCGCCGCCGCTGTGATCGAGCTCTGCCGAATAGACCGCGATGGCATTCTCGACCTTCGGAAAGAGATCCTTGTAGTCGACGATGTAGCCAAAGTCTTTGTCCTCGCCATCGAGGCGATTGACCCGACAGATCGCCTGAAAGAGACCGTGGTCTTGCATCGATTTATCGATGTAGAGGTAGCTGCAAGGAGGCGCATCGAAGCCTGTAAGGAGCTTGTCGACCACGACAAGCAGCTTCATGTTCGCGGGCTCCTTTACGAAGAGCGACTTCGCATCCTCCTCGTAGGACTCCGTCTTCGTCATGTTCGGTTTGGCTTCGACGTTTCCGAGTAGCGCCGTATAGGTGTTGTAGATGAACTGCTTGTCGGTCTCGGTGTTGGCGCCGGTTTCTTCGAGGGTGACGTGTTGCGCATGCGGGTTGTAGGACGTCACTACCGCGCACTTTCCCTTGAAGGGTGTCTTCTCGAACAGCGTGAAGTATTTGCACGCCTCATGGATGCTGGACGCGACCAGGATCGCGTTGCCTCGCTCACTCGACAGGCGCGGCTTGACGCTGAAGTCAAAGACGATGTCGCTGACGACCCGGTCCATTCGGGAGCGTGAGCTGAGCACGTTCTGCATCGTGCCCCACTTCGCCTTCAGTTCTTCACGTTGCCACTCGTTGAGGCCGTTGGTTTTGGCTTCGAACCAAGCGTCAATCTTTCCCTCGGAGCCGAGGCGCTGGTCGATGTCGCGGGCCTCGTAGACGAGGTCGAGAACGATCCCATCCTCGACCCCCTCACTGAACTTGTACGTATGGATGTAACCGCCAAAGACTTCGAGGCTGGTCGCCCTATCCCGGGCGAGAAGCGGTGTACCGGTGAAGCCAATGAAGACGGCGCCCGGCATGATGGCCTTCATTACCTTGTGGAGCTTCCCGCTTTGCGTACGGTGGCACTCGTCAACGAAGACGAAGACCTCGCCAACGGTTGCGCTCGGTTGGGCTTCTAGCTCCTTGATGAAGGCGTCGACATCGTCGACTCCCTTTTGCCCAAATTTGTGGACGAGCGAGCACAGGAGCCGCGGCTTGGCTTGGCCAAGTTGGGCTATCAAATCGCGGCCGCTGCTCGTGCGCTTGATCGTTTCGCCCGCCGAGGTGAATACGCCTTCGATTTGTTTATCGAGGGCATCACGGTCAGTGATGATGACGACTCGCGCATTTGCGTTCTCTTCTAGGATCCACTTGGCGAGCAACACCATCAGGATGCTCTTGCCACTGCCTTGGGTGTGCCAGATGATGCCGCTCTTCTTTTCGCGAACGTGCGTCTGAGCTGCCTTGATGCCGAAGTACTGGTGGGCCCGCGGCAGCTTCTTCACGCCGCCGTCGAAGAGCACGAAGTCGTGCATCAGCTCGATGAGGCGTTGTTTCCGACACATCCGCAGCAAGTACTTGTCGAGCTTGAAGGTGGTGTTGTCCCCTTCATCCTCTTTCCATGGGAGGAAGAACTTCTCGGGTGTTCCGATCGTTCCGTACTGCAACCCCTCCGAGTCGTTGCCGGCGAAGACGAACTGGACGGTCGAAAAGAACCAAGCGTTGAACTCAGGCAGTTGGTTTGAGAGGTTCTGACGAATCCCATCGCCGATACTGACTCGACTGTTCTTGAGTTCGATGACGCCAACCGCGATCCCGTTCACGTAGAGGACGAGGTCGGGACGACGTTCATGATTGCCGTGGAGTGTGACCTCCTCGGCGATCGCGAAGTCATTCTTCTCGGGTTCGTCCCAGTTGATGAGATGAACTGGTTCTGTCGGTTGGCCTGCTTCAGTCTTGGTGGGCACGCCATAGCGGAGCAGCGCGTAGACTTCTTCGTTGTTGTTGTAGAGCGAGCGGTTGGGGTTATCAGCCTCCGCGCGTAGCTTGTGGAGCGCGATGCTGATCTGCGCGGCCGAGTAGCCGCTATTGGTCAGCCATTCGGTGAGGATGCTCTCTTCGATGTTGCTGTTGCTGTCGCGGTCAGTCCAGTCACCGAGGTAGCGGTAGCCGAGGTCATCCTTGAAGAGTGCGATCACGCGCTTCTGGGTCGCGCGTTCGGGTTGGCCGACGG
>JAJDAQ010000092.1 GCA_029261815.1 Deltaproteobacteria bacterium
GCGGAGGAATCCTCCCGGCTGCGACCGGCATCGCAACGACCGCGAAGGCGGTCAGCAGCACCAGCGTCAAGCCGCGCCTTATGGCGTCGGCTCCGCGACCGGCCGGCTGCTCGCTTCGAGGCCCGTCAGGGGCTTTCCATCCACTTCCTCGAAGATCAGCTTGCGGGGTTTCTGGTCGCCTAGCACAAGCAGGACGGGGCGCCCTGCGAAGTTCTCCGGGTCTCGCGCCGCCGCCAGCATCACGGAGTCCGGCCGGCCTTCGATCAGCAGGTCATAGTCGTCGCGCCGGCTCATGATGACCAGGTCGCCGAGGTAGTTGATGCAACAACCGCGGATGTCGAGCGCCTTCTCGGGCTGGTCGAACTTCGGCTTCTCACCGTTGGGAAGGGAGGCCTGCAAGGACTTGAAGCGGTAGCGACCCGCCTTCACCTTGAACATCAGCGGTTCGCCCGGAAGCCCGCCGACGCTATAGAGCGACTCGGTATCGACGTCGCGGATCCGGAGTTCTCCAACGCTGATCTCTCGAGGCGCCACGATCCGCACGAGGACCCAAGCATCTTTTCGCTCGGCTTCCTGTTGTTCGACCGTCTGGCCAGATGCGCAGCCAAAGGCGAACGCGAATAACAATACGAGGCTTCCGATTCGGCAGCCTGCGTTGCGCTGAGAGGACCCAGACATCGAATGCTCCTTCTGACGGGCATTCCCGCGAGATCGGAGACGGTACCACTTCACCCGGTCCGCGCTGCGCCGGTCACCTCGAACGACGCGCAGACCTCCAGTCGTCGGCTGTGAGTGCCCAGCGCTCGTGGTCTCGCCAACGACCCGCGACCTTCAGATAGCGCGGAGAGAAACCCTCCTTGCGAAAGCCCAGTCGGCGCACGAGCGCCACAGATGCCGCGTTCTCGGGCTGGATGTTGGCCTCCAGCCGATGGAGCTTCTCGGAAGTGAACGCCTTGCGCACGACGGCGTCGAGGCCGGCAGCCATCCGTCCGGTCCCAGCGGCCGGGACGAAAGCGTAGTAACCCAGATACGCGGACTGGAATGCGCCCCGCACGATCTCGTTCAGGTTGATCACACCCGCGAGTTCGCGCGTCTCAGCGTCGCGAACCAGGAAACCGCGGTGCTTGTGGTCCTTTGCACGGCGAGCGTAGACGCGGAACGCCTGCGGCGTGGCCGGCGGTGCGACGTAGGGCCCGTGGAGTGCTCGGCTGCGCTCGACCGCGGTCACGAACTCCGCCGCATCAGCGCTGCTCGGCGGCTCCAAGACGACGCGCGGCGCGCGGTCGCTCACCGCCCCTCCTCCTGAAGGAGCTCTCCTTCCAGGTCGAGCAGCTTGTCCTGCAGCCAGGCTTGCGCGTCGGACGCGCCCTGGTTGTACGCAGCGGCCCCAAGCGAGTCCAAGAAGAAGTGCAGCACCTGACGCGCCTTGAGGTCGCCGATCTCATCCTCGAGTTCCTCCGCGAAGAAATGCTGGATCCGGCCTAGCATCGCTTTTCGGCGGTCTTCATCGAGTTCGATGCTCATGCCCCGGACTGATCACCCGTTCCGGCGCGCAGTTCCTGCATATGGACCACTCCGAACAGGAAGACCTGCACGAGTTGGCCGCCCAGCGGTCCCGGCGCAGCCTTCAGCTCCTTCAGGAACACGACGCATTCGATGGTGTGCGCGACGACCAGGAACCCGAAGATTCCGGTGCCGATCGTCGCGACGATCGAATCACCACCTAACAACATGGCGGCCGCGGAAGCGATCCAGGCTACGAGTACAGCGATCTTCTGGGGCGACATGCGGCTCCTCCGGTAGGCGCAGGTCGTTCCACGCCGGCCGGTTCAGCCTACCACGAACCGGACCCGGCTTCGTCCTCAGGGACCCCCGCTGGGAGGCGGGTCGATGCCGGCAGCCCGCAATGCGCGCAGCGTCGCCGGAAGGGAACCGAGGCCGCGTCGATCCCGTCGCCGTGGAAGGCCTCATCGCAGCGCGGGCAATCGAGGTCCAACACCTGGTTGACGTGATGGAACAACAGGACCAGGCCGGCGCAGAACGGAAAGAGCGCGAGGGCGAAGGCCGCCTGGAGATCTCCGGCAGCGCGCTCCACGAAGTGGAGACCCTCGATCAGACAGCCGGCCACCAATGCGGCCGCGGTCGCCTCCATCAGCAAAGCCATGTGATGACGTGCGATCGTGCGTCGGCCGTCGAGTTCCTGCGTGCTGCTACCGCTCATCCAAACCTCCCCCAAGGTGTTCTTGAAGGTTCGGCACCCTCCGGCGGCGGCTTGAGCGCGCGGGGCACTCGCGTCACCGCAACTCGTGGGCCAGGAGATCGCGCGTTTCCGCCGCGGTGAGCTGATCGAGCGGACGCCCCAGAAGGTCCTGCGATGCGGTGCAAAGCCCACGGCCTCCCGCATACGGCCAGGTTCGCACGTAGAGGCCCAGCATCTCGTCGGGCGAGATGGATTGCGGCAGAAGCCACAGCCAGAGCTTCCGCTTGAGCCAACGAGACCCCGCGCTGCGGTGCGAAACGTCGAGATCCTCGAGGACGCGATCGACCGTGTCGGGCACGACATCGGCCTGGCGCGCGGCCACGATCACCTCGCGCACGGCGGCAGGCACATTGCGTTCACAATCTCCGAGCTGCTCCAGCGTCCAGCCGAGATCGTCGGCGTCGCCGTAGAACAAGGTGACCGACGCCTGCACCCCTGCCGCCAACAGCAGAAGGCCGCCTAGAGCCAGGGTCTGGAGCAAGAGCCGCGAAGTCACGCTCGCCCCTCAGTCGATGAGAACGCCCTGTTCAGCCAATGCCTCGCGCAACGCCTCGACGCGCTTCCGGTTCGCGCCCAGATCGCTGTGCCCCACCCGGGATGCGGAGCGAACCGCAATGATGCCGTCGCTTGCGCGCAGGTCGAGTTCGAGATCGTCGACGTAGCCCATCAACGCGCTGGTCGACTCTGCATGGAGGTAGCCTTCCTCCTCCGTGACGATGACCGTCCGCGCCGTTCCGGCGACGGTGTCCCGAGCGGCCTTCCATGCGGCGGCCACATTCACGTCCGCCAGGGTCAACGGCGCGATGCTGTGCTCGGCGTCGGCACCATCGGCGTCGGACGAAACACAGTTCGGAGAACTGGGGCAGGTGGTCAGCTTCCCGTCGGTCGTCCCGAGGCTCGTCGGGCGCGGCCCGGCGAACGAAAAAAGCGACATCGCCACTGCAATCATGATTCCGGTCCTCGCGGTTTTGCTTCGCATTTCGCGAGCATAACCGACGACCGGAGGAACGCGCGGGCGCTATGTGGAATCCGGCGCTTCGCCGCCGGCCCAGAGGAGCCGAATACACAGCACCACGACCGCGACGTCCACGGCGACGTAGCCCAGCATCACCGGGTCGAAGGACGAGGCCAGGGCGGCGGCGCCGCCGAGGCCGCCCAGCGCCGGGAAGACGATCCCGAGGAGGGGTCCCAGCTTCCCCTTCGTGCGGAGCAGCGCGCCGGTCACGAGATAGAGCGCGCCGAACAGCCCGAGGCCTGCATCGGCTTCGGCAAAGCCCTGGAGCGCGTACTGGAGGAGGTGAGCGGCGCCAGTAGCGAACATCAAGAGACTGGCGAGCGGACGCGGGGACATGGGATCTCCTTGAGAGTGCGGGTCAGCCGAGCTTCGCGCCGCAAGTCGCGCATGCGGGTGCACTTGGAGCGTTCGCGCTGCCGCAGCGCTCGCACATGGCGATTTCGGGGAACTCGAGGCCACAGGCGTTGCAGCCGACCGCGTCCTCGGCGAGTGGCGCCTGGCAAGCGGGGCATGCGTCGAGCGCTGCTTCGGTGGCCAACGTCGCGCGCACCCAGTCGGCGTCGATCTGCATGACGGCCTCGATGTCGTCCTGCCGAACGTACACACCCACCTTGGTTCCGGCGCCGAAGCCGCCGATGTGTTCTCCCGAGTCAGAGATATCCCCGGGCGGGTAGGCATCGACGCGACACGGAATGGCGGCGGTGTTCAGCGTCCCGACCGGGTCGTGCACTTGCCACGGCTCGCCCACGAAGACAGGAACCAGTTCGCTCGCCGGCGGCAAGTCGGACGTCGCAGTTGCGGTCCCTTCCGCCGACGGTCGCTCGAAACCCAGGGCGACATCGCAATCCGGACACCGCTCTGCCCAGTTCTGGAACTCATCGCCGCATTGGGGACAGTATTTGTATTCCACGACCCGATCCTAGCGGGCGGAGGCACCGGCCACCGCGCGAGCGGCCAACGGGGCCGGCCATTCGTAGAGGCGGGCGCGGCCCCGCTTCCCGGCCTCGGCCAATGCGCCGGACTTCCGCAGGCAATACGTCGCTTGCTGGGCAATGGCGCGACTGCGGCCCCACGCGACGGCGAGTTCCTGCGTGTCGAACGGTTGGGGGAGGTCGCGCGGCAGCAGCTCGCGAAGGTCGGTCGGCTCGGTGAGGAGCCGCATCGCGAGCACCTCGAGCAACCGCCGCTCCTCGACCTGCCATTGGAAGCGTTTGCGCCGGGGCCGACGCTTCCACGCGCGCACTTCGTCCTCCCGGGTCGCAACGAGTTCCAGTTCGAAGTTCGGGTGCGCCAGCAGTTCGGGAATGCTGACCAGTTCCGTGAAGATCTCCTCGAAGCCCAGGCGCTTGGGCGAGCGCCGACGCTTCGGACGACCACGCCCGTTCTCGGGCAGCTTCACGATGTACCGCTCGCGCGGGATCGGGTGTACCAGGCGGACGCGGTGTCGCTCGACGAGGTCGCGGAGCTTGCGCGCGCAGCTGGAGAAACTCGCGGTCTGGATCTCGATCAGGAGGTCATCCCGCACGACATCGACATGATAGGTTTCGACCGGCACTTCGAACCGGTCACCCGGCCGCGCATACCAGGCCTTCAGACCCGCGTGCAGCGGCCCCTCGTTCAGGACGCCGATCGACGACATGCATTCCCCCGAGGCCGGAACATTGGCATTGCGGGGCGTGGGCGCAAGCGGACGGCTACGGGGCCGGGTCCAGCAGCCAGCGCTCCGGATCGCGCTGGATTTCGTCGGCGAGCGCGTCGGGCGACCGGTCCGCAACCTCGAGCGCATGGGCCTCGAGTAGGCCGAGCGACTCGAACGCCGGATGCATCGCCTCGACCACGCGTCGCTCGACCGGCGTCTCGGGACGAGCGCCGCCCCGCCCAACGGCCTGCTCCAGCTCGGTGCGCAGCACCACGTAGCGCAGACCCCCGCGCAGCTCGGCCTGGACGATGGGCAACATCCAAGGTCCGACGATGCCGTCGATGACGACGTCGTAACCGCCCTCCCGCAGTTCGCGTGCGGCGGCCGAGAAAGCACGAACGACCGTCTCGTTCTGCTCCCGCGAGGCCGGAAGGGTCGGATCGATCGGATGCGCCAGCCATTCGTAGAAGCGGTCGGTCAACAGATGAACACCGTGCTCCGCGCGGTTGGCCAAGACGCGGCCAAC
>JAJDAQ010000093.1 GCA_029261815.1 Deltaproteobacteria bacterium
GTCCGTTGCGGCGAGCTCTGGCCGCCCATGTTGGCCCGCCAGCTCGCGAGCCTCGATCAGATGCTAGGGGGTCGCCTTACGATCAACATCATCTCGAGTGATCTCGCGGGCGCCCCCTTGGCGTCCGGTCCGCGGTATCAGCGTTCGATCGAAGTCATGCAGATTCTGCGCGACTTGTTGGACGGGAAGGCGGTCTCCTACGAAGGCGTCTTTCATCAACTCGACGTGGAACCCCCGCGGCTCCGAACTGTGAGTGGCAAGTGCCCACTGCTCTACTTCGGTGGCTTCAGTGAGGATGCCCGCGAGGCGGCTGCGCGAGCGGCCGACGTCTTCCTGATGTGGCCGGATCGCCTGGAGGTGGTGCGTGCCACCATGGCGGACATGAAGCAGCGTGCCGAACGCCACGGCCGTTCGCTCCGCTTTGGGTACCGCGTGCACGTCGTCGTTCGGGACAGCGAGGACGAAGCGCGTCAGGCCGCTCATCGGTTGCTATCTCGCCTGGACGATGCCGAGGGCGAGGCGATCCGAAAGCGCTCGCTAGACGCTGGATCGGCCGGGGTTCGCCGCCAGGCCGAGGTTCGCGACGCCGCCGACGATGACGGTTTCGTGGAAGACCATCTCTGGACCGGAATCGGCCGGGCGCGTAGCGGCTGTGGTGCCGCGATCGTGGGAAATCCGGACCAGGTGCTCGCGAAGCTCGAAGCCTACGCCGATCTTGGGATCGACTCGTTCATCCTCTCCGGATATCCGCACGCGGACGAGTGTGATCGATTCGCTCGAGACGTCCTGCCGCGGCTGCCGCACGCTCGCCTGTCCCCTCCTTCGGCCTGACGCAACAACGTGCGATACTGCCGGGATGGATGATCTTCTCGACCGTTCCTTGACTGAAACCCTGGCGCTGCTCCGGCTGAAGAAGGCGTCGCCGGTGGAGTTGATGGACGGCGTGCTCGACCGAATCGATGCCCGCAATGGCGAACTCAACGCCTTCGTCGCGATGCATGATCGCGACGCGTTGGTGGCGAAAGCCAAGGAAGCGGAGGCCCGTCTGGTCCGCGGCGAAGGTCGCGCGCTCGAAGGGATTCCGCTTGGCGTCAAGGACCTCGAACACACCGTTGGCCTGCCGAACACGGACGGAACGCTGATTCACAAGGATCGGATCTCCGAACACGACACGGTCCAGGTCGCGCGGCTCAAGGCCGCCGGCGCAATCGTGGTCGGCAAGACCAACGCGCCGGAGTTCGGTTACACCGCCATCACGAAGAATCTCGTATACGGCGTCACACGGTCACCCTGGAATCTCGATGTCACGCCTGGCGGCTCCAGCGGCGGTTCCGCTGCCGCGCTCGCGGGCGGTCTGTGCCCGATGAACACGGCCAGCGACGGCGGGGGCTCGATCCGGATCCCGGCCTGTTTCGTGGGTGCGTACGGGCTCAAGGTCTCGCAGGGGCGCGTGCCGAAGGGGCCGATGCACCACTGGGAATTCGATGATACCTCGGTGAGTGGTCCGCTGACTCGAACCGTGGAAGACGCCGCACTCCAACTCGACATCACGGCCGGTCAGGCGCCCGAGGATCCGAACTCACTGCCCCACCCAGGCCTTTCGTATGTCGAAGCCCTGGCGGAGGAGCTGCCGCCAGGCACACGGTTCGGCTTCTCCCCCGACCTCGGCCACGCCGTCGTGCAGAGCGATATCGCCGCTGCCGTCGAGGAAGCGGCAAAGACATTCGAGGCCCTGGGTCACACGCTGGTTCCGATCGAAGGGGGTCCGCCGGACCTCGCCCGTGAATGGGGCCGCATCGGCGCGTTCGCGCTGGCGGCCGAGCTTCACGAGTACCTGCCCGAACGGGAGGCTGAATTCGGTCGCACCTTCATTCAGGGAGTCAAAGCCTCGAATCAGGTGACGGCCGACGATTGGGGCGCGATGGCCCGTGGCCGCATGGAACTGAACGAGTGGTGCCATGGTCTGTTTGAACACGTCGACTTCCTGCTGACGCCGACCGTGCCTTTCGATCCGCCGCCGGCGAAGGGTCCGTTTCCGACGGAGACCGACGGCCGTCGTCAGCACCCGGCCGGCGTCGCGTCCTTCACGATTCCGTTCAACCTGTCTTGGCATCCGGCCGCGACCGTGCGGGCCGGACTCTCCCGTGCCGGCTTGCCGGTCGGCATGCAGATCGTGGGGCCTCGTCATCGGGACGACCGCGTGTTGCAGGCGTCGCTGGCGTTCCAGCGCGAGCGGCCGTGGCATCCGGAATGGCCGACGGGGAACTAACGCGGCATGACCCTGGAGGAGATGAAGTGAGCGAGATCTTGATTCACGGTCGCTGCGACGAGGCCTTTGCGCCGGTTCGCGACGCGTTCGAACAGAACTTCCGGGATGGTCTCGAACTCGGAGCCGCGTGTGCCATCGACTTCGAGGGTGAGCGCGTCGTGGATCTCTGGGCCGGTCACACCGATCCATCGAAGCGAGAGGACTGGCAGCGCGACACACTCGTGAACCTGTTCTCGACCACCAAGGGCTTCACCGCGTTCTGCGCGCACAAGCTCGTGGCCGAGGGCAAGCTCGATGTCGACGCGCCCGTGGCTTCGTACTGGCCCGAATTCGCACAGGCCGGGAAGGGGGATCTGCCGGTCCGCTGGCTGCTCTCCCATCGCGCGGGACTGGCCGGCGTCAAGGAACTGCTGCCGAACGAGGCGCTCTACGACTGGGAGGCCATGTGCGAGGCGCTTGCGGCGCAGGCCCCATGGTGGATGCCGGGCGAGGCGCACGGCTACCACGCAGTCACCTACGGCTGGTTGGTGGGTGAGGTCGTGCGCAGGATCGATGGCCGCAGTCTCGGAACCTACTTCCGCGAGGAGTTCGCCGAACCCCTCGGTGCCGACCTCCATATCGGGCTTCCGGAAGCCGAGCACGGTCGCGTGAGCAACCTGGTTCCGACCCTGGCTCCACCCGCCGATGCCGAGGCCGCGCACATCGCGAAGTCGATCATGGGCGACCCCGAAGGACTGACGGCGCGCGCGTTCGCGAACCCACCGTCGATGGCCCTGGGATCCGGGACCCGGGAATGGCGCGAAGCCGAGATCCCGGCCGCGAACGGTCACGGCACGGCCGCCGGGCTCGCGACACTGTACGGGCGCGCGGCGCTGGCCGACGGAGGGGGTGTGATCGACCCGGTCTGGCGCGATCAGGTGCGGACCGAGAACTCCCGAGGTCCCGACAAGGTGCTCGGCGTAGAGACCCGATTCGGGTTGGGCTTCATGCTGCCCCTGGACCACCCGAACGGGGGATCGACACTGGGCAACGGAGCTTTCGGTCATCCGGGTGCAGGCGGGTCATTTGGTTATGCCGACCCGGAGCGACGAATGGGGTTCGGGTACGCGATGAACCAGATGGGAACGCGTATCCTGCTCGACGATCGTGTGGTGGCGCTCACCGAGGCGGCAACCAAGGCGGCGCCGGCATGAGTGTGAAGATCGAACTCGACTACGAGGGCGAACTTCACACGAATGCGAAGCATCCGTCCGGCGCGGTCCTCGCGACCGATGCACCACTCGACAACGAGGGAAGAGGCGAGGCTTTCTCGCCCACGGATCTGGTTGCGACCGCACTCGGCTCCTGCATGCTGACGATCATGGGGATCGTGGCGCGGCGGCACGACTGGCCGCTCGAGGGAAGTCGCGTTTCGGTCGAGAAGGTCATGGTGGCGAAGCCGGAGCGCCGGATCGGTCGCCTCGGCGTTTCATTCGAGATGGCGCCCGGGATTCCCGAGGACGCCCGCGCGGTTCTCGAACGCGCGGCTCACAGCTGCCCGGTATGCAAGAGCCTGGGCGACGCGGTCGAGATCGAAGCCGAATTCCACTGGGCCTGACGCGGGAGGGGGGCGGGCGGCCCTAGTCGTCGTTCGGACGCTTCCGAAGCTGCTTGGTCTGGCTGCGCTTGCGTTTGTCGTCGACGCGTCGGCGCTTGCTGCCGGCGCTCGGACGCGTGGTCCTCCGCGCTGGCGGCGGCGGTGCGAGGGCTTCCCGGAGGATCTCCTCCATCCGGTCCAGCGCGATTTCGAGGTTCCGCCCGCGCTTGCGCGTCCGGTCACAGCGGATGATGAGTTGGCCGTTGGCGTCGAGTCGCCGAGGCCATCGCATCCGGATCCGCGCCGGCGCCCCCGCTCCCAGGTCTTCGACTGCGGCTTCGAGGTCGAGCGTCAGCTCGATGCGCGTCGCCACCTTGTTGACGTTCTGTCCGCCCGGCCCGCTCGCACCGCGGACAGCCCGCGCCGTCAGGTGCCGTGCCGACAACGTACGGCGGGCGCTTACGTGGAGGTCCCGAAGTCCTGACATGCTAGCCGGGCTGGACCCAGTCGCGCGGAGTCAGGAAACGCTCTGCGAGCTCGGCCTCGGGCGTCCCCGGCTCCGGGGTGTAGTCGTACTTCCAGTGAACGACCGGCGGCATCGAGGCGAGCACGCTTTCGATGCGTCGGCCGGATTGCAGTCCGTACTTCGTGCCACGGTCCCAGACGAGATTGAACTCGGCATAGCGGCCGCGTCGCCATGCCTGGAAGTTACGTTCGCGCTCGCCATAGGGATGATCGCAACGGCGCTCGAGAATCGGCAGATAGGCGGGTAGGAAGTGGTCGCCGACACTGCACAGAAACGAGAAACAGGTGGCCCAATCGGGCTCCTGGAGATCGTCGAAGAAGATGCCGCCGATTCCGCGCGCTTCCTGCCGATGATGGAGGAAGAAATACTCGTCGCATTCCTTCTTGAAGCGCGCATAGGCGCCTTTGCCAAGCGGCGCGCAAGCGGCACGCGATTGTTCGTGCCAATGCACGGCATCTTCTTCGAAACCGTAATAGGGCGTCAGGTCGAACCCACCCCCCAGCCAGCCGCAGGGTTCTGCGCCACTCGGCTGCGCCACGAATCCGCGAACGTTCATGTGTGTCGTCGGCGCGTAGGGGTTCCTCGGATGAACGATCAGTGAGAGGGAAACCGC
>JAJDAQ010000094.1 GCA_029261815.1 Deltaproteobacteria bacterium
CTCGATCCCGATGCCGACCACGCCGTCGTGTCCGCTCGGCACCAACGAGACGAAGTTTCCCTCTGGGTCGAGCAGCCCACACGGCGCTTCGACGGCTGAACGCGCGATGCGCAAGCCGCTGTACCCGGCCGGCGGCAACTCGGGCGGCACCCTGCGCGACGCATTCAGCTTCAACACCGAACCGTTCATATCGTGGCGGTGTTGTTGGTTGCCGCCGCCGGTCGAAAGGACGTGATCGAAGCGGAGGCCCACTTCGTCCTGATAGAACGCCAGCATGGGCGCCGGCTCTCGCACCATCAAACCGACGTCGACGTGGGGTTTGGCCCATTTCATTCCGGATCCATGGCTCCCGCAGCTGGCTCACCGTTCAATACGGACAGGAAGCCCTCACCGTAGCGCTCGACCTTGCCCGGGCCGATGCCGTGGGCGAGCAGCAGGCCGGCCTCGTCCGTCGGCTTCATACGCGCGAGGTCTCGGAGTGCGCGATCGGTCGCCACCACATACGGCGGAACGTCGTCGGCCTGGGCCAAGGAGAGGCGGTAACGGCGCAACGCATCGAAGAGCGCCTGACTCTCGGCATCGAGTGCTTCCTCGTCGTCGCCGCGCGACTGCCCGCGCAGGCGCGGAGACGCCTTCGCCAGGGTCAGCTCCCGTGGCGGCAGCAGGATCCGCGCGGGACGTTCCGCTCGCATCACGGCGCTACCGGCCGCCGTCAGGACGGCCACCGGTCGGTCGCCCCCATCGAAGTCCACCCAGCCCGCGGTCACACAGCGCCGCAACAGGCGCTGCAGCCACTCTTCGGACTCCGCCGAAAGCGCACCAAAGGTGGGCGTCTCATCGAGTCCCGTGCGCGTGAGCCGTTCGTCAGTCGCTCCGCGAAGCAGCTTCACCGCCGCCGTGAGGCCGAACCGCCCGTGGATGCGCGCCACACCCGAGAGCGCCTTTCGCACGAGCAACGTGCGCGCCTCTTCATCCGACGTGTCGCCGGCCAGGCCCTCGCAAACGTCACAGCGCCCACAGCCGGCCAGCGTTTCGGCTTCGTCTCCGAAATAGCGAAGAATCGCGTCGTGGCGGCAGCTCCCGCCTTCGGCCCAGCGCATCAATTCGAGGAAGAGGTTCCATTTGTGCTGAACGAGTTCGGCGCTCGTCGCGTCGCCCTGCCCGTCGCGTTCGATCAGCCCACGTCGTTGCGCCATGTCGCCCGGAGAGATCAACATCAGCCCGATGGCCGGCGCGTCGTCGCGGCCCGCCCGGCCGACTTCCTGGTAGTAGGACTCGACCGAGCCGGGAGGCGCGAGGTGGACCACGGCACGAACGTCGGCGCGGTCGATGCCCATGCCGAATGCATTGGTCGCGACCACGAGGTCGATGGCACCACTCGAGAAATCGCGATGGACCTGTTCGCGCTCCGGGCCCGGCATGCCGGCGTGGTAGGCGAGCGCGCGCCATCCCTGGCTCGCCAGCCGCGTGGCCTCGGACTCGCTCGCCTTGCGCGTCGGCGCGTAGACGATGGCGGCCCCAGCCGGTGAGTCACGGTCGATGAGCGCCTCCTGAAGCGCAGCATCCACCTCGGCTTGCAGACCCCGCTTGTGCGGCACCTCGCGTGCGCGCAGCGCCAGGTTCGGGCGGGCAAAACCGCGCACGAGCTGCGGCGTGTCGGCCGCAAGCCCCAGGCGCGCCAGGATTTCGTCGCGCACCACGGGCGTCGCCGTCGCCGTACACGCCAGCACACGCGCCTTCGGCACGTCCTTCAGAACGCGTCCCAACGCCGCGTACTCGGGCCGGAAGTCGTGGCCCCATTCGCTGCTGCAGAGCGCTTCGTCGATGGCGACCAGCGGGCAGTCGAGGTCGCGCAGCAGCCCGGTCAGGCTGCCGCCGACCAGGCGTTCGGGCGCCGCGTAGAGCAGTTTCACCTCGCCGGCCGCGACTCGGGCCATCCGCTCGCGTTGTTCGGAGGCGTCCAGCGTCGACGCCAGGTAGGTCGCGGCGACGCCGCGTGCCTGCAGGGCTTCGACCTGATCCTGCATCAACGAGATCAGCGGCGACACGACCAGGGTGGTCCCGGGAAGCAGGGTCGCGGGGAGTTGATAGGTGAGGCTCTTGCCGCCTCCGGTCGGGGCCACGAGCAGTAGCCGGCCCCCATCGAGCAGGGTTTCGACGGCCTCGCGCTGGCCGGGCCGGAAGCCGGTGTAACCGAGCCGAATCAGGCCGGCCTCCAGCGCGTCTTCCGGGACGTCGTGGGGACCGGTGGAATCTTGGGCGTCCAATGCGACCTCCGACGGAACCCGGGGATCCGCACTCTAGCGCTTCCAGAGCCCGCTTCAGGGCAACAGCGTTCTTACCGCGGCGTCTGAAAGCGATCAGAGGAGGATCAGGAGTCGGAAAGGAGTTCGCGGCATCCAAGGCCGAAGATGACGGCGCGCCTCAAGGAGAACCGCCATGGCCACGCAAACCACTCAACGCCGCTTCCAAGCCCGCCACTGGATCATCGTGGTCCTCGTCGGATTGCTGCTCGGAGCCACCCAGGGGGCGCGAACCCTCGCCGAGCCGCGGCCCACGATCCGGTCCGCCGGCGAGAGCGAACCGCACGCGATCCGGGGCCGGTTCTGGCGACCCGCCGGGTCCAATGCCCGGCGCCCGGACCCGAGCGCCGGACTGCGTCCCCGGCCCTGGCACCCGCCCACCGTGGCGACCGACCTCGCTTCCGGCTGACGATCTTCCCGTCGCGCGCCCGCTTCGCGGACGCCGCGGCGGGGCCCTACCCTCCGGCCCTCGCTGCGCGCAGCACCGGAGGACGCCATGACCGCACCGCTTCGCATCGCCAACATCTCGGGCTTCTACGGCGACAAGCCGGAGGCCGCGCGGGAAATGCTCGAAGGCGGTGAGGTCGACTTCCTGACCGGCGACTACCTCGCCGAACTCACGATGCTCATCCTGCACAAGGCGCGCGAGCGGAAACCCGGCACCGGGTACGCGACGACGTTCCTGCGCCAGATGGAAGAGATCCTCGGCACGGCACTCGACCGCGGCGTGAAGATCGTAGTCAATGCCGGCGGATTGAATCCGTCCGGGATGGCCGATGAAGTCCGCGCGCTGGCCGAGCGGCTCGGGCTCTCGGTCCGCGTCGCCCACATCGAAGGTGACGACGTCCTGCCTCGGCTCGGCGAATTCCAGGCCAAGGGCCACGACCTGGCCCATCTCGACCGCGGTATCGCGCTGAAGGACGCCGACGTCGACCCGCTGAGCGCGAACGTCTATCTCGGCGCCTGGGGCATCGTTGAAGCCCTGCGCCGATCTTCGGACATCGTGATCTGCCCGCGCGTGACGGACGCTTCGCTCGTGGTCGGCCCCACGGCATGGCATTTCGGCTGGGCGCCCGATGACTGGGACCGGCTCGCGTCCGCGGTCGCCGCCGGTCACATCCTCGAATGCGGGCCGCAGACGACCGGGGGCAACTACGCGTTCTTCCAGGAAATCCCCGCGTTGCTCGACCCGGGCTTCCCGGTCGGCGAGATGTACGAAGACGGGAGCTTCGTCATCACCAAGCATGCGGGAACCCAGGGCCAGGTTTCGCGCGGCACCGTGACGGCGCAGTTGTTGTACGAAATCCAGGACCCGGCCTACGCGAACCCCGATGTCGTCGCGCGCTTCGACTCGATCCGCCTCGACGACGACGGCCCGGACCGTGTGCGCGTCTCGGGCGTGCGCGGCGAACCCCGGCCCGAGCAGTGGAAGATCTGTCTCAACTACGTCGGCGGGTATCGGAACACGGCCAGCTTCGGCATCACCGGGCTCGACGTCGACGCGAAGGCGGCCCTCGCCGAGACTGCCCTCTTCCATCGCGTCGGCGGCCGCGAGCAGTTCGACGAAGTCGATGTCGAGTTGATCCGGGTCGACGCCTCGCAAGCGCGAACCAACGCCGAAGCCATCTCGACCCTGCATGTCACGGTCAAGGACCGCGACCCGGTGAAGGTCGGCCGCGCGTTCTCGAACCGGGCGACCGAGATGTTGCTCGGCAGCTTCCCCGGCGTCTTCACCCTGACGCCGCCGGCGCCCGCGCGCGAGTTCGGCGTGTACTGGCCGGCGTTGATTCCGGCCGACGAGGTCGCCGCCGTGGTGGTGGATGCGGATGGCGTGCGAACCGAGGTCGCAGCCTCACCGCGGCCGGCAGGTGTCCAACCCGCCGCGATTCCCGTGCGGCCGCTGCCGACGACGCCGACCGGCGAGACGGTAGAAGCCGCGCTCGGCACCTTGATCGGCGCGCGCTCCGGCGACAAGGGCGGCAACGGCAATGTCGGTCTCTGGGCCCGCAGCGAAGAAACCTACGCCTGGCTCAGCGACTTCCTCACCATCGAACGCTTCCAGAAACTCGTTCCCGAGT
>JAJDAQ010000095.1 GCA_029261815.1 Deltaproteobacteria bacterium
GGCGATCTTGGCCACACCGATGTTCGAAGACACACGGAGGATGCCGGCCAGGTCGAGGCGCCCGAACGCCTTGCGGTCGCGAAAGGTCTTTCCGGGAACCCGGTAGGTTCCGTGCTCGCCGCAGTCGATCACGGTGTCCGGGCGCAGACGGCCGCTTTCAAGCCCCGCCGCGATCACGACCGGCTTGATCGTCGAGCCCGGTTCCACCGCGTCGAGGAACGCAGCAGAGGCCGTCTTGGCGTAGGGCACGGTGCGGAATGCGTTCGGGTCGAAGCCGGGCGCTTCGGCGAGAGCGAGAATGTCGCCCGTTGCGGGATCGAGCACGATGACGAGGCCGCCGCGTGCACCGGTTGCAAGGACGACATCGCCCAATGCACGTTCGGCCTCGGCCTGCAGCGCGGTATCGATGCTCAGCGCGATGTCGCCGCCGGCCATCGCGCGCGGATCCACGCCACCCGGTGCGAGCAGGCGGCCGCGCGCGTCGCGCTCGAGCGCGATGCGTTGGTCGTGACCGCGAAGCCATTCGTCCTGGCCTTGTTCGAGCCCGCGCGCGCCCTCGCCATCGATGTTTGCGAAGCCCACGAAGCGTCCTGCGAGTTCGCCGAGCGGGTAGGTCCGTCGCGGCTCATCGACGATTCCGATGCCGGCGATGTCGAGGCCACGGATCGCGGTGGCGCGCTCGTCCGAAATCCAGCGGGAGAGAAACACGAAGGGCGACGTCTTCGTGATGCGGCGCTCGACGGCCGCCGTGCTCCATCCGAGAATGGGTGCGAGGACGCGCGCGGTCTCGGCGGCGTCGGTAATCTCGGCGGGCACGGCATAGACACTGGGCGCCGGCATCGTCACCGCGAGCGGTGCGCCGCGCCGATCGACGATCTCGCCGCGTGCGGCCGCGACGCGCAGTACGGTGCCGGCCTGAGCCATACCTCGCTGTCGGCCGCGCTCGTCGATGACGGTGAGGAAGGCCGCACGACCTGCCAATAGCGCGAAGCAGAGGCCCAGTACGCCGCCGACGAGGCGGACGCGCGCTCCGGCGCTGCGCAGGTCGGCCTTGCTCATGGTGCGGTCGCCTCGCTTCCCAGCTCAACGACACGTTCGGGTCGCACGAAGCCCTGCGCCTCGGCGAGTGCGGTGAGGCGGCGCGGATCGCGCATTTCGCGCAGTGTCACGGCGGCTTCACGCTCGGCCGCCATCAGCGCGGTTTCGGTGGCAGCGGCGTCGGCCAGGGCGTAACGGCTGCGGACGATGGCCATGCGCAGCGAAACCAGCAGCATTCCACCGACGACGAGTCCAACCAGGACGGCGGCACCGGTGCGGCGCCAGGCAGCTGTCGAAACCCTGCGCGCAACGAAGTTGCGTCCAACCAGGTTGGCTTCGCCGCGCGGTCGCACAGTGTTCGAGCCAGCGCGGGCCATCAGGCAGCCTCCGGCAGGCGTTCGGCGGCGCGCAGCCGCGCTGAGCGTGCGCGCGGGTTGGCTCGGACTTCGACCTCGTCGGCGCCTTCGGGACGCTTGGTCAGCCGCTTCAGGCGGGGCTTCCGGCCACACGCGCAGACCGGGTCCTTGGGAGGACAGATGCAGCCTTTCTCTTCGCGCTGGAACAGTCGCTTGACTCTCCGGTCTTCAAGACTGTGGTAGGCGAGTACGCAGATCCGGCCGCCCGGTGCGAGCACATCGACGGCGGCTTCGAGTCCAGCGTCGAGGGCGCCCATCTCGTCGTTCACGGCGATGCGGAGTGCTTGGAAGACAAGGGTGGCCGGGTCGTGCTTGCGGCCGCGCCCAATGCCGGCGGCGCGAATGACGCGGCGCAGGTCCGCGGCCGTGCGCAGCGGAGCGTCGCGCCGCGTCTCGGTAATGGCGCGGGCCAGCCGCCTCGCTCCTGGAAACTCACCATACTCCCGGAGGACCTGCTCAAGTGCGGGAGAGGAGTATGTGGCCAGGAGGTCAGCGGCGGCCAGGCCCGCCTGGGGATCCATCCGCATGTCGAGCGGAGTGTGGTCTGCGGTATCGGCACCGAAGCGGAAGCCGCGTTCGGGTTCATCGATCTGTCGGGACGAGACGCCGAGATCGAGCAGGACGCCGTCGACCGATGCGATGTCGAGTCGCGCGAGTTCCTCTGTCATGTCAGCGAATGAGGCATGGACGAACGCCACTCGGTCTCCGAACGGCGCGAGTCGCTCCCCCGCAATCGTGAGAGCGTCGGGATCGCGGTCGAATGCGATGAGGCGGCCATCGGGAGCGCTGCGCTCGAGGATGGCTTCCGCGTGCCCTCCGTCGCCGAGCGTCCCATCGACGAACACGCGACCGGGCGCAACGGCCAGGTGCGCAAGGCACGGCTCCAACAGGACCGGCAGATGGTGCGTTCGATCTTGCAACGCTTGCCCGGGACCCGGCATCCGCTCGGGGCCCCCTCGTTATCGGGAACCGCATCCGCGGCTCCACCCATTCCCGCGGAACCACCCCTGGTCCGCAGTCTCCGTCGGCCGCATCCGCGGCGTTCGGAAAGAAGCGATGCGCTGGTCTCGGGAAGACGGGAAGGGCGGCTCTGCCGCTCTGCGAGATCGGGACCGGGCGCCTCCGGTTCCTCATCTGCCGCGGATCACGCCCCCCAACGATTCCCGCGGCTGATGTAGCGGACGCCGGAGGCGCCCAAGTCCCTCTCACTGGTTGGAGGCGAAGCCCCCAACACCCCCCATCATTTCCTCACAAACCCAAGTCCGCGGCGACGCGGGAGACATCCATTCCGTTCTCACGGATGGACGAGATCTCCTGGTCGAAGCGGGCGCGATCCCAAATTTCAATGCGCTCACCCATGCCAGCGACGAGGCACTGCTTGCTCAGGCCCGCGTAGTCACGAAGGTGCTGAGGCACCCGGATCCGGCCCTGGCTGTCGACGGGGCACTCTTCAGCGCCCGACACGATCAGTCGGCGGATCTTCTGGACTTCGGGTTGGACCTGGCTCATGGTGGCGAGACGTTCTTCGATTTCAATCCAGCGGTCCTGGGCGTAGATGCCCACGGCGGCCGCGTCGATGCAGCTGGTCAGGATCGGAGGCTTGTCTGAGGCTTGAAGTTCCATGCGTAGTGCCTGCGGGATGGCGAGACGGCCTTTTGCGTCCATGTTGTGTTCGAATCGGCCGCGTGCCATCGGTGGGATCCTGAGTTCTCCGGGTTGGCTTCTTGAGGGAGAGTGGCTCACCACTCATCCCCACTGAGCCCCACCTGGACCCTCTTATACCCACATCTCTGGGCAACTCCAATCGAAAAAGTGCGGATTCGTTCAACTTTTTTTGCAGCCACCAGATCTTGTAGAGGTATCGATCGACGTCCCCAAGATGCAGGGGGTCCGGCCACGGGGTCGGACCGCCGCGGTGGGGGCGGGTGGGGCGGTCCCCGAGCGTGGGCCCCACCAACCATCCCCACCGTTGGGTCCAGAAAAGCGGGAGATCCCCACGAGTCCCCCCGCGCGTGGCGGGAGCGGCTGAGGGGGCTGCGCTAGGCCCCGTGGCCGCGGCCATGATGGACGAGGGCGACCTGCTCGACCAAATGGGCCAGGACCGATCCGTCGGCCAGCGGGACCTCCGGCGGCGGTGCCGCCGCGTTCGGGACGACGCCTGAGACCAGGCATCCACTTACTCCCTCGCGCAGACCCGAGAGCGCGTATCCGCCCTCCAGGACGTAGGCGAGGCGCCCGTCGCAGAGATCCTCCGCCAGGGCGCGGACGAAGGTCGCCATCGCGAGGTAGCCCGTGGCCGAGATGGCCATCGCGGCCAACGGGTCATCCCGGTGCGCGTCGAAGCCGGCCGAAACCAGGATGACATCGGGGGCGAAGGCCCGGGCGACCGGTTCGACGATGTGCTGCAGGACGCCCAGGTACTCCGCGTCGCCACAGCCGGCCGGCATCGGAACGTTCACGGTCGCACCTTCTCCGCGGCCGAATCCAAGTTCTCCGAAGTCCCCGGTCCCCGGGTAGTAGGGATATTGGTGCGTCGAGAGGAACAGGACAGAGGGGTCGTTCTCGAAGGCATGCTGCGTGCCGTTGCCGTGGTGTACGTCCCAGTCGAGGATCATCACCTTCTCGACGCCGGCTTCGGCCTGGAGTGCGCGCGCGGCGATCGCAATGTTGTTGAACAGACAGAAGCCCATCGGGCGGTCGGCTTCCGCGTGGTGCCCGGGGGGACGGACCGCTGCAAGGCCAGAGGCCACATCGCCGCGGGCGACGGCCTGACACAGATCGATGGTGGCACCCGCCGCGAGCCGCGCGATCCGGAGGCTGTCAGATGTCACATAGGTGTCTGGGTCGACCTGGCCGGGTCTTCCGTCTACGGCCTCGACCGCTCCCACGATGCCGTCGAGATGCGCGCGGTCATGGATTCGCAGGATCTCGTCGTCCGACGCTTCGCGCGCAGTTAAGACGCGTAGCCGG
>JAJDAQ010000096.1 GCA_029261815.1 Deltaproteobacteria bacterium
ATGGGCGGCTTCTGGCGTTCCCTCGCGGGGGACAGTCAGCTCCGGTGGCTCGGACCCGAGAAGGGAGTCGTCCACCTCGCCATGGCCGCGGTCGTGAATGCCGCCTGGGACCTGTTGGCGCGTCGGGCCGGAAAGCCGCTCTGGAAATACCTTTCCGACCTGAGCCCGGAGGCCATCGTCGGCGCAGTCGACTTCCGACACATCTCCGATGTGTTGACGCCGGCGGCCGCCGTCGATCTGCTGGAAAGCCGGCGCGCGGGCCGGGCAGACCGCGAGCGCGAACTGCTGAGGGACGGCTACCCCGCCTATGTCACTTCCGCAGGCTGGCTCGGGTACGACGAGGAGACGATTCGCACCCGTTGCCGCGCCGCACTCGCAGAGGGATGGACGCACTTCAAGATCAAGGTGGGCGCCGACCTGGCAGACGACATCCATCGCTGCGGCATCGTCCGCGAAGAAATCGGCCCCGATCGCAAGTTGATGGTGGATGCGAACCAGGTCTGGGACGTGGACGAAGCGATTCGTCACGTCGAGGCGCTCGCCGGCTTTGACCTTTGGTGGGTCGAAGAGCCCACCAGCCCCGACGACATCCTTGGCCACGCGCGCATCGCGGCGGCCGTGCACCCGATCCGCGTCGCCACCGGCGAGCACTGCCACAACCGGATCATGGTGAAGCAGTTCCTCCAGGCCGGCGCGGTGGACGTCCTGCAGATCGACGGCTGTCGTCTCGGTGGCGTCAACGAGGTGATCGCTTCGCTGCTCCTCGCGGCCCATTACGATGTTCCCGTCTGCCCCCATGCCGGCGGCGTCGGGCTCTGCGAGCACGTCCAACACTTCTCGGCCTTCGACTACATCGCCGTCAGCGGCACGCTCGAAAACCGCATCACCGAATTCGCCGATCATCTCCACGAGCACTTCGTCCACGGCGTCGAGATGCGGGGCGGTCATTACGTCCTCCCTCCGGCCCCCGGGCTCGGCGTAGAGTTGAAGCCCGAGAGCCTGGCCCGGTACGCGTTCCCCGACGGCCCGGTCTGGCGCGCGCGGGGCTGAGCCGGGGACGCCGCGCTTCGATGCCGGGTCGCTGGCTTATCGCCAGGCGCGCGCCTACGGTCGCAGCACGATGAACGAGTGGGTACAGGCGGCCAGCGGACTGGGTCTCTTCCTGTTGGGGATGGTGATCCTGACCGAGGGCCTGCGCAGCCTCGCGGGCGACACGCTCGAACGCACGCTGCGCCGCTTCACGCGGAGCCCCGCGACCGGGGCCCTGACGGGCGCCGGCATCACCGCGCTCGTGCAATCTTCCAGTGCGACCACGGTCACGGCCGTCGGCTTTGCTGGCGCCGGCCTGCTCACGTTCCCGCAAGCGCTCGGGATTGTCTTCGGTGCGAATCTCGGGACGACGGTGACCGGTTGGGTCGTCGCGGTACTCGGATTCAAGTTCGAGCTGTCGGCCGTGCTCCCGCTGATCATCCTGGTGGGCGCCCTTCTCCGTTTGTTTGGTCGCGGCCGCGCTGCGCCGATGGGCTACGCGTTGGCCGGCTTCGGCCTCGTCTTCCTCGGGATCGATGCCTTACAGGCAGGCCTGGCGGGACTCGAGGGCATCGTGACGCCCGAGCGCTTCCCACCCAACAACGTGCTCGGGCGTCTCGCCCTGGTGGGCGTCGGCATTGCGGTCACGCTCGTGACGCAATCCTCGAGCGCCGGAGTGGCCATGGCCCTCGCCGCCGTCCACACCGAGAGCATTTCGTTTGTACAGGCCGGTGCGCTGGTCATCGGCATGGATGTCGGCACGACCGTGACTGCGGTTTTCGCCACGGCCGGCGGCACGCTCGCCGCACGGAGGACCGGTTGGGCCCACGTGGTCTACAACTTGCTGACCGCCGTCGGCGCATTCGTGCTGTTGCCGCTCTACGTGTTAGGCCTGGGCACCGTCCTGCCAGATGCCATCGGCGACAACCCGGAGCTTTCCCTGGTCGGGTTCCACACGCTCTTCAATGGCCTCGGCCTCCTGGCCGTCTTGCCGGTGGCGGGTTCGTTTGCGCGTCTACTCGAACGGCTGATTCCGGAACGACCGTCGCCGTTCACCGAGCGCCTCGATCGTTCCCTCCTCCGAGATCCCGCCGTGGCGTTGCGCGCCGTCGAACCGACGCTGGCCGAACTCGCACTGGCTATCTTCAGCGCGCTGTCCGACCGCCTCAGCGGTCGCCCGATCGACCCCGACCGGCGTACGCTTCTCCACATCGCGGTTGAAGAGAGTCGCTCCTATCTGGCGCGCATCGACACACCGCCCCGTGGTGGGTCGGCTGACGCGCGCGAGGTCGCCGCCCTGCACGTGATCGACCAGTTGCGAAGGCTACTTGCGCGGATCGAGCAGCCGGGACGGGGCCAGGCCATGGCCGAAGATCCCGAGTTGCGCCGGCGTAGCGCGCAGCTTGTTGATGCCCTCCCGGGTCCGCTCTCCGATGTCAACGCGGCGGAAGGCCGGCTGTCGAGCTTCGAGCGCGAACTCGCGCAAGATCGGGACGGGTTTCGCCAACGCGTGCTCGACCGCGCTGCGCGGGACGAGATCAATTCCCGGGAGGCCCTGGCGCTGCTCGACGACCAGCGTTGGCTCGAACGAATGAGCCACCACGTCGCGCGCATCCTGCATCACATCCTGCGCCTGCAACTCGAGCGCCCCGCACCTGAGCCGGACGCCGCGCAAGCGCCAGACTCCCAGGGGACCGACGAATAGCGGCGTCCCGATGGCCTTGATTACGCCGATGTACCGCACCGCGCGCTAGCGAACGTCCGCACGGAGGCGGCGCCGGGGCGTATGCTCTCCCTATGACGTGGGCCATTGTCGCCATCGCCTTCGGGATCGTGATCCTGCTGACGCGCGGGCCGCTCCTGTTGTGGCCGGAGAAGGCCCTGGCCATGGCCGACCCGCCGCTTCAGGCGCTCCTGGCCACTGATGCGCGCGTCCGCGCGCTGGGCATCGTCTACGCCGCGATGGCGGCCGCTTGCCTCGGAGCGTCGGACACTGCAGCGCCCGAGCTCCGCATCGCCATCGTGGTGATCGGCGCATCCTGTGTCCTGGGCGCCGTCTGGGCGCTCGCGGCCCCCGCCTCCTTCCGCAACCTCTACGACCGCGCGCGACGGAAGCTCGAGAACCGGCCGATCGAAACCCGGGCACTCGGTGCGCTGAGCATTGCGTTTGGCCTGCTCTTCATCGTGCTAGGCCTGCAAGCGATCTGAGCGCCGCGAGCTGGGCGGTCGCTCCGGTCAGTCGCCCTTGTCAGGCTTCTCGGCCTTCTCGCGCTTCTCTCCCTTTTCAGGCTTGCCGGACGCATCGTCGTTCCGAGCCCGTTCCTTCCCACGCTCGGCGCCCTCCTGCCATTGGGCGTTGGAGTTCTCTTCCGCCTGCTCGCTCCGGTGGTCCGCCGCGTTCCCACCCGCTTTTTCGTTGCCTTCATGATGGCCAGCGAGCGCCAACGTCGGCAGGAAGAGAGCAGCGGAGAGCAACAGGGTCATCGTCGTGGGGAATCGGGTCATGGTGCGGGAACCTCCTGGGTTTCTTCAGGAGAGGATAGCAAGCCAAGCGCTCGCCCAATGAAGCGACCGCAGATCTGCGGAGCCGTCTCGACCGGCGGAAGTTGCTGGCGCCCCCGGCAAGACTCGAACTTGCGACCCTCGGTTTAGGAAACCGATGCTCTATCCGACTGAGCTACGGGGGCTTTCCTGCGATTCCGGAAACTTACGGGGTGCGGCGGGATCCGTCACTCTGCCGAGCGCACCTCGACGGAGTGCCGCAGTCCGAACAGGGTTGCTAGTGGAGACGCTCTTTGGCCGTTAGGGCGGGCCCAGGGGCCGCTGCACGTGCGAACGGCGCCGGAGCTTCGTGCCACAATCGTCGATGGGAGACCACGAACATACGAGGAGGCGCTCATGCAGCTCATTCCCCGTACCCTGCTCTTCTACCTGGCCATCGGACTGGCCGCCGCGCCGGCCGTTGCGCTTCCGCTCTCGGACTTCGATGATGCGACGCTCCAGGGTTGGACGCTCTCTGCGGGCAGCACAGGCTTCACCGTCACGAACCCGGGCAACGCAGGCAATCCGGGTGGCTATCTCCTGCTCACAGACACCGCGGCGGGCGGGAGTGGCGGTAGCGTCCTCGCGCCGGCCGCGTTTCTCGGCGACCTGACCAGGTTCGCCTCCCTCACCTGGGACCTGCTCGCGCCGGCAGCCGCGCTCGCGGATGCGCAGGTCACGATCAGCGGACCGGGAGGAACGTTCACCTTCAATTCGGGGCTGGCCCCGAACCCGGCAGTCTGGGATGCGCGAAGCGCCCCGCTGCTGGCGCCGGCCTGGAACCAGTTCTCGGGAACGGGAACCTTCGATCAGACGCTGGCCAACGTGACATCCCTTCGATTCTTCCTCGAGGTGGCCCAGAGCCAAGGGCTCGAAGCGGGGCTCGACAACGTCGAGCTGATTCCTGTCCCGGAGCCCGGCGCGCTCCTGCTGTTGGGCTGTGCGCTCGCGGCACGAAGCGCCCTTCGAACGCGCGGCTCGTAGGCACCGATCTTCCCACGTCGCCGTATCGGGACTGAACCAACGCCGCCTACGCGCCGCGGTCAGTACTTCAGGACCGCGTGGACGTTGCTGTCGAGCTGCGAGCGGCCGTTCAGGAATTCCAGTTCGATCAGGAAGGCGGCGGCGGCGACGTCGGCTTCGCAGCGGCGGGCGAGTTCCAAGGTGGCGGCTGCGGTTCCGCCAGTGGCGATGAGGTCGTCCACGATCAGGACGCGCTGACCCGGCTCGATGGCATCCGTATGCATCTCGAGGGTGTCTTCGCCGTACTCGAGGGCGTAGCTGACCTGGTGCGTCTTCCACGGGAGCTTGCCCGGTTTCCGCACCAGCACCAGCCCGGCGCCCAGTGCCTGGGCAACCGGCGCACCGAAAATGAAGCCGCGGGACTCGATGCCGAGCACGCGTTCGATGCCCTGGTCGCGGAACGGCGCCGCGATGGCTTCGGCTGCGGCCGCGACCGCCTCCGAGTTCAGGAGCAACGGGGAGATGTCGCGAAAAAGGATCCCTTCTTTGGGGAAGTCCGGGACATCGCGGATGTATTGCTTGAGGTCTTGAGCGTCCACTTCAGCCTTTTCAGGGTCGGTTGCAGAGGGTCGAGGGTGCGGCGCGCAGCCGGGGCTCAGCGCGGGACGTAGCGTAGCGGGTCCACCGGGCGGCCGTTTCGCAGCACCTCGAAGTGGAGGTGAGGGCCCGTGGCGTTGCCGCTGCGGCCCACATCGGCGATGTGCTGGCCGCGCTTCACGCGCTGGCCCTTCCGGACGTGGGTGCGGCGGTTGTGGGCGTAGACGGTGGCCAGGCCGCCCTCGTGCTTCACGATCACGACCCAGCCGTAGGAGCCCTTGCGGCCCGAGAACTGCACGCGGCCGGCCGCCGCCGCCAACACCCGGCTGCCGTTCTTGGCCCCGATGTCGATCCCCTCGTGCTGGCGCCCCCACCGCGGGCCGAACTTCGACGTCACCGGCCCCTGCGCCGGACGGTGGAGGCGCGACGGCGGGGTCCCGGTCGCGCGCTCGCCGCGTTCGTTCTGGAGCCCGGCTGCGACATCGGGCGGCGGGACGAGCGGTCCCTTCGGCCGGCGTTCCGGCGAGGTGCCCGGGATCCAGAGTCGCGCCCCTGGTTGCAGGTTCGTTACATCGTTGACGCCGTTGGCGCGTTCGATGGCGGCCACGCTCGTCCCGTAGAACTGGGCGATCCGGTAGAGGTTCTCGCGCGGCTGCACCGTGTGCCAGCGTCCGCTCTCCGAGGGCGAAGGCCCGAGGCAGCCCACCGACATGATGGCGCCCACCAGGACGGCCATGATCGCAATCCGGCGCCCCGTCACTTCGCGTCCCAGCCGTGTTCGCCCACCAGCGGAACGAAGAGGCAGACGCCGAGTTCCTCCCGCTTCAGTGCGCCCTGTTCGCCGCGTGTGATGCGCACCAACTGCTGCGTGTCGCGGGAGCCGAATGGCCCGACCAGCCGGCCACCGGGTGCCAACTGGTCGATGAGCGGCTGCGGCACTTCGTGCCCCCCGGCCGTCACGATGATGGCATCGTAGGGGCCGTCGGCCGGGCGTCCGCGCGTTCCGTCGCCCAGGTGCACGACGACGTTCGAAACGCCGAGCTTGTCCAGCGCCGAGCGCGCGCGGGTCGCCAACAACGGCACCCGCTCGATCGAGACCACGCGCGCCGCCAGCTTCGAGAGGACGGCCGCCTGATAGGCGGAACCGGTCCCGATCTCGAGGACGGTTTCGTCGCCCATGAGCTGCAGGGCCTCTGTCATGGCCGCCACGATGTCGGGCGAGGAGATCGTCTGCCCTTCACCGATCGGCAACGAAGAGATCTCGTAGGCGCGGTGATCCAGCGCCTCGGGGAGCAGCAAGTGTCGGGGAACGGTGTCGAGCGCGCGCAAGACTCGCTCACAACGCACGCCGCCTTTCGCGATGCGTTCCACCATCCGCCGCCGTGCACGCACGGTACGGTCACCTCGGGCCTGCGCGGATCGCTCCACGAAACCTCCCCCCAGCCAGGAAGAGTAGAGACGCGGGCGCAGGCCGCCACATTCACGCCTGCGTACGGGTTGCCGCGGCCGCCGCTGGACTGCGACCTAGCTGCGTGCAGCTAGGACCGCTCGGGGGCGATGTCTTCCAGTTCGCGGCCCGCGGTCTCGGGAACGGCGAACCACAAGATGATGGGTGCCACCACCAGCAGCGGCAACATGTTGGTGATCACCGCCTGATGGGAACCGAAAACGTCGTAGAGCGAACTCGCCAGAAACAGCCCAAGCGAGCCGGCAGCGACACCCAGCCCGGCTCGCACCATCGTGGCAGCCGAGCGATACGACGTCGGGAAGAGCTCCGCACCCACCGTCTTGAACAAGACGCCGAGACCCATCGCCGAGAACATCGTCAGGACCCACGCGACCGGGATGGCGAACCCCGAACTGTTGTAGAGCGTGTAGTAACCGATGCCCAGGACGCCGACGAAGACGGTCATGATCACCCGCCGTCCGAAGCGGTCGGACAGGACGCCGGCATACATGTGGCCCATGATCGCGAGCGCGCCGCCCACGAGATACAGCCCGCCCACCTGGCCGGGCTCCCACCCCTGCACTTCCTGCAGATACTTCGGACCGAACATCGTCGCCGTGGTCTGCACGAACTCGATCGACGCATAGGCCGCCGTGATGGCCGCGAGGCGGCCCGGATACTGGCGGGCGACCGAGACCAGTGGCTGCCACCAACGCGTGGTCTGGAGCGCTGCACTTCCCTCGACGAAGCGCCGGCTCTCGGGAAGCGAACGGCGAAACCATGCCACCGCCAGCAGCGGCACCGCGCCGATGATGTAGAGGTCCCGCCAACCGTGGGGCAAGACGTCGATCTGGCTGAAGAGGATTGCTCCCAGTGCATGGCCCAGGGAACCGAGCGCACCTAGCAAGCCGATTCCGAATCCGCGGTCCTTGGCCTTCAGTTCCTCGACCAGCACGACCGAGGCGAGCAGCGGTTCCGAATACAGGAACAGGCGCGCAAAGAACTGGAAGAACTGGAACTGGGCCGCATCCTGCGCCACACCGCTCAGGAAGGTGAAGACCGCCGAGCCCAGGATCGTGTAGAGCAGCAACTGCCGGCGCCCGAAGCGATCCGCCAGTACGCCCACCGCGATCGCCGGGAGGGCCCCCAGCCGCACGACGCCCATGAGGGCCGCGATCTCGTCTTCAGGAACACCGAGCCCGAGCTGGATCTGACTGAGTGCCAGACTGAGCAGCCCCACGTCGTAGTGCTCGAAGAGTTCTGCGATCACGAGCAGGCCGAGGACGCGCCACTGGCCCCGAGACAACTCGGGCGCCCTTCCGAAGTACGGAATGGCATAGCTCCACCACGGCCGGCCGACGGGTTCCTCGCCCTTGTCGGGGCCTTCAGCGGGTTCTTGCAAGCGTGGGAACTCCGGGCGTGGCGCGGCGACCGACCATAACGCAGTCGCCTGCGCCGCGCGGCGGGAAGGCGGTAGCATCGGGTCCTGGAGGGGTTGGATGCGGGTCGACAACACGGGTTCCACGGGACGCCGTCTGCTCATCGCGCTGACACTGGCGGTGTTTGGGCTCGCCGCACTGCCAGCCGCAGCAAACGACGTGCAGCGCTGGAACGGACGGGTCGTCGACGACCAGGGCGGCGCGCTTGCGGGTGTCGCGGTCACACTGCAGTCCGGAACGCCCGCCCATCGCATCAGCGTCTTCAGTCAGCCTGACGGTGGATTTTCGGCCGAGGTGCCCGTGGACACGGCGTTCACGGTGACGGCTCGCCGCATCGGATGGAAAGCGGGCTGGTGGCCCAACCGGCACCCGGCCGATGGACCGCTCGCCCTGGTGCTCGACCGCCATGAAGACCCCGCTGCCATCGCCGAACAACTGCCCGCGCACCATTGGTATGCGCGGGTCCTCGCGCAACTCGAAGACCCGGCCGAAGCGCAGCACCTGAAGCGCGAATGTACGTACTGCCATCAACAAGGCAGCCTCTTTACCCGGCGCGAGCGCACTGCGGACGAGTGGCGCAAGGTCATCGGCCTGATGGGCCGGCGCGGAGCCATCCTGCCAGCCACCCTGCGCGAACGACTGCCGGACCTCTTCATGACGGCGTACGATCGCGACACCGCGGTACCCGCGTTGACGCGCGGCTGGGAGGACGCCGAGGCGTTCTCCCCGCTTCCACAACCGGACGCGCTGCGCGCACGCGTCGACGAGTGGGATCTCGGCGGACGCGCGTCGATGCAGCACGATGCGATCGTGCATCCGGATGGCTCGGTGTACTCGGTCGACTCCGCCCAGGACCGGCTGCATCGTTTGTCCTTCAGCCCGGCCGGCGACGTTCGTGAGTCCTGGGCCGTGCCATCCGACGACCTTCCCATCGGCGGCATCTTCCGGCCGCCGGATGAACCGGTGGCCCAGGCCTCGAACCAGCGCAGTGGCCCGCACTCGCTGCAGGTCGCACCGGACGGGAGCCTCTGGATCACCCTGGCCTCGGGCAATCGGCTCGCGCGCTTCGACCCCGGGACCGGGCGTTTCGCCATTCACGAGATCGCCGAAGGCATCTACCCGCATACGTTGCGCTTCGATGCGCGCGGACGCTTCTGGTACACGATGGCGGCATCGAACCACGTCGGCGTCTTCGATCCGGCGAGCGGCAAGCAGCATCACGTCCGTCTCCCCGCGCGCACGCTGGCGCAAGAGATCGTGCTGCGGATCCTGCCCTTCACGATGTGGCTCGACCAACAGTTCGATCTTCGCGACATGGCGAGCGAAGGGGATGGCTTCAACATGCCCGTGCCCTACGGCATCGACATCGCGCCCGATGGTGGCGTCTGGTTCAGCCAATTGAACGAAGACCGGATCGGGCACATCGACCCGGATACGTTCGAAGTCACCCTGATCGAGACACCCTTCCCCGGGCCCCGCCGCCTCCGCTTCGACTCGAAGGGCGTGCTCTGGGTCCCGAGCTTCTCTGCGGGGCTGCTCGCGTCGTTCGATCCAGCGACCGGGGCCTTTGCGACCTGGGCCCTGCCGATCGAACCCGTCAGCGGCGAAACGCCCTATGCGCTCCATGTGGAGCACCGGACCGACCACGTCTGGGTATGCGGCACGAATAGCGACACGCTGATTCGATTCGAGCCCGAGACCGAGCGATTCACGGTGTTCCCCCTCCCGACGCGTGTCACCTACACCCGCGACATCGACTTCGATGCCCAGGGCCGCGTCTGGACCTCCAACTCCAACTCGCCGGCCTGGCAGATCGAAGGTGGCCAGCCGCGCGTGTTGCGCCTCGATCCGAATCCGGGCGCGCGACCGGCAGACGATGCGCCGCTCGCGTGCGTCGGGCCGCAGTGTCCGTGAGCACGGCCGAACGAACGAGCGCCCTCCTGGCCGCGTTGTTGTTCGCAACCGCGTGCGGGACCGAGATCCAGGAGGGCGGCGGCCCCGCTGCGGGCTGGCCGACGTGGGGAGGCGCACCGCACGGCACGCGCTCTTCGCCGCTCGACGGAATCAACCGGACCAACGTCCATGCGCTCGAACGCGTCTGGACGTTCCATACCGGAGACGTGGCGCCTGGCCGGCTCAAGACCTCGTTCCAGGCCACACCGATCCTCTGGCGCGACCAGCTCGTCTTTTGCACGCCTTACAACCGCGTCTTTGCCGTCGACGCACAAACGGGGACGCAGCGCTGGGTCTTCGATCCCGGCGTCGACGTCGACACACGCGGCGGCGGCACCTGCCGCGGCGTCGCGGTCTGGGACGATCCCGAGGCACGGCCCGGCGCCGCGTGCGCAAGTCGCGTCTTCACGGGAACGATGGACGCGCGCCTATTCGCCATCGACGCCGCCACCGGCCATCCCTGCCCGGACTTTCCCGCGGTCGACCTGACCCGCGGGCTCGGCGACGTCGCCCCCGGAGAAGTCTCCGTGACATCCCTCCCGGCCGTTGTCGGCGATGTCGTCGTGCTGGGCCACCTGGTTGCCGACAACCAGCGCGCGGATGCGCCCGGCGGGGTGATCCGTGGCTTCGATGCCCGGACGGGAGCGTTGCGCTGGGCGTTCGATCCCGTGCGGCCCGGCACCCCGCCCCTGCCGCCAGGCGGCGAAGGCCCGCGGTTCCACCGTGGCACACCAAACTCGTGGTCCGTGTCATCGGTCGACCCCGCTCGCGATCTCGTGTTCGTCCCGATGGGAAACCCGAGCAACGACTTCTATCGCGGCGACCGGGGTGAGATCGACTACTACGGCAGTTCGGTGGTCGCACTCCGCGGCCAGACGGGCGAAGTCGTTTGGCGTTTCCAGACCGTGCATCACGACCTCTGGGACTACGACGTCGGCTCCCAGCCGAGCCTGGTCGACCTTTCCGTCCACGGAGAGTCGGTTCCCGCGTTGATCCAACCGACCAAGGTCGGCCACGTCTTCGTGCTGCATCGCGAAACCGGAGAGCCGGTCTTTCCCGTCGAAGAGCGACCGGTTCCGCAGACCGATGTCCCGGGCGAGTTCTCGTCGCCGACGCAGCCGTTTCCCACACACCCACCGCCGCTCCACCCGGGGAAGATCGATGCCGACAGCGTCTGGGGCCTGACGCCGTTCGATCGCGCCGACTGCCGCGAACGGCTGGCCGCCCTTCGCAACGAGGGCCCCTTCACGCCGCCCAGTCTCGGCGGATCGCTCCAGTACCCCGGCGTCGCGGGCGGCGCGAACTGGGGGAGCGCGGCCTGGGCGCCGGATCGCCAGACCCTGGTCATGACCCAGACGCGCCTGGGCACGATCCATAGGCTCATCCCTCGTGCATCCGTTGAAACCCAAACACCCAACCCGCCGCGAGAGATGATCTTTCCCCAACAAGGAGCACCGTTTGGGTTGCTCCAGACGGTTTTCACCTCTGCGCTCGGGATCCCGTGCAGTGCCCCGGCATGGTCAGAACTGCTGGCGATCGACCTCGGGACCGGCCAGGTCTCGTGGCGCGTACCATTCGGGACGACACGCGGACAGGCCCCCTGGCCGTTCTGGTTCCGTTGGGGCCCACCTGGAATGGGCGGCCCCATCGTCACCGCGGGGGGACTGGTCTTCATTGGTGCGGCCATGGACGGCCAGCTGCGAGCCTTCGACCTCGAAACTGGCGATGAACTCTGGAGCGACGCCCTGCCCGCGGGCGGACAGGCCACGCCCATGACCTATCGCCTCGAAGACGACGGCCGACAATGGCTCGTGATCGCCGCAGGCGGCCACGCGACCCTGGGCACTGAACCGGGCGACGCGTTGGTGGCCTACGCGCTCCCCACTTCCTCCAGCAAGGCTTCGAGTGCCGCCGCGAGTTCTTCCGAGCCATAGGGCTTGTGAAGGAAGGAGGTGGGAGCCTCGTCGAGACCGCTGCGCGCTGCTGATTTTCGGTCGTAGCCACTAACAAGCAGCACGGGAAGCTGCGGAAATCGCTGGCGTAGGCTGACGGCCAGTGCGCCGCCATCCCCGTCCGGCATCGTCAGGTCGATCACGGCCGCCGTCCAGGACTTCGGCTGCGCCCATGCCAGTTCGCGCGCGGCATTGCATCCCTCAGCGAGGTCGACCCCGACGCCGAGACGTTCGAGGTAACGCGCGGTGACGCGACGGACCCCCTCGTCATCATCTACGACCAGGATCCGACCCTGCAGACATTTCCCCGAAACCACCGCGTGCGCATCCAAGGTCGCGACGGGCATTCGGCGCGCGAGCGGGAGACAGATCCGCATGGTCGTTCCCTTCCCCACTTCGGAATCAACGTGAAGCCAACCGCGATGGCCTCGAATGATGCCGAGCACCGCCGCCAACCCGAGTCCACGTCCTTGGAACCGGGTACTGAAGAACGGATCGAACATGTGCGACATCACCGATGCGTCCATCCCTTCTCCGTCATCACGGACCTCGACCCAGGCATAGCGCCCGGTTCGTGGCGTGCCGTGCGTGATCCCGTCAATCGCAGCATCGTCCCAGGTCTCCGATGTGCCGACCTCTACCTGGATCCTTCCGCCGGTCGCCCCGATCGCGTCCGACGCATTGGTGATCAGGTTCATCACGGTCTGCCGAAGCTGGGTCGCGTCCGCTTCGACCCAGATGGGAGCCGCTCCCGGGTCGGCCGCGACCAACTCGACACCCGGGGACACGGGCGCGACCTGCGACATCTCCGACGCGATCGTGACCAGGTCGACTGAGGCGCGACTGACGGGCGTGTGTCCCGCATAGGTCAGCATCTGCTGGGCAAACTCGGCAGCCCGCGTTGCGGCGGAATGGATCTCGTCAACGAGCGCCCGCGGGTCCCCTTCCGGCAGCGCTTCACGCGCGATCTCGGCGTTGCCGAGGATCGTCGTCAGCAGGTTGTTGAAGTCGTGGGCGACGCCGCCGGCCAACACACCCAGGCTCTCCAAGCGGCTCGCGTCCCGAACGCGCTGCTCGAAGACGCGAAACTGCGATGTCCCGTGGACGGTCGCGACCAGGTCCGCCGCCTGGGCCGCAAAAGTCTGTTCATCCGCCGACCACGTACGAGGCTGCCCAACATGCTCATGGGTCAGCACCCCCCACACATCGCCGCCGAGTCGAATCGGCGCAGAGAGCGCCGCGGCCACGTTCTTGGGGGCGAAGTTCCACTCCGCAAACTCGCGCATGCGGGGATCGTGCATCGCGACATGCGCCGCGATGATGGGCTCCTGTTCGATCGCCTCCACGAATGCGGGCGCTCGGCTCACGTCGAACGACGGCGCTACACGATGATTGTTCTCCGCGACGTTGTACTGATCGACACATCGCAGCGACTTCCGATCGGGCGTAAACATCCAGACCGCCACGCGTGCGACGCCGAGCGTACGAGCCGCCGCTTCCGTGAGCTGTTGCACGAAGGGCTCCACCTCTCCGGCCCCCAACCGGGGTGAGCGCGCCAGGGCATGAATGACGCCGAACTGCTCGCGAAGCCGCGCTTCCCGCTCGCGCAGCTCGAGTTCGGCGCGGGTGCGTTCCGCGATCTCGCTTTCCGCCTGCTCCAGTGCCGCGGCCAGCTGATCGCCCTGTGCGGTGGCGAGCGCCCGTAAACGAAGCCACCGCACCATCGCGGCGCGGCGGGCCCCTGAGATCAGAACGCAGGCCAACGAAAAACCGAGCAACCCGACCCCGTACGCGAGCCACGGCTGTTCGGAGGTTGGACTGGTAACCGCCACGCCAGCGTACGCGGCGCAGCATGCGAGCGCGTAGGCGAACGCCTGCATGCGCGAGTAGGACAGCACACCCGCCGCCAGCATCCCCATGACAAGAGGGAGCCCGTTGATCGGATCCGGGTGTTCCGCGAGGTGGAACGTCGTCGCGCCCAGCGTCAGGGCACCCATTCCGTATAACGCCGCCGTCGCACGTTGCTCGCCGACCGGAAAGGCCGACGCGACGCGCGCCAATAGGATCAACAGCAGTCCGACCCCGACGTAGACGCGGGCGGAAGCCTCGGCATCGCCATGGCCGGCCAGGAACGAGTCCGCGAGGCCCAGCATGATCAGGATCGCGCCCGAGCCATCGAGCGCGGGACGCAGGACCCGGGCTGCGATCGCGTTCATTTCCGCACGGATCGCCTCCGGCGAAACCGTCGCCTTCGGCGAAGTCGTCGCCCGAGCCTGCCCGACGAGCGAAGCGCTAGTCGAAGAGGATGACGCTCCGCGCGACCTCACCCTTCTCCATATCCTTGAAGGCCTGGTTGACCTGGTCGAGCGGGATACGCTTGGACACCATGTCGTCCAGATTGAGCCGACCCTGCAGATAGAGGTCGACATAGCGTGGCATCTCGACACGGAACGAGGCTCCGCCCATCACCGAGCCCTGGAGCGTCTTCTCTGCCAAGAAATCGACCCCCGGCACCTCGACCGTCTGCCCGAGCGGAATCATGCCGATGATCGTCGCGGTACCGCCGGGACACAGCATCGCGAACGCCTGCTCCGCCGTGGCCTTCAGGCCGATCGCTTCGAAGGAGTACTCGACACCGCCGCCCGTCATCTCCTGGATGTTGGCGACCGAATTGCCGTCGGATCCGTTCACCCCGTCCGTCGCACCGAAGGCCTTGGCCAATTCGAGCTTCGCGTCGACCATGTCGACGGCGATGATGCGCGAGGCGCCGGCGAGCCGGGCACCCTGGATGGCCGAGAGGCCGACCCCGCCGCACCCGATGACGGCCACGGTCGCTCCGGCCGGAACGGCCGCCGTCCTCTGCACGGCTCCGATCCCGGTCGTTACCCCGCAGCCAACGAGGGCCGCGCGGTCGAGGGGCATGTCCTTCGTGACCTTCACGACCGCGTTCTCGTGCACCAGCATCTGCTCGGCGTACGAGGACAGGTCGAGGAACTGGTTCATCGGCTCGCCGTCCTGCGAGAGTCGCGGCGCCTCGTCGGGCGTACGACGTAGTCCTTCCTTCGCACACAGCATCGGGCGGCCGGTCAAACAGTAGTCGCAATGGCCGCAGAAGACCGAGAGACAGGTGATGACGTGATCGCCCTTCTCGACGTAGCGCACCTCGGACCCGACGGCTTCGACGACACCGGCAGACTCGTGCCCCAGGACCGCCGGCATCGGATAGAAGTAGTCGCCGGTCTGGAAGTGCAAATCGCTATGGCAGACGCCGGCGGCGGCGGTCTTCACCAAGACCTCGTGCGGACCCGGCTTGCTGATCTGGACATCCTCGATCGTGAGGGGCTTTCCGACTTCGCGTAGGACGGCGGCTTTCATGCGGTCTCCAATGATGGCGGGCGTAGAAGAGATGCCCCCCCACGGGTTCGGCGGGCGAGCCCAACGAGTGTGCCCCACTCCGTGACGAACGTCAGCGTTCGCTGGGCGCTCCATCAGGCTCGAAATCCCGGACTTCGCTGCCGGCCCAGCCATAGCGGACGGCGCGGGCTTCGAGCCGTTGCCCGGGCCCCACCTCGACTGGCTCCACGTACAGCGACCAGGGACCGTCTTCGTCGAGCCGGACCTCGATCGATGCCTGGTGGGCGGCCGTCACGGTGGCGGTTCGCCCGCGCCACGAGACCTCGGGGACCGACGTCACCGGCTCCTCGCCGCCGGGCCAGAAGCGCTCCTTCAGCGCCTCCTCCGGCAGCAGGCCGAGGTCCCGTCCCTGCGCGAGGCGCTCGTCCAGCAGCGTTCGGAAACGAGCGACGACGTCCTCGTAGGCGGAATCGGCGGCCAGGTTCTTCATCTGGTGGGGGTCGACGGTGGTGTCGTAGAGCTCTTCGGGGTCGCGCGTCGAACGGAACCACTGCGCCACGCGGGGGGGCAAGGTGCCCGCCTCTGCGCGCGCGAGCATCTCCTGCATCATCGGAGTCTCGTCGCGGAATGCGATGTCGAGCACGTACGGACGCTCCGGGTGGAGGTTCCGGATGTACAGGTAGCGTTCGTCGCGCACCGACCGGACCGTATCGGCGCTTTCGTCCATGCGGTCGCGCGCGGCGTACAACACCGGCGGCGGCGGTGCGCGTTCCGGACCGACAATGACCCGGCCCTGCATGCGCGCTGGCACATCCACGCCCGCGGCTCGCAGGAACGTGGGGGCCAGGTCGAGGCCGCTCACCAGCTCTGTCTCGACGGTGTCCGGCACAACGTGGCCGGGCCAGCGCACGAGGAGCGGGATCCACGTGCCGGAATCGTAGAGCCAACGCTTCGCGCGGGGCAGACCGTCGCCATGATCGCCCGCGAACATGACGAGCGTGTTGTCCGCAACGCCGTCCTCTTCGAGCTTCGCCAGGATCTCGGCGACACCGCGGTCCACGTTTCCGATGTTGTTGTAGTGCCGGGCGATGTCGTCGCGGACCGTCTCCGTGTCGAGGTAGTACGGGGGCAGTGACACCGACAGCGGGTCGGTCTCGAACTCCCAGGACAAGTGATTCGGGATGCGCAGAGGCGCCATCAACAGGCCCGAGATCGAGAACAGATGCCAGGTCGGCCAGACCTGACTCTCGTGCGTGTTCGCCAACGTGAGGTACGCGAAGAACGGCTGGCCAGGCGCACGACCGCGCCAGTCGTCGCCCGCGGTCTCGTCCCAGATCGACGACGGCCCGCCAAAGGCGCGCAGGAGCGGGTTGCCGCCGGCCATCTGATAGTCGGTCTTGCCGTTGTTGACGACCCAGTATCCGGCCGCGCGCAGCAACTCGGGAAACGCCTTCCAGCCCTCCGGTGGCACCGCGGCATAGCCTCCCTGGGCAGCGCGCATGTGGCCGGCTCCCCATTCGTTCTGCTCCACACCCATGATGATGGCGGCCCGACTCGGCGCGCAGACGCCGGCCGTGGTGTACGCGCGCGTGTAGCGCGCGCCTTCGGAGGCCAGGCGATCGATGACCGGTGTCCGTGCCACCGGATCCCCGTAGGCGCCGAGTCGCGGAGAAAGATCCTCGGCCATGATCAAGACGATATTGGGACGCGTGTCCTGGCTGTGGGCGGCCGTTCCCAAGAGCAAGGCCGCGACGGTGAGGGCTGCGAGTCGCGCGCGCATCATCCGTCGAGGTCTGCCAGATCCGCCATCAGGCTGAAGAGGTCGAGCGTGCCGCTCGCCGTTTCGCGGGCTCCGAGTTCGCGGTAGACCGAGTCGACATTCACGGCAATGCGCTCGGAATCACTCCACTCCTTGAACGGCCCGAGATCGATGTCCTTCGCGGCTTCGGCGGCGGACATGCCGCCTTCGAAACGCTCGCGCGCTTCCTGCTCGACGAAGACCAGGTATGCCTTGACCGCTTCCGCGCCACGCCGGTCGGTGATGGGGCCATGGCCCGGGACGATGGCATCGACGTCCATCGCTGCGAGCCGATCGCACGCCTTGATCCAGTTCGAGAACGGACCGGCCCAGACGATCGGCGTCCCCTCGACGAACAGGATGTCGCCGGTGTAGACCACACGTTCCGCCGGGACGTGGACGAGCACGTCGCCCTTGGTATGCGCGGGCCCGACCTCGATGAGTTCGACTTGTTTGTCGCCCACCGAGACCGTGAGAGCGTCGGTGAAGGTTCGGGTGGGTTCCACGTGCCGGATTCCGGCGAACTCGAACGGGCCGAATGCCTTCCGGAAGAA
>JAJDAQ010000097.1 GCA_029261815.1 Deltaproteobacteria bacterium
TGGTGGACGGCCGACGGCGGAGCGCGCATCGCGAACGCGTGCGTTCACCTGCATGGTGGCCTGGGTGCGGATATCGACTACCCGATCCATCGCTACTTCTACTGGTCCAAGGCCCTTGAACTGACCGCCGGCGGCGCCGGAGAGACATTGACGGCGCTGGGCCGCGACATGGCCGTGAATGGCCGGACGGAGTTCGTGGGATGAAGACCCGCACACATGCATCCGTGGAGGTCGGCGAGACACTTCCCGACCTGGACATCGAGACGACGGCCACCATCGTGGCCGGTGGCGCCCTTGCCTCACGTGACTACACGCCAGTTCATCACGACAAGTCGGCGGCACAGGCCCAGGGCCTGCCGGACATCTTCATGAACATCCTGACCACGAAGGGCTTCGTCGGCCGCTATGTCACGGATTGGGCGGGCCCCGACAGCTTCCTGCAGAACGTGAAGTTGAAGCTCGGGGGACCCAACCTGCCCGGCCATCTCCTCAAGGTCCGGGGAGAAGTCACGGGAAAGTCCGACGAGGCCATCGAGATCCAGGTCACGGGCCAGAATCCCTACGGAAACCACGTCACCGCCACGGTGCGCGTGGCGCTCCCGCAATAGCGAAGGACCGACGATGCCGACCACGTTGAAGGACGAAGCCGCGATCGCCGGAATCGGCCAGACGAAATACTCGAAGAACTCGGGCGTCTCCGAACTGGCGCTCGCATGTGAGGCCGTGTCGAACGCGATCGACGACGCAGGCATCGAGCCGTCTGAGGTCGATGGCCTCGTCACGTTCCTGATGGATTCGAGCGACGAAGTCGAGGTCGCGCGAACCGTCGGTCTCGGCGACCTCAACCTGCTCTCGCGCATTGCATACGGAGGCGGTGCTGCGGTGCCCCTGGTCCACCAGGCCGTGATGGCCGTGGCGACCGGGGTCTGCAAGAACGTCATCGTCTATCGCGCACTGAATGGCCGCTCGGGCCAGCGCATGGGGCAGGGCGTTTCCGGCGACATCATCACCAGCGACCTGATCCATTGGTCGTGGTACATGCCCTTCGGGATGTTGACGCCGGCCAGTTGGGTGGCGTTCGCGGCGCAGCGATACATGCACGAATACGGCACGACCGAAGATTCGTTTGCGCACGTAGCGGTCTCGACGCGAAAGCACGCGGTCAACAACCCGAACGCGGCGTTCTTCGAGAAGCCGCTTTCGTTCGACGACTACTACGCATCGAAGCCCATCTGCACCCCGCTCCGGCTCTTCGACTGCTGTCAGGAAACCGATGGCGGATGCGCATTGCTGATCACGACGCCGGAACGGGCGAGAGATCTGAAGCAGAAGCCCGCCCTGATCCGTGGTGTGTCGCAGGCTTCGTTCGATGGCCAGGAACAGATGACGAGCTTCTACCGCGATGACATGTCGTGGCTTCCCGAGATGGAACGCGCCGGCGACATCGTCTACGCGCAGAGCGGACTCGGTCCGGACGACATCGACGCCGCCATTCTCTACGACGCGTTTACACCCGAGGTGGTGATGCAGGTCGAGACCTTCGGCTTCTGCAAGAAAGGCGAGGGCGGCGATTTCGTCAAGGACGGCAATCTCGAAGTGGGCGGCCGTCTGCCGAACAACACGCATGGGGGCCTGCTGAGTGAGGCCTACATCCACGGCGTGAACAACATCGCCGAAGGCGCGCGCCTGATCCGGGGCGAATCCTTCAATCAACCCCAAAAATGTGACCACGTCCTGGTTTCGAGCGGTGTCGGTGTGCCTACGGGCGCGCTCATCCTCGGCCAGGCTTAGGAGAAGAGCATGACTGAAGCCGTCATCGTCGAAGCGATCCGAACGCCGATTGCGCGCGGCAAGATGGGAAAGGGAGACCTCTCGGGTTTCCACGCCGCCGAACTGCTGGGCAAGCTGCAGATGGGTCTGGTCGAGAAGGCCGGTATCGAGCCCAAGGATGTCGATCAGATCTTCGGTGGCTGCGTGACGCAGGCTGGAGAGCAGTCGAATAACATCACGCGGCACGCGTGGTTGGGTGCCCAGACCCAGGACTACACCACTGCGGGAACGACACTCGACGTGCAGTGTGGCTCGGGCCAGCAGGCGAACAATCTGGTCAGCGCCCTGATCAAGGGGGGCTCGATCGACGCCGGGATCGCATGCGGCATCGAGTTGATGAGCCACGTAGGCCTCGGCATGAACGTGATGAACGGGCCCGGCTATTTCGTCCCGCCGAACTATCAGTGGGACCAGCCGATGTCGCAGTTCACGGCGACCAAGCGCATCGTCGAAAAGCGCGGCTTCACACGCGAAGACGTGGACCGCTTTGCACTGTCGTCGCAGGAGAAGGCGAAGAAGGCCCAGCAAGAGGGTCGCTTCGATCGGGAGATCCTGGCACTCGAGGCCCCGGTCCTCGGCGACGACATGCAGCCGACGGGGGAAACGCGTCGGGTCGATACCGACCAGGGCCCGCGCGACACCACGATGGAAGGTCTCACGGGCCTGAAGCCCGTCGAAGAGGGCGGGATCCACACGGCCGGAAACTCCTCGCAGGTCTCGGATGGGGCCGCTGGCCTCCTGTACATGAGTGCGGAGCGGGCCAAGGAACTCGGGCTACGTCCGCGGGCGCGCATCGTTCACGACGTCGTCGTGGGTTCGGATCCGTACATGCTGCTCGAAGGCCCGATCGATGCGACGCGTCGCATGATCGACCGCCACGGCCTGGATCTGAAGAACATCGACTTGTTCGAGTGCAATGAAGCGTTCGCTGCCGTGGTACTCGGTTGGCTGCAGGAGTTCCCCGACATCGATCCGGAGAAGGTGAACGTCAACGGCGGCGCCATTGCGCTCGGTCATCCGGTTGGGTGCACGGGATCGCGGTTGATCGTGACCGCACTTCACGAACTCGAGCGCACGGACAAGCGCACGGCATTCATCACCATGTGCTGCGGCTCGGCCGTCGGTACCGGCACGCTCATCGAGCGGCTGTAGGAGACAAGAAGATGGGCATTCTCGACGGCAAGGTTGCCATCGTCACTGGCGCGGGCCTCGGCCTGGGTCGCATCGAAGCACTCGCCCTCGCCGCTGAAGGCGCGAAGGTCGTGGTCAATGACCTCGGGACCGACCTCGACGGCACCGGATCGAGCGAGTCACCGGCCCACGATGTCGTCAAGGAGATCGAGGCGGCCGGGGGCCAGGCCGTCGCATCGTTCGGTGACGTTTCGAGCTGGGACGACGCGCATCGCATCGTCCGTGAAGCGGTGGAAGCGTTCGGCGACCTCAACATCCTGCTGAACAACGCCGGTATCCAGCGCGACGGCATGATCGTGAAGATGACCGAGGACCAGTGGGACTCGGTCATTCGGGTCCACCTGAAGGGCCACTTCTCGATGATCAAGCACACCATGGATTATTGGCGGGAGAAGTCGAAGGCTTCGGGCGGCGAACCGCTCTATGGCCGGTTGATCTCGACGGCATCGGATTCGTTCATGATGGGCAACCTGGGCCAGCCGAACTACGCGGCCGCGAAGGCCGGCATCGCCCATCTGACGCTCTCCGCAGCGCGGGAAGTGCAGCGCTTCGGCGCGACGGCCAACGTCATCCTGCCGCGGGCCCGCACCCGCATGACGATGTCGGGCCCCTGGGCCGGCATCTTCGCGCCGCCGGAAGACGGTGGCTTCGACGTGTTTGCACCCGACCATATCGGCCCGTTGGCCGCGTGGGTGGCTTCGCCGCATAGCCAGAATGTTTCCGGACAGCTGATCCAGCTGTGGGGAAAGAACATCCGCGTGTTCGAAGCGCCCAAGGCCGGACTCGAGTACGAGAACGACGAGCCGTGGACCGTCGACAACCTCCAGGCCGTACTCGGCCCGTACTTCGAAGACAAGAAGCCGATCGAGGACAGCTTCGCGCTTCCGATGATGTAAGGCGGGCTGCATGCGCGTCTACGCCTCCGTCGATGATCCGCACATGTCGTTGCGCGAAGTGCCCGCGCACGCGCAGCGGGCGGAGCGGCTCGGCTTCGATGGCCTGATCGTTCCCGAGGTGGTGAACGACGCGATCCTGGTATCGCTGCTCGCGCTCGAGCACACGACGACGCTTCGCGTGCTCACCGGTGTCGTCATTGCCTTCGCCCGTAGTCCGATGCTGCTGGCGCAGGACGCGTGGGGCTTGGCCGAGATGTCGGGCGGACGCTTCGAGATCGGTGTGGGTCCCCAGGTGAAGGGCAACATCGAGAAGCGGTACGGGATGCCGTGGAGCGCGCCGGCCGCCCGGATGCGCGACTACGTTGGAGGGATGCGTGCGGTCTTCGATTGTTGGCAGAACGACGCGCCGCTCCAGTACACGAGCGACGCCTACACGCTGACGCGGATGCAGCCATTCTTCAAACCCGCACCACTGGCCCACGGCGAAACGCCGCCCATCGTGATGGGTGCGATCGGTCCGAAGATGTGTGAGGTCGCCGGTGAGTTGGCCGACCGGGTCATCGGGCATCCGACGAACTCGACCCCCGAGTACCTGCGCGATGTGATGCGGCCGCGACTCGATGCGGGAAGCACGGCGGCCGGGCGGGCGCCCGGCGTCGTTGATCTCATCGCCAACCCGATGATTGCGACCGGGCGCGACGCCGCCGCGGTGACTGCCGAGCGTGCGGCCGCGAAACAGGTGCTGACCTTCACCTACTCGACCCCGCCCTACTGGGCCACGCTCGAACATCACGGCTGGGGCGAAGTTGGCCAGGCGCTGCTCGACAAGACGCGCGCTGGGGACTGGGAAGGGATGAATGCCCTGATCACCGAAGACATGATCGATGTCCTCGTGCCGTCCGGTTCATTCGACGAGATCGCACCGTTACTGCGTGACCGCTTCGACGGCATCGCGGCCGGAATCAGCCTACGAATGCCACAGGACCCGGCGGACGACGCCGTGTTTCGGGCAGTCGTTTCGGCACTCCGCGCATAGTCCCCGCGCGCGTTCGCTTGCCTCCCTCAGCGTCCCTGCGGGCTGGACTGGTGTCGCTCGAGGGCGGCGATGCGTGCCTCGATCGGTGGATGCGTCGAGAAGATCTGCGCGAATGCGCTGCCCCCGCGGATTCCCAATGTGGCGAGGCCATCGGGTAGCGGCTCGGGTTCGCGCGCCTGGGCGAGTCGCCGGAGCGCTCCGATCATGTTGCGGTGGCCGGCCAGACGGGCAGCGCCCTCGTCCGCGCGAAACTCCCGCTGCCTCGAGAACCAGAAGACGATCGGGCTCGCCGCGATACCGAGTACGACCTGGGCGAGAAGCGACGTCACCCAGTAGGCCGGGCCGTGTCCTTCCTCCGTCCGGAACAGGACGCGATCCACGACGTAGCCGACGACCCGCGCGAGTGCGATCACGAATGTGTTCACCACGCCCTGGATCAAGGCCAGGGTCACCATGTCACCGTTCGCGACGTGGGACACCTCGTGCGCCAGCACGGCTTCGATCTCGGCGCGATCCATCGTGGCCAGGAGCCCCTCGCTAACAGCGACCAGGGCGTGGTCGCGACGAGCCCCCGTGGCGAAGGCATTCGGCTCCGCGGAAGGGAAGATCGCGACCTCGGGCATGCCGATGCCGGCCGCACGCGCCTGTTGGTGAACCGTCTCGACCAACCATTGTTCCCCGGCGTTGGTGGGTGCCGAGAGCACGCGGGCTCCAGTCATCCGTTTGGCCGACCACTTCGAGAGTGCGAGTGACAGGAAACTGCCGCCCATTCCAAGGATGGCCGAGAACGCCAGCAGTGCGGTCAGGTCGAGTCCGACACCATTTTCGGCCAGGATCGATGTCACTCCGAATACGGAGAGGAGAATGCCCAGCACCATCACGATGGCGATGTTGGTCGCGATGAAGAGGAAGGTTCGTTTCATGGATGACCTCATTCGTGGGGGAAGGATCGGCGCATGCGCCGGGTAGCCGTTGTTCGTTCGATCGCGAGACGCCGATCAAGTCGTTGCTCGAGGCGGCGCGCGGCGAGGGCCGCCGCACCCATCACCGTCGGCGCGGCATCATCGACTTCGACCCGGTCGCCATTCCGGAGTTGTGCGGCGATGCGGCAGCGAATGGTCCCAGCCGGGTCCGCGTCCGAGAGCGAGATCGAGGCATGGCGGACGGCTGCGGCGTGCCTTCCGAGCTCGAGCCGGATCTTCCGCTCGATGCTCGTCTGGATCGCCGAATCCTCGGCCAAAGGGGGCTGTTGTGAGGCAGCGATGCGGACCTGCATGGCGAGCCTTTCTGAAAGCTGGGAAGTTGGGCTGGCACCACTATCCAGAAACCGGAATGGTCTGCGTCGAACATCGAGAAAACGAATGGGATGAACCATGGAATGGCTCAACTACCACCACCTGCTCTACTTCTACACCGTGGCACGCGAAGGCAGCGTCACGCGCGCGTCCAAGGTCCTTCGTCTCGCTCAACCGACGCTGAGCGGGCAGATCCGGAAGCTCGAAGAGTCGCTGGACGAGAAGCTCTTCGTCCGGGAAGGGCGCCGGCTGGTGCTCACCGACGTCGGAAAGATGGTCTATCGCTACGCGGAAGAGATCTTCTCGATCGGTCGCGAAATGCAGGACGCACTCCGTGGTCGCCCGACGAATCGGCCAGCACGGCTCCTCGTCGGAATCTCCGATGCGGTCCCGAAGCTGGTCTGTCACCGCCTCCTGCGCACGGCCCTGGAACTGGAAGATCCCGTCGAACTCGTGCTGCACGAAGGGAAGACCAACGACTTGATCGCCGCCCTCGCACTCCAGGAGTACGACATGGTCCTGACGGACGCCCCGCTGGGTCCGCCGGTTCGCGTGCGGGCGTTCAATCACCATCTCGGCGGCTGTCATGTCGGAATCTTTGGCGAGCCGAAACTCGCCCGAAAATACCGGCGGAATTTTCCGGCCAGTCTCGATGGGGCGCCCGTGCTGCTTCCGACACCGAACACGACGCTGCGGCATTCGTTGGACGTCTGGTTCGAATCGATCGATGTCCGGCCGGAGCAGGTGGCCGAGATCGAGGACACCGCCTTGATGAAGGTCTTTGGTCAGGACGGAACGGGGATGTTCGCTGCGCCGATCATCGTGGCCGACGAGATCAAGCGCACGCACGGTGTCCACCTCGTCGGAGCGGTCGACTCCGTTCGCGAGGACTTCTACGCGATCACGGTGGAGCGTCGGATCACTCATCCGGCTGTCGCCGCCATTGCGAATGCCGCACGCGAGGGAATCCTCGACTGACTACGCATGATGGGCACCCCCCAGGATGCCGAAGCCGCCATCGACACTGCGGATCTCGCCCGTGATGCGGGTACGGGGACGCAAGAGGTGAGAAACTTCAGCCGCCAGATCGGTGCCGGTGGCGTTGCCGAGCGCTGTCGCCTTCTCCGCGGCGTCGGCGGCTTCTGCCAGATGCGGAATGGCACCGCCCGCACGGGACGCCGTATATGGGGAGAAGCGGACGGCGTTGACCCGGATTCCGCGGGTTCGCCCGAGTTCGTGCGCCAGGCCGATCGTGATGCGTTCGAGCGCGGCCTTCGCGACTCCGATGTTGAGGTAGGGGTGCCCCACGACGCGCTCCGCTCCGAGGTAGCTGAGGCTGACGACACTGCCGCCATCCGCGAGGACATCTTGTTCGGAAAGCGCGCGAAGCAGCGCGATCAGCGAGTAGGCGGATACATCCATGCAATCCAGGAACGCCTTTCGGCTGACCTGGAGCAGTGGTAAGACGCCATCCCGTCCAATCGTGGGGTCCCGAGCGATGGCGTGGACGACGCCGTCGATGGAAATCTCGCGGCGAGCGAGTTCCCGGGCGACTTCTTCGAGACTTTCGTCCTGGCTGACGTCGCAAGGAATCGCAATCGCATCGGAGCCGAGTTCCTGGGACACCGTCTCCCGGAACGACTCGTAGGTCGCTTCCAGGTGGGCACGCGCGCGTTCCGAGAGCTGGGCATGTTGTGACGTGGGCCCGAGGCCCGTGCAGACCACGCGTGCGCCCTCGGCGACCACGTCCCGGGCAATCGCGGCGGCGAGCGAGTTCGCGTCGGTGATGCCGGTGACCAGGACCGCAAGGCCCGTCAGTTTTCCGTTCGTGGATGCCTTCATCGCGAGACCTCGGAGCCGAGTCGGACGGCATCGACAGCACCGCTGCCCAGCCAAACCGCATGCTCGGATTCGGGAACAATCAAATGGCCAAGCTTGCGGTCGGGTGCCGGCGTCTTCCCGTAGAGATGCAATCGGGCACCGGGAATCTTCAAGACCGTTTCCGGGTCGGGAATGGACCCGATGAGGTTGACCATCGCGGTCGGTCTTACCGAGCGGGTACCGCCGAGGGGCCAGCCAACGATGGCACGAAGGTGGTTCTCGAACTGGCTGGTCTCGGCGCCTTCTTCCGTCGCGTGTCCCGAGTTGTGTACGCGACACGCCATCTCGTTCACGATCCAGTGTCCGCCCACATCGAAAAACTCCACTGCGAGAACCCCGACATAGCCAAGCCGTTCGAGCACGGCCGACACCAGTTCGCGCGCTGCGATCCCCGCCGGCGTATCGCGGTCTGCCGGGCTTGTCGCGGAAACACGGAGGATTCCGTTCCGATGATGATTCTCGATCGGATCCCAGAAGCGGATCTCGCCGTCGCCGCCGCGAACGGCGAGAAGCGACAGTTCCCGATCGAAATCGATCTCTTCCTCGAGCACGCAGGGGACCCGGTTCAGCTCGGCCCAAGCGGCATCGAGTCCCTCCGGCGTGCGGACGACGAGTTGCCCTTTGCCATCGTATCCCTCGAAGCGGGACTTCAGCCGAGCCCCACACGTCACGGCCGATCGGGCGCGCGAAAGCGAACGCTCGTCTTCGATGAGATGGAACGGTGCAACCGGGGCGCCGAGGTCCGCAAAGAAGCGTTTCTCCCGGAAACGGTCCCCGGCGATCGCGAAGGCTGCTGGCGACGGGTGTACGGGGACACGATGCTCGACGGCATCGAGGATGCCCACCGGCGCGTGATCCATCTCCGCGGTAACGACGTCGCAAGAGGACAGCAGCCCCGGCATCTCCGGGTCATCGAGCTCGGCGAGGATGTGATGTGCGACGCGCCCGGCCGGCGCGTTGGCGTGCGGGTCTACGATCCAGGGTTCGATCCCGATCCGATGCGCCGCCATCGCGAGCATGCGCGCCAGCTGACCTCCGCCGAGAATTCCCACCCTCATCGTGCCACCTCCAGCGTCGGCTGCGGCGAGGGCAACGGAGGCACCAGGGCGCCTTCATCCGAAGGGACGGTGGGATCGACGTGCTGGAGCACGCGCGCGGTCTGCTCGGAGCGGAACTGGAGCAGCGCCTTGCGGACACCCGCGTCCTGCACAGCAATCATCGAAGCCGCGAGCAACGCGGCATTGGCGGCCCCTGCGTTTCCGATCGCGAGCGTTCCGACCGGAATCCCGCGAGGCATCTGCGCGATCGACAAGAGTGAGTCCATGCCAGACAGTGCTTTGCTCTGCACCGGAACGCCGAGGACGGGGAGCCAGGTCTTCGCCGCCATCATGCCCGGAAGGTGTGCGGCGCCTCCCGCCCCCGCGATGATGATCTCGAGCCCGCGGTCTGCCGCCGACTCTGCGTACTTGAACAAGGCGTCTGGTGTTCGGTGAGCGGAGACGATCCGCGCCTCATGGCTGATGCCCAGATCGTCCAGGATCTCGGCGCTGTGACGCATGGTCGCCCAGTCCGACTGGGATCCCATGACGATTCCAACGCGGATGCGCCGACTCGCTTCATCGGTGGCCGCTGTCTCCACTGTAGTTTCCTTCCTCTCTTGATCGGGGCCTGGCCCGCCTCGAGTGTTAGTCCGAAGCTCGGTCTTCGAGTTCGACGGGGGAGCGAAAGCCAGGAGGCTTCACGACAATCACGGAACAAGCGACGCTCCTGGCCAACGATTCCGCAGTCTCCCCAATAAGGAGTCCGGCGATTCCGGTCCTGCCAACGGATCCCATCACCAGATGCGTGATGTCGTTCGTCGCGACGAGCCGTGCGATGACATCCTTGGGTAGGCCGCGAATCAGGCGGACATCGGCGGCGTCCGTGAGGTCGCGATGTGCCGCGAGGACCTCGTCGAGATCACTCGAAACTTCGTGCCGAGCGGATTCGACGTATTCGGCCAGCTCGTCGGGCTTCATGTGGCCCCGGAGCAGCATTTCGCCCGCGGCGAGCCAGGCGGTTCCGATGGTGAACGCACCGTCCGGACCTGCGATCGAAGCGGCCAGTTCCAGGACTCGGCTCGCGACCTCGCGTCGTACTTCTCCGACGTCGGGGTCGACCGCGGCGAGGACACGCCGGCCTTCGCGCGGCGGTTCCGCGCCGACGATCCAGACGGGGCAGGGGCACTTTCGAATCAGGTGCAGCGCAGTCGAGCCGAAGCGAAGGCCTCGCGGCGCGTCACTTCCTTCTGCGGCCTTGACCACGAGGTCATGGCCGTGTTCGATCGCCTTTCGCGTGACCTCGAGCCAGGGTGTTCCCCACAACAAGTCGACATCGACTTCGATTCGCTCATCGCGCAGCGCTTGGACCTCGGATTCGATGATCTCGCGTTGGCACCGCTCCAGGAGTTCCTGGACGTCTTCGCTCGATCCGGAGGCGCGCTTGAAGCGCGTCCGAAACGGTGTGGGTTCGAGGACCCGAACCACTCGCAAGCGTGCGCCGTGTTCCACGGCCAGCACGCCGGCGTGGCGGATCGCTGTACCCGCCTCATCGTGCAGGGCGGCATACGCCAGGATGTTCTGGAAGCGCATCAGGTTGGCCTCGGGACGCCAAGGGCATCCGCGACCTGGTCGATCCGCTGCTGCTCGCTCTTGGAGATCGCGCCGAGGCCCAGCCATCCTCCGGCGGTCGCACCGACTTCGGCACTGCCAGAAACGATCCGCGCCGCCTGCTGAACGAAATCCGACTGGTCGCGCCATTCGCCCGCACAGTCGAGCCAAGCCTCGAAGAGTTCGGGTTCCGGCTTCCGGCGAAGCCAGAGTTCGAGCTGGGCATGGCAGGGCCGCCCCAGTTCGAGGCCGAACCGCGTGGCCAGGGCGATTACCCGCCAACGCTCCTCGGTGTCGACCGCACCGTCGGCCCACGCGACTCCGACGAAGGGGAGGGCCTGGAAGGCACTTGCCGTCTCGGCTCGGATGCCGAGCGCGACGAGCATCCGGAGCCGTCGCGGATCGCGGATCTCGAGTTCCTCCGAGAGATCTTGCCATTCGGCCGGCGCCGCATCCGGTTGCCCGACGCAGTCGAGTTGGCTCTGGAGCCGGGTCTCGAGCGCGGATCGAACCATCTGCACGGGATTCGTCGACATGGGACACCTCCTTCGCAAGAAGGAAAGTAGGCCCCGGCCGAACCTCTGGAAAATAGATAATTAGGGCTGACCAATTCGATAAATACGAATCGTCAAAGGAGGAGGTCCGGGTCGTCGAGGTCGTCGCGAACCGTGCTCGGACAGCGCGGGACGCCGGCGCGATAGGCGGCATGGGTCAGCCGGTGGGCAGCGACGGGGGCCGTCAGAAGGAAGAACAGGACGATCAGTACCGCCCGCGCGGTGATGCCCAACTCGCCGACGTGGATGGCGACCGCCGCGACGATCAAGCTGACACCCAGCGTTGCGGGCTTCGTGCAGGCATGCATGCGCGTGTAGAGATCGGGAAGACGAAGCAGTCCGATGCACGCGACCAGGATCATTGCCGCGCCGGAAAGCGCGAGGAGAGCCGCAACCGTGTCCATCATTTCGGCTCTCCGTGTTCGATCGCGAAGCTGAGCGCGACCGTGCCCAGGAACGAAACCAGCGCGACGGCCATCGAGATGTCGATGAAGACCCCGAGCCCCGTTCGCATTGCGTAGAGCAGGGCCGCTGCGACCGTCGTGGATGCCATCACCTCGAGTGCTGCGACGCGATCCGCGAGGCTCGGTCCAATGGCGAGCCGAACGAAGGCCGCTGCAAGGGCCAGCGCGAGCAGTCCCAAGGCACCCTGGGTCGCCAGATCAATGACGGTCGAAGTCATCGCAACAACTCCAGGATGCGGCGCTCGAAGCCATCCTTGATCTCCCGTCGGCACGTCGCGACGTCATCCAGGAACATCACATGAACGAAGAGCGTGCGGCGGTCGGCAGAGACATCGAGGCTGATGCTCCCCGGCGTCAGACTGATCACGTTCGCCAGCATCGTGATCTCGATGTCGGTTTCCGCGTCGAGGGGGACGGCCACGATCCCGGGCCGTGCGCGCTGGGCGGGCGTGACGATGTCCGCGGTCACGCGGAAGCTCGCGATGACGAGTTGCCCGATGAAGAACGCGGCGAACTCGACCGAGCGCAACACCTTACGCGAATAACGTTCCGAGGATTGTTGAGGCGCGATCGCAAGGATCGCAAAGCCCAGGCCGAACCCCGCGACGAGATTCGTGAGCGAGAACTCACCGAGCGCCGCTGCCCAGACACCCGCAAGGACGAGATTGCCAGCAAACGGGATCATGTTGGGTCTCCCAGGACGGCGTTCAGGTACTCCTGCGGGTCGGCGAGCTGTTCCGCGGTCGCCAGCGCGAACGACCAGAGGGCTTCCGCTCCGACGCCTAGCGTGATCGTGACGACGGCCAGCATCGCACACGCCACCAAGGCTGCGCGCGGAAGGGGCTCGTCGAGGTGCGTTTCAGCCGGCGCGGGTTTCCAGAAGGCCTCGATCCAGATCTTGGCCATCGAATAGATCGTGAGTAGACCCACGACAACGGCAAAGGTGACCGCGACGATCGCGTCTGCCTCGAGCGCCGAGCGGATCAGGAAGAACTTGGCGAAGAAACCCGAGAAAGGGGGAACACCTGCCAGGGACAGGGCCGGGATCGCGAATAGCATCGTGAGGCCCAAACGTCGCTGGGAAAGTCCACCGATCTGGTCGAGCTGCTCACTTCCGCCCGCACGGGCGATCAGGCCACCGACGAGAAACAGATTGGTCTTCGTCACGATGTGATGGACGATGTAGAAGACCGCGCTCGCGAGCCCCAGCGTCGTGACGAGCGCGAGCGCGAGCACCATGTATCCGATCTGGCTCACGATGTGGAAGGAGAGGATACGGCGGACATGTGCCTGGGAGGCTGCCGCCAGGACGCCGCTGGCCATCGTGGCTGCGGCCACGGCGAGCAGGCCCGGTGCCAGGCCCAGGGCTTCCAGCGGGAAGACCAACGTGAACACTCGGAGCAATGCGTAGACGCCCACCTTGGTGAGGAGTCCGGCAAACAGCGCGGACACCGCGAAGCTGGCGTTGGGGTAGGCGGCCGGCAGCCAGAAGAACACGGGGAATACCCCGGCCTTGATTCCGAAAGCGATGAGCAACAGCAGCGCGGCGGGTCGGGCCGCGTCGAGCGCAGCCGGGTCGCCGAGCTTCAGCGACAGGTCCGCAAAGTTCAGGGTGCCGACCTGGCCATAGAGGAAGCCGACGCCGATGAGGAAGAACGCGGACGCCAAGAGGTTGAGAGCCACGTAGGTGATGCTGCTCGTGAGCGCTGCGCGGCCCGATCCGAGCGCGAGCAGTACGAACGACGCCAGCAGCATCACTTCGAACCAGACGTAGAGGTTGAATAGATCCCCCGCCACGAACGCGCCGCACACCCCCAGAAGGAGCACGTGTACGAAGGGGTAGAAACCGGCAGTGACGACGTCGTCGGGAATCTCGGCCGTGGAGTAGAGCACAACCGTAAACGCGACCAGTCCCGTTGCCGCCACCATCGCTGCCGAAAGCCGATCTGCTGCAAGTGTGATCCCGAAGGGTGCCGGCCAATCGCCGATCTGGACGGCGATCACGCCTTCCACGAAGACGCTCGCCAGCAGCCCCATGGCCGCCACGAACAGCCCAAAGGCGCCCAGCAACCCCACGGTTCGCTGGTAGCCCGGCCGGCGAGGGCCCAACGCGCCAAACAATGCGGCGACGAGCGGAACCAGGATGGGCGCGACCACGACGCTGGCGTTCACTGGCTTTCGCCCCCGTACGCGTCGAGATCGTCGGTGTTCGCGGCGTCGCCGGCACACACAGCCAGGACGAGCGCGAACGCCAGGATCGCGAAGGCGATGACGATGGCTGTCAAGACCAATGCCTGGGGGAGTGGGTCCGCGGCGCCGGCTGCCGGAGCCAGTGCGCCCTCTGCAACGAGGGGTGGCGCCGCAACTGCGAGTCCTCCGCCGACGAAGATCAGGAGATGGCTCGCGTGCCCGAGCAAGGCGAGTCCGAGCAGGAGCGACCAGAGGCTTCCTCGGAGCAGCCAGAGCACGGCGATCCCAAACGTCGTGCCGATTGCGAGCGCCAGCAGGACGTTCACTTCGTCTCCTCGATGAGGGTCAGGAGAAAAGCCAAGACGACGCCTATGACGGAGAGGTAGACACCGAGGTCGAATAGCAACGGGGTTCCGACGACCGGAGATTCTCCAGGACTCGCCGCCCACCAGATCCCCGTCAGGAAGGGTTCGCCAAGGAACCATCCGACTGCGCCGCTGAGCGTCGCCACGGCGACGCCGCAAACGGCGAGCCGCTCCGGCGCGAGCCGAAGACGCTCTCTTGCGCTCGGGGCACCTTCGGCCAGCGCAATCAGCACGAAGGCCGTGGCCGCGACGAGGCCACCGACGAAGCCGCCGCCAGGCTCGTGATGGCCGCGCCATAGGAGGAACACCGAAAACAGCAAAAGCAGCGGGAAGAGGTATCTCGAGGCGGTTCGCAGGATCAGCAGGCTCACGGCGCGATTCCGCCCGTGGACGTCGCGCGTCGTCGTGCGAGCAGCGACACCGCGCCCAGGGCCGCCACCGTGAGCACCACGATCTCTCCCAGGGTGTCGAGTGACCGGAAGTCCACCAGGATCACGTTGACGATGTTTCGGCCGTGCGCGAGCGCGACACTGTTCAACTCGAAATACGCCGAAGTCGGTTCTAGGAGGCCAGGCTGGGATGCCAACAAGGACAATCCGGCCATCAACACGCCGCCTATCGTTGCGAGTACGATCGCGCTCGGGCGGTGGCTTCCCATGGTTTGGGTCTTGGCGCGTGGAAGAAGCCGAACCACGAGCGCGAAGAGGACGACCGTCAGCACTTCGACCACGAGCTGGGTCAGCGCAAGATCCGGAGCGCTGTAGACCAGGAAGACCAGCGATACACCGACGCCCACGGCTCCGAGCGCTGCAACGGCAGCGAGTGGCGTCGGAGCGCGGAGCGTGATGAGCGAGCCCCCCATGACGAGAAGGCCCGCGGCGAGTGCGACGATCTCAAACGGCGCGATCTCGTGGACAGCGCCCACAATCGTGCCCCAGGGCAGGCCGACCGCGATGACGGCGAGCGCGGCTGCGAGCGTCGTGGCGACATAGCGTCGTGGCGAGCCGTTCTGGAGCTGGCTTGTCTGCCAGCGTGCTCCCTGAAGAAGGACGCGCCAGCCCGCATCCCAAATGGCGCTCGGACCGGTGGCGACCCAGGGCGCGAAACGCCCAACCCACGGGACGACGCGCGCACGGTTCGTGAACACCAAGGCGCCCAGCGCGAGCGTTGCCGCGCTCGCTGCGAGGATCGGAGTAAAGCCGTGCCAGAGCGAAAGGCCCGTCGGAGCCGCCGATTGATTGATTGCAAGCGCTGCCGGTGCGATCCAGAACCGTTCGGCGGGTCCGACCAGCATCCCGGCGACGAGACCTAGCGTCCCGAGCGCGACCGGCGCGGCCTGCATCGGGATCGGCAGCGCGCGGAGAACCGGGGTTGCGCCTCTGCCCGAATCCCAGAACGGCTGGACGCCGGACCGGAGGGCCGCAAAGACCAGGCACACGGCCGACGCGACGGTGAGGCTGCCGAGCAGACCCGCCCAGCGAGGCGCCTCGAAGACGGCTTCATAGGCCGTCTCCTTTGCGAGGAAGCCGAACAGTGGCGGAGCGCCGCCCATGGATACGGCTGCGATGATTCCGGCCGCCGCCGTGGCCGGAAGTGCGCCGCGAAGACCACGCAGGGCCGTGAGAGAGCGGGTCCCGGTCGCGTGGTCGATGTTTCCGGCGATCAGGAACAGCGTGGCCTTGTAAAGCGCGTGCGCCATCCACGTGACCACAAAAGCACGAGCGGCGATGGGCGTTCCCAGCCCAAGGAGGAGTGTCAGGAGGCCGAGCACACTGAGCGTCGAGTACGCGAGCAATCGCTTCAGGTCATCTTGCGCAACGGCCGCGGTGGCACCGAGGACCATCGTCGTTGCTCCTATGCCGACAAATATCGCGAACCATGCGTCGGTTCCGCCGAGGACCGGGGAGAAGCGCGCGAGCAGGAACACGCCCGCTTTGACCATCGTGGCCGAGTGCAGGTAGGCGCTGATGGGTGTTGGCGCTTTCATCGCGCCGGGAAGCCAGAAGTGCAGCGGGAACTGTGCTGACTTCGCGAATGCGCCCGCCAGGATGCACCCGAGGATCCAAGGGTAGGCCGCATGCGCGCGGAGCAGGTCACCCGAAGCGACGATCGTCGAGATCGAAGTGGTTCCGGCGACGACGGAGATCGCTACGAAGCCCGTGAGCAATGCGAGTCCACCTGTCGCGGTGACGAGCAAGGCTCGGCGAGCTGCAACCCGGGCCGCCTCCGTCTGGTGGTCGAACCCGACGAGCAGGAAGGATGAAACCGTCGTTAGTTCCCAGCAGAGGAACAGGACGACGAGGTCGTCCGCGGTCGCGATCCCGAGCATGGCCGCCATGAAAACGAACAGGGCGCCGTGCAGCCTCGGGAGACGAGCGTCCCCTGAGTACGCAGCCGCCGAGTAGGCGACGACGGCGGTCCCGATACCGGCAATCAGCCCGACAAAAAGGTTGCCGAGCGGATCCAACCGGAACGCCCAGGCGATTCCGGCACTCGGAACCCAGGGCGCGTGGAACTGGACGACTTCACCTGCGGCGAGAAGCGATTGCTGCCAAATCGAAACCGCAGCGATCGCTGCCGGAACGGCGCTGGCGATCAGCGGTACCCGACCGTTCCACCAACGCCCGAGGGCGGGTATCAAGCACCCGGCGGCGACCAGGCAAGGAATGACCCAATGCATTCAGACGTACTTGTCCCCGCGAACGACGGTGACGTCTTCGACGAAAGCCACGATGGCATAGTGCTCGAAGTAGTTCTCGTTGAGCGTTTCGAGGATGCGGTCCGCTGCCTCGGGTGAGACAAGGGACTCGAGGCGAACATTGGCCCCCTCGACGTCGCCGACCCGTCGGCCCCGCGAGCCCTCGCCCCGGACCTCGCTACGCGTGAAACCCTTGGCGCCCGCTGCGCGGAGGTCGCGAACCAGGCGTTCCTCGAGGACGGCCTCCGCGATGATCGTGATGAGCTTGACCTTCATCGTCAGCATGTCGCCTCCTACTGCACCCACCACTGCGCGAAGCCGTAGAAAAGCGGAATGCCGACAGTGAGGTTGAATGGGAACGTGATCGCGAGAACCGGCGTCAGGTAGAGACTGGGGTTCGCGCTCGGAATCGCCAATCGGACTGCAGCAGGCGCAGCGATATAGGATCCGCTCGCAGAGAGCAGTCCGAGTGCAAAGGACCCGCCGGCAGAAAGCCCCGTGGCGGCTCCGACGACGACGCCTAGCAAACCCTGAAGCACTGGCACGATGATCGCGAATGCGAGAAGGAAGGCGCCGGACTGACGTAGATCTTCGAGGCGACCCGCGGCGACTCGTCCCATCTCCAACAGGAACAACGTCAAGGCGCCCTGGAAGGGGTCGACGAAGAATGGGGAGACCTTGTCGAGGCCGGCGGGCCCGCTGAGAAGGCCGATGACGAGGCCGCCGGCGAGCAACAGGATGCTTCTGCCTGTCAGCGTCTCGCGGATTCCCTCGCCGAGGCCGCGGCCCCCGTCCATACCGCGCTGCGCGAGTACCAGCGCGACGAGGATGCCCGGGATCTCGAGAAGCGCCGCGAACGCGGGGAGAAAGCCCTCGTAGGAGACGCCGAGCGTGTCGAGATAGGAGATCCCTGCGATGAACGTGACGATCGAGATCGAGCCGTAGTGTGCGGCGATGGCGGCCGCGTCCGGGACGCCGAACCGACCGCAGCGCCGAAGAATGGCGAAGCACCAGAGCGGTGTGAGACCGCCGAGCAGCAGCACGCCGAGCGACGGGGTCGCGATCTCCGAAAGCGACGACTCCGAAAGGGCGACGCCGCCCTTCAGGCCGATGGCGAACACGAGGTAGATCGACAACGTTGCGTAGAACGCATCGGGCAGCTTCAGGTCGCTGCCGACGCGCGCGCCGATCCCTCCGAGCACAAACGCCAGGACCATCGGCGTCAGCAGGTTCGTCTGGATGAGGTCCATGGCCGGGCGGAGTCCTATTCAAGAGAGTCCGGGGCCGGCCCGCGGCGCCGCGCGCCGGCCCGCATGGGGATGTCAGGCGGCCTGCTGTGCCGGCTGGTGAGTCGAGAAGCCCGTGTGGCGGTCGGCGCCGCGTCGGTGGAGCGCGACTTCGAGGCGGTCGGCGGCCCCACGAATGGCTTCGCAGAGATTGGAACGACTCGACCCGACCGATACCACACCGTTCGCGGTCGCGGCTTCCAGCCGGCAATGGACGCGCTGGTCCGAGCCCTTCTCGAGCAAAGGCTCCAGCTGGACGGTCACATGTTGGATGCGTTCGGAATGACGCCAGACAGCGAACACGATGGTCGTGCGAAGGAACTCATCGAGCCAAGCACTGCGTTCGAAGCCGTTGGTGTTGAGAAAGAGCTGCATTGCGATCCTCCTGGTCGAGATGGGTTGAACGATGAGCGGAGTATCGGGATCAATGATCCATTTGAAAAATAGAAAATGCATCGTCAATTCATAGATTTTTACGAGGATAACCCAGAGCCGATGAGCAGCGATCCCTACCCGGCGACCAAGGTCTGGGGTCCGCGGGTTGAGAACGCCGTGAACGCACCGAGAGGCAGCGGAGTCCCGAGGCTCCTCTCTGGACCAGGGAGTTCGATCAGGCCCGATGGGCGCGCGATGCGCCCCTGAGGAGAGAAACCGCGGTCCGCATCCCTTGCCGCGGGCTCGTTCCTCATCGCGTCCGCCGGTCACCGGTTGTGGCGGATTTAGAACGTGTTCTAATATCCGGTGCCCCCCGATGTCTCCTCCTTCAAGGCGCCGCGCCCGTGGCCGGTGTCCGGAGTCGGCGCGGTGGGCCCCGCAAACGAGGTCCCCATGAGCGAACCGTCTCTCACGGCACCGCACCAGCTTTCGTACACGTACAAGCGATCGCTCGGTCCGGTGTTCTCGAAGTTCTTCACCGCACTGCGCGACCGGAAGGTCCTGGGCATGAAGCGCAGGGACGGCACCGTCCTGATGCCGCCCAAGGAATACGATCCGGACACCGGCGAGAGCCTGGACGAAATGGTCGAGCTGGCCGACGCCGGCGTCGTGACGAGCTGGGTCTGGGTACCGAAGCCGCGTCGGCAGCAACCGCTCACCCAGCCCTTCGCCTACGCGCTGGTGCAACTGGACGGCGCGGACACCGCGTTCCTCCACGCGGTCGACGCCGGAAGCGAAGACAAGATGAGCACCGGCATGCGCGTGAAGATGCGCTGGGCTGACGAAACGATCGGCGCCATCACGGACTTCGTGTTCGTGCCGGCCGAGTAGGGGGCGCCATGAGCGACGACAAAAACGATCCCGTCGAGATCTTTCGCGGTCACGTGGAACTCGACTATCAGTACACGGCCGGCGTTTCTGCCTCGCGTTTCCTGCGCGCCGTTGAGCAGGGAAAATTCCTGGGCCAGAAGTGTCCCGTCGACGGTCGTGTCTACTTTCCGAGCCGCGGTTCCTGCCCGATGCACGCGGTTCCGTTTGGCGACGACTCGACGGTCGAACTCCCCGACAAGGGGACTGTCGTGACGTACTCCATCGTTCGGGTGCCTTCCGAGAACATTCCGCTGGAGCTGCCCTACATCACCGTGCAGGTGCTGATCGACGGCGCAGACACCGCCCTGGGCCACGTCCTCGACGCAAATCTCGATGACGTGCGTATGGGCATGCGGGTCCAGGCGAAGTGGAAGCCCAAGAGTGAGTGGACGACGTCCATGGCCAATATCGAGTACTTCGTGCCGATCGACGAACCGGACGCGGACTACGAGACCTACAAGGAGCACATCTAGATGCGTGATGTGGCCGTCGTCGGGTTCACCCAGAGCCCGTCCCTACGTCGGGAAACCGACCGAAACGAGGTGGAGATCCTGATCCCCGTGATCCAGGAACTCCGAGCACAGACTGGTATCACGAACGACGAAGTCGACTTTGTTTGTTCAGGCTCGAGCGACTACCTGGCGGGTTCGAGCTTCGCATTCATCTCCGGTCTCGATGCGGTGGGCGCATGGCCGCCCATCTGCGAAAGCCACGTGGAGATGGACGGTGCGTGGGCGTTGTACGAAGCCTGGGTGAAGATCCAGATGGGCTACGCCGACGTCGCCCTCGTCTACGGCTTCGGAAAGCCCTCGATGGGTGACGTGCCGTTGACGATGGCGCTGCAGCTCGACCCCTACATGATGATGCCGCTGTGGCCGGATGCGATCTCGGTCGCCGCGCTGCAAGCGCGAATGGGGCTCGATGCCGGGATCTACTCCGAGCGGGACATGGCCGAACGCGCGGTGCGAGACCGCGGAAATGCGAAGTCGAGCGACGTCGCCCAGGTGAAGGGCGACTTCACCGTCGACGGGATCCTGGCCGACCCGTACATCGCGAACCCGTTGCGAAAGCACGACTGCGCGCCGATCTCCGACGGTGCGTCGGCCATGATCATCGCGACGGCCGACGTCGCGAACCGCCTGCAGGATCGCCCGGCCTGGATTCGTGGCTTCGAACATATCTGCGAGCCGATGGACTTCGGCGTGCGCGACCTGAATGCGTCGCGTTCGACCGAGATCGCGGCAGAGAAAGCCGGTGTCCGAAGCGACAAGATCGACGTGGCGGAGCTGTCAGCACCGTTCACGCATCAACAGATCCTGATCGAGCGCGCGCTCGGTCTGGACGACGCAACGAACATCAATCCGTCGGGGGGCGCGCTCGCGGGCAACCCGATCATGGCCGTGGGTCTCTCGCGTATCGGGGAAGCCGCAAAACGCGTGTGGGACGGCAGTGCGGATCGCGCGGTCGCACACGCCACGTCCGGACCATGCTTGCAGCAGAACCTGGTCTGCTTGCTGGAGGGCAACTAGTCATGGCAGAGCTCACCGCTGTCGTCGGCATTGGTCAGACGAAGTACCAGTCGAAGCACCTCGATCATTCCATGCCGAGTCTGGTCCGCGTCGCCGCAGAAAAGGCGCTGGCCGACGCAGACTGCACCTGGGCCGACATCGACGCCGTCATTCTCGGCAAGGCCCCTGACATGTTCGAGGGCGTGATGATGCCCGAACTCTGGCTCAACGACGCCATCGGCGGTGCGTACAAGCCGATGTTGCGCGTTCACACCGCTGGCTCCGTGGGCGGGTCCACCGGGATCGTGGCCGCGAGCATGGTGCAGAGTGGCATTCACGAACGCGTACTTTGCGTGGCATTCGAGAAGCAGAGTGAGTCGAACGCGACCTGGGCGTTGTCGATCTCGATGCCGTTCTCGTTGGCGAGCGTGGCTGGTGCGGGTGGCTATTTCGCGCCGCTCGTGCGTGGCTACATGCGTCGCTCCGGTGCGCCTGAAGACACGGGAATTCGCGTCGCGGTAAAGGACCGCCAGAACGCGCTGAAGAACCCGCTCGCGCATCTCCAGCTCGAAGACATCTCCTTCGACATGGTCGCGAACTCGCCGATGTTGTGGGATCCGATCCGCTACCTCGAGACGTGCCCGTCTTCCGACGGTGCCTGCGCGATGGTGATGGAGAGCGAAGCGCTCGCCTCGAAGCGCAGCAACAAGGTCGCCTGGATCCACGCGACCGAGATGCGAAGCGAACCGACGCAGTTCTCTGGCCGCGACCAGGTCATGCCCCAGGCCACCCTCGACAACTCGAAGGCGCTCTACAAGAAGGCCGGCATCACGAACCCGCGTAAAGAACTCGACTGTGCCGAGATCTATGTGCCGTTCTCGTGGTTCGAGCCCATGTGGATGGAAGGCATGCGCATCGCGCCGATCAACGAGGGCTGGAAGATGACGTACGAAGGCGCCACGGCCCTCGACGGCGACTTCCCTGTGAACATGTCCGGCGGCGTGCTGAGCTCGAACCCGATCGGCGCTTCAGGCCTGATCCGCTTCGCAGAAGCCGCCCGCCAGGTGCGCGGCATTGCGGATGCCCATCAGGTCGATGGCGCCAAGAAGGCGCTGGGCCACGCCTACGGCGGCGGATCCCAGTACTTTTCCACCTGGATCGTCAGCTCCGAAAAGCCCTGACCCCAAAGGACCCCCACCGATGACCGATCTTGGATTCTGGAATTTTGCAGAGGCCGATCCCGACGGGATCGCGCTCGTCACGCCCGACGAGCGGCTGATTGCGCGCGCCGACCTGGCGAAGGCGTCGAATCAGGTCGCCCGCGGGCTCCGTGCGCTCGGGCTGGAAACCGGCGACTCCGTGGCCGTCGTGCTCGAGAATGGCGAAGCCATCATCGAACTCTATCTGGCCTGCTTCCAGACCGGTCTCTACCTGGTGCCGATCAACAACCACCTCGCCGGCCCCGAGATCGCCTACATCGTCGAGAACTCCGAGGCGAAGGTGTTCGTCGGCTCGACGGCGTTCACGGACACTGTCGTCCGCGCGGGCGAAGAGATGGCGATCCCGCCCAGCCATCGGTTCGCCATTGGCGGACTCGCGGGCTTCAACGACTACGCCGATATCAAGGCCGGGCAGTCGGATGCGCCGCTCGAAGACGAGATTCGAACGGCCGGCGCGGTGATGAACTACACCTCGGGCACAACGGGCCGCCCCAAGGGCGTCCGCCGGCCTCTCGCACCGATGGACCCGAACCTCATCGGCGGATTGTTCTCGGCGTTCCATCAGATGTTTGGCGTCACGCCGGCCGACAACAACGTGCATATCGTCGGCTCTCCGCTCTATCACACCGCGGTGTTGATGTTCGCTGGTTCGTCGCTCCACCTCGGCCACACCGTCGTCGTGATGGAGAAGTGGAAGCCGGAAGAGATGCTTCGCCTGATCGACAAGTACAACGTCACCACGAGCCACATGGTTCCGACGCAGTTCAGTCGAATGCTGCAGTTGCCCAAGGACGTTCGCGAGAAGTACGACTGCTCGTCGACGCGGGCGATGGTCCACGCGGCGGCGCCGTGCCCGGTCCCGATCAAGCGGCAGATGCTCGAGTGGTGGGGCAGTTCGATCTGGGAGTACTACGCGGCGACCGAGGGTGGCGGCACGATCGTCACGCCGGACGAGTGGTTGCAGAAGCCCGGTACCGTCGGCAAGGCGTGGGCGAATGCCGAAATCAAGATCTTTGACGAGGACGGCAACGAGATGCCGGCGAACGAGCCGGGCACCGTGTACATGCGTCGCGGCGACGCCGACTTCGAGTACTACAAGGACAAGGACAAGACGGACAAGGCGCGCCTCGGCAACTACTTCACGGTCGGCGACATTGGTTACCTCGACGAAGACGGCTTCCTCTTCCTGAACGACCGCAAGAACGACATGATCATCTCGGGCGGTGTGAACATCTACCCGGCCGAGATCGAGAGCACGCTCATTACGCACCCGAAGGTGGGCGACGTCGCTGTCTTCGGCATCCCGAACGATGACTGGGGGGAAGAAGTGAAGGCCGTCATCGAACCGATGCCGGGCGAGACGCCGGGCGAAGCGTTGACCGACGAGATCCTGGCCTGGGCGGCCGACAAGCTCGCCAAGTACAAGACACCGCGTTCCATCGACTACATCGAAGAGATGCCGCGCGATCCGAACGGAAAGCTCTACAAGCGAAAGCTGCGCGACCCGTACTGGGAAGGTCGCGAGCGCGCGATCTAGATGGACTTCGCTTTTTCAGAAGAACAGGACGAGTTTCGCAGCGTCCTGCGGCGGTTCTTCGAAGAGAACTCGGACTTGCAGGCGGTACGCAGGGCGTTCGAATCGTCGGACGGCTTCGATCGCGGTCTGTGGAAGCAGATGGCGGAAGAACTCGGTCTCCAGGGAGTGCATCTTCCGGAAGCGCACGGCGGCCAGGGCTTCGGTTTCCTCGAGCTTGGCATCGTGCTGGAAGAGATGGGGCGCGCACTCGTGCCCGGGCCGTTTCTCGCGAGCAGCGTCCTCGCGGCCGGCGTCATTCGCCGTGCGGGGTCTCCCGAAGATCAGAAGGCGTGGCTGCCGGGAATCGCTTCTGGCGAGCGCATCGGCGCTTTGGCCCTCGTCGAGGCTACGGGAAGTTGGGACCCAGCGCGGGTGACCACAGCGGTCGAGATCGACGACGCTGGCGACGCCATCGTGACCGGAACCAAGGAAGCGGTCCTGTCGGGCGACGCGGCGGATTTCTTTGTCGTCGTGGGCCGGAGCCCAGGCGTCGATGGCGTCTCGGTGGCCGTGGTGGATGCCGATGCAGCGGGCGTCGGCGTTCGTCCCCAGGAGGCGTTGGACCTCACACGGCGTCAGGCGCAGGTGGGTTTCGCGGGTGCGCGCGGCCGTATGTTAGGCGGAGCCGGGACCTCGCTCGCAGCGGTTGAGCAAGCACTTCTCGAAGGCGCCGTTGCAATTGGCGCCGAGTCCGTGGGTGCGGCGGACGCAGCACTCCAGATGGGTGTTTCCTACTCGAAGGAGCGCATGCAGTTCGCGCGGCCAATTGGCTCGTTCCAGGGCTTGAAGCACATGGCCGCAGAGGTTCTTCGAGACCTGGAGCTCGCGCGCGCGGCCGCGTATTGGTCCTGGTGGGTCGCTGAGGAGGGCTCCGACGAACTCGCACAGGCAGCCCCCCTCGCCAAGGCTTCCTGCGCGGAGGCGTTTCTCGCGGCGGCGACGGCCAACCTCCAGATCCATGGTGGGATCGGCTTCACCTGGGAACACGACGCGCACCTCTTCTACAAGCGCGCCAAGTCCGCCGAGTTGCTCCTCGGCGACGGCCACGAGCAGCGTTCCGCCCTGGCCACCGCACTCGGGATCTGATGCCATGGTGGCGCGGGGACGACCGGTCAAGATCGTTGGCCCCGACCCGGGTTGGCCAGCCGCCTTCGCGGCGGAGGCGCGTGCGCTCGCGGCGTTCTTTCCGCCCGACACCGTTCGGTTCGAGCACGTCGGGAGTACGGCGGTCCCCGGACTTTCCGCCAAGCCGATCATCGACATTCTCGCGGGAGCCACCCGCTTGGTCGTGTTCGAGCAAGCCGTGGGCCGACTTGCCGAGCACGGATACGCGTACGTCCCGGAGTTCGAAGCCGAACTTCCCCAGCGCCGGTTCTTCCGTTGTGCGGAACGGTCGATCCACCTTCATGCGGTGGTCCACGGGGAGGCTTTCTGGACGGAGCATCTCCGCTTCCGCGATCGCCTCCGTGCGAGCCCAGGCCTGGCGGCCGAGTACGAAGCCCTGAAGCACAGGTTGGCCGAGCGCCACCGCATGGACTCGTTCGCCTATGCGCGTGCGAAGACGCCCTTCGTCCGGCGCGTGCTCGCCAGCGACGAAGACCCATCGACCTGCTGACGCGGCAGGCACACATGCTGATCCCATGCACAGCGCGGCTGCGCCGAATCACGCCCAAGGTGGCGAGGGCGTGTTGGGTTGGGTCGGAATGCGATGGCTGCGCGCGCCGTTCGAGTTGGCCCGCATCTTGAAATAGAGCAAGGAGAGCGTGCGTTCGATCCCCTCCTGCGTACGCCCGAATGGGCAAGCGCGCCCCGCACCGCGACGTCGCGGTGCGGGGCGACGTTCGTCTAGAGAGCGACTCGCGATCTTGGCCGACCCCGCGGTCGGTCTCAGTCGAGCGGGTCCACCCACAGGTCGAGTTCCCCGTTCACCGGGTAGGTGCGCGGGAAGAGGCCCGAGCCGCCGGCGGCGGTGCCGTCCTCGATGCCCTCGAGCACTGCGCCGAGATCGAGGAGGTCACGCCTCGTGAGCGCGGGCGCGCGGGTCGAGTCGAGTTTCCCGTGACCCCCGTAGGAGCGCACGTGGGTCGGCAACAGTGTGGCGGCATGGTCCACGGCCATCCGATAATCCGCGGCCGAACTCCCGGGGAGGAAGGCGAAGAGCGGCCCCGGATAGAGAAAGTCACCGGCAAAGAAATAGCCCGAGGCCTCGTCCCAGAGCGAGATCGACTCGGGCGTGTGCCCCGGCGTGTGCACCACAAGCAGTGTGCGCCCGCCGAGGTCGATCCGCGCTCCCGGCGGCCACCACTCGGTCGGCCGGAGTCGAGGGGCCGTGTAGTCCTCGATCTGGCCCAGGAACTGGTCCGGGGTTGGCACCAGGACGCCGTCGACCAGTTGGTCCCGCACGCCCGCGACGTCCATGAGCGCGATCTCGTCGAAATAGGCGAGGTTGCCGATATGGTCGTAGTGAAGGTGGGAGGGAGCGGCGACGACGGGGAGGTCGGTCACTTCCTCGACGAGCCGGCGCAGCGATGTGCGGACCCCTGGGCCCGTATCGAACAAGACCGCCCGGTCCTCGCCCAGAATGAGATAGGCGAAGTTCCGTTGGGCGAAGCGCGGCTCGCCAATGGCCAATGTCCGCTCGTCGAGCCACTCGAGGGTGAAGTAGTCGTCCCACCACGCGACGCCCTCTTCGAGCGATTCAACCTCGAGTAGCGCGGGCGGGTCCGCCAGGGACATGACGTGGATCAGGACGGTCCGCCGGTTGGCGACGCTCCAGACGAACACGATCGTCGTCAACAACCAGAGGGCGATGAGAAACAGCACGACGGGCCGACGCATGGACCCACCGTATCACGCGAATGGGCACCACGCGGGCATCACCGGACAGGCTAGGTTTCGTCCGTGAAGGCCCCGCGCTCACTCCCGGCACTTCATCGTGCATTCCCGAACGTCTTCTACGGCTGGCTGGTCGCCTCCGGCGGGAGCGCGATGTCGTTCGCCGTCGTTGGCGTCGGGTTCTACGGGCTCGTCGTCCTGCTCGATGCCCTCGTCACCGAGCGCGGTCTCGCACGCGACGACGTTTCGCTGGTCACGACGGTGTACTGGGTCGTGACGGGTCTCGTCGGTCTGGCGATTGGCCGCGGCGTCGACCGTTTCGGCGCCCGCGGCTTCATGGCCGCAGGTCTGCTGTTGATGGCGGCCGGGCTTGTCTGGATCGGTCGCATCTCGTCCGCGGTCGAGATCGTTCCCGCCTACGTGCTACTCGCGCTCGGTTTCTCGATGGCGGGCGCGATTCCCAACGGCGCCATCATCACTCGCTGGTTCGTCGCGAAGCGGGCCCGGGCAATGACGCTGTCGCATACAGGGGTCTCTCTCGGCGGAGTCCTGTTGGTCCCCCTGATGACGGGATGGATCCAGACGCACGGCTTGACGGTGGCGCTCGATCGCATCGCCGCGATGCTGCTGCTGATGGGTCTCCCCATCGTGATCTGGGTCCTGCGTTTCGACCCGCACGACTTCGGGCTCGAGCCAGACGATGGAGAGACGGCCGACGCTGCGCCGTCCCGCGCCGTGCTGACGGCCCAGGCACGGGTCTGGCGACGATCCGACATTCTTCGTTCTCCAAGCTTCCAGATATTGGCCGCTGCCTATGCGCTCATGCTGCTATGCCAGGTCGGATACTCGATGCATCAACTCGCGTTCCTCCGCGAGCGAATGGAAGTCGAGCTCGCCGCGTGGGGCGTTTCGGCGGTCGCGTTCGGGAGCTTCTCGGCGCGGCTCGTCCTGGGGCCGTTGGCGGACCGGCTATCGAAGCGTCGGATGGCGGCCGGGCTCTTCGTCTTCCAGGCCGCCATGATCGTGGTGTTGGCGAATGCTGAGCGTCCGGCTGTCCTGCTAGGCGCGTCGCTCGGCTTCGGTTTTACCGTCGGAACGATCTTCATGCTGCAGGCGCTGCTGGTGGGCGAGCTGTTCGGTCGCGTGTCTTTTGCGACCGCGATGGGTCTGCAGCAGGTGGTTTCGCAGGTCGCCAGTGGCTTGGGGCCCGCGGTCCTCGGCTTGCTCGCCACCGCGTACGGCGGCTACAGCATCGCGCTGCATTGGCTTGCCGCGGGCGCGCTGATCGCGGCCGTCCTGATCCTGGGTGTGCGCATTCCGGAGCCGGCGGCTGCCGCCGGTGCTATTCGCCGGTAAAGACGGGGTCGCGCTTTTCGAGGAATGCACGCGGCCCCTCGGCGGCATCCTTCGATCCCATCACCTTCATGCCGTGCTTCTGTTCGATGGCGAACGCCTCTTCCTCGGGCATGACCTCGGTCGATCGCAGCGTCGCGAGGATCGCTTTCACTGCGAGCGGGCCATTCGCTGCGATGCGGTCGGCGATCTCCCTGGCCTTGGTCAGGGCCTGGCCGTCGGGGACGACGTGGTTGATCAGGCCGAGTTCGTAGGCTCGGCTTGCCGGCAGGTCTTCGCCAGCCAGCAGCATTTCGGCGGCCACGGCATAGCCGATCTGCCTTCGCAGCCGGACGGCGCTGCCGGCCATCGGGAAGAGTCCGCGTTGAACCTCGGTGACGCCGAAAAGGGCACCCTCGCCGGCGACCCGAATGTCGGTTCCTTGCAGGATTTCCGTCCCACCGGCACGCGCGAAGCCCTCCGCAGCCAGGATCACGGGCTTGGTCGGACGATAGGTCTTGAGCCAGGCGCCGTAGATGCGCTGCGGCTCCTTCTTGACGCGCTCCTGCCACTCATTCTCGGGCGGGCCGCCGAGTTTTCCGATCTCGGAGAGGTCCATGCCGGCGCAGAAGGTGTTGCCGCGGCCGGTCAGGATCGCGACGCGCAGGTCATCGTCCTCATCGAGCTGCACCCACGCATCGTACAAGCGACACATCACCTCGGTGTTCACGGCATTCCGCTTCTCGGGCCGGTTGAGGGTGACGGTGAGGACGTGTCCGTCCTTCTCGACGATGACGACGGGTTCGCTCACGGGCGCTCCTTTTCAGTGGATGCAGACACTAGCTGCGAGGGAGATCTTCGAACGGGATATCGCGCACGTCGTGCGGGTCCCTGGGCATACCGAGTACGCGTTCTGCGCAGACGTTCTTCTGGACCTGGTCCGTGCCACCCGCAATATGCCAGGCCGGCGCGAACAGGAATTCGTTCTGCCAGAAACCCTCTCGCTGGAGCGCGCGCGGGCCCAGCGCCTGAAGTGCGACGTCCGCACCGTCGGACAACATCTTCGCGAGAGCGAGTTTCATCACCGAGGACTCGGCCATCGGCATCTCGCCGCGTCCGAGCTTCGTGACCATGCGCGCATTCAGGAGTTCGAGCGCGCGGAGCTGGGTGTAGACGCGTGCCACACCGTCCCGAACCGCAGCAGGCGCTCCGTCCGGATGGCATTCCTTGACGAGCGAAACGAGCTTGTCGAACTCGAGCATGCTCGTCATTCCACTCATGTGCATGCGTTCGTTCATGAGCGTGGTCTGTGTGACGGGCCAGCCCTGGCCAATTCCGCCGATCCGGTTCGTGTCGGGCACGCGCACGTCGTTCAGGAATGTCTCGTTGAAGTGCGACTCGCCCGTCATCTCGATGAGTGGGCGTACGTCGATTCCCGGCGTCTTCATGTCCACGATGAAGTAGGTCAGTCCCTGGTGTTTCGGGACGGACGAGTCCGTGCGCGCGATCAAGATGCCGAGGTCGTTGTGGTCGGCGCTCGAGCTCCAGGTCTTCTGTCCGTTGATGATCCAGTCGTCGCCATCCCGAACGGCGCGTGTTGCAAGTCCCGCCAGGTCCGAACCCGCTCCGGGTTCGCTGAAGAGCTGGCACCACGTTTCGTCGCCGCGAAGCAGGGGGCCGAGGTAGCGCTCCTTCTGCTGAGGTGAGCCGTGTGCGATCAGGGTCGGCCCGACCATGCCGATGCCGACGGCCAGCATCGAGTGCCCGAGTCCGCGCTTCGTGCACTCCTCGTTCCAGATGATCTGCTCGATGGGTCCGAAGCCTCGGCCCCCGGCGGCTTCGGGCCAGGTGATGGCGCCCCAACCGTGCTCGGCGCACACCTTCTGCCACGCGACATGGCGATGGAAGACGTCCATCTGGTCGTCACCCGATGTGTAGGAGCCGATGCCGCCGTCGGGCGAGTGCTCATCGAGGAAGGCGGTGGCCTCGGCCCGGAACGCGGCCTCGGCGGGGGAGTCGGAGAAATCCATGAGGTGCTCTGCGAGGGGAATGCCAAAATTAGAACGTGTTTCATTCCTGTGCAATCATGCCCAGCGTCGGAGGTCGCTCGATGTACGTTGATTTCACGCCCGAGCAGAAAGCGCTCCAACAGGAGCTGCGCGGGTACCTGAACCGCCTCGTCGATGAACGCGTGCGCGCCGAACTCCAGGCTGGCACGAGTGGCGGCCCCGAGTTCCGCCGTGTGCTGCGTCAGCTCGGGAAAGATGGGTGGCTCGGGATCGGCTGGCCCAAGGCCTATGGCGGCCAGGACCGTTCGGCGATCGAGCAGTACATCTTCGCTGAAGAGATCCATCGCACCGGCTACCCGTTTCCGTTCCTCACCGTGGGTACCGTGGGTCCCACGATCATGAAGTATGGGACGGAGGCGCAGCGCGAACGATTCCTGCCCAAGGTTCTTGCCGGCGAACTGCTCTTCTCGATTGGTTATTCGGAGCCGCAGGCGGGGACGGACCTGGCATCTCTCCAGACGCGCGCTGTTCAAGACGGCGATCACTTCATCATCAACGGGCAGAAGATCTGGACGAGTCTGGCCGATCACACGGACTACGTGTGGCTCGCGTGTCGCACCGACCCGGATGCTCCCAAGCACCGCGGCATCTCGATGATCCTGGTTCCGCTCGACGCGCCGGGCGTTTCGATGTCGCCGATCCTGACCGTGGGCGGGACCCGGACCAACGCGACGTTCTACGAGAATGTTCGCGTCCCGGTCGAGAATTGCGTCGGTGGGGTGAACCAGGGCTGGACGTTGATCACGAACCAGCTCAATCACGAGCGCGTCTCGTTGTTCAATCACAGCACGCTGCGGCTGCTCTACGACGACGTCCTGGCGTGGGCCAAGCAGGCGCCGCATCGGCTCGACGGGCACGTGATCGATGTCCCTTGGGTGCGTGCCCACCTTGCGCGTTTCCGCGCCCACCTCGAAGTCCTCCAGATGATGAACTGGAAACAGGCGTGGGACATCACGCAGGGGGGGCTGAAGCCAGCGGACGCTTCGGCACTCAAGGTCTTCGCGAGCGAGTTCCACGTGCAGGGCCATCAATGGCTGATGGAAGTGCTCGGCGAAGCCGGCACGATTCGCCCGGGCGAGCCGGCCGCCATCCTGCAGGGACGCGTGGAGAAACAGTCGCGCGCGTCCTGGGTGCTGACATTCGGCGCAGGAGTCAACGAAGTCCAGCGCGACATCATCGCCATGGCCGGCCTCGGCCTGCCGAACTACAAGAACTAACGTATATGGATTTCTCCGAGAACGAAGACCTGAAAGCCGTTCGGGAACTCGCGCGCGAGATCCTCGAGGCGCAGCTACCGACGGAGCGCATCCGCGACATCGGGGCAAGCAGCGACGGACTCGATCGCGATTGCTGGGCCGCTCTCGCAAGAGCGAACCTGCTGGGGGCCGCACTTCCCGAGGCTGTCGGGGGATCCGGTCTGGGGCTCCCCGCGCTGGCTGTGCTCCTGGAGGAAGTCGGGCGTACGGTGGCACCGGTTCCCGCGCTCGCAACCCTGGCGCTCGGCGCAGCCGCGATCGATGCCTTCGGCTCGGACGCGCAGGTTCAGCAATGGCTCCCCGGTGTCGTCGACGGCAGTGTGTTGTTGTCGGCCACGACGGCGGCGGGAACCGAGGTCCGCGCCGAGCGCAACGGCACGGCGTGGCGATTGATGGGCCAGGCGCCACTGGTCCCGGCAGCGAGACATTCCGGCGCGCTCGTGACGCCGGCAATGGTGGAAGGCGATGGCCTGCGTCTCTTCCTGGTGAATGTGGATACTGCGGGCGTCACTTGCGAGCCCGTCATCGCGATGGATGGGCAACCCCGCGATCACGTCACCTTCACTGGCGTGGCTGCCGAGCCGCTGGGTTCCGTCGATTCGCCCGATGCGGCAATCGCACCCGATTGGCTGGACCGGCGCGCGACCCTCGCGAGCTGTGCGCTGCAGCTGGGCGTTTGCGCGCGCGCGCTCGAGATTACGGCCGGATACGTCCGCGAGCGCGAGCAGTTTGGGCGCCCCGTCGGGAGTTTTCAGGCGGTGCACACCCGCGCGGCGGACGCCTACATCGACCTCCAGTCCGTTCGGCTCACCTACTGGCGGGCTTTGCATGTGGAGGCCCATGGCGGCGGCGACGCGCAGGAACTCATCGGGCTCGCGAAGTACTGGGCGAGTGAAGCGGGAACGCGCATCACGGCTTCGGCCCAACATCTCCACGGTGGAATCGGTGTCGATGTCGAGTACCCGATCCACCGGTACACGTTGTGGTCGCGTCAGCTCGCGATGCAGATGGGTAGCGCCCCCGAGCAGCTCGCCCGGCTGCGGCTGTAGGCGGCGATCAGAACTGGAAGTAGATGAAGGCGACCGGGTCGGTACGCCAGAACGCGGCGATGCCGACCGCCGCGCCGATGGCGACGGCGACGCGATAGGCCAGATTCTGATTGAGCCACGCGCCACGCGATTCTTCCGAAGCCGCGATTCCATGGGTCGCGATGGGAATGAGAAGGACCGTCAGCGTCCGCCATGCGATCGGATCGTCGAGGCCCAGGCCATTCGCACCGAACATGGTGGCGACCAGCGAGAGCGCCTCACCCAACGAGTTGGCACGGAACAGGACCCAGCCAAGCAGGACCAGCGCGAATGTCCCGCCCCATGCGACCGCCGCAGGGATCGGGGGCCAGGTGCGGCTGTTGCGTCCGGAATCGTCGCCGCGGGTCGCCGAGAGCCAGGCGCCATGCCAGGCCCCCCACGCAACGTAGGTCCATGCGGCGCCGTGCCAGAGTCCGCCTAGCAACATGGTGAGGATCAGGTTTCGTCGTGTCTGGCGGCTGCTGGTCCGGTTGCCGCCGAGCGAGATGTACAAGTAGTCGCGCAGCCAGGTCGACAGTGAGATATGCCAACGCTGCCAGAACTCGCGCGGCGAGCGTGCGAGGTAGGGGTGGCGGAAATTCTCGGGGAGGCGGTACCCGAGCAGTCGGGCGCAGCCGATGGCCACGTCCGAGTAGCCCGAGAAGTCGCAGTAGATCTGGCCCGCGAAGGCGAGCGCCGCGAACCAGGCGCCGAGCAGGCCGAGCCCCGCCGGATCCTGGAACGCTGCGTCGACCGCGACCGCCAGGGTGTCCGCGACCACGACCTTCTTCGCGAGTCCGCGAAGGATGCGCTCTACGCCCTCGGCCAGGTCGGTCCGCGAAACGGACACGCGCCGGGTGAGCTGCGGCAGGAAGTCTCGTGCACGCACGATGGGTCCAGCGACCAGCTGCGGGAAGAAACCGACGAAGAGCGCGAAGTCGAGTGGGTCGTGGCAGGTTTCGATCGTGCCGCGATAGCGATCGATCGTGTAGCTCATCGATTGGAACGTGAAGAAGCTGATCCCGACAGGCAGGATGATGTTCAGGGTGGGCCAGCCGAGGTCGATTCCGACCGACGCTGCTGCTGTGGCCAGTGACTCGGCGAAGAACCCGGCGTACTTGAAGACCGCCAGGATGCCGAGGTTGGCGGAGAGGCTGACGACCAACGCCGCGCGTCGACGAGCCGGTGCGGCACCGTCCGACATCGCGAGCCCGGCAACGTAGTCGATCACCGTCGACGCCAGGATCAGGCCCAGGAACTGCCAATCCCAGCAGGCGTAGAAGTAGTAGCTGGCGGCGAGCAGCCACACCTTGCGCGCGCGGTCCCACGGGAGCGTCCAGTGAATGGCCCAGACCAACGGCAAGAAGACAAGGAAGGCGCCGGTCGCGAAGTTCATTCGGGTCGACTCGTCTGCTCGCGGATGCGGGTCCGCCTGGTCTCGATCCGATCGAACGGCGGGAGCCTGCCCGCCACGATCTCGGCGGCTTCCCTGTGACCTTGTTCATTCCAGTGCGGGTCCGGAAGATAGGGTGTCCAGGCGGGCGGACTCGGAAGGTCAATGATGCGGGCGCCCGCCGAAGCAAAGCCCGGGCGAAGCGCACGGGCTCCGCCGATCGGAACCAGGTAGTGCGCGATGCCGTCGCGCCGGACTTGGGCCAAGGCGTCGACGAATTCCGCGAAGCGTTCGCGCAGCACGGCGGGGTCTTCCGCCTCGGTGTCCGGGGATACCGAGGGAGCCCCTGAGCGCCCGCGATGAAACCGCACTCCGCCGTCGAACGGGCTTCGCGCACGCATCCACAGGAACACACGCGTCCGAACCGCGTCGACGAAGGAGCCGCGAGCCATGCGCGCGGGATCGAGCCGATAGCCGTCGACGACGTCAGAAACTTCCGACCGTTGGCTACCGAAGCCGTGGGGGACGAGCTGGACAACCACGTCAGGCTGGAAGCGTGCGCGTTCGTCGAGCATCAAGCGCGTGATCCATGCGGCGTTGTACCCAGTCTGGCTCACGTTGAATACGATCGAGTCGTCGGGCCAGTCGCTGCGCGCGCGAAGAGCGCGTTCGAGCTCGATGTGGAAGAGCCGGTCGTCGTCTTCCACACCGATGCCAAAAGCAAAGGATGCGCCGACCAGCATCACGCGCGGGCCGTCGGCCGCATCCGTGGCAATGCGGGCATCGCGGTAGCCCCACGCGTTGGTCGTGATCGGGTGGCCGAAGAGCCCTTCACGGCCGACCCAGGCCGTCGTGTCGGGCGCATGGCGGTAGGGGTAGGGGGGCGCAGCGACGAAAGTGCCGCGTCCCCAGTAGTCGCGGTTCGCCTCGTGCTCGGGAAAGTGGAGGCGAAGTCCGAGCTCGGTCGCGACCAATCCGGCGAGGACGCCAGCGACGATCCCGACAACGACGCGACCGTTCACGCGGGCGGGCCCGGCGCGTCTGCGGCTAGAGCTCGGCCGCGGACGAGACGATGCGTCCGACGATGCCGTACTCCTGGGCTTCTTCGGGCGACATCCAGTAGTTGCGATCCGTGTCTTCTTCGACCTGCTCGAGGTCCTGGCCGGTCGCCTCGGCGATCGTGACGTTCAGCCGCTGGCGCGCCTTCAGGATCTCTTCCGCCTCGATGCGGATGTCACTCGCCGAGCCACCGACACCGCCAAGCGGCTGATGGATCATGAAGCGCGTGTTCGGCAGACAGAGCCGGTGGTCCTTGTCGACGGACAGGTAGATGTGGGTTCCCGCGCTCGCGACCCAGCCCGTGCCGATGATGCGGACCGGAGGACCCACGAAACGGATCATGTCGTGGATCGAATCGCCGGCTTCCACGTGGCCCCCCTCGGAGTGGAGGAAGATCGTGATGAGCTCATCATTCTCGGCCGCGAGGGCCAGGAGTTGCGCGGTCACCATCTGGGCAAGCTTCGACGTGATTTCGCCGTGGATCAGGATCGTGCGCGATTCGAAGAGCTTGTCCGCGATACGGAGCAAGCCCGGTGCTGCACCGGCGGTTTCGTCGTTCTCGGGGTCTTTGTCGGCCACTAGATTCTCCACGGCTGCGGAGCGTAACACTCGGTCTCTGGGGTTGCGAAGCAGGCGCCACACGATCAAGGCGCCTCGAGCGGGGCCGTCAGCGTCCGGGGAAGCTCACCGGCCATCCCGGGCGGCGTCCATTCGCCGTCGGCGTCCTGGTCCACGAAGATCGGGTTGCTGAACGCGAGCGGCGTATAGCCGGGTGCGATGGCGGCGTAGGCCTCGCTCGCAGCTCCTTCGACCTCGACCGTGACGAAGGCGTCGGCCTCGAACGTGAGCGGCAGCGTGGTTTCGCTCGGTGCGGACACCGCTTGAACGACGACGGGTTCGCCGTTCACGAAGACGCGGAGTTCCGACACCGGGATCCAGTCGGGCGCGTCGACTGAAACGACCAGGCTGCCGGCTGGACCCGAGAATCGTTGGCCCGGTGCCGTCCCGCCCAGCATCACAGACAGGATCGGCCCCGAGGTTCCGACCACGTTGCCCGCATCGAGAGCACGCGTGAACGCCGCCGGGTCGAAGCGTCCCGGATCGTCGTCCTCCAGTTGGACCAGGTTGCGAGGAATGGCCGGCAAGCGGCCCGCGCTGTGGGTGTCGCTATTTGCGGTACCCGTGTGGATGACGCCCTGGCGGAGCAGTGAGAACCAATCGGCACGGGTCAGGCGGTAGCGGTCCATGCTCGGGCCGTTCAAGAGTTCGACCCCGTCGTAGTCGACGTCACGAGTTCCCAAGGCGGTCGGGGCTTCGATCAACGCGGCATTCGGCTCGGCGTCGAGCGGAAGTGCTGGGTCGTAGGCCTCGCCCCGGCGAGCGAGATGGGTGAAATAACTTCCGTCAGAAGGGCCGCCGGTGAAGGTGTCTCGCGGGTGATTGAGCTGTACCCAAGGTGCCGTGGGCAGTGCGCGCAAGCTGTCGAGGACATCGCGCAGGTGGCGTCCCTCGGCGTTGGTCGCTCCCCCTCGAAACGCCATTCGGTCGTACGGGACCGGCAGCGCATTCAGATGCCCGATCGTGAATGGCGCATCTCCGCCCTGGAACGCGCTCGTGACCTCCACACCCACGACGCTGGCGATGCGCGCGGCAAGTCCCAGTCGTTCGATCGCCGGTCTTGGGTCGAAGACGCGGTCGTGCTCGGTCATCACGAGGACTTCGCCGCCCATCGCCGCGAAAGCGCGCACCTGGTCTTCGAGCGGAAACGCGGAGTCGAAACTCTCGGCCGAGTGCACGTGGAGATCTGCGCCGATCCATCCTGGTGTCGCGGTGGCTCGAGCCGGGGCCGCGATTTCGAGCGCCACGCGATCTCCGGCGGCGAGATCGAGTTGTGCGGTTCCGATGGAGTACTCGATGCCGCGCGTCGCGAGGACCCGATAGCGCCCCGGTCGTAGATCGACCGATGTCGGATCTCCGGGCACACCCGCGATCGAGACGCCGTTGGTGCGCGTTCCGACCCGGAGGGTCCTGTCTCCGACGGCGAGACCCAGGTGGTCGTCGCCGAAGGCCGGGTCAAGCGTTTCGCCCTCGCCGATGAAGACGAGACGCATCGGGTCGCTGCTGGGGAGGTCGACGGTGGCGAACGCGGGGCCCGCAAGTCTTCCGACCTCGACGGTCTCGCCGCTGGCTTCGACCCCCTGGGTTGCTTCGAAGCCCTCTCCGCGCGTTGTGAGCTGATAGTCGCCTGACGGAACGACGAAAGAGAACTCGCCGGTCACGTCGTCGGGGCGGACTTCGGTCACAGGCGCGCCCAACGCGGTGAGGACGTGAACCCGAGTGGCCGGGTGCGCGGTCCCGCTGACACGCGTCCCGCCCTCGAACAGCGAGTCGGTGATCGACGCCACGTCGGCTTCATCGCCGACGATGATGCGTCGTTCGATCACCAATGTCTGTTCGGTGCCCAATCGCATGAACGGAATCTGTGCGAACGAGAACAGGCCGGGCGGGTCGCCGGAGCCGAGAAAGTACGGGCGCGCAGCGAAGCCGAAGATGGAGACGTCTCCGCCGCTGGAAGCGAAAACGGGGACGGGCGTCGGCTCGCCATTCTCGGTCAAGAGCTCGGCACGATCGATCACGACGCCGTATGCCACGCGCGGAAAGAGGTTCTCGCTTCCGACGAGAACAATGGCGTCAGCAGAAACGAACGCATCGACCATCGAGAGGAGATTGCTCGGGTTGCTGGCCGGGTGCGCGAAGCCGGAGGATCGCTCGAGGTCGGTGCGCAGTAGCGAGAAGGGCCGAAGCTGGCCGGTGGCATGCATCACGATGTCGGCCCAGGCAGAAAAGGAACCCCCATCGCCTGTCTTCCGGATCGTCGTGCGGACGGAGAGCGCGGTCGGGTCTTCCTGGTCTACCCGGTAGTGTGTCTCGATCGACAACCCAGGCGGATTCGAAACGGTTGTTAGGCTCGCGCTGCCGGAATTGACCTGCGTTCGGATCTCTTCGACGGTGATTGCCTGGCTTCGGTCTGCGTTGAGCAGAGGCTGCGTCGATCCCCACTGGTCGTTGTTCGCGCCGCATCGCGCAAGGTCGACGAGTACGCCCCCCGCAGACGACAGCGCGGATTCCCGCGTCGGGTCCGAGAACGCGGCGCAGATCGTTCCGTTCTGGAGCGCCCAGTCGCCGACGCCGGCGGCCGCATCCGGCCCGCCCACGGAGAGCGCATCGAAACGCTCAGCCGAGATCTGCTCGGCGACGAAGGGGGAATCGCCGTGCCCGGCGGTCGGTAGGGCCAGGAGCATCACTACGGAGAGCACAGGGAAGCGGAGGATCGGTCGCATTGGGTGGATCTCCAGACGGGCGGTGGCCCGCGGGACGGGGCGGCGGCAGGGACGCCGCCTTTCGAGGCCTGCTAGCGTCCGAACCGGTCATTCTCGCGGGGGCCCGCTGCTCCCGCCACTGTGCGGCACGGCCGCGGCTCAGCGAGGACTCATGCGCGTCGGCGAAGTGAAACATCCGGAGCGTGGGGATTCCGGGAAGCCCCTGGACGGTGTGCGCGTGCTCGCGGCTGAGCAGATGCAGGCGCTCCCCTACGCCACGCAGCTCCTGGTTCACCTGGGAGCCGAGGTCGTAAAGGTCGAGCCGCCTGGCCGCGGCGAGACCGGCCGGAACTCGAACCCGTTCGTGGTCGATGCCCTTGGCAACAAGGCAGGAGCGACCTTCCTTCGGCATAACCTCTCGAAGCAGAGCATCGCGCTGGACCTCAAGACCGATGCGGGCCGCGAGACCTTCAAGCGCCTGGTTCCGCACTTCGACATCGTCGCCGAGAACTTTCGCGCGGGCAGCATGGAGCGGCTGGGGCTCGGCTACGATGTCCTGAGCGAGCTGCATCCGTCGCTGGTCTATGTCTCGCTCTCCGGGTTCGGCAAGTTGGTCGAGTCGCCGTACGCAGACTGGCCCGCATTCGCTCCGATTGCCGAAGCGATGGGCGGCCTCTATGAGCCAACGCGCAAGGAGGGCCAGCCGCCTCCCGTCGTCGTGGCGGGAGCGCTCGGCGACAACGCGACCGCGCTCTATACCGTGATCGGCACGCTCGCGGCATTACGCCACCGCGATCGCACGGGTCTGGGACAACATGTGGATGTCTCGATGTATGACTCGATGGTGGCGATGACCGACATGGTGCCCTTCCTCTGGTCGATGGGCGCGCCAGCGCACATGGCCGGACCAGGCACCACGGCCCTGGTCGCGTCGTTCAAGGCCAGCGATGGCTATTTCGTTCTTGCGGTTCTGCGGGAGCACATGTTCGAGAAGCTGTGTCACAAGCTCGGACACCCCGAATGGCTCGACGATCCACGCTTCGCTGACCGCACGGGTTGGGCTCGGCACACCGATGACGTGATCCGGCCGGCGCTCGAAGCCTGGGCCGCAGACAAGACCAAGCTCGAAGCCGCGACGATTCTCTGTGCGGATGGCATCGTCGCGGGTCCCTCCAACCTGGCGGAGGACATTGCGGCCGATCCGCACATCGCGGCACACAACATGTTGATCGAAGTTCCCCGTCCCGACTCCGACCGGCCGTATCTCACCGTCGGAAACCCGGTCAAGATGTCGCGTCTGCAAGAGGGGCCCGTCGGTGGTTTCCCCTCTGTGGGCGAGCACACGGCAGAAGTCCTACGCGATCTGTTGGACGTCGGCGAAGAAGAACTCCAGGCGCTCCGCGATGCGGGTGCGATCGAATAGGAAGGAACGCGCCATGGCTCGTGCTCTCGAAGACCGGATCCAGCCCGCGAAGACTGCGCTCATCACCCAGGAAATCCAACGGGGGGTCATTGGTGATCTGTCCGCGTTGCCCGACCTCGCGAAGGAGGCGAGCGCGATCCTGCCCAACATCGCGCGGCTCTGCGACGCCGCCCGTGCGGCCGGTGTGCTTGTGGTCCACTGCACGGCCGAGCGGCGCGAGGACGGACGGGGCGCGAATACCAACGCGCGAATCTTCTCCTATATGGCGAAGATGGAGCCGCTCGCGCCCGGATCGGACCGCGCGGCCATCGTGCCCGAAGTCCCCGTAGAAGCTTCCGATGTCGTGATGCCGCGTCTTCACGGTCTTTCTCCGTTCCAGGGGACGGAGCTCGACTTCGTGCTGCGAAATCATGGCGTCGAGACCATCATCGGGACCGGTGTCAGCGTGAACGTCGCGATCACGAACCTGGCGCTCGACGCGGTGAACTCGTCCTACCAGGTCGTTATTCCAACCGACGCCGTGGCCGGGACGCCACGAGCCTATGTCGACATGGTATTCGAGCACACGCTGCGGAACGTCTCGACCCTGACGACGACGGACGAGGTGCTCGCCGCCTGGCAGTGAGGCCGCGTCAGGCGTTCGTGCGTCGGTGGAAGGAATCCTCGAGGTCCCGCAGCTTCTCGCGGGCTTCCTCGAGGTGCCGTTCCTTCACCATGTCGTAGCCCCGCACGTATTCGGGCAAGCTGGCGATGGCGACGGCGGTCTCGAGGTTGTCCGGTGTCAGGCCGTCGAGGAGTTCAGCGACCTGGGCTTCGTAGTCCTTGATCAGCTGTCGTTCCAGCCGTCGATGCGCGCGGTACCCGAACGGATTGAACGGGGTGCCCCGCAGGAAGCGGAGCTTTCGCGTGAGCCGGAACACCGGGAGCATGTACTTCGCCGGAATGCTGAGCTTCTTGGCTCGACCGGTTTCTGCGTCGCGTGGCGCCAGGCCCGGCGCGAAGAACAGGAAGTGGTCGGCCGCGAGATGGAGCTTCCACTCGTAGTCTCCCTCGAATTGCTGCGCGATCTGCTCTTCGAAGGTTCCATCGGTGTAGAGCCGTGCCACTTCGTACTCGTCCTTGATTGCGAGCAGCTTGAAGTAGTAACGGGCGACCGCGCGCGCGAGCGCATCCTGGTCTCCGGCCACCGAGCGCTCGCGTGCGGCGACGCGTTCGACGAACTTGCGATACCGCTTGGCGAGGCGTGCGTTCTGGTAGGCCGTCAACTCGGTCACCCGCTTCTCGACGATCCCATCCAATGTCGTCGCCAGGCCGTCGACCTGGCCGTCGCGGAGCAGCGGGCGGGCAGCCTGCTCAACCGCTTCGCGGTCGTGGGCCCAGAGTCGCCCCCAGGAAAGCGCGCGCTGGTTGGCATCGACGGCTCTTCCGTTCAGGGTGATGGCGCGCTCCAGTGCGGGGAGTCGAACCGGAATCCGGCCGAGTTGGACGGCGATGCCTAGCAAGAACATGTTCGTGTAGACGGCGTCGCCCATCAAAGCGGTTGCCAAGCTCGTGGCATCCACGATGTGGACGCCTCCGTCACCGCAGGCTTCGCGCGCGGCGCTCGTCATGGCGTCCGTCGACAAGTCCAGGTCCGCATTGGTGGCGAACTCGGCCGTCGGGGTGATGTGACCGTTGGCGACGAGCGTGGTCTGCGTTCCCATCTTCGGGAGGTGTTCGTAGTTGGTCGCGGTCACGAGGTCGCAGCCAAGCACGACGTCGGCCCCGCCGAGTCCGATGCGCGTTGCAAAGATGTCGTCGGGAGAGGCCGCAACCCGCACGTGACTGGAGACCGGCCCGTTCTTCTGGCTGAGGCCGGTCACGTCGAGTTCCGAGACCCCCTTGCCTTCGAGGTGGGCCGCCATCGACAGGATTGCACCAACGGTGACGACGCCGGTTCCGCCGATCCCGGCGAGGAGGACGTTGAACGGCGTCTCCAGCGCCGGTTCGGCCGGAGTCGGCAATGCTTCGAAGACGCCACCCGCCTCAACCTGCTTGGGCGCGGCCTTCCGGAGTTGCCCGCCTTCGACCGAGACGAAGCTCGGGCAGTAGCCGTTCACACAGGAGTAATCCTTGTTGCACGACGACTGGTTGATGCGGCGCTTCCGTCCGAACTCGGTTTCGACCGGTTCGATGGAGATGCAGTTCGATTGCACCGAGCAGTCGCCGCAGCCTTCGCAGACGGCTTCGTTGATGACGATGCGTCGGTCCGGGTCCGGAAAGTCCCCCGTGCGGCGGAGGCGGCGCGCTTCGGCTGCGCAGGTCTGGTCGTAGACCAGTGCGGTGACGCCCGGAGTCTCGCGGAGCTGCTTCTGGACCGCGATCAAGTCGTCGCGGTGACGCACTTCGACGCCGGCCGGGAAGATGCCCTTGGCGTACTTCTCCGGTTCGTTCGAGGCCACCACGATCTTCTTGACGCCTTCGGCCGTGAGCTGGTGGGCGATCTCGGGGCAGGTGATTTCGCCGTCCATCGGCTCGCCCTCAATGGGCTGGCCCCCGGTCATGGCGACCGCACCGTTCACGAGCACCTTGTACGTGATGTTCACACCCGCGGCGACGCACGCGCGAACGGCCAGAAGGCCCGAGTGGAAATAGGTCCCGTCTCCCAGGTTCTGGAAGACGTGCGGGAGTGACGTGTAGCGAGCCTGGCCGATCCAGTTGGCCCCTTCGCCTCCCATCTGGGTGGCACCGAACGTGCGACGCTCGGGAAAGAAGACGGCCATGCCGTGACATCCAATGCCACCGAGCGCGATCGAGCCCTCCGGAACGACGGTCGACGAGTTGTGCGGGCACCCGGAGCAGAACGAGGGCAGACGCTGTAGCTGTGCCGGCGGAAGAACCGGGGACACGTCGAAGCGCGGGCGAAGCGCGCGCGCGTTCTCACCGAGCTTGCGCTCGAGCCAGCCACGCAGGGCTTCCGCAATGATGGCGGGCGAGAGTTCGCCCTCCGACGGAAGGAGCGGCGCGCCACGTTCGTCGCGCTTTCCCAGCAATGTCGGTCGATCGGTTTCGTTGTAGAGGATGCGCGCGAGCTGCTCTTCCATCAGCGGCCGCTTCTCTTCAACCACCAGGAGGTCTTCGAGCCCGTGCGCGAACTCCCGCGCTCCTTCGGGCTCGAGCGGCCAACTCATCGCGACCTTGTAGAGCGTGATTCCGAGATCGGCCGCACGTGCTTCGTCGAGTCCCAGCTCTTCCAGGGCCTGACGCACGTCGAGGTACGCCTTCCCCGTGGTCACGATTCCGAGCCGCCGGTTCGGCGAGTCGAGCACCACGCGGTCCAGCCGGTTCGCGCGAACGAATGCTTGCGCGGCGGGCAGCTTCACCTGGTAGAGCTGCTCCTCGATCTTCACCAACGTGTTGTTCATCGTGACGTGGTGGTCGGCCTCGGGAAACGCGAAGTCGGGAACCACCGTCCTCACGCGATCGGGGCCCACGATGACCGAAGCCGCACTGTCGACCGTGTCGGTCAGACACTTGAAGGCGACCCAGCACCCCGAATAGCGAGAGAGCGCGAAGCCCATCAGGCCGAGGTCGACATAGTCCTGGACATTCGCCGGGTTGAGGATCGGAACGCCGGCGTGCACGAAGGCATGTTCGCTTTGATGCGCGATCGACGAACTCTTGGCGCCCGGGTCATCACCACAGAGCGCGAGGACGCCCCCACGTTCGGCGGTTCCCATGTAGTTCGCGTGTTTGATGGGATCGAGCGAACGATCGACGCCGGGCCCCTTGCCGTACCAGATCGAGAAGACGCCCTCGACGCGCGGACCCGGCTGCAGCACCGCTTGTTGGGTGCCCCAGATGGAGGTGGCGGCGAGATCCTCGTTCACCCCCGGCTCGAAGTGGATGCCGTTCGCGTCGAGCAGCGACTTCGCTTGCCAGAGCGCCATGTCGTAGGTGCCGAGCGGCGACCCCCGATACCCGGAAATGAAACCCTCGGTGTTCAGGCCGGCGGCCTCGTCTCGCCACTTCTGCATCAGTGGCAGGCGGACGAGCGCCTGCACGCCGGTCAGGTAGACGCGCCCGGACTCACGCGTGTAGCGGTGGTCGAGCTCGTAATCGGCATCAAAAGAGGCGGCGGTCATGGGGTCTCGTCACCGGAAAGGAGGCACGGTGGATCTGGGCGTGGAACCGGACCCGGAATTGAAACATGTTCTAGTCTTGGGTACCACCCTCGATCGGGCCTGGCCCGAGTCTACCCCCCGCGTGGATGCCCTCGACCGCGGCCGGAGGACCTCGATGAAGATTGGTCTCGCCTTCCACGCCACCGACAAGGCCATGGACGTCGTCGATCTCGCGCGCGAGGCCGAGGCCCGTGGCTTTCACTCCCTCTACCTGCCGGAGCACACGCACATTCCGGCGAGCCGGCGGACACCGCCCCCGACCGGCGGGGACGTGCTCGGCGAGGAGTACTTCCGTAGCCCGGATCCGATCGTGGCGTTGGCGGCGGCGGCGGCGGTGACCGAGTCGTTGCTGCTGGGAACCGGGATCTCGCTCCCGATGGAGCACGATCCGATCAGCTACGCGAAGCAGATCGCGACGCTCGACCAGGTCTCGCGGGGGCGCTTCGTCTTCGGCATCGGGTACGGCTGGAACCGGGAGGAGATGGAGAACCACGGCGTCGACCCCAAGCGCCGCCGCGCGCATGTGCGCGAGAGTGTGCTCGCGATGCAGGCGCTGTGGTCCCAGGAATCCGCCGCGTTCGACGGCGAGTTCATCCGATTCGAAGAGAGCTTCCAGTGGCCGAAGCCCGTGCAGCAACCACGGCCGCGAACGCTGATGGGTGGCGCCGCCGGACCCATCTTGTTCCGACACATCGTCGAGTACTGCGATGGCTGGATGCCAATCGGTGGCGCCGGCATGCGGGCTTCGCTCGACGAGCTACGTCGTGCCTGCGACGAAGGCGGGCGTGACTTCGACGCCATGCATCTCGTTCCGTTCGGCGTCTTCTCCGACGGTGGGAAGCTCGACTACTACCACTCGCTGGGACTCACGGAATGCGCGCTTCGAATTCCGTCGGCTCCGCGCGACGAGGTCCTGCCCGCGCTGGATGCCCTCTCCCAGTGGATCGGCTCCTTCGACTAACGAAGGGATCCCGCGACATCGAGCTTGCGCAGACGCCGCTGGACGAACTCCATGATCTCGGTGGCGGCGTCACCGTGAATCTTCTCGAGGGCGATGCCCATTCCGACCGGTAGCGCCTCCTTCATGAGGTTGCCGCGAACGTTGGTCATCGCGACGCGCCCCTGCGCACGGAGGCGGCGTCCGTCGCTCCACTCGATGTCGAGCTTGACCGGGGTGCCGCGGAGCCACGGCGTCGAGATCGCGACGAAGCATCCGCCCGGAGAGACCGTGTAGAGCCGACCTTCCTTGGCGCGGCGCGAAGCGCGTAGCTTCACCTCGGCAACCGAAGGGGCGCGGGTGGCGCGCCGCGTCTGTCGGCTGTGTCGCCAGGCCAGGGCGCGGTTCAGCTGGAAGCGCAGTGCATGCGCGTCCATCGGTTCGTAGAGCGCGAGGTCGAAACCTGCGCGGTCGAGCTCGGCCTGGCCCGTGGGTCCCGGGCGCGTGCCGTGTGCAAGCAGCGACAGGGTCGGCTCCGCGGCGACCTCGCGAAGCTTCGCCAGCGCCCCGTCGAGGGTCCCGACCGGGGCGTCCACCGGCAGGATCGCGGCCCCGATGCCGAGCCGGGCGTTGCTTAGCGCCATGTAGGCATCCGTCGGCGTCTTGACGCGTAGGGCGCGGTGACCGAGGCGTTGAATCCGGGCAGCGAGCAGATCCATGGGGTCATCACCGCAGTCGACCAGCAGAACTGTGGATCCGCTCATTTGTTTCCCTCATGGGCTGCATCGGTTGTCGAACGGGCCAGGCCGGTGATGGAGGTCACGGCAGAGCCCGATGCCCCCTGGGGAGAATCTGGCTCGTAGTAAGGGAAAGTGCCCAACCCAACCCGGCGGCCGGCCGATTCATCAATTCGTGAATGAATCCAGGGACAACCGCCGGATGGGCGCGCATGGCCTAGGCCGCGGCTGCGCGTTTCTTCTGTGGGCCGTGATCGGCATTGTCTCGGCAGTGCCCGCGCAGGCCGGCACACCGCTCACGCTGTTCGAAAGCCTCGCCGGGAACCTCGACTTCACCGGAACCCAGGCGACGTTCCGCGCCGCGACCAATCCGAACTCGTGCACGTTGAACGGAACCGCGGCCACGACACTCACGGGGATCCGTCCCGGCGCGACCGTCCGGCGCGCGTACCTCTACTGGGCTGGTTCAGGCGCAGCCGTCGACCCGACGGTGAGGTTCACGACGCCGCTCGGTACGCAGGACGTCACTGCCGACCGCACGTTCACCGAGACGTTCGTTCTCGGCACGACGTATCGATTCTTCAGCGGGTACGCGGACGTGACCACGCTGGTGCAAAACGCTGGCAACGGCGCGTATTCGATGACGAATCTCCTGGTCGACAACGGCGCACCGTATTGCGGGGTCTCGGCCGTGTTGTCCGGTTGGAGTCTCGTGGTCGTCTACGAGCATCCGGCAGAACCCCTGCGCGTCGTCAACATGTTCGACGGCTTCCAGTTCTTCCGCGGGAGTCAGATCTCGCTCACGCCAAACAACTTCGTGGTTCCGGCGAGCCCTATCGACGGAAAGCTCGGGCATATCACGTGGGAAGGCGACGCCGGAAACTCGTCCGCGCTCGGCGGCTTCACCGAGAACCTGAGCTTCCGCGGAAGCGCGCTCACCGATGGGTTGAACCCGCTCAACAACCAGTTCAACTCGCAGAGCAACATCAACGCCGACACCAACAGCCACGGCGTCGACTTCGACGTCTACGACATCTCCCCATTCCTGACTGCGGGGCTGTCGTCGGGAACCTCGACGTACTCCTCGGGCGGCGACCTCGTGTTGCTCTCTGCCGAAGTTTTCAGCGTGACCAATACGCCGGTCGCAGACCTGCAGATGAACAAGTCCCACACGGGAGACTTCATCGCTGGCCAGAACGGCGTCTACACGCTTTCGGTCACGAACAACGGCCCCAGCAACCACACCGGCACGATCACGGTCACAGACCCACTGCCCGCCGGACTGTCGTTCGTGAGTGCTGTCGGCACAGGCTGGAGTTGCAGCCTTGGTGGCTCCACGGTGACGTGTACGCAGAACAACGCGTTGGCGTCCGGGGCTACGACGCCCGACATCGCGCTGACGGTCGCGGTCGCCGCGGGCGCCCCGGCCAGCATCACGAACACGGCGACGGTTTCGGGAACGCTCTTCGACAACGTCTCCGGCGACAACACCGCGAGCGATCCCACGACCGTTCGACAGCCCGTCGATCTGATCATCGTCAAGAGCGTCGTAACGGAGAGCGACCCCCACAACGGCACAACGAACCCGAAAGCGATCCCGGGTGCGACGATCCGTTACGGGATCCTGGTCACGAACCAGGGAGCGGGCTCGACCGACGCCGACAGCCTCGTTGTTAGTGACACGCTACCGGTGCAGCTCTCGATGTTCGTCGGGACTGGCGCCGCGAGTCCGGTGTTGCTCGTCGACGGGTCGCCATCGAGCACGCTCTCGATCACATGGGGCGGCTTCGCAGACCTCACAGACGACGTGGACTTCGACGACGGCGGGGGTCTGTTCAACTACGTGCCGGCCCCCGGGACCTTCGATCCACTCGTCCGCGCCATTCGCATTCGACCCACTGGCTCGCTTCCAGCGTCCGGTGGCGGGGGGAACCCCAGTTTTGAGCTCCGCTTCAGGGCGCTCGTTCAGTGAAGGAAAAGGAGATTTCCATGCAACCCAAACACAGCCGGTGGTACGCAAGGTGCGTACTGCTGGCGGGCCTGGTGCTGCTGCTCGCGAGCAGTGCCAACGCGGTCGGTACGCCGGCCAATACAGACATCACCAACACCGCCTCGGTGACGGCGAACTTCGGTGGGCCGCCCGTCACGGTGTTCTCGCCGCCCAACGTCGTCACAGTGGCGGAGCTGATCGATGTCGATGTCACGGTGCTCACAGCGGGCAACGTGCTGGTGAACTCGCCAGATACCAACCAGGTGCTGACGTTCCGCGTCACCAACATCGGCAATGGAGTGGACGACTACACCCTGGCCGGGTTGGGTGTGTTGAATAACTTCACGCCAGCGCTGGCCGACATCTACCTGGATACGGACAGCAATGGTGCGTTGAACACCGCGATCGACACTCTCTACACAGCGGGTGTCAACGATCCGGTGCTCGACGCGAACACGCCGGGGTCCGACAACATCGTGGTCTTCGTCCGGATGGATATTCCGGGCGGACCGTTGGCCAATGGCCAGTTGGGCGACGGCCAGCTCGCAGCGATCTCGAATACCGTGCCGGGTGCCCCCGTGGCTGCCGGAACAGTCTTCGCGGCTGCGGGTGACGGCGGAACGGTCGATGCCGTCGTCGGGCCGAGTGGTGGAACAGACCAGGACTTCGGGACCTATCAAGTCTCGACGACCACTCTGGCCATCACCAAGGCCTCGAGCGTGGCCGATCCGTTCGGTGGGAGCCAGCCGGTTCCCGGCGCGACGATCACCTACACGCTCATTGTGACGGTGAGCGGCAGCGGCACAGCCAACGCCGTCGTCGTCACAGACAACATTCCGGGTAACACGACGTACGTGTTCAACTCGATGACGTTGAACGCAGCAGCGCTCACCGACGCCAGCGATTCCCCCATCGATGACGCCGACTACAACGTCACAGCCGCCAACGCCATCACGGTTGGCCTCGGCAATGTCGCCGCGGGTGCACCCGCTTCGACGATCACGTTCGACGTGGTCATCAACTAGGGGAAATAACATGTTTGGAACCAACAAGATCCTGAAGGCCGTCATCCTCCTCGTCGTCACGCTCGTTGCCGCGCCCGCATTCGCGGATGGCATCTCGCTGACGACGAAGGTCGAGAAGCGGCTGCTCGTGCCCTCCGCGGAGGGTGAGATGCAAGAGCGGTTCGTTCCGCCGTCGAAGGTCGTTCCCGGTGACATTGTCGCCTACACGATCTCGGCCAAGAACGACTCGGCTGAGCCCGCGGAGCAGGTCGTGATTACCGACCCCGTTCCCGAGCACATGCAGTACGTGGAAGGGTCCGCTGCCGACAACGGCGCGCGTGTTCTCTTCTCCGTCGACGGTGGGTTCCGTTTCGACGTCGCCGAGAACCTCTCGGTGACAACTGAGGACGGCTTCGTCCGTCCTGCGACAGCCGGCGACTACACGCACATCCGGTGGGTGTTCGCCGACGCCATCGCGCCCAGCGCAGAACGCGCTGTGCGCTTCTTCGCCCAGCTTCAGTAGCCGGGCTTCTCCAACGCCGAATCAGGAGATTCAACATCATGCATTGGGAAACACGAACGGGTCGCGTTGCGGGGGTGGTCCTCGCAGCGCTGATCCTGGGTTTGTCAGGAGCCGCTCACGCAGTGGGTACGGCTTCGAACACGCCCATCAGCAACCAGGCGACGGTCACCTTCGACGTCGGTGCCTCGGCACAGACGCCGCAGAACTCCAACATCGCCACATTCGTGGTCGACCATATGGTCGACCTCACCGTCCAAGAGTCCAGCGCCGGATACACCGTCGTTGCGAGTGGCGGCGTCACTGAAGTTCTCACCTACACGGTGCGGAATGACGGCAACGCCACCATGGACTTCCTGCTCACCGCGACCAACCAGGTGGGTGGCGCCGATCCGTTCGGCGGCACCGACAACTTCAATGCGCCGGTCGGTGGCACGAGCGGAATCTTCGTGGACAGCAACGCCAACGGCACCTACGACGCTGGCGTTGATACTGCGACCTTCGTCGACCAGCTGGCCGCCGACGCCACGTCTCCCGCGATCTTCATCGTGCGTGACATCGGTGCCCAGGCCAATGGGGACGTCTCCGCCATCGCCTTGACGGCGCAGGCGGCGGACGGCACCGCGGTCGGCCTTGGTGCGGCTCTCGTCGAAGACCTCGGCGCGGACGTAACCGCGGGGCCGGCGCAGGTCGTGTTCGGAGACGGCGCTGGCGATATCGATATCGCCGGCGATGGTCTCCACTCGGACACGGACGCGTTCCTTGTGGGCGCAGCCAACCTGACGGTCAACAAGGCGTCGGTCGTGATCAGCGATCCGTTCAACGGCGCGGTGAACCCCAAGGCGATCCCGGGCGCCATCGTTGAGTACACGGTGACGATCTCGAACGCAGTGGCGGCCACCGCGACGGCAACGAACGTGACGATCTCGGATGACCTGACAACCGAGATCGTGACGAACGGAACCGTAGCCTTCACGACCGACAGCTACGGCGTGGGCAACGGCATCCAGGTGACCCCTCCGGGTGGAGCGGCAACCCCGCTCAGCAACGCGGTGGACGGTGACCAGGGTGACTTCAGCGCCAACGTCGTGACTGTCAACGGTATCACCCTCACTCCGGGTGATACGGCGACGGTCCAGTTCCGAGTGACGATCCAGTAGCTCGGTAACACGTTGCCGTTCCTGATCCCGATGCACGGTCCCCGGCGGGCCGGGCGGATGGCGAATGCCTCCGCGCGGCGCGTTCGGGGACCCGTGCGTCTGGAGATCGGGAGCCTCATCATCACTTGGCTGGCGGTCGCGCTCTTCGCGGCCGCCGGCCAGGCGATGACGCCCCCGGGCACGAACATCACGAACACGGCGCAGGTCGATTGGATCTCGCCGGGGGGCCCCGTGATCACGCCGTCCAATCCGGAGACGATTGTCGTCTCTACGATCCGGACGCCTAGCACGACGCAGATCCTGCACTACGCATCCGGCAACCCGGGCGCGTTTGCGACGCCAGTGGCCGCCGAGCGTTGTAGTACGTCCGGAACGCCGGGGGGACCCTTCGTGCCGTCACCGCCGCCTTCGGCACTCGGTGGCGGTCCAATCAATCTTGCGGCGCCGGTCGATCTGCTCGCGGGCGGTCCATTTCATCGCGGCGAACCGGCATTCCTCCAGGTCACCGACCTCGACCAGGATGTGAACATGGCGGTGGCCGAGACCATCGTGGTTACCGTCACGTCCGCGCCGACAGGGGACACAGAGGTTCTGGAGTTGACGGAGACCGGAGTCTCGACCGGGACCTTTGTCGGTTACCTGATGACGACGGCACCGCCTCCGGTTTCAGGAGATTGCGCACTGTCGGTTGTGCCCGCGGACGCCATTACCGTGACATACGTCGACCCTGTCGACGGCACCGACTCTTCTTCGTCGGCCGCGCTCGTCGATCCGTTCGGCGTCGTGTTCGACAGCCAGACAGGCGCCCGTATCGATGGCGCCATTGTTCGCCTGGTCGATGCCGGTACCGGCCTGCCGGCCAACGTCTTCGGAGACGACGGCGTTTCGATCTTCCCGTCCTCCGTGCTCTCGGGTGGCACCGCCACCGACAGCGGAGGCGCCGTCTACAATTTCGCCGCCGGCGAGTATCGCTTCCCCTTCGTGGCGCCCGGCAACTATCGACTCGAGGTCGGACCCCCGGCCGACTACGCCTTCCCGTCCGTCGTCCCAGACGGCACGCTGCAGACCTTGCCGGGCTCGCCTTACGCGTTGCAGGGTGGCTCGCGGGGCGCTGCATTCGTGGTTCCGCTGGGGCCAGCAATCCAGATCGACGTTCCCCTCGATCCGAGCAACGGAGGCGCCGGTCTCCTCGTTTCCAAGCAGGCGAGCCGGACGAACGCGCGCATCGGCGAGTTCATCCAGTACGTCGTGAACGTTCGAACGCCCGCCGTCGGGGTTCCCGGCCCCGTCACCCTCTTTGACCGCTTGCCGCCGGGCTTCCGCTACGAGCCGGATTCGCTGAAGATCGACGGCGTCTCGGCGCCCGATCCCGTGATTGCCGCGAACGGGCGCTCGATGACGATTCCGCTCGGTGTGATGAACCCGGGCAGCTCGGTCGACGTTCGCTATGTCGTTCTGGTCGGAGCGGCCGCGCGGCCAGGCTCCGCGCACAATGATGCCTACGCATCGGGCTTCAATGCGCGGTCCAATACCGCGCGCGCCTCTGTTCGCGTCGCCGCCGATGTCCTGGAAGACCGCACCATTATCCTGGGCCGGGTTCGCGTTGGAAGCTGCGAGACACCCATTCACGATCCGCACCCCGGGGTTGCCGGCGTCCGGCTCTTCCTCGAGGACGGTACCTACGTCGTGACCGACGAAGTCGGCCGTTTCCACATGACTGCGCTGTCGGCCGGGACCCACGTCTTGCAGCTCGATGTCGATACGCTGCCCGAGGGCCTCGAACCGCTCGACTGCGGTGGGCATGCCCTCGCGGGCCGCCCCTACTCGCAGTTCGTCGAACAGCAGGCCGGTGGGCTCTGGCGCACCGACTTCGTCGTGGCGCAAGAGATCCCGCCGCTACACGAGCTGCGCCAGCGACTCTCGGTCTCGCCGCGCGGCGCCCAGAGCCGCGTATCCCTGGACATCACCGGGAATGGCGGCGACTTCGAGCAACTGGCCGCCGTGTTCATGTTGCCGTCCGGCGTGCGCGTGATCGCGGACTCGGTCCGGGTCGGAGAGGAAGCCGCGGAACCCGACGGTCTGGAAGGTGCCGTGACCTTCCGCATCGCCGCTCTGGCAGCGGGCGAGACGAAGCGCGTGACATTCTCGGTCGACCGTGAGGTTGCCGACGCCGACAGGCCGTGGACGGCGAAGGCCATGGTCAGCGGACGAAGTTTCGCGCGCACCGTCCGGACGCCTGTCGCCGAAGTGAGTTTCTGCGGTGGCTGCGAAACGGCTTCGGTCGAGCAGCACGTGACGCTTGAAGATGCCCCGGCCAAACCGGCCGAGGTCGTCGTCGAAGAGAAGCCTGTGCTCAATCGGCCGGAGGATGCATTCGGTGGCCCGTGGCTCGCGACGGCAGCGCCCGGGAATCGCTGGCTGTACCCGGCTGAAGGTTTCAACCCCGCGATCTCGGCGGTCAAGGTAGGCATCCAGCATTCACCGGAGCATGAAGTCCGACTGCGCCTGAATGGCGAGGCGGTTTCGCCACTCAACTTCGACGGACGCATTCGCAACCGCGAAGGAACGACGGCCATCTCGCGCTGGCGCGGCATCGATATCAAGGATGGACCGAACACGTTCGTGGCCGAGATCGTGGACGGCGAAGGCGCCGTCGTCGTGCGCCTCGAATCGCGGGTCCATTTCTCGGGCCCGCCCATCAAGGCCGAATTCGTTCGCGACGCGTCGCGCCTGGTCGCCGATGGGCGAACGGCTCCGATCCTGGCCGTGCGCTTCTTCGACCGTTACGGGCGCCCGGCGCGCGAAGGCACCACCGGCATCTTCCAGGTCGACCCGCCGTATCAGACGCAGCAGGAAGTGGATTCGTTGCGGACCCAGGCGATCACCGAGGTCGAAGGCGGAGACTTCGGGCTGGGTTCGTCCAACTACGTGGTCGGCGAAGACGGAATTGCAGAGATAGCGCTCCACCCGACGTCGGTGGTGGGCGACGTCCGCTTCAAGGTCGCGCTCGGTGGCGTGGAAACGGAAGAACTCGAGGCTTGGCTCGAACCGGGCGAGCGGGAGTGGGTCCTCGTCGGCCTCGGAACCGGTACGGCTGGGTTCAATAGCTCGAGTGGCGACAGCGAGAATCGCGAGAACGCCGATGCCCGCGGCAGCGACTTCACCGAGGGTCGCGTGGCATTCTTCGCCAAAGGCACGGTCCTGGGCAAGTGGCTGCTGACAGCGGCGTATGACTCCGATGCCGAACGCACCCGACTCGGGGAACTCGGTGGCGAAGGCGGTGTCGGCGACCGACTGCTCGGTGTGATCGACCCCGAAGAGCACTACACGCTCTACGGCGATCGGACCGAGCAGGGGTCGGACGCGGCGACCTCGAACCGCCTCTACCTGAAGGTGGAACGGGAGCGGTTCTTCGTCTTGTACGGCGACTATGAGACCGGCCTCGATCAGACCGAACTCGGTCGCTACCAGCGCACGCTCACCGGCATCAAGACAGCGCGTCGCGGTGACATCGTGAGCTGGAACGCATTCGCCACTGACACTGAGCAACAGTTCCTGAAGGACGAGATCCGCGGTCGCGGTGTCTCTGGGCTCTACCGGTTGCGCACCAGAGACGTCATCGTGGGTAGTGAGCAGGTGCAGATCGAAGTGCGCGACCGGTTCCGAGGCCAGCGGGTGATCCAGACCGACAACCTGACGCGGAACATCGACTACGACATCGACTATGCCGCGGGCACGATCCACTTCCGGGAGCCTGTGGGCGCCCGCGACGAGAACCTCAATCCGATCTTCATCATCGTCGACTATGAAGTGGACGGCGGCGATCAGAAGGAAGTCACCGCGGGTGGGCGCGTCTCGGCCGAGTTCCTGGACGGCGCGGTCGAGGTGGGCGCGACCGCGATCCACGAGGGCGGCGGCGACCTCGACTCCCGTCTCGTCGCTGCGGACGCGACAGTGAAGTTGGGCGAGCGCACCGAGGTGACCGCCGAGTACGGCCGCACCACACAAGAGAACTTCCAGACTCCGGACGATCACAATGAAGCCTGGATGCTCCGCGCCGAGCATCGGGGCGAGAAGCTCGAAGCCGAAGCCTACGCCGAGCAGCAGGACGGCGGATTCGGACTCGGCCAGCAGCGTGGGAGTTCCGGAGCTACGCGCAGCATCGGCGCCGACGCGCGGTATCACGTCAGTGAGGATGTTCGTGTCGAGGGCCGACTCTACCGGGACGAGAATCTCGACAACGACGATCAACGCGCAGTCGCTGAGGCTCGTCTCGAATGGGATGATGGAAGGCGCGGCGCTCACGCAGGGGTTCGCTATGCGGCGGATCGCGGTATCGACGAGAACGCGGAGACCGTTCAACTCCTCTTGGGAGGCCATCACAGCTTCCTGGACGACCGCCTGACCTTGCGAGGCGCAACTGAGTTGGGCTTCGGGGACGAGGGCCAACACGGCGACTTCGCCGACCGGCTCCTGGTGGGCGCGGACTGGCGACTTACCGAGGCCATCACGCTCTTTGCCGAGGAGGAGTTTACGTTCGGCGAACTTCGCTCGACCCAGGAAACCCGCTTCGGGATCCGGACGACCCCGTGGACTGGGGGCACGATCGATACCGACATCACAGACGGCACGACCGAGAACGGGCGTCGTACGTTTGCGAACCTGGGCATCGGCCATCTCTGGCAAGTGCATCCGGATTGGTCATTGGACCTGCGCGTCGAACGTTCGCAGACACTTCGTTCTTCCGAGACGCCCTTCGATCCGCAGGTTCCGCCGGCCGCCGGCACCCGCGACGCCACCATCGAGAGCGACTTCACCGCGATTTCGGTCGGCACCGGCTACAGCAAGGAAGGCACGTCCATCAGCGCACGCGCAGAAACGCGCTTTGGCGATACCGAAGACCAGTGGAACCTGCTGGTCGGTGCCCTCCGAGAAATCGGTGACTTCGGCTATTCGGCACGCCTTGAATTCTTCCGCACCAAGGCCGATGACGGTGAGACCGAAAGTCTCGTCGACGGCCGCCTCGGAATGGTCTACCGGCCCCTTGATGGCCCCTTCATCGTCCTGGAACAACTCGACATCGAGTTCGAGACCCGCGACACGGGTGGCTTTGACTTCCAGAGCCGTCGCATCATCAACCATCTGAAGCTGAACCATCAATGGGACCGGCGCACGCAGATCGGTTGGCAGCTCTCGACGAAATGGGTGGTCGATACGATCGACGATCAGCGCTTCTCGTCCTTCGGAAATGTGTTAGGCGTCGAGTTCCGCCGCGACATCGGCGAGCGTTGGGATGTGGGCTTCCACGCCCGCGTCCGCCACCTCGCCGGTGGGCAGGGCCATGGCGTCACGATGAACTACGGCGTTTCGGTCGGGCGCGTCATCGTGCGCAACGTCTGGCTGAGCGTCGGCTACAACTTCGCCGGCTATCAGGACAGCGAGTTCTCGCGCTCCGAGTTCACGGCCAGGGGGCCGTTCATCCGCGTTCGGGTAAAGGCCGACCAGGACAGCATCCGCGAGATCCTGGGTGTGCAGCACACGTCCCGGCCGGGGCGAGCGGTCCGGGGTCCCGGGCCCACCAACGCGCAGGCGGACTTCTAGGGCGTCTTAGGACCGGTTGGCGAATTACGATACGCACCGTATCTTAATCCCTCGCCCCGCTGACGGGAGTCCCCGCCAGCTCGTCGTGTCGCCACTTCCGGCGACCACCTCCGGCGACCACCCTCCTGCGACCACCGAGAGGCCTCCGATGGACCTGCGTTACTCCGATGCGGACGAGAAGTTCCGCCGCGAACTGCGTTCCTGGCTCGACCAGGAAGTGCCCAAACACGGAGCGCCGCCGCCCCGCAGCGATTGGGACGCACGTCGCGACTACGACATGGGCTGGCAGAAGAAGCTCTTCGAAGCCGGGTATGCCGGGGTCAACTGGCCTTCCGAATACGGCGGCCGCGGCGCCACCCTCACCGAAGAACTCGTCTACTACGAGGAGTACGCGCGGGCGAAGGCGCCGTACGTCGGGATGAACTTCGTGGGCCTGCGTCACGGTGGGCCGACCGTGATCGCCGAAGGCACGGAACTGCAGAAACAGACACACCTGCCCAAGATCCTGCGCGGCGACGAAGTCTGGTGTCAGGGCTTCTCGGAACCGTCCGCCGGGTCCGACCTCGCCGCGTTGAAGACGACGGCGATCCGCGACGGCGACCACTACGTCGTGAATGGCCAGAAGACCTGGACCTCGTTCGCGCAGAAGGCCGACTTCTGCGAGCTGCTCGTGCGCACCAACCCGGAGGTTCCGAAACACGGCGGCATCAGCTGGGTCATCATGCCGATGGACCTTCCCGGCATTTCGATCTCGCCCATCGACACGATTCGCGGAGAGAGTGACTTCGCCGAGATGTTTCTTGAGGATGTCCGAGTCCCTGTCGAGCACCTCGTCGGCGAAGAGAACGACGGCTGGCGCATCACGAACGTGACGCTGCGCTTCGAGCGCGGAAGCGCCTGGGCCCAGGACATCTACGAACTGAAGGAATTCCTGTCCGACATGGCCGAGGTCGCCCGCAACATCACGAGTGACGGCGCGACGGCGTGGGATGACATCGGACTGCGCCGCGAAGCCGGTCACCTGGCGGCTGAGGCCGACTCGCTGTGGGCTCTGATGAAGTGGCAACTCGGAGAAGTCGCGCGGACCGGAATGCCCGGAATCGGAGGCTCGGCTCTGAAGCTGGCCTTCACCGAACTCAATCAACGCGTCTACGAATTCGGCACGCGCCTGATGGGCCGCATGGGCCTGTCGCGCACGGACCTCGCTGGACATCGGAACGGCTACACCGTGGACACGTTCCTGAACACGCTGTCGCTCACGATCGCGGCAGGTTCGTCACAGGTGCAACGCAACATCATCTCCGAGCGAATTCTCGGAATGCCCAAGGAGAAGCGTTAGTCATGGAGTTCCAGTTCACGGAAGACCAGACCGCGCTGCAGGAGGGCATCCGCTCGTTCTGCGAAGGGCGCTTCCCGTTCGACGGAATCGCCGAGCTCGAGAAGGCTCCCTTCTCGAAGGAACTCTGGGCCGAACTCGCCGAAATGGGCGTCTTCGGTCTTCGCCTCCCCGAAGATCAGGGGGGCGTCGGCCTGGGCATGGCGGACGCGGCCATCGTGTTCGCTGAACTCGGCAGACGCGTGGTTCCGGGGCCCACTGTCTGGGGTGCCGCCCTCGCAAGCGTGATCGACGGCGTCGCTTCGGGCGAGGTCGTGGTGAGCGGTCTCGATACGCGCCTTGCGAGTCCGGCTGGAATGACGCTCGTCGACTATGGCGACCAGCTCGACGTACTCGTCGTCCTGCGAAGCGACGGTGTGTACCGCGTCGAAGGCAGCGCGCTCTCGGGCGAACTCGTCGAAGAACCCCTCGACCCGTTGACTCCGATGCTGGCGGTGACGGACCTGCCGCAAGGCGAGAAGATCGGAGACAACGACCTCGCCCATCAGATCCGTGTCGAAGCGACCCTGTTGGCTTCCGCATTCTTCCTCGGAATGGCGGAGTCCACCGTGGAGTATGCGGTTGCGTATGCGAAGGGCCGTGAGCAGTTCGACCGCCCGATCGCGGGCTTCCAGGCGATCAAGCACATCGCGGCCGACATGTACGTGAAGCAGGAGATGGCGCGTGCGGCCGTCTACGCGGCCGCGTGCACGTTCGATGATCCCGAGATCGGGAACCCGATCCGGGCCATCGCCAGCGCGCGCGTCGTTGCGGGCGAAGCCGCCATGCACAATGCCCGGAAGTGCGTGCAGATATACGGGGGCATGGGCTTCACCTGGGAGATGCCGCCGCACTACTACCTGAAGCGGACCTTTGTCCTCGAGAACACGCTCGGAACCGGTGAGTTCGCCAGCGAGATCGTCGCCCGCCACATCGACGCGGCGTAACCCCCGAGCGGAGCGAACGCCAGGGATCCTTCGCGCAGCGATGTGGACCTACCGAGCCCGGAGACGCGGGCCACCGTGAGCCAACGCGCGTTCGCGACCCCGGCGGAACGCGAGCAACGCTCGCGTTCCGCCGCGCGCGCGTTCCGCCCGGGGTCGCGTTCCGCCGCCTTAGTAGTCGTACCCAGACTCACCGTGCAGGGCGACGTCGAGGCCCGACCGCTCGTCATCGTCTGTCACCCGGAGCCCGACGGTCGCGTCGACGCCCTTGAGGATGATCCACGTGACGACCGCGGTAAACACGATCGTGATGACGGAGGCCAGCAGCTGCGTTCCGAACTGGGCCCCCATCGCGAGGTCGCCCTGGTTTCCGCCGAAGCGTTCGTGCGCGAAGAAGGAAACCAGCAGCGTGCCGATGAATCCGCCGACGCCGTGGACGCCGAAGACGTCGAGGGAGTCGTCGTAGCCGAGCTTTATCTTCAGGATCGCTGCGGCGTAGTAGCAGACGAAGCCGGAGACCAGGCCGATCGTGAGGCCGCCCACCGGGCCAATGAAGCCGGAGGCCGGCGTGACCGCGGCCAAGCCCGCGATCGCCCCAGTCGCGATTCCGAGCACCGAAGGCTTCCCGAAGCGGACCCATTCGATGAACATCCAGACGCACGCGGCCGTCGCGGCCGAGATCTGCGTAACGGTGATGGCCATGGCGGCCCCACCGTTGGCGCCTAGCGCGCTGCCACCATTGAAGCCGTACCAGCCCACCCACAGCATCCCGGTGCCGATGTAACACATGGTCATGTTATGCGGGAGCATCGGCGTTCCCGGGTATCCCTTTCGGGGGCCGAGCACGATGCAGGCGACGAGGGCCGCGACGCCGGCCGTGATGTGGACCACGATTCCGCCGGCGAAGTCGAAGACGCCCATGTCCCAGAAGTAGGCGCCGTCGCCGCCCCAGGTCATGTGGCAGATCGGCAGGTAGACGAGCACCAGCCAAACGACCGAGAAGATCATCATGGCCGAGAACTTCATGCGCTCGGCGAAGGCGCCGATGATGAGGCCGGGCGTGATGATGGCGAACGTCATCTGGAAGGTGACGAAGAGGATTTCGGGGATCGTGCCCGAGAGGACGTCGCCCGTGATGCCGGCGAGGAAGGCCTTGTCGAAGCCGCCAATGAACGAGTGGAGGTTCGTAGTGCCCGCGACCATTCCCGTGGTATCGAACGCCAGGCTGTAGCCGAAGACGGTCCACAGGACGGTGACGACACCCGCGAGCGCCAGGCACTGCATCAACACCGACAACACGTTCTTGGTGCGCACCAGGCCGCCATAGAAGAGGGCGAGTCCGGGCAGGGTCATGAAGAGGACGAGTGCCGTCGAGACCAGGATCCAGGCGGTGTCGCCGGTGTCGAGTTCGTCCGCGAATGCGGCGCTCGGAACGGCCAGGAAGAGAAGGGCAAGGGCAGTGAACCAACCCACCTTGCGGAGCGGGGCGGGTACAGGGGATTGCATGGAGCACCTCGTGGCGGGACCGAAAGCGACCGGCAGGAGCGGCCGGGATGGGTTGTATCGCGCTGACATTGGCTGAGTCCAGCGGAATTTGGACCTATCTGACGCACTTGTGCGGGTATGTGCACACTTGAGACGGGCTCTCGTCACTTTCTTCGCGCAACCGGACACGAACGCCAGGGAAGCGGGAGTGCCGGAGTACACCTCTCATGTGGATTCATCCCCGTCGGCTCGCCCTCGTGGCCGGCCTGATCGTTCTTCCTTCCGCCGCCATCGCCGACAAACCGGCGGCAGCCGAGTTCGCCACGCGGCCGCCTGCCGTTGGAGCTCCGCCGCCCAGTTGGGATGGATCGCACATGCGCAGCAACCATTGGAATCGCGACACGACGCCGGTGACGCGCCCCGCGATCCAGGGTGCCAGCGGCTACGGCGCCATGGCTGCGGGAACCGCGACACCGACGAAGCTCGAAGTCGACCGCAAGCTCGAGGCCACGACGCAGCGGGAATGGCAGCAGGGGCCACTCGCCCCCAACACCCGGCAGCCTGCAAGGCAGGCGTCTTCGGAGCCGACGTCTCCGCGCGGCGTCAACTCGGGGATCACGCGCGGCTCGAAGCTCCGGGCGAACGCCTCATCCCGGCGTCGGCGCTAGCCAGGATTCGGTCGCTTTGACGGTCCTGGGGGGTTACGATACGATGCGTATCGAAAATCCCCGGGCCATCTGAGTCCCCGCGAGCGCGGGCCCAGGTCCCGGCCGGCAGCTGTCACAGCGGCGAAGAGGACTCCCCGATGGCCGGCATCGTCTCGTACGGGGCGTACATCCCCCCCACCCGTCTTGGCTTTTCGGTCATGGGCGGTGGTGCTCCCAAAGATGGGGGCCCCGAACGTTCCGTCGCGTGGAATGACGAAGACGCGGTGACCATGGCCGTGACCGCAGCGGTGAACTGCCTACGCGGTTTCGACCGGGCCGCCGTCGACGGAGTGCTGTTCGCCAGCACGACCTACGCGTTCAAGGAAAAACAGGGAGCCGCGCTGATCGCGAAGGCCCTCGACCTGCGTCGCGACGTGCGAACCGCCGATGTTTCGGGCTCGGTTCGGGCCGGCACCGACGCACTGCGCGCCGCATTCGACTCGGTGGCGGCCGGTAGCGCACAGCGCGTGCTCGTGATCGCGAGCGATGCGCGGCTTGGCGCACCCGGTTCAGGGCTCGAGCGCAACTTCGGTGATGGTGCCGCGGCATTCTTGATCGGCGATGCCGATGCGATCGCCGAGGACGAGGGGGCGTTCGCCTTCGCGGAAGAAATCGTGGATGTCTGGCGAGCCGAAGGCGACGCGTTCGTGCACACCTGGGAAGAGCGCTTCGTCGTGCAAGAGGGCTATACGCCCGGTATCGCCGAAGCCGTCAACGGCCTGGTTGCGAAGCTGGGGGCATCGATCGGCGATTTCAATCGAGTCGCACTCTACGGGCCGGACGCGCGCAGTCACGGAACTGCCGCGCGCTCACTCGGAATCGACCGTGGACGCCTGGTGGACCCGCTCTTCGGCAAGCTCGGGAACGCGGGCGTCGCATTCGCGCCGTTGCTTCTCGTTTCGGCATTGGAAGCTGCGAAGCCGGGTGATCGCATCTTGCTCGCGAACTACGGCGATGGCGGCGAAGCCTCCGCACTGTCGGTCGCGGCACCCATCGAGAAGCTCGAAGCGCGCCGGGGTGTTGCGTGGCACCTGGCCAAGCGTTGGGCGGTTCCGAAGTACGAGACGTACCTGAAAGCGCGCGACCTGCAGTCCGCCGAGTACGACGCGGGCACGAACCAGGGTCTCTCGGCCACGATCCACTTCCGCGAGCGCGAAGACGAGATTGCGTTCAAGGCCCAACAGTGCGGAAGCTGTGGGGCGCTTCAATTCCCGGCGCAGCGAATCTGCGAGTCGTGTTATGCGAAAGACGACTTTACGCAGGTCCGTCTTTCCGACCAGGTGGGTTCCGTCGTCACGTTCACGCTCGACTTCTTCTTTCCGACGCCCGATCCGCCCACGATCGTCACGATCACAGACATTGGCGGCGCGCGCGTGCATCTCCAGCTCGTGAATATCCCGGCCGACCAGGTGCGCCCCGGGATGCCCGTCGAGTTCGAATTCCGCCGCATCCATCAGGTGGGCGGACGCCCCAATTACTACTGGAAGGGCGTGCCGTTCGCGCAGTAGCGCGGCGCCCGCACCAGGAGGAAGCCATGCAGAAGGACGCCATTCGGGACAAGGTCGCGGTCACGGGCGTGGGTTGCTGCCAGTTCGGCGAGAACTGGGACAAGAGCCCTTCCGACATGATCGTCGACGCGGCCTACGAGGCCTACGCCGACGCCGGCATCGACGAACCGCAGAAGCAGATCGATGCCGTCTTCACGGGGTCGATTTATTCGAACAAGGGCCCGCACGAGTGCAGCGACGCCCTCAAGCTCTTCGGCAAGCCGGTGACGATGGTGTCCAACTACTGCGCCACGGGCACCGATGCCTTCCGCTGCGGTGTGATGTCAATCGCGGCTGGCCTCTACGACACGGTATTGGTCGTCGGCTACGACAAGCCCAAGGACCGCGGCGTCTCCGGTCCGTCCGTCATGATGGACCGTGTGCGCGATCTCCCGCAGACGCCGGCCGGCTGGTTCGCGCTATGCGCGGCCACGTACTTCGACAAGTACGGCGCCGGACGCGAAGACCTGGCCCGCATCGCCGTCAAGAACCATCACAACGGAACGCTGGCGCCGAACTCCTTCCTGAAGCGTGAGATCACGGTCGAAGACGCGCTGAATGGGCGCATGATTTCCTGGCCGTTCGGACTCTACGACTGCGCCGCCCAGACCGACGGGGCTGCCGCGGCCGTGATCACGCGCGCTGACCTGGCATCGAAGGACGCCATTCTGGTGAAGGGCGTCACCGTGATCGCGGGTCCGAACCCGCAGAAGGACCCCGGCAACGATTTCCTGTCTTGGAAGCCCACGGGCTGGGCAGCCACCGACATCTACGCCCAGGCCGGAATCGACGATCCTGCCAACCAGATCGACGTCGCTCAGGTGCATGACTGTTTTACGCTGACCGAGCTGTTGACCTACGAAGACCTGGGCTTCATCGAAAAAGGGTCAGCCAAGGAACACATCGCCGACGGCAAGTTCGAACTCACGGGCGACCTGCCGGTGAATACGGACGGTGGGCTCAAGGCCTTCGGCCATCCAACAGGTGCGACCGGCGTGCGCATGATCTACGAGAATGTGCAGCAGCTCCGGGGCACCGCAGGCGAACGCCAGGTGAGCGATCCCGGTATCGCTCTTTCGCATAACATTGGCGGGCACCCGACAGCTTGTGGGATCGCCATTCTGGGGAAGCAGTAGTGGCGGGCGAAGTCCACTACGAGGTGGCCGACCACATTGGCACCATTACGCTCGACAACCCCAAGGCGCGCAACGCGTTCGACTATGAGATGACGCAGGCGTTGCGTCGGCTCTGGGGCGAGATCCAGAGGGACGAGAACGTCCGCTGCGTGATCGTTACGGGAGCCGGCGAGAAAGCCTTCTGCACAGGTTGGGACATCAGCTCGACGGCGGCCGGCGATAGCCAGAAGTTCGCCAAGGTCGCACGCAAGGACGCACCCTACAGCCAGATCACGGCGATCCAGAACGAATGCTGGACGCCCGTCATTACGGCCGTCAACGGGCAGTGCGTGGGGGGTGGCCTTCACTTCGTGGCGGACAGTGACCTCGTGATCGCGTCCGAGGGCGCCACCTTCTTTGATACCCACGTGCAGAACGGTTTGGCGGCGACGCTCGAACCGGCGGGGCTCGCGCGGCGCATTCCACTCGACGCCGTCTTCCGCCTGACCTACCTGGGTTCGGCCGAGCGCATGAGCGCGGCCGAAGCGCACCGTATCGGTCTGGTCGGCGAAGTTGTTGCGAACGATCAGCTGCTGGCGCGTGCGCGCGAACTGGCCACGATCATCTGCGGCTACTCGCCGACGGCACTCGCGCGCAGCAAGAAGGCGATCTGGGAGAGTCTCGATCACGGGCTCGAGCCCGGCCTCGATGCCGCCTATCGGCAGCTCGAACTCCATGCCGACCACCCCGACCAGGTCGAGGGTCCGACGGCATTCTTCGAGAAGCGCGCAGCGAACTGGGCGCCCTTCCCGGGCGACGAGGACTAGCGAAGCGATGGCGCACGAAAACATCCTGACGGACGTGAGTGACCGGATCGGCACCGTCACGCTGAACCGCCCAGACAAGCTCAATGCCTACACCACCGAGATGGGCGACGAAGTCACGGAGGTCCTTCGCGCCTGGCGGGACGACGACGCGGTGCGCGTCGTGATCCTGACGGGATCGGGCCGCGGTTTCTGTGCCGGCGTCGACCTCGAACACTTGAAGGCGCACGAGGCGGGCGGGAATGCCTCGAGCGGTCCGAAGCTGGGGGAAGAGGATTTCCTCAAGAAGCTCCCGCTCGAAATGGTCGAGTACCCGAAGCCCCTCATCGCGGCCGTGAACGGTCACGCGATCGGAGTGGGTGTCACCATGATCCTTCCCTGCGACATCCGCATCGCCGCGGAGGGCGCCAAGATCGGGCTTGCCTTCGCGAAGCTGGGCATCCTTCCGGGCTTGGGCTCCACGCACCTGCTCCCGCGCATCGTCGGTCGCGCGAAGGCGCTCGAACTGGTGATGACCGCGCGCAATGTACTCGCAGAGGAAGCCGCCGAGATCGGGCTGGTGAACGCCTGCGTGCCCGCCGATCAGCTCATGGAGCGTGCGCGCGAGATGGCGGCCATGATCGCGGGGCTAGACCCGCTCACCATCGCGGCAGCCAAGCGCGTGGTGAATTTCGGCGCCGAGCACGAGATGGCCGAAGCCATGCGCAATGAAGAGAAGACCAGCGCGGAACTGCGAGAAGCCAAAGCCCGGCGCGGATAGCCGACGGAGCTGCCACCGTCCGCGGGTTGGCGGCGGCGCCGGATCCGTCATAGCGTGGGACTGGGTGGGGGAGGCTGCTTCGGAGGCTCCATGTTCCGCATTCTTTCGCTCGCTGCGCTGGCCTTTCTCCTGGCCCTCCCGGCCACTCCTGCAGACGCTCGCGCGCGAGCCAGCATCGAGGTGTTGTCGAGCGCGCCCGACCAGGTGAGCGGGGGCGATGCCCTCGTGCGCGTGAGCTTTTCGGGCCGGCGGATTCCGCGTCACGCGGTCCTGCTGCTGAACCGTAAGGATGTGACGGACCAGCTCAGCCCTGTGCCGGGCGAACCCGCGCTCGAAGGCGTGGTGGAGGGTTTTCGCGAGGGACGCAATCGTCTCGTCTTGAAGCGGCACCCGAACGTGCGCAAGCGCATGGCGATGTTGCGTGTCTGGAACCATCCGTCGCAGGGTCCGATCTTCTCGGGTCCGCAGCAGCAGCCATTCGTCTGCACGACTGCCCGCGCGGGACTCGGCCAGCCCACGGTCGACAATGACGACGGCATCGGAATTCCTGTCGCCGCAGAAGCCGCCGATGGGAGTTATCCGGCTGACGGCCGCGGCTACCCGACGGACGCCGCGACCATCGTGGGCTGGAGCAAGGACTGCGCGGCGACGGCGCGCGTTGACTACATGTACCGCACGACGGCCGGCACTTTCGCACCGCTTCCGAACCCGGGTGGAGCGCTCCCGGCCGATGTCGCGATGACGACCACGGTCCTGGGCGAGACCGTTCCCTACCTCGTTCGTTGGGAACGCGGAACGATGAACCGTTTCATCTACAGCGTTGCGATGCTGGTGCCTGCTACCGAGAGCGGTGCGTCCGATCCGGACGATTCGCTCTGGAGCGGGCGCCTCGTGTTCAGTCTCCAGGGCGGCGTGGCGATCGGGCGCTCGCAGGGTTCTCCCAGCACGAGCGCGATGCTATTCGATCAGGCCCTCTCGCTGGGCCACGCGGTACTGAACTCGACGGGGCTGCGAACGAACACGCATTACAACCTCGAACTCGGCGGCGAGACGGCGCTGATGCTGAAGGAACACTTCATCGAGGACCACGGCGTGCCGCTCTACACGGTTGGCGTGGGGGGCTCGGGTGGGGCCGTTCAGCAGTACGTGTATGCGCAGAACCACCCCGGCCTGCTCGATGCGGGCATCCCCCAATACTCCTACCCCGACATGATCACGCAGACGATCCACGTCGGAGACTGCGAGCTCCTCGAGTACTACTTCGACGTGACCGACGCCGCGAATCCGCGTTGGCAGGACGTCGATAACCGTCGCGCGGTGCAGGGCCTGAACGCCGAGCAGATGCCGGTGATGAGCCAGGGCGAGGCGGACCAGTGGAACCTCCTCTATGGGCTCTATCCCTTCATTGGAGCGAGCCCTCCGACACGGACGCCGGGCTCGACGCTGCCCGCCATCACCGAGTGTCGGCGAGCCTGGTTTGGGCTCACCCCGCTCGTGCTGAATCCCAACTTCACGAGCGTGTCTGATCTCGACAAGCTGGCCCAGGGAACGGCAGGCGTTCAATGGACCCACACCGCGGACCTCGCGAACATCTACGGCAACGACGAGACGGGCTTCGCCCGGAACCCATGGGACAACGTCGGTGTGCAATACGGTCTGGCCGCCGTCGCGGACGGCTCGCTGACCCCGGCCGAGTTCCTCGACCTCAATGCCAAGGTCGGCAGTTGGAAGGAATCGGTCGACATGGTGCCGGCTGGCTACCCGTTCGACGGCGCACTCGATCTCGGCAACCTCGACCCGTGGAGCGCGCGTAACATCGCTCAGAGTGCGGACGGAGGCGCGACACCGGCACCGCGGCGCACGGGCGACCGCATCGCGATCGAAGCCGCCTACGCAAGTGGCATGCGCTTCCAGGGTGAGATCGATATCCCGATCATCGACTGGCGCCACTATCTCGAACACCAGCTCGACATGCATCACAGCCACCAGTCCTTCGCGGCGAGGCGACGCCTCGAGCAAGGTCGCGGCAACGCGGACAACCAGCTCATCTGGTTCACGGGCGCGTTCCCGAACCCGGTATTCGACCAGACACCCGAGGCCTTCGAGGTGATCGACGAGTGGATGGCGAATCTACGAGCGAACCCGGCCGGCGGCGTGGCGGGCAACAAGCCGTCGCGTGCCGTGGACCGCTGCTTCGCCACCGACGGCAGCGAGATCGCGGCCGGTGACGATGTCTGGGACGGCATTCTCAACGACGCGCCGGCGGGCGCGTGTACCCAGACCTACCCGGTCCAGCGCTCTACCCGCATCGTGGCCGGCGGTCCGATCGCGGGCGGGATCTTCCAGTGCGCGCTGCAGAGCGTCCACGAAGCCATCGCGGACGGTGTCTATGGAGCGTGGTCCCCGGACGCGAGCGAAGTTGGCCGCCTGCAGCAGATCTTCCCGACCGGCGTGTGCGATTGGTCGCGCGGGGAGGCCGGGCGTCTGCGCTGAGCCCGGCGAGGACCCCGGTGGCCTAACGAGGCGGCGGGGGCGGGGGTGGCCAGCCGCCTGCGGCACTGCCCGGGGCAGGCGGCTGGACCGGCTGGCCCACCGGCGGTGACGGAAAGGTCCTGCTCGGTTCTTGGCCCGGCGTCGTGCCACCCGCTACGCGGTTGAACTCCACAAGGTCGTCGCCGTCGAGAAGGAAGGTGAGGCCGCCAGGACTCGCGATTGCGCGGTAGTCGTAGCTGCTGCCGTCGGGATCGTTGAAGCGACCGCGCAGCTCACGGTCCTGCACGGTTCCCGTCAATGGGTAGCGGGCGCCATCAACGACGACGGTTCCGGCATAGCGTTGGCCGTCGCTCGTCGTGAGTTCGAGGCCGTAACGCACGCCGTCAGACAGGGTCTCGTAGCGACCAGAATAGGGATCATTCGAAGGGCTCGGCACAGCACGCGCAGCTGGAGACGTGGCCGGCGCGGCCTGGGTGGAGGGCGCCGTCTCCGGAAGCGGCGCGGGTGCTTCGGTCTCGCCATCCCCACAGCCGCCGACGGTGAGCCCGGCGAGTACCATCCATAGAATCGGGAAGCGTTGAGCTCGCATTGGCCCTCCAATCGACCGCTGAACCGTCGCACAGTGTGGCGGCCACCGCGAAGGCTCATCGTTCGTGGGGTACGATCCGGTGGGACGAACCCGGAGGTGACGGATGCGAGCGACAAGGTCGGTGAGACCCACTCATGGCTTCACACTCGGCGGCATGCTCCTTCTCGCGTTCGTCGTGGGATGCGGCGACGATGCGATGGATGGCGGCATCGATGAAGGCCCTTCGTTGGGCACTCGGCAAACGTCCACAACCGTCGAGATCTTCGACCACGGTCTCGGCGTTCCGCGGTCCCGCATGACCGTGCCGGCCGGTTGGCAGGTCGTTCACGACATTGCCACGAACCCGATGACGGCTCGGCCCGATCGCTTCCGTCTCGACCAGATCGGGCCCAACGGCGAGCTCGTCCGGACGCTCCCCAACGGAAACTATGACTCCCAGATCACGCAGTCTTTCGAGCAGGCCTGGCGGAGAGCCGTCCAGCACGGCATGTCAGGAGCGCTCGAGGACGTATCCGTCGGGCCCTTGCAGCGAAGCGCGCACCTTGCGCAGTTCCCGGGAATGGCCGAAGCCGAGCAGCGCGGAAAGTCGCAACTTCTCGAAGCCTCTCTTCAGGCGACGCGTGGCGGTCAACCCTACGTGGGCCGAGTCCACGTCGTGAACACGCCGTTCCCGGAGTATCCGGGCGCCGGCGTCTTCATGGCCGAGGTCATCGTCAGTCCGCCCGGGGTGCTCGACGCCGCACTGCGAACCAACATCCAGGTGGCGCAGACTGTGCAGGTCACCCCCGAATTCGAGGCCGCCTGGGCCGTCGTGGACCAGCGGGTATCCGCGCGAATTCAGGCGGAGCACAAGCAACGAATGGCCAACATGAAGCAGCAGTTCGACAGCCATCAGGCGCGGATGGCGGGCCAACGTGCCGCGAACGACTCAAGGAACCAGGCATGGCGCCAGCAGCACCTGGGTACGGGTTGGAATACCGGTGGTAGCGGCGGGGAGACCTACTCCGCCCACGAGAAGTATCTCGACGGCGCGATCCGCGAGCAGGACGCCTTCGACGATCCGGACTCGGGCCAGCGGATCCGGCTCGATGGCCACGCGGATCAGACGTACACAGACGGTCTTGGAAACTATATCCGGACAGACGACCCGAGCTTCGACCCGGCCGGCCAGACTGGCGATTGGCAGCAGGTCCAGCCGCTCGAGTAGCCGCTGATTCTCGTCGGCTACGCTCACTGCACCGATGGAGGGGAGACTCGATGGCCGCGATCCAGGATGCGACGGATGCAACCTTCGACCAGGAGGTCCTGCAGAGCGACGTCCCGGTCCTCGTTGACTTCTGGGGGGACCATTGTCCCGCCTGCCGCCAGATCTCGCCGATCCTGCATGAACTGGCAGAGGAACGTGCCGGCAGTCTCAAGGTGCTGAAGGTGCACGCGGCCGAGAACGCGACAACGAGCGCCCGTTACGGCGTGCGCGCAATGCCGACCGTGCTCGTCTTTGCCGGAGGCATGGTGCGCGGTCAGCTCGTGGGTGCCCGGCCGAAGTCGGCCTTCGTCGATCTTCTGGAGCAGGCACGCTAGGCGGCTCTCGTTAGCTCTCTACGGCTTCGCGCACGTCACGTAGCGCAGCAGCCGCGCGCTGCAGTTCCGCGGCCGAAGTCTGGATGGAGGCGCTCGCGAAGACGCTGGCCTCGCGTTCGCGCATCCGCGCGATGCGCCGCTCGCCGGTTCGGCTGAGAGCAACCAGCGGTGAGCGCTTGTGCGCCGGATTCTCTACGAGCTTCACGAGGCCGGCATCGAGCAACTCGTTCACCTGGACCTGGATGTGCTGGCGGGTCACATGCCGTGCGCGGGCCACGTTGGGAACCGTCGTCGGGCCGTTCCGCAGCAGATATTCGAGCACCGCCCGCATGGCCATGGTCACGTCTCCTTCGCGGTCGTGGAGGCGCTCGCCCCGTTCCACCAGGGTGTTCCAGAGCAGCCGGACTTCGTCCACCAGCTGTTCGATCGCGTCGCTTCGGCTCGCCATGACGTGGAGTCTAGCATGACATTTCATTTGTCATATTGACAATTTCAATTGTCATATGGCATACCTTCGTCATGGACCTAGAAACCCTCATGATCGAACGTGGCGAAGACCTCCAATTCGCCTTCTTCTTCGCCTTCCTGGTGCTCTTCCTTGGGGTCGAGCGGCTGGTTCCTCGGCGGCCGAGGCCGGCTGGCGCGAAGCGCCTGCGAACGAACGCGGCGCTCACGGTCCTCTCCGTCCTTTCGCTTCCGCTCGTGCCGGTGGGTCTGCTCGGTGCCTCGCACTGGGCGGAGGTGAACGGCGTCGGCCTCTTCCAGCAGGTCGCGTTGCCGGTCGCGTTCGTCATCCCGGCGACGCTGCTGCTCCGCGGTCTGCTCTCGACGGGCACGCATTGGCTGAACCACCGCGTCCCACTCCTCTGGCGAATCCACCGCGTACATCATCTCGATACCGACCTTGATGTGTCTTCGACCGTGCGGTTCCACCCGCTCGAGTTCTTCGTGGGAGCCCTGGTCGGGGTTCCGTTCATCGTCGTGCTCGGCCTGCCGTTCTGGGTGCTGGCGCTCTACGAGTTGCTGGATGTCACGGTGACCCTCTTCTCCCACTCGAATACGCACGTTCCTGGCTGGATCGATCGATGGCTCCGCTACCTGATCGTCACGCCCGATCTTCACCGCGTGCACCACTCGACGGACGCGCGCGAGACCGACAGCAATTACGGCGCCGTCTTCCCGATCTGGGACATGGTGCTCGGCACCTATGTCGCCCAGCCCCGCGCGTCCCATGAGGAAATGCCTCTCGGGCTCGAAGTCCGGGACGACGCTGCGCACGACCTGATGCCCCTCCTGGCCATGCCGTTCCGGCGGGCGTCCTCGCCGCCTTCTCCGGAAGCCGCTCGGGTCGCCCACTAGAGTGGACGCGCCCTCGGGGTTTTCGAGTCCTCGGGTGTCACGAAATCGACTGCCCGGACGTGGTGTTGTTGAGCGCGGTGCATTGCCGCGCCAGCAACCGGAGGACGGAAGATGCGAGAACGAGTGGCCGTGGTCGGAGGTGGGATCGCGGGGCTGACTGCGGCCTTGTACGCGGCGCAGGGCGGAGCCGAGGTGACGCTCCTCGAACGTGCCAGCACGCTTGGCGGCCGCGCGAGTACCCGGCACGAAGGTGCCTACCGTTTCAACATGGGACCCCACGCGCTCTATCGGGGCGGCGAAGCCGGCCGCGTGTTGAAGGAACTCGGGATCTCGGTCGACGGCGCGGTGCCGCCGCTGGCCGGTGCCGGCGCACGCCGCGGCGGTCGCGTCCACGCGCTGCCGGCAGGCTTCGTCTCGCTCGTGACGACGGGGTTGTTGCGACCCGCCGAGAAGATCGAAGCCGGGCGTTGGCTGGCTGGGCTGAGCTCGATCGATGTGGGGACGCTCAATGGCCGGAGCCTGGCCGACTATCTCTCCGCCCATGTCACCCACAGGCGCGTGCGCGAAGTCATCGAGGCCCTCGTGCGGCTCTCGACCTACGCAAATGCACCCGACGCGATCGGGGCGGGTGCCGCCATCGGCCAGCTCCAGCTCGCGTTCGACGAGGGCGTGACGTACCTGCATGGGGGCTGGGGTGAGATGGTCGAGTCGTTGCGTGCACGCGCGCTGCGCGCCGGTGTCGACGTCCGTCCGGGTCTACCGGTCCGGTCGATCACGCGGGGGGTCGAGGGTTACACGCTCGCCTTCCGGCAGGGCGATGTCGCCCCGGTCGTCGCGGGTGCCGTGGTGCTCGCGGTACCCCCGGCCGACATCGCGCGCATGCTCGAAGGGCAGGCCGACGCGGTCGTGCGCTTCGCGGCGGAGATTGCTGCATTGGTCCCGGCCCGTGCCGCGAGCCTGGAGCTTGGGCTCACCCAGCTCCCGCGGCCGAAGAACGGGTTCGTGCTCGGGATCGACGAGCCCACGTACTTCTCTGTCCACTCCGCCACCGCGAGGCTGGCACCCGAAGGGGCGGCACTCCTCCATTGCACCCGCTACCTGGCCCCGGACGAAGTGCCGGACCGCGACGTGCTGAATCGCTCACTCGGCGCCATCCTCGAACAGGCGCAACCGGGCTGGAGGGAGTACGTGGAACACGAGACGCTGTTGACCGATGTCGTGGTGAGCCACGGGATTCCTCCGGCCGGGGGGCTCGCGGCGCGGCCGGGCGTAGACGCCCTCGGCGCTGGCCTCTTTCTCGCCGGCGATTGGGTCGGCGATGAGGGCCAACTGGCCGACGCGTCCTTCGCCAGCGGCAAGGTCGCGGGCGGGGCTGCGGCCGCCGTCGCGCGGGAGCGTTCGGCCGCGTGAGTGTGGCCGCTCCCAGCGCGGGCTTGGAGCAGGCGTTCCAGGCCGACCACCGTCGGCTCTGGGCGCTCTGCTACCGCATGACCGGGAGCGCGGCGGACGCCGACGACCTGGTGCAGACCACCTTCGAGCGCGCACTCGAACGTCCGCCACGGGACACCACCCGCCCCTGGCGGCCCTGGCTCACGCGCGTGGCCGTGAACCTTTCGCGCGACCACCTGCGCCGCCGCCGGCGTCGGGCGTATACGGGGCCCTGGCTCCCCGAACCCGTCGACACGGACGACCTGGTGGAAGGGCTCGCCGAGCCGCGTGTGGAGCCGACCGACACGGCCGGCCGCTACGACCTGCTCGAGAGCGTCAGCTATGCGTTCCTGGTCGCACTCGAAGCGTTGACGCCGACCCAGCGCGCAGTGCTGCTGCTGCGCGACGTTCTCGAGTACAACGTCCGCGAGAGTGCCGACGCCCTGGAGATGAGCGAAGCCAACATCCGCACCACCCATCGGCGTGCGCGCAGGGCCATGGCCGTCTATGAATCCGACAACGCCCCCCTACACGAGGGCCTCGATGCCACGACCCGCGAACTCGCGGGCCGGTTCCTTGCCTGCCTCGCCGAACGCAATGTCGACGGCATGGAAGCGCTCCTCACCGACGGCGTCGTCACCTTGAACGACGGCGGCGGAAAATACGCGGCCGCGGGCGTGCCCATCGTGGGTCGCGCCAAGGTGGCGAAGTTCCAGGTCGGAATCACCAAGGGCATGGCCGAGCTTCCGGAGTTCGCCTGGTGCCGCCTCAATGGGATGCCGGCGTTGGTGCTGGAGCTTCCCAAGGAGAGCCGAAAGGCATGGCAGGCGCCACGGATCGTCATGTTGCCGCGGGTGTCCGAAGACGGGCGCTTCGCGGCGATCTACATGGTGTTGGCACCGGGCAAGCTCGGGAGGGCGCCCGCAGTCGAGAAGGCGCGGAGGTTGTACGTGCAGGGTTAGG
>JAJDAQ010000098.1 GCA_029261815.1 Deltaproteobacteria bacterium
GACGCGACCAAAGCGATCTCGACAGCCGCGGACCTCGCGAAGCTCTTTGATGCCAAGGTCGTCGTACTTCACGCCTATCATGTGGAGCTGCCCATGGCGACGCCGATGGGCGAACCGCGCGCGCTTCCGCAGGGGTTCTACGAGGAGATGCGGCAGCAGGCTACCGAGCAGGTGCAGAAGGTGGCTGCCGAACTCGTGGCCCAGGGCGTCGACGCGAGCGGCGTTGCCGTCTTCGAGCCCGCTTCGCTCAGCATCGTTTCGCGCGCCGAGAATCTCCCAGCCGACCTCATTGTCATGGGGACGCGTGGCCGAACCGGGCTCAAACACATCTTGCTCGGGAGCGTGGCCGAAAGGGTCGTCAGGACCGCGAGTTGCCCCGTTCTCACGGTGAAGGCCGATGCCTAACCGGCGACTGCTCCCGGATCATGCTCTCGATCAGTCGGCCGTTGGACTCCAGGAGCCGGGCCTGCTGGGCGGACTGAAACCCTGCGTGCCGTTTTTCGCCGCGATACAGGCCGTCGCAAAATGAAGGTCCAGCACTTCTTCGACCGCCGGACTTCGACCCTCACCTATCTCGTCTTCGACGAAGCGGAACGTGTGGGCGTGGTCATCGACCCGGTTCTCGACTACGAGCCGAGCAGCGGAACCACGTGGACAGAGTCTGCGGACATCGTGGCCGAGTTCGTTGAGCGCGAACGGCTACGCATTCCCTACGTCCTCGACACCCACGCCCACGCTGACCACATGACCGCGATTCCGTACTTCAAGGAACGATTCGGGGCCGAGAGCGCGATTGGCGCTGGCATAACGAGCGTTCAAACGATCTTCCGAGACCTGTTCAATCTTGGCGCAGACCTTCCCACCGACGGGAGCCAGTTCGACATCCTTCTCGAGGATGGCGACACGCTCGAGGTCGGGCCGTTCTCGGTCAAGGCAATCCACACACCCGGGCACACCCGGGCATGTCTCAGTTACCTGATTGGAAACATGCTCTTCGTCGGAGACACCCTCTTCCAGCCAGACTACGGAACCGCGCGCTGCGATTTCCCTGGCGGATCGGCTGATGATCTCTTCTCGTCGATCCAGGCGCTCTACACCTCGCTCCCTCCGGAAACCAGGACCTTCACCTGCCACGACTATCAACCGGGTGGCCGTGATGTTGCCTTCGAATCGACGCTCCAAGAGCATCGAGACGCCAACGTCCAACTCGATGAGCGCACGCTCCGCGAAGACTTCGTGTCCTTTCGACACGAGCGCGATGCAACTCTCGGCATGCCGCAGCTCATCCTTCCCGCGATCCAGATCAATATTCGTGCTGGCCTCCTTCCGGAACCGGAGTCGAACGGCACGGTCTACGTCAAGCTCCCGTTGAATGCGTTCGGTGAGAAGGCCTAGCCATGACCGTCCAGGAAGCGTCTCCGCTCGCAGTCTTCCCCGACCTGGAGAACTTCCACGTTGTCGACGTTCGCGGCGCCGACGAATTCAATGGGCCCCTCGGACATATCGCGAAGGCGGAACTCCTCCCACTCCCCGATGTCTTGGGCCACGCCGCCCGACTCGCTCCACTCGAGCCGCTTCTGCTCGTTTGTCGCTCAGGTCGCCGCTCGCTGGAGGCCTGTCGCTCACTCCAGGCGCATGGGATCGAGAAGGTCACCAACCTCGCCGGTGGAATGATCGCCTGGAACGAAGCCGGACTCCCGGTTGCACCGGGCCCGACGGCTGAGACGATCAAGTGATCGTGCTCGGATACCTCCTGGCAGTCCTCGTCGGGATCTCGCTCGGCTTCTTTGGAGGAGGCGGCTCGATCCTCACCGTTCCGCTCCTCGTCTACGTCTTCGGGCTCGACGCAAAGCAAGCCATCGCGAGTTCCCTGTTGATCGTCGCGATCGCCAGCGTCTCAGGAACCGTCCAGCACTGGCGCGCTGGGAACGTCCGGCCCCGGGAAGGCCTCTTCTTCGGCACGGCCGGAATGTTGGGCGCGTACCTCGGCGGACGCGCAAGCGCGTTCCTCGACGGGGGTCTCCTACTCCTTCTCTTCGCGGCCATGATGCTCCTCACCGCAGGTGCCATGTGGCGTTCACGGCCGGCCGCACGTGCACCCGAATCCGAGAGCATTCCGTCACCACCGAAGCTGGTGCTCCAGGGCTTCGCGGTCGGGCTCTTCACGGGCCTGGTCGGTGCCGGCGGCGGATTCCTGATCGTTCCTGCCCTGGCACTCTGGGCTGGGCTGCCAATGGCCGCGGCAGTGGGCACGTCGCTTCTCATCATCGTCCTGAAGAGCGGCGCCGGGTTCCTTGGCTATGCCAGTTACGTCGCCGTCGACTACGGCCTGGTCGCCGGCGTGGCCGGGGCCGCGATCGCGGGGTCCTTCATCGGGTCCCGGGCTGCAGCACTTGTCGAGCCAGATTCCCTGCGACGCGCGTTTGCGGCATTCGTGATGGCCATGGCTTGCTTCATCTTGATTCGCGAGGGGACCCTCCTCGCCGAGACGCTCTCCCCCGCCCTTCCCTCGACCTGGCCCCAGGTCACCTTCGCCATCGTGCTGCTCGCGCTCGGCGTGCTTGCGGGCAGGATCTCGAAGCGTGCCGAGGTCGCGACGTCCGCATTCAGCGAAGGAGGAGGAATCTGATGACCGATTTCGCGCCCGCCTTGGGGACCCTCGGCGGACTACTCATCGGCTGTGGCGCCGGCCTCCTGCTCCTGCGGAACGGACGCATCGCTGGCATCAGTGGAATTCTCGCGCAGACGTTGTGGCCCTCCGCGGGAGAAGAGCGCGGCTGGCGCATCATGTTCCTCATCGGCCTCCCGCTAGGCGCCGCCGTCGTGACGGTCTTCCGGGGGCCGCTCACGCTCGAGATCCATTCCGACCCGCTGTGGCTCGCAAGCGCCGGAATCCTCGTCGGGGTCGGGACTCGCCTCGGAAATGGCTGCACGAGCGGACACGGCGTTTGCGGAATCGCGCGCAAATCGCCGCGCTCGTTAGGGGCGACCGCCACGTTTCTCTCAGTCGGTGCGATCACGGTCTTCGTGACGCGCCATCTGCTGGGGTTGGGGCAATGAAGTCATGGGCGACGGCACTGCTTTCCGGGGGTCTGTTCGGCGCTGGCCTCGCCATCTCGGAGATGACGAATCCAGCCCGGGTGATCGGCTTCCTCGACATCACGGGCGAGTGGGACCCGACACTCGCCTTCGTCATGGGCGCCGCCCTCGTCGTCTCTTTCCTGTCGGTCCAACTCGCGGGACGTGACGGCTCCGCGGCAGCGCAGCCGCCCGCAAGCGGAATCGACGCAAGCCTTCTTTGCGGGGCCGCCCTCTTTGGGGTCGGCTGGGGGTTGGCCGGCCTGTGTCCGGGGCCGGCGCTGGCCGCTCTGATCTCGGGGTCCACCGATGTAATCCTCTTCGTGGGCGCCATGGTCGTCGGGATGGCTGGCTTCGAGATCGCTCAGCGCTACCGCCGACCTCCTACACACGCGGCCTAGACCGGACCCCGTCGAGAAGAGGGAAGCCTTCGCGCGGGCCCTCCGTGGTTCGGCCCGCGATCGGCGACGGGTTTGTTCATGAATCGGCCGCGCTCGGTGGGCACGACGTCGGCCTCTCCCTCGGACGCCTCGCTCGCGTTCTCCATCGTTCTCCCCAGAAACCGTCCTATGCTCCCGTGTCGGCGCGCCGCAGGGCGCCGGATTGCATCCGGTCGTCCTCGGCGCCTCTTGGAGGATTTGACATGGCTGAAACAAACGAAGCACTCGAAGCGTTCCGCGCGACCGCCCAGGCGTGGTTGACCGAGAACTTCCCCCCCTCTCTCGCCGGCCGCGCTGCGGCCGTGATGGGCGGCGAAACAGTCGATGCCTCGGAGAGTGACGCTCACGAGTGGGCGCGGCGCCTGGGAGAGAAGGGATGGGGCACGCCCACCTGGCCGGCCGAATACGGCGGCGGTGGATTGAGTCAGCTCGAAGCGCAGGTGCTCAACCAGGAGCTCGATCGTGCGGGCGCGTTCAATCCACTCATCCGCACGACGGGCATGGGGATCACGATGGTCGGCCCCACGATCCTCGAATACGGAACCGAGGACCAGAAGCAGCGCCATATCCCGCGAATCTGCCGCGGCGATGTCTTCTGGTCGCTCGGCTACTCCGAGCCGAACGCGGGTTCCGACCTGGCGTCGCTCCAGACCAGAGCCGTCGACCAGGGTGACCACTGGGTCGTCAACGGACAGAAGACCTGGACCTCGGGCGCCGACATCTCCGACTGGTGCGGTGTCCTCGTCCGCACAGATCCCGACCAACCGAAGCGAGATGGCATCAGCTTCCTGATGATGGACATGGCCCAACCTGGCATCGAGACCCGTCCGATTCAGCTGATCGGAGGTGCCTCTCCGTTCTGTGAGACGTTCTTCAACGATGCGCGCGCAGAGAAGAATGAAATGCTAGGCGAGCTCAATGCGGGGTGGACCGTCGGAAAACGACTCCTCCAACACGAACGACAGAGTCAGACTGGCTCCGCGTCGGGCATGGGCGGCGGACAGCGGAAGTCCCTCAAGGACATCGCCGCAGAATATGTGGGCGTAGACGCGCACGGGCGACTCGCCGACTCCGACCTCCGCTCGCGACTCGCCGACCACATGATGAGCGCCAAGGCGCATGCGCTCACGATTGCGCGCGTGACGGCCGAGGCCCGCGGAAACGCGAAGGTGAGCGCGGCGGCATCGATCCTCAAGAACGCGGCATCGACCGTGGCCCAAGAACGCGCCGAGTTGCTGATCGAGCTGATGGGCCACCAGGGGCTCGGCTGGGAAGGCGACGCATACACGTCCCAAGAACTGGACACCGTGCGCGGATGGCTTTCGGGAAAGGCCATGTCGATCTACGGCGGCTCGTTCGAGATCCAGAACAACATCATCGCGAAGAACATTCTCGGCCTGCCCGAGACGACGCAGAAGGGCTGAAGCGACATGGCAGCACTCACCGAAGAGCAGGCCCTGATCAAGGACCAGGCGCAGACCTGGGCACGCGAGGAAGCGCCCGTCGCGAAATTCCGCGAGATGCGCGACAGCGCCAATGAATACGGATTCGACAAGACCACCTGGACCAATATTGGCGAGATGGGTTGGGCCGGAATCGTCGTTCCCGAAGTATTTGGCGGCGTCGACATGGGCGCGCAGACCTTCGGCGTCGTGTTCGAAGAACTCGGTCGGCAGCTCACTGCGTCGCCGCTCCTCGTCTCTGGCTTTGTCGCCGCTTCGGCGCTCAGTCTCGGAGGCAGTGACGCGCAAAAGACGGCCTGGCTCCCCCGAATCGCGGAGGGAGCCGCGGTGGTGACGCTCGCGGTTGACGAAGGACCTCGGCACGCACCCGCGCAAGTTGCCCTCTCGGCCACGAAGAATGGAGGAGGATTTCGACTCAACGGCGCAAAGCACCACGTGTTGGAAGGCATGGCCGCTGACGCCTTCGTCGTCGCAGCTCGCACCAGTGGCGCGGCGGGCGACGAAACGGGCATCAGCCTCTTCCTCGTTGATGGGGACGCAAGTGGCTTGACGCGTCAGCGACTCATGACAGCCGACAGTCGCGGCTACGCGACGCTCGGTTTCGAGAACGTGGAGGTTTCGCCCGAGGCACTCATTGGCGCGCTCGATCAGGGGGGGCCCACGTTGGATGCCGTTCTCGATCGCGCTCGCGCCGGACTTGCGGCAGAAATGTTGGGCGTCGCCGCCCAGTCATTCGACATGACTCTGGACTACTTGAAGAACCGGGTCCAGTTCGGCGAGGTGATCGGGTCCTTCCAGGCGCTAGGCCATCGCGCGGCCGGTCTCTACACGGACATGGAAATGGCGCGATCGTGCGTTGAGGCGGCTCTCCAGGCCATCGACGCGGATGCGGAGAACACCGCAGAGCTCTGCTCGCTGGCGAAGTGCAAGACCGGAGAGTTCCTGCACCGCATGTCGAACGAGCTGATCCAGATTCACGGCGGCATCGGAATGACCGACGAGTTCGACGCCGGCTTGTACTTGAAGCGAGCGCGCGCACTCGAGGCCCTCTTCGGAAACCGCGCCTTCCATCGCGACCGCTACGCAACGCTCCGGGGATTCTGACCGGGACCCGGTCGCGCCTGTCCGTTTCCGCCATCCGCCATCCAGGAGAACTCCATATGAAGACCCGCCGCCTCGGAACGAGTGCCATCGTCGTCTCCGACATCTGCATGGGCACGATGACATTCGGGTCACAGACTGACGAGAAGATGAGCCTGCGCATCCTCGATCAGTCGTTCGATGCTGGAATCAACTTCTTCGATACTGCTGAGAACTACCCCGTGCCCCCCGACCCGAAATGGGCCGGGCGAACGGAAGAGATCGTGGGGAAGTGGCTCAAGACGAAGGATCGCGACGCCATCATTCTCGCGACAAAGGCCTGCGGCCCGAGTCACGGCTGGCTCAAGGCCTCCCAGCGCGCCGGAATGACGGCTCTCGATCGGCATAACATCACGAAAGCCATCGAAGGCAGCCTGAAGCGACTCGGAACGGACTACGTTGATCTCTATCAGACGCATTGGCCCGACCACGACACGCCATTCGATGAAACGATGGACGCACTCGACGATCTCGTAAACACGGGCAAGGTCCGCATCGTCGGCTGCAGCAACGAGACCAGCTGGGGACTGATGAAGAGCCTCGAGACTTCTCGCCGGCTCGGGCTCGCCGAGTACCAGACAATCCAGAACAACTTCAGCATGAACAATCGCCGCTTCGAGGACGAACTCGCGCAAGTGTGTCGCAAGGAAGGCGTCAGCCTGATTCCCTACTCGCCGCTGGCCGGTGGCGTTCTGTCGGGCAAGTACAACGGCGGCGAACGGCCCGAAGGCGCGCGCTTCTCGCGCTATCTCGAAATCGGTGGCCGCCAGGCCGCCATGACGAAGCGCTTCGTTGGCGAGAAGCCGCTGGCTTCGGTCGAGCGATTCGTTGCGATCGCCGCGGATGCCGAGATGTCACCCGTCACCCTTGCCGTCGCGTGGTCGAAGCAGCATGACTTCGTGGCTTCGACGATCGTTGGGGCCAGCCATGAGAGTCAGTTGCCCGAGATTCTGGCCGCAAGCGAACTCGAACTCGACGAAGCAACGATGAAGGCGGTCCATCGCGTGACGCGCGAGATCATGTACCCGATGGGGTGATGCCGGCGGGCTGCCGCCCTGGGGCCTTCGATGTGGCCCTACGGGCGGGAGGATCTCGGTCGCTAGTTCTAATCAGGCCGGCGGCTCAGTCTTGGCGCGCACCACCTCGTTGACGCGTTTGCACAACGTCTCGGCGTCGTAAGGCTTCTCGAGCAACGAGACATCATCGGGCAGCTCCGAGCGGTCCACACCGGCCGAGTAGCCGGACACGAGCAGCAATCCGATGTCCGGCGATTGTGCTCGGACGCGCTGACAGAGTTCGACACCCGACAACGTCGGCATCGCGACGTCGCTGACGATCATGTCGATTTCGTGCGAATCGGCGGTGAGGAGATTCCACGCCGCCTCTCCATCTTCGGCTTCGATGACGTCGTGCCCCGCCGCACGCAACGCACGAGCCCCGACGCGTCGAACCGCCGGCTCGTCGTCGACCAGCAGGATGCAGGCCGAGGAAAGGGCCCGCGACCGACTGGTCTCGCCCTGTTCCGGGGATGCCTCGACCACGTCATCGAGTGAAACGGGCAGGTAGATCGATGCGCGCGTGCCACCCTCTCTTCGGCCCTCGAGCACCAGCGTGCCGCGACATTGCTGGGCCAGACCGAGGGCCGTGGAGAGTCCGAGTCCGGTCCCCTCTCCTTCGGGCTTCGTCGTAAAGAAGGGCTCCAGGGCGTGCTCTGTCACCTCGGGCGAGATGCCAGTCCCGTTATCCGAGACCGAGATTCGAACGTAGTCCCCGGGCGCAAGATCAGACGGCAGACCGGCTCCACCTGCCCGCCCGTCAACAGCGCGCGACTGCACCGCGATGGACCCCGTGCCCGAAACGGCGTCACGCGCGTTCAGGACGAGGTTCACGATGGCTTGTTCCATCTGGCTGGCATCGGTGTCGACCAGGAGTGGGCCCCGCGTGAGATCGATCGTGAGCTCTACGGACGGGCCCACGACCGTCGTCAGCATCGTCTTCAATCCATTGACCAGGTCGTTCACATCAACGACGTCGGTATGGAGCGCCTGGCGGCGGCTGAAGGTCAGTAGCTGTCGCGTGAGGTCGGCAGATCGGCGGGCCGCCAGTAGGATCTCGTTGGCGTCACGCTGGAGTTCGCCATCCAGTTCCTCGACGAGACCAGCGCTGTATGCGGAGATCACCGTCAACATGTTGTTGTAGTCGTGGGCGATCCCGCCTGCGAGGCGGCCCACGGCTTCCATCTTCTGGGCCTGGAGCAGACGCTGCTCGAGATCCTTGCTCTCGGTGAGATCATGGACATTCGAGAGGATGCATGCGCGCCCGAGGATGTTGATACGACTTGCCGATAGCAGGAAGGTCCGATGGCGGCCGGCGGGGTCTTGAATCGGGATTTCCATTGCGGCGCGGTGGCCAACATCACGGATGCTGGATCGGATCTGCTCCTGAATGTCCTCCGGAAGATCGAAGCCGAAGTCCCAGAGCTTACGACCGACGACGTCAGTACGCGTCGGGCTCGCTGTCATTCGCAGCCATTCATCGTTGCACTCGACGATCTCATCGGTCTCGAGGTCGCTGATCACCATCGCGTCGGGGTGTTCCTGGAAGGCGAGGGAGAACTTGGCCTCGCTATCCCCGAGCGCTCGCTCCGCCCGTCGACGCAGAACGGCGCCGGCCAGCAGTTCGGTCATCAGGCGAAGTGAGTCGATGTCGTCCTCACTCCAGGTGCGTTCGGTGTTCGTGGTCTCGAAGCTCTGGTACCCCACGAACTGGTTTCCAGCTCGAACCGGAATGCACAGCCACGAACGCACGCCGCGGCTCGCCAGATAGGCTCGTTCGGCAGCCGCCTCGGGCGGAAAGTCTTCGAGGCGCGCAAACTGGGAGACCTCGCGGGCGGCAATCCGCTGCGCCGTCCAGGAAAAGCGCCCACTCGCTGTCGCCACATCGGATGCGATCTCGGCCGGGACTTCGTCGTCCTCACCAAACGTGAACCGACCGACCATGCCGTTGCGGTCGATGAGGCGCAGTATCGTTCGATCAGATTCGGCGATCGCGGCCGCCTGTTCCATGGCCGCGGAGAGTGCGTCATCGAAAGACGCCCCCTGCGCAGTCTGCAACTCACCGGACAGCTGGAGGAGTCGGCGCCGATGCTCGGCAGCGCGACGCGCCCGTTGAGCGCTGCGCTCTGCATCTCGCACCGTGAGCGATCGGGCCGCGTCGTACAGCGCCGACAACAAGCCCACTGCGAACACCACGTTCAGCGCATCGCGAATCAACTCTGTACTGGGCGGGGCCAGCCGCGCGTACTCCGGGGCGAGCCACTCGCCCGGTACCCACGGCGACAGCACCACGGCGGTCGCCGAGAGTGCGGTGAAGACCAGACCAGAGCGCCACCCGGAGAGGAGCACGGCCACGATCGGAAACACCGCGAACGAGAACATCGCGCCGACATTGCGGCCGCCCGCAAGCAGGCTCAAGAGCAAGGTGTGTGCGAACGCGAATGACGCAAGCGCGTTCGCGATGCCGACCGCCGAGAGCACGTGGCGCCCCCCCACGATCAGGCCACCGATCGCAACGGCCCACGCAAAATTCAGCGCGGTCACTTTCGGATCAAGCCCCATCACCAACGAGGTGAGACCTGTCACGCCCAGGATCAAGGTCCCGAGCAGACCCGCTGCGACGATCAGCCGAACGCGTCGTCGTGCCTCGTCGGTCGCACCCTCGGGTTCGGGCGCGATCCGGTCGAGACCGTCCAGCAATCGTCGAGTCCATTCGCGCATGCGTGTGGCCGGGTCCCCGAGTCGTGGGGCCCTCCACCCATGGGGCCCGACTTCTCATGGGCGTATCGGCCACCGCTCCGGCAGGCTGAATCCGTTCCTGCGTCGGCGCCGTCCAGGGTCCTCGCGGCTACGGTTTGACCAACCGCCTCTCTCCGCGTTGGTGTCCGAGCGTGGCCTCGTGGGCCACGTAGGCCTTCACCTGATCGACTTCCTCGACCGAGAGGAACTCCTTCCATGCCGGCATTCCGCGCGCCGCGAATGCGCCGTCGAACACGATGCTCTGCCACGCTTCGTCGATCTCGTCGAGCCGGTAGCGCACGTCCGGAACGATTCCGCCGCTGATGGCATTGCCGCCGTGGCACACCGAACAGTAGGTGTTGTAGAGCATGCGGCCCTGCGCCACGTCTTCGGTCGACGCAGCGGCCAACCCGTGCGCCGGAAGCACCTGTTCGACCGTCTCGATCACGGGAAGCTGCCCGGTCGCGCCGCGCTTGAATACCAGCAGGCGGCTGATGTTGACCATGTTGAGGGGGCCGCTGATCGCGCCGAACGGCAAGCTGCTCTCGCCGCCCCACCCCGACGCAACCGCCACGTACTGCTCGCCGTCGAGTTCGTAGGTGATGGGCGACGCCATGATGCCGCCCTGCACCGGGTAGCTCCAGATTGGCTTCCCGGTGTCGGCCGCGTAGGCGTTGAAGTGTCCGGACAGATCGCCCTGGAAGACGAGGTTTCCCTGGGTCGAGAGCAGGCCACTTCCCGAATAGAAACCGGTTTCGGCGCGCCACACTTCCTGTTGGGCCGCGGGATCCCACGCGATCAGGATGCCAGACGCCGCCGCCGGCCCGGCTTCCGCACGCTCACCCGTCGTCATTTCGTCCGGGAGGCCAATCATCTTCTCGACCGCATAGTTAGTCGTCCAGATCGTCGGGCGCCGCAGCGTCACGGTGTCGTCGTTGTAGATCCCGCTCGACACCTTCGCCGGGATGTAGACGTACCCGGTCTCGGGGCTGTACGTCATCGGGTGCCAGTTATGCGAACCACTCGGGCCCGGCACGATGAGCTGGTCGGACTCTGTGTCGCGAACGCCCGGCGCTTCGACCGGACGTCCCGTCGCCATGTCGACGTGGGTGGCCCAGGTGACGGGCATGAACTTGTCTGCCGCGAGCAACTCGCCGGTCTCACGATCCAGGACGTAGAAGAAACCATTCTTCGGGGCCTGCATCACCACGTTCCGCGGCTTCCCGTCGAACGGAATCTCGGCCAGGATCATGTGCTGGGTCGCGGTGTAGTCCCAGTGGTCGCCCGGCGTCGTCTGGTAGTGCCACTTGTAGGCACCCGTGTCCGCGTCGACGGCCACGATGGACGAAACGAACAGGTTGTCGCCCCCTTCGGGGCTGCGGACCTTCTGGTTCCAACTCGCCGCGTTCCCGACGCCGATGTACAGCAGGTTCAGGTCGGGATCGAACGCGAACGAATCCCAGGCGGTCCCACCGCCCTTCCCGTTCTTCCACCACTCGCCCGTCCAGGTCGAGGCAATCCATTTCTGGGTGTCATCCTCGAAGCCTTCGGCCGGGTTCCCGGGCACGGTAAAGAAACGCCAGACCTGCTCACCGGTCTCGGCATCGTAGGCGGTGACATAGCCACGTACCGACATCTCGGCGCCACCATTGCCGATGATGACTTTTCCGTTCACGACGCGGGGCGCGCCCGTGATCGTGTAGGAGTCGACATCGTTCAGCCGCGTGTCGACCTCCCAGACCACTTCGCCTGTCTCGCGATCGAGCGCCCGCAGACGTCCGTCCAGGCTCGCGGCATAGACGTTCGAACCCCAGAGCGCGGCGCCGCGGTTCACGACATCACAGCATGCATGCCGGCCGTAGTCCTTGGGCACCTTCGGATCGAAATGCCAGGCGAGATCACCCGTCCGCGCGTCGTACGCGAGCACATGGCCCCACGACGCGGTCACATAGAGTCGGCCATCAGCCATCAGCGGCGTCGTTTCGATGCCACGGTTCGTCGGAAAATCGGCATGCCAGGCGACGCCAAGTTCGTTGACGTTGCTCTCGTCGATCCCGTCGAGCTGACTGAAGCGCTGCTCGCTGTAGGTCCTCCCGTGAGTCACCCACTCGGTCGAACTCGACTCCGCGGCCAGGATCCGCGCGGCATCCACAGGCATCGACACCGCTACGGCCGGCGCCGCGGACGCGTCCGCTTCCGGTGCAGCAACCGGGTCAGAAGTCTCCGAGCACGCCAGCGCCGCCCCCAACAAGAAGAGTGTGCATGCTGCGCGAACGAACCGACGTGACATGGATGACCTCCGAGGGGAAGAGTCCCTCGTGCGGGAATATGGCCCGAAGTGCGCCCGAGCGCCTCTGCTACAAACGGACCGAAGATCGAGGCTCCCGTGTCCCATATCGACGTCTACGGTGTCAACCATTCTCCCTGGGTCCAGGCGGTCCTCCTGGGCCTGCACGAGAAGGGCGTGGACCATTCGCTGAAGATCGTGCCGCCGTTCCAGGTCCTCCTAACGACCGGCGTCATGATGCCGGCTGCCAGCATCGATGGGGAGCCGTGGCAGCTCGAGTCTGCCGAGATTCTGCGACGCGTGGGCTTCGACGACATTTCCCCCAGCGACATGCGCGCGATCCAGGCCGCGTGGCAGGGCGTCCTGCATCGCCCGGACTCTGCGTTCCGCTTCTGGCATGCCTTCAGCCTGCATCGGGACTCGGACACGCCGCTGTGGCGTCGCCTACGAAATCAGTTCCTGCGCAGCTTCATGACCCTCTACTTCTTCCTCCTGATCCGGGCCTTCGTCTTCAGCGGCAAGGGCCAGGACCCGGAGAACTTCACGGACCAGTTCATCGTCTGGGAGGAAAAGCTCGAGCATGGCGAAGGGCCGTTCCTGGGCGGAAACGTGCCTTGCGTACTCGATCTGATGCTATTCGGGATCATCCAATGCCACTGCAGTATCCCGGTTCCGCCATTGGAAGTCCTCCGCCACGATCCGAGACTCTCGCGCACGCGCTCATGGATCAGTGCGATGAACGCTCGCTTCGCAGACTACGAGCACCTCTATTCAGGCGTCTACTTCGAGCCTCACTCGCCGGCTCCCGAGCGAGCGCCTGCACTTGAGCGTGCGGCCTACTGGCTGGGCGCAGCAACCATGGTGGTCTCGTTCCCGGTGACGATCCCGCTGGTCCTGTTCCTGGCGATGCGTGTCCGGCGGACCTAGCCGAGCGTTTTCAAGGCGCGAAGCTCGAGCGCGCCTTGATCCCCCAGCGCCCGTCCTGCCGGGTCACGATATAGATCGAATCGAACTCGGACAGAATTGAACCGTCCGCGCGGTAGCGAATGAAACGCGTATCGAAATGGACCTTCGACGGTCCCGAGTGGATCACCGTGCGCGCTTCCCAGGCGCTGCGGTCCCAACCCTGCGTCGCCGACGCGAAGCGTTCGAACAGGTCCGGCCGGGTCCCGGCCGCCTGCAGTACCGACACCTCCCCGCTCGCGATGCGGTAGTGGGGGAAGTGCAGCGTGGCCTCGAAGGCCTCCACGTCCCGTGCATTGAAGGCGCGCATGAACGCATCGAGAACGGCCATCGCGGAGGCCTCGGCTTCCGAATCCGCAGCGAGTGCGGGCGTCGAGGCCAGGAGTATGAGGAGCGCGAATACGGTGAGCCGGCTGTGTCGGTGAGATTCCACGGGCAGTCCTTTGGCGGGTGCGGCCCCCGAAACCCGCTTGGCTTCAGGCGGCGTCGCGCATGGTGAGCTTGACTCAGTTGTCCGGAGTCGGCGACAAACCGTGGAGTCGAGACGCGTGCCCGATTGGAACCACTTCAGTCGGACACCCCCTCGTGCGCGTCTCGATGCTTTGGGTCTGGGCATGGCCGAGAATGCGAAGGCACGCGCCCCTGCGCGGAAGCAGCCGGGAACGGTCGAATCGGCACGAGCCGTTCGGCGAAACGCCTAGCGGGCGGCCAACCGGAACAAGTACGCCTCCGTAACGTCCTCGTTCCCTGGGCGCCGTCCGTACTTGCTCTCGTACGCATCGCTGAATCGATCGAATTCGACCTGACCCTCGACGCGCGAAGCAGCGAGCTCATAGAGAGAGCCGTTCGCTTGAAGCCGTACGTTCGGGTCGGCCTCCATGTTGCCGACCCACTGCGCGCGATTGGTTCCCGCGTGGACATAGAGGTGCTCTCCGAGCGCGATCACCCAGATGTTGACCGAGTAGGGGTCTGCCGGGCCGGACTCGAGCTGGATGGTGTCGATCTCGTCCGTGAACGCCCAGCTATCCGGGGCGGCCACGGTTGGCCCCTCGAGCGCTCCTCCGGGCAGGAGCAACGTCGGGCCGCCGCATGCGGCCAGCATGGCCCCGAGAGAGGCGACCAGTGCAAGGCGAAGAAGGATCCTGTTCATGACGCGACTCCTGTCGAAGGTCTGGATGGCGCATTCCGGCGCACGCGTCCGATGGGCCACCGTTCGCTTGGCGGAGCCTAGGGGAGACCGTCGGACTCGGCCTATGCTTGCGGGAACGAGTCGCCGCCTACCACCGGGTGGCGGACACCTACGTGGAGAGACCCGCAGATGAACCGAATCCAACTGCTTGTGGCGTGCGCGCTGGCGGCGACGTCCTGTCAAGGCGCGCCGCCCGGAGTGGCCCCGCAAGCCACAGCCAGCGAGCGCCTGGAACTCGCAAGGTCGATTCACGAGCGCGTCCTGGTCCTCGACGCCCATGCGGATATCGAGTTTCCGGATCGTCCGTCGCCCTATGTGGGAGATGATGGCCGGTCGCAGGTGGAGCCCAGCAAGCTCCACGCGGGAGGGGTCGATGCCGTCGTGATGTCGGCCGCTGTCGGGCCAGGGCCGCGTAACGATGAGGCCTACGGCGCGGCGCGGGCAGCGGCGGAAGCGAAGCTTGGCGCCGTCCGGGCGCTGGCGGCAGATCCCGAGAACCGCGTCGTGGTCGCCCGAAATGCCGCCGAAGTCGTTGCCGCCCACGCGGCCGGCCGGCCCGCCCTCATCCTCGGTTTCCAGAATGCCCGCATCCTGGGACGAGACGTTTCGGTCCTGGATGACTTCTACGCAGCCGGTGTGCGTGTGTTCGCGCTGACGCACATGGGACATAACGACTTTGCAGACTCGTCGCGGCCGGTCTTCGATGGCGCCACCGGGCAACATGAGCCCGTCGCCGAACACGGCGGATTGTCCGACCTCGGCGTCGCGGCGATCGCGCGAATCAATGCGCTCGGCGGGGTGGTGGATGTCTCGCAGCTGTCGTCCCAGGCGACGCTACAAGTACTCGACCTGTCGACGGCCCCTGTCATCGCGAGCCACTCGAACGCTCGTGGGGTGACCGATGTCAGTCGGAACCTGAGTGACGAAGAGATCGACCGCATCGGAAAGAATGGGGGCGTCATCCATGTTGCGCCCTTCCGCGGATACCTGTTCGACTCTTCGGACGCCGGCCTCGACACGAAGATCCGCGCGGCTCGCAACGCAGCGGGCGTCGAGGAGGACTACTACTACCCGTTCGAACTCTATTGGGAGATCGAGGACCCCGAAGCGCGCGCAGCTTTCGTGGGATCGATCAGCGACCTGCTCGGACCCGGTAGCGTCGGCGCCATGCTCGACCACCTCGACTACATCGTTGAGCGAGTTGGCGTGGAACACGTCGGGATCGGAACGGACTTCAATCATGGCAGCGGTGTCGATGGCTACAAGGACGCCAGCGAAGCCCTGAACGTGACCGTCGCCCTACTCGAACGAGGCTACAGCGAAGAGGATGTCGCGAAGATCTGGGGCGAAAACTTCCTTCGCGTCCTGCGAGCCGCCGACCGGGTCAACGACTAACAACTTCCACACGACCTGACAGCACAGCTCAGGAATCCGCGCGCTCTACACCTCCCGGCCCCACGACTGCGGGAGCCGGCCCGCGGATGCCGTAACGAAGTGTCTCGTGTTCGCGCGCAACGTCCCAGGAGCCATCGCGGAGCGCAGCTGCAGCTCGGGTCGCTCTACGATTTCTTCCAGGCGATCGAGCGCCGCGCGAGCCGGAGGATCCACCGACGCTCCCGTCGCCTCTGCGCTCGGCATCGGAACCCTTCGGCGTGCGTCGACGAGGTTACGCGGCTTGCATTCCGGCCAGGCGCTTGGTGATGATGGCCTCGGTTTCACTCATGATGCCGTCGATCAGTTCCTTCACCGACGGGACATCGTGGATCAAGCCCGCGACCATGCCGCACGACCAGGCGCCAGCATCCACATCACCGTCCTGCATGACGCGCGGATAGATGCCTGCGACTTCCGGAATGATGTCTTCGAACTTGAGATCGGCACCGAGCCGCTGCTCCTTCTCGATCAGGCGCTCGACCCCGGCGTTGTTCAAGACCCGCTCGGTGTTGCGGAGCCCACGCATGATCAGCCGGGTATCCAGCTCCGAGGCATCCACGAGCGCCTGCTTCACGTTCCAATGCACCGGCGCCTCCTGCGTCGCGATGAAGCGCGTGCCCATGTTCATCCCCTCGGCGCCCATTGCCAGCGAGGCCACGAGGCTTCGCGCGTTGGCCATTCCGCCGGACGAAACGAACGGAATCGTTAGTTCTTCAGCAGCGCGCGGCAACAGGACGAAGTTGGTCACGTCGTCTTCACCCGGGTGCCCGCCGCACTCGAAGCCGTCCACGGATACGGCGTCGCAGCCAATGCGCTCTGCCTTGAGCGCGTGGCGGACCGACGTGCACTTGTGGATGACCTTGATGTCAGCCTCCTTGAGCATCGGCAGCCACTCGGCCGGGTTGTTTCCCGCCGTCTCGACTGCCTTGATGCCGCTCTCGACAATGACCTCGAAGAGCCCGGGATAGTCGGGAGGCGTCAGCGAAGGCAGGAAAGTCATGTTCACGCCGAACGGCTTGTCCGTCATCTCGCGGCAACGGGCGATCTCATTCGCCAACTTCTCCGGCGTTCCCTGGGTCAAGCCGGTGATGATCCCCAGACCGCCCGCGTTCGAGACCGCGGATGCCAATTCGGCGAGGCCGACGAAGTGCATCCCGCCCTGGATGATCGGGTGCTCGATGCCAAAGAGTTCAGTGATTCGCGTCTTCATGGTCGTGTGATCTCCGAAGGGTCTCGGGTCGGAGCTCGAGACGGTAGGGGGTGGGAGTGCCGGCGACGAACGCGGCCTGTCTCTACGATGCGATGCCGAAGCCGGCGCCGGCCTCAGCATGCAGCTGTTGTTTGAGCGTCTTGAAGATGCGCCGTTCCTTGGTGGACAGACTCGTCGCAAGCGCGGTGGCTTCGCGGATCAGATCCGACTCCGCGGCCTTCGCGTCGGCGAAGCCAACCGCGACCGCCTCGTCCGCAACGTACCGCTTTCCGCTCAGTACCGCGTCGCGTGCGGCCTGCGGCGAGACCTTGGATCTCAAGAGGTTCATCATCGGGGGCCCGATCGGCACGCCGACGTCGACCTCGGAGATGCAGAACCAACCACGGTCTTCGCGCATGATCCGGTAGTCGCAAGCCAGCGCCAGGAATGCTCCAGCCGCGAACGCATGACCGTTGATCGCTGCGACCGTGGGAACCGGCAGCAGGAGCAGCCGACCCGTGATCTCGAGCATGGCCTCGCCAAACCGGGCCCGATCTTCGCCCTTCAGGCCCATGACGACTTCAACATTGAGTCCGTTGCTGAACGACTTCCCCTCGCCGGTCAGGACGAGGCCGCACTCGCCCTCACTCCCCGCTTCGACTTCGTCGAGCACTTCGAGCATGCGCGCCTGCCATGCGGGCTCGATCATGTTAGGCCCGTTGTTCATCGTGGCCACGAAAATCCCGCCATCGCGGTCGAGTTCAATCACCGGGTCATCTCCAGTCGAGCGCTGTGCCCCACCTGAAGCGGCGGAACGAATCGTCTATTTTAGGGTATGTGACCTACTGGGCCAACGTCCGAGGATGAGCCGACACGCGACCGGCGGCACGCAAATCTGTAGGCTGCCAGCCGGCGCGTAGACAACGCGCAGATCGGAGAACCACATGATCGACTTGGAGCGCGACGGAAACGTCTTCACCCTCACGATGGACGAAGGCGAGAATCGTTGGAACACGACGTTCGTGCGGACGTTCGCGACCGCCATCGACGAAATCGAGGCATCGGAAGGGGCCGCCGCCCTGGTCACGACGTCGGCCAACCCGAAGTTCTTCTCGAATGGCCTCGATCTCGATTGGATTTCGGCGGAAGAGTCCACACCCGACGACCCTCGTGGAGACCGTGCGGTCTTTGGAGACGAGTTCATGATGCTGATGAGCCGCCTCATCACCCTTCCGGTCCCGAGCATCGCGGCCGTGAATGGCCATGGCTTTGGCGCGGGCTTCATGAGTGCGCTTTGCCACGACGTGCGCGTCATGCGGGAAGACCGGGGATACCTCTGCGCCAACGAGATGCAGCTTGGAATGGTCATTCCGCAGCCCGAACTCGCCTTGTTCCGTCACAAGCTTCCGGCGAACGTGTTCTTCGAGTCGGTCCAACTCGCGCGACGCTGGGCAGGGCCGGACGCACTGGAAGCCGGCATCGTGCAGCAGACGGCCAGCGCCACCGACCTCCTCGACGTGGCACGCGCGCGCGCCGAGGCGCTGGCCCCCCTGGGCGCCAACCGGAAGGTCTTCAAGGCCCAGAAGGAAAGCCTCTACGGGGAGAACGCGGCGATCAACGCCGTCCATGGCCCCGCGTACATGCTCCGGAACGCACGGGAATTCCGGCACTAGCGCGACCTTCGAGAAATATCTGGAGCCTTCTCCAACTTTGGAGTAGACTCCAATTTCTCTCGGAAGGCCGCCGCGTGGCACACCCCACCCAGACAGCACCCGCTCCGCTCGGACGCCGGGAACGCCGGAAGCTCGAAGTGCGGGAGCGCATCTACCTCGCCGCCCACGCGCTGTTCGATTCGAAAGGCTTCGACGCGACCACGGTCGACGAGATCGCATCGGCCGCAGACGTGGCGCCTGCCACCTTCTTCAACCACTTCCAGAACAAGCACGCGTTGCTCGAGATGATGGCCGACGGTGTCATAGAGACGCTCGACGACCTGACGGCCCGCCATCTGGCTGGGAGTGCGTCGAGCGCCGAGCGACTGCGAGCGCTGATCCGATCCGCCTCGGACGAAATCCGGCCCCGGCGCCGGGTTGCCCGCTTGGTGTTGATCGAGTTCATCCGCGAGGCAGGCCCCGACCAGCCGTCGGCCTACCTCGACCGCATTCTCGAGCCATTCGCTGCGCTGATCGAGGAAGGTCAGCGAGCGGGTGATTTTCGCGACGACCACGACGCGGCGTTCCTCGCGCAGATGGCCGTCGGAATGCTGAACTCTGCGATCGCGCGCTGGTTGAGCGACCCGGATTCACCCGTTGAGCAGGGCCTCGTCGAGGTCACCGAGTTCGTGCTCAACGTCTTGCAACGACCATCCGAACCCACCTGAACCTTGGTTCGGCCTGCCCCGACCCCGAAAGGAATCACCTTGGATATCGATATCGACTTCTCGCTCGCCGAGTCTTTCGACGAAACCATGCCCGAGCGCTGCCGCTGGCTGCGCGAGAACGATCCTGTCTTCTGGAGTGAGAAGACGGGAACCTTCGTCATCACCCGCTTCGATGATGTCGTGAACGTCTCCAAGCACAATGACGTCTTCTGCTCCGGCGAAGGCGTCCTGCCCGGCCGCATCGACGCCAAGATCGGGATGATCGACGAAGACGAACCCCGGCACGGCGAGATGCGCGGCTTGATCAACCGCGGCTTCACGCCGCGCATGGTCAAGAAGTGGGAAGAGGTCTTCAAGGCCATCACGGACGAGTCGCTCGACGCGATTGCGGCAAAAGGTGAATGCGACTTCGTCGAGGACGTGGCCGTGCCGCTGCCCTTGATCCTGATCGCCGAGATGATCGGCATCCGCCCCGAGGATCGCGATCGCTTTCACGAGTGGTCGGATGCCATGATCGGGGCACAGGGCAACCTGGACAAGCCCGAGATCACGGCAGCTGCCGGCAAGGCTGCCTTCGAGTACATCACCTACGTCACCGAGGTCATCGAAGACCGCCGCAAGACGCCGCGCGACGACCTGATTTCGATCCTGGTCCAGGCAAAGGACGACGGCATCCTGGGTGAAGTGGAAGCGGGAGAGGTCGCTTCGCTGATCGACGAACAAGCGGGCGCGCGCGGAATGCGCAACGACGAGCTCATCAAGATGTGCATCCTGCTCATGGTCGCCGGCAATGAAACGACCCGGAACGGGCTGTCCGGTGGAATGCAGCTCCTGATCGAGAATCCGGAGGCACGGCAACGCCTGATCGACGACCCCTCGCTGATCCCGGCCGCCGTCGAAGAGATGCTTCGAATCGTCTCCCCGGTGCTGAGCTTCCAACGCACCGCCACCCAGGACACCGAACTCCGTGGTGTGCCGATCAAGGCCGGCCAGAAGGTGCTGATGATCTACGGCTCGGCCAACCGCGACGCCGAGCAGTTCGAGAACCCGGACGTGTTCGACATCGACCGAAAGGCCCAGCACCTCGCGTTCGGCATCGGCAACCACTTCTGCCTCGGCGCGAACCTCGCGCGGATGGAGCTCCGCGTGGCCCTCGAGGAGCTGCTACGGCGCTTCCCCGACATGTCCTACGCGACGGACGGCCCGGAGATGGGTCTATCCGCGCTCGTTCGCAGCGTGAAGCACATGCACGTGCGGTTCACGCCGGAGAGCGCAGCCGCCTAACAGACTCTGCCGGACGAAAACTCGCTAGAGATCCAACTCCATCTGGATATTGGCGCGCGCGTAGGGACTGGGGTCACCGTGAACCTCCTGGAATCCGAGCCGTCGATACAACCCGAGCGCTGCTGTTAGGCGCGTGTTGCTCTCGAGGTAGAGAGAACGGGCGCCGAGCGACCGGCCTCGATCGATCGCCGCGCGCCCCAGGAGCCAGCCGATCTGCTTTCCGCGCGAAGCCTCGGCGACCGTCATCTTCGCCAGCTCGAGGACACCGGGCCGGTGGGGGAGCAGCGCGCACGTTCCAACGACCTCTTCTCCATCGAGCGCGATCAGGATCGCACCACCCGGATCGAGGATCTTCTCCTTGGGGCTATCGAGCGCCGCGCGGTCGGCGCCCTCCACCTCGAAGTGCTCTTCGATCCAGACGTAGTTGAGGCGGCGAAAGGCTTCGGCGTGGCGGGGCTCGAAGTCGACCACCCGGATGCGCTCCTCCAGCCGGCCTCGGTACTCGTCCTTGACGCGTTCGAACATCGATCGCCGCGCGAGCAGGGTCTCCGCTTCTCGCGCGGCCTGGAGCAGGTCGTTGTGCGATTCACCGAGCAGCGTTTCGACCGCGGCGTTGACGTCTCGGTACTGCTCGCGCGCTTGGGGGACGACCGCCCGGCCGGCCGGGGACAACCGAATCCGATTCGACCGACCATCCGCCGGGTCACGACTCGACGTCGCCAGTCCCTGGCGGGCCATTTCCTTGACCACCTGGCTCACCGAGGCGTGGGACTGGCCGATCTGCCGGGCGAGTTCACCCGTCGACAGCGACTGGTCGGTGCGCGACAGCGCAAAGAACACGGGGAACCAGCGAGGATCGAGAGGAACCCCGTAGAGCGCGTACGTATGACGAGCGTCGTCGAGGAGTCGATCAGCGAGCCTCTTCAGACGGCTTCCCAGCGCCATCGGACCCATCTCGTCGAACAAATCCATGGATCTACACTTCCGGTACTAATTACGTAACTTCTTACATAATTAGCCCATCCATCCGCCCGTGGCCCCGCGTCGACGGGATCGTCGATCAGAAACGAAACTCGAGTTCGCTCCGAAACCCGACGAATTCGCCACGATCCCGGGCGCTTACCCCATACAGGTCGAACCGGAGGACGGTTCGCCGGCCGAGTGCCTGCTGGAAACGAAAACCCAGTCCCCAGCCATCGGATCCGGCACCACGTGGATCCACGCGGCCGCCGACTTCGGCAATGAACTGGGTCCGGCCCCCGGCCCAGAACTTCTGGTAGCCGAGCGCACCGCCAAGCGCGTGATCGGCATCGTTCGCGAGCGGGGCCCCAACCGCGCCCAGCCCGGGGGCTTCGAACAAGATGCCGACTCTCCCCAAAGGCCCGCCTCGGGTCGGACCGCGTGCCGCCGGCGTGAAGCGACCGGTCGTCGCGAACAGGTTCAGGTACGCAACATCGTGCGTTCGCTCGGGCGTCAGCGAGAGGCCCAGGATTCCGAGCACGCCGTCGCTCACTTCGTCGGTTTCCGCGTCCAACGAATAGGATGCCAGCAGGCGCGCGGTCAGGTTCAGCCGATTGCGAACCCGGCGGATCCCGCTGACTCCGAGAAACACGCCGTCCGCTCGCTCGTCCCCGCTCACGTACGCCGCATCGATCGCCCAGGTCGTCTGCTCTCGATCGAACTCGAGGAAGCTGCCCACGAGCTTGGTGTGCCCGCCCGCTGCGTTGTTGCCACCGCGGTGTACGTCGTCCCACGCGGCGATGACCGACCACCGAACGTTCGAGGTATTCCGCCACTGGATCGAGTTCTGGACGAGTCCGAATGCCGTCATGTTGTCGTCGATCAGGAACCCATCTTGATAGACGACCGGAACGCGACCCACCATGAACCCCAGATCGAGGGGCCAGCGATCCGCACGGTCGAGACTCGGGAACAACTCTCCAAAGTCTCCCTCGAAGTAGAGCGTCTCCACATCGGCGTCGAACTCGCCGTTGAACCCTGCGCGCGCACCATCCAGTCCGAAGCGGTACCCCGAAGCGTCCGTCCCTTCGTGGAGCGGCTCGAGGCTGACCACCAGGCGTTCGGTCGGTGTGAGCGAGAGCTGGCCGTACAGTTCGAGACGATTCGCCCACTCGGCGCTGTCGCGACCGTCTCCCCATTCACCCTGCAATGCCGTGCGCAGCGTCCCCCACGCGACCCATTGCGGCTGCCAGACGGCGCCAGTGGGAAGTGTGAACCCCTGGCCGATCCGACCCGGCGCGAAGTAGTCGGGCCCCCATTCAAGGAGTGGCGCGGGTCGTTCGGGAAGCGTGGCCAAGGGGGTCGGCTCTTCCGGTAGCGCGCTGGACGTCGAACCCTCGCCCCACGTCGCGAACGGCAGCAGGGCAAGCGTCCAACACAGGCACGCGACCGCGAGCCACCGCTTCATTGAAAGTCGCCCTCGCCGATCGAACGCTCTCGAACCCAAAGCACCTGGTGCCCAGCGACGACGCCTTCGGCGACCTCGGAGGCACTCATGCCGTAGTCGAAGCCGACTCCCATGATCTCACCGATGAGATTGACCGGCACCATCGCGGCCTTGAGCTCGACGGTCAGCTGATAAGGCGGTTGGCCCTTCGCCAGGACCGCCCGTGGAATGCGGTAGCGGTGGTCGCGTGCGCCGCCCGGCTCGATGCCTTTCTTGTGAAGCCTCGTCCCAGCGGGCCCACCCGAAACGAAGTTCGGAATCGGATCCGGACGCACGAACGGCAACGGACTGGCGGCATGGTTCACCGTCAAGATCGACTCCCGCTCCCCTTCCCGGAGGTTCTGGAGGACGAAGCGAGACTGGAGCGTGAACAAGAGGTCGTCGTGCTCCACTTCGCCGTTGTGCACATAACGAGAGTGGCTGTCGCGTACGTCACCGTTCGCGTCCAGATCGCCGGACTCGAAGAGAACGGCACCATCGGCCCCGCGCAGGACCGTGTGCAGCCAGACGAGTCGCTCGGCCGTGAATCCGGTGGGAACGTTGTGCCCGGTCGTCCCGTTGGACACCTCGACGTGGATGTCGAGATGATCCGTGCCCGGCACGAGACGTGGCTCGCCGAGGCGGTATCCCTTCTTCAGTAGCGCCCTGCGTGCGTCGGCGATCTTGTCGAGGCGCTCGAGGTTCTCCTCGATGACGTCCCGGGCGTCGTAGCGATCTCCAAAGTCGCGCCATCGATCGGGGTAGGTCGCCTCGGGATCGGCTTGGTCCTCATAGGCATCCGTGCCCCAGCCAGCCTTCCAATCGAACGTGAGCCACTGTTCCATCGTCGCCAGGTCATGCGCGCGTTCGTTGAACGGAAAGAGCCCCGGATGAACCACCGAGTAGTCGGGTCCAACGAAGCGGTGGTCGGTCAGGGTCCGAATCCGTGTCGGCCGCCCGCCGACAATGGCGGCCGGTCCCTGCGCGAAGCCCGAAGGCGCGCCCGGGTCCGTGCTCATGTGGCAGTCCTGACAGCGTATTCCCTCAGCGGCCGCGGGAGAGTGGCGGTACTCGCTGAAAGCCTCTTCCAGGCGAACGCCCGTGGGAGACGTCACGTCGTGGCAGGTTCCGCAGAAAGCCGACGTTCGAATCGGTGCGAACGTGAGAACGTCCCCATGGATTCCGAGCTGATCGTCGCCATCCCGAACCCGACGGAAGGTCCCCGAATCGCCGAGTACACGCTTCAGCTCAGCGTTTCCGGTCGGGCCACTGATCGGCTCCTCGAGCCCGCCCTCGGCGAGGCCGATCCGCCCGCTGACCTTTCCATAGTCACGCCGCATTCGATGGCACACCGCACACGTCACGCCCTCGCGCGACGGTTGCGCACGTTCGAGGTTCGAGACAAAGAGCGGCTCGTCGAGCTGCATTCCAACCGGGGTGTGACAGCGAATGCAGAAGTCGCCGAGCGTTCCGTTCGTCTGCTGCACCAACGTGCCATGCATGGCGTTGAAGACGGGGCTCAGCTGCGCATAAGCGTGCTGAGAACCGGACCACTGTTCGTAGTGGTTCGGATGACAGTTCCGACACGCGCGCGCGGAGGGGAAGCGCCCGCTGGAAAGCAGTTCGAGGTGAGCGGCATCGGTTCCGCCCGACGCGCGGGGCTCAGAACCTGCTGCGGCGGCCAAGAGCAAGACGCCCATGGCGGCGACGAGCACGGTACGGCTTCGAGTCGACATCCAGGGTCCCTGTGACCGACGCTTCAGTTCGCGTGTGCCACGACCGAGATCGCGATCTCGACTTCGTCCTCGATGAACTCGTCGAGGCCCTCCTGGATATTGGCCATGATTCGGGAGAGACCTTCTGCGCGGTCGGCATCCTCGGCAACGCCGAAATCTCGTCGATTGACCTTCCCCAAGGCCCGGCATCGCAGGACCTGGGTCCCGTCGGCAGCCGTGAACTCGCGAACGTTGGTGACGCGAAAGGCGACCGGTCGGGTGACGCCCTTCATCGTCAGTTCGCCGGAGACGATCTGCTGCCCGGCATCCACCCCGGTCGCCCGGAAGCGAATCTCCGGGAAGCGGTCGGTCTCGAAGAATGCGTCTCGGAGATGGCCATCCCGGTATCGGTTGGCGGTGTCGATACTGTCCGCGTCGATCACGACATCGATCCCCACCCCGACCTCTGACGCGTCGTACTGGATCTCGCCCGAGAGCGCGTCGAAGCTTCCCCTCACCGGTTTTGCGTAGTCGTGATGTCCGACCTCGAAACGAACGTGCGAACGTTCCGATTGAATGATGTAGGTCGACGAAAGTGCGGGGGAACTGGCCAACAGGCCAAACAGGGCAGCGAAGACGACGATTCGAGTTGTCATTTGAATAGATCTCCCGGTGGAGCGGCCGGGTTGCAGGGCCACTGACCGATCAGACCGACCACGAGTCGATTCGGTTTACCGCGTCGTCGAGATCCGCCGGTTGAATGTCCTAACGGCGTGGGGGCCCCGGTCCGCGCGGCGGTCGGCCATCCCGCGGTCCGCCGTGGGGAGGCCGGAGAGCGCTCGTCATGGCTCGGCGTTGGTCGGGTGTCAGCTCGGCGCGGATACGCAGCAGAGTCAGAAGGCGGTCCTTCTCGAGATCGGTCTGCAACCGACCGATCTCATCCGCCTTCGCCAGGATCCGCTCCTCGGAAGGTTCATCTGCTTCGAGTAGATCGCGCATCTCTGCATGCGCCTTCTGGAGGTCGCGCTGCGCAGCGCGCCGCACGCGACGCGAGGCATCCAACAGGACGTCGACTCGCTCCCGCACTTCATCGGCTAAGTCGACCTGCTCGAGCGCCCGGTCGAGCGGCGGGCCGCTGCCGCCGGGAGGACCTCCAGGGCGCGCCGCAGCGGGCGCAGCCAGCAAGAAGCCAACAAGAATGGCGAGGGCGACTCGTTTCGCGTGTTTCATGAGGGTTCTCCAGTCGGATACGGGTCCGTCAGTCCTGCCGACGGATCCCGCTCAGGACGAATTGGCTTCCGCGGCATCCAGCGCTTCCGCCCAGCCTTGATAGTCGTCAGGCCAGTAGCTGTTGGTGGTCCCGTCGCCGTCATCGGACATCGCACCACCGTAGTAGGCGGTCGAGAGGAAGCTCCCGCCCGACCCGCTGGCGACCGCTTCGCTGGTCGGGAGGGTCCCTGTACCGGACCAGACAAGTGCGAGTGCGACCGCCGTGGCGACCAGGCCACCGCCGACGGCAGGCAAGCGCCATCGACGACCGTTCGCCCGCTGCTCGCCTCGTGCGGCCAGCCGTGCTTCGAAGGCTCTTCGCTCGAATTCGCTGCGATCGCCCCATTCCGTGTTCTCTGCGATGAGTGACACGAGGGCTTCATCGTCACCCTGCCCGGGCATCGGTGTGCGGGATTCTTCAGTCATCGCAGGACTCCTCGGTGCTTCGAACTCTTGTTTCCGGCGCGATATCGGCAAGCTCCTGGCGAAGCGACCGAAGCGCGCGATGGAGGTGACTCTTGATCGTTCCCGAGGTACGGCCTAACAATTCTGCCGTTTCGGAGACGGTACGTTGCTCGAGATGAACGAGCACGAAGACGGTGCGCTGTTGCGGGCTGAGCCTCGCGAGGGCTTCCTCGATCCGCCCGCGGAGCATGGGATCTCCGCTGGGTGGCGGGGTCGGACGCGCGTGGACCTCCGGGTCGGCCTCGCTGAGCCATCGCCGCCACGGTCGCCGATAGTGGCGGTAGACCTCGCGAATCAGGATCCGGTCGAACCACGTCGATAGCTTTGCTTCACCACGAAACCCACCGAGGCCTCTCTGCGCGCGGATGAATGCGTCCTGGACGACATCCTCGGCAGTCGCGCGATCCCCGGCCAGCAGGCGCAGCGCAAGTCGAAGCGCTCGGTCCTGGTGCTCGACCACAAGGCGGCGAAACTGCTGCTCCGCTTCCGGAAGACTCGGCGGCACCACGTCACTTTCGAGCAGCGGATCGACGCCGTCTTCCGTGCTCACGTGCGCCATCGCAATGACCATCGACTTTCCTCGGGGAAGTTCCAGTCTACCGGCCGAAAGTGGCCCGCATCACAGAACTGACCCGTCAAAGGACCGGTTGGGTGACGCGAGGAGGCAAACTTCGGCGGAATCCGTTCGAGAGGACCTTGATTCGGTCGAGAGGCACCGGACCCGCCTTCCGCAGCGCCTGCGCTGGCCCCGAATGGACCAGCGCCCTCCAATTCGAGGTGCAAGCCGTCGTTGTCGGTGATCCAAGATCGGTGCTCGCGGTAATGCCCATCCAGCGGGACCCGGTCATGGAACGCATCCGACCTATGCCTCCACACCGAGAAGGGCCTCGACGGCGGTATACGGGTCGAGTTCCCCGGACCGCATGGCGCTCAGGATCTCGGCGCCCTGGCGCGGTGCACAGGCCAGTGCGCGCGCGGCAGCGCGTTCGCGAAGGACGTCGTGGAAGACGCGCTCGCGTCTCCGGATCACCTTTCGATCCAGCCCACCCGAAGACCGGAGATGGGCGCGGTGGGCATCGATGCCATCGATCACATCGACAATGCCACCTGCTCGCTCGGCCTCGGTCATCAAGATCGGCGGTTGCCAGGCGTCGATCGGGGCCGCCCGCATGTGGAGCGCAGCGCCGATGTGCTTGGCGACGCGGTCAGCACCCGGCAGATCGGCCTTGTTGACGACAAAGAGATCTGCGATCTCGAGGATCCCGGCCTTGATGGCTTGGACGTCGTCCCCCATTCCGGGGATGGAGACCACCACGGTCGTGTGTGCGAGGTCGGCGACGTCGACCTCGTCCTGCCCGACACCAACCGTCTCGATCAGCACGACGTCGTAGCCCATGGCGTCGAGGACCGTGGTCGCCTCGAAGGTGGCTCTCGCCAGGCCGCCGAGCTGCCCGCGTGTCGCCATCGAGCGGATGAAGACGCCTGGGTCTGCGGCGTGGTCGTGCATTCGCACGCGATCGCCCAACACCGCGCCGCCCGTGAACGGGCTTGAGGGGTCCACCGCGATGATGCCAACGCGGCTTCCGCGTCGGCGGTACTCGGCCGCCATGCGGTCGACCAATGTCGACTTCCCGGCACCCGGCGGGCCGGTCACTCCGAGAAGATGCGCGCGGCCAGCGCTCGGCAGGACCGCCCGCAGCCCCTCGGTTGCGCCCTCGTCACCTTCCTCCAACATGCGGATCAGCCGCGCACCCGCCCCCTGGTGGCCGCCAAGTGCCCGTTCAGCCAGAACGATCGGATCTCGCTCCATGGACTAACGTCTCTCCGCTTCCCACCACGTCCGGATGAAGGTCGCGATGTCTTCCGTTCGGGCGCCCATCGTAAAGACCTCGTCGACTCCGGCAGCCTTGAGTTCAGCCGCATCCTCATCGGGGATCACTCCGCCGACCACGACGAGCTTGTCGTCAGCCTCGGCGGATCGGAGTCGATCCAGAAGCTTCGGGATGTGCTGCATCTGCGCACCCGACAGGCTCGAGATTCCGATCACGTCGGCGTCTTCCTGCACCGCGGCCTGCACAACCATGTCCGGCGTCTGCCGCAGCCCGGTGTAGATCACTTCCATTCCAGCATCACGCAGCGCACCGGCGATGACCGTGATCCCGACGGTGTGGCTGTCCAGGCCGAGCTTGGCCAACAGCACGCGGATCTTCCGGTTCGCCATCACACCCCCGAGGTCAAGGAATCCGGGTGATAGACGCCGAAGACCTCGCGCATGACATCGCAGATCTCGCCCTGGGTCGCGTACGCCTTGACCGCATCGAGAATCGGCGGGACGAGATTCTCGTCGCCCGATGCAGCCTCGCGCACCCGATCCAGGGTCTTCGCCACAACGGCATCATCCCGGTCAGCGCGCACACGCGCGAGTCGGGCGAGCTGTTGCCGCTCGGCCGTCTCCCCGAGTTTGAAGGTCTCGATCGACCGTTTCTCGTCGGCCTGCACGAGGTGATTCACACCGATCTGCTTGCGTGTGCCGTCCTCGATCTCGCTGAAACGTGCACGCTGCGAACGGGCCAGCTCCTTCTGGAAGTACCCGGCCTCGATCGCGGCGAGGGCGCCGCCCATCGCGTCGACCTTCTCGATCTCGGCGAAGACCTCGTCCTCCATCCGTCGCGTCATCGTCTCCAGGAGGTAGGAGCCTGCGAGCGGATCGATGGTGTCCGCGACGCCGGTCTCGTGCGCCACGATGTTCTGCACGGCGATCCCCACGCGCACGGCTTCCTCGCTCGGCAAGGCGTGGGCCTCATCGTGAAGCGGTGTGGTGATCGCGTAGGCGCCGCCGCCGAGCGCGCAGGCCAGGGTCTGGATGCCGAGCCGCGCGATGTTGTTCAGCGGCTGCTGAAGGGTGAGCCCGGTCGTTCCGGGCGAACTCATCAGGCGAAGGCGGAGCGATTCCTCACGCTTGGCGCCATAACGCTCCTTCATCAAACGAGCCCAGATCTTCCGGTACGCCCGCAGCTTCGCGATCGCCTCGAAGAAGTCCATCTCGAGTCCCGTGATGAAACTCCAATACGGCGCCACCTCGTCGATCTCGAAACCGCGCGCGAGCGTCGCATCGAGGTACTCCATCGCGATCGAGAAGCCGAAAGCGAGCTCCTGAACCGGCGTCGCGCGCGCGGCGTAGAGCTGCGCGCTGACGACCGAGATCGGGATCCAGTTTGCGTGGTTCCGGATGGTGTACTCGATGCAATCGGTCGCGATTCGGAGCCCGTGCTTGGGCGGATAGATATAGCGGCCGACACACGTGTACTCGATCAGGATCGCATTCGACATCTGCAGCGTGAAGCTGGCAGGATCGATGTCGCGCTTCTCGAGCGCTGCCAGGATCATGGCCAGGTTGACCGGCTGCGGCGCGTTGCAGACCGAGCTCAGGTGTTGGAGCTTGTCCCACGGCAGATCGAGGGCCTGCTCCATATCGGCCAGGGTGTCGATCGCGGTTCCCGCGCGCGCCACCTCGCCTTCGGCGAGTGGGTGATCGGAGTCGTAGCCGTTTGTCGTCGGCAGGTCGTACTCGATGATGAATCCGTTGAGGCCCTGGTCGAGCATCTTCGACCAGCGCTCGGCGGAGTCGGTCGCAGTGCCGAACCCCGTGACTTGCAGCATCGTCCAGAGATCCTGGCGATAGCCGGCCGGGTTGGTCCCTCGCGTGTAGGGAAACTCTCCGGGGAAGCCCAGATCCTTGCCGGGGTCGAAGCCGATCTCGTCGAGATCCCGTGACGTGTAGAGATCCTTCAGCGGCCAGTGCATCTGCTGTGTGACGAACTCGTCCTGACGTTCACCCCGATCTGCCAGCGCGGGACCGAGCACGTCGCGCCGCCAGGTGGCCTCCGCATCTGCGGGCTCCGTGCCGTCCGGAGCGGGCCGTTTTCGGGAATCGTCGGTCATCTTGGACACCTCGAGACAGTCGTTGTCATGAAGGATCGCGGGGGCGGCCCTGCCAAGCGTGGATCATCGCCAACGGGTCATCCGGAGACGCTTCGAAGCGCGGCCCGGGAGCGAACGCGACCCAGGGCCGAGCGCTCTGGGTCCACATGTTTCCATAGGGCGTGAGACCCGCGGTGCCCTCGAGACATCCCGCATTCAGTCCACGCACCGCCTCGACCTCGACCCGCCCGGCCCAGAGCACGGTCAAACAACGCTTGCAGTAGCCCAGCACGGCACTGCGCCCGTCTTCGTCCTCGATCACATGTTCGGCGATCGGCCCTTCGATCTCGTCGATCGCGTCTGTACGGACGTACATCGATTGTCCGAAAGCTGAGCCGGACTCCGCCTGACATTGCGTGCAGTGACAGAGATAGAACGCGATCGGCTCCTGCGTGAGCCGGAAACGCGACCGTTCGCAACGGCAAGCGCCGCGAACCGGAACACTCATGCGCGTGCCTGGGCGGCCGCCAGGGAGGGACGGCTGTAGCACGCGTCACGCCAGCGCGAGACGTTCGGATAGGCCGACAGATCGATCTCGATCATCAGGAACAACAACATCACGCCACTGAGATTGAGGTCGGCGATCGTGAAGTCGTCGCCTAGCAGATAGGGACGTTCCGACAGAGCTGCCTCGAGAACGCCGAGCGGCCGATCCAGCGCCTTTGTTGCCCGCGCGATGACGTCCGGCTTCCGCTTCTCTTCGGGCGTGAACACCTTCTGCACCACGATCTGCATCTGCGATGGCTCGATCTCGCTGATCCCCCAGACGCTCCACTGGATTGCCCGCGCCTCATCCGCCGGATCCTGTGGGTAGAGGTCGCCGCCATAACGCTTCGCGAGGTACAGATTGATCGCCATCGACTCGAACAACACGAGGTCGCCATCGACCAACGCGGGAATCCGCCCATTCGGGTTGATCGCCAGATAGTCGGGCTGCTTCGACTCACCCATGAACTTCGTCGCAACGTGCTCGTAGTCGACGCCGACCTCTTCAATGGCCCACAGCGAGCGCACCGCGCGCGAACCAGACATTCCATAGAGCGTGCGGGACATCGTCGGACTCCTCGGGCGGGATGGGCCGCACAGAGCGTACCCAACCGTCGCGACCCAGGCCGGATCGAATCGATGTCAGATGCGGTTCATGGCCGCGTCGGGCGCGCACGTGCGAGCGGTTCGCCCACGGCCGGTCGGCCCGGAGGCCGCAGCCATCCCAGCATCGTGCGAAAGCCCGGGCGAACCCAGAACAGTGCACGACGCCCTGCCGCAGCGGCGCCGGGATGCCGCTCGATCAATTGCTCGAGCAGATGTCCCGCGCCTGCGCGATCTCCGGTTTGCTTGCGGAGTCGAGCGAGGTCGAGCACCGACTGAGGGTGGTTCGGGTCGATCCGCACGGCCCGCTCGAGCAGCCGACGGGCCTCTGCACGGTCGCGGCGGCGACGGAAATGGCGACGCCCTTCCATCAACGCCAGATGCGCATCGACCGAACGGCCGAGTGACGTCTCGAGCTCGGCCAGACGCTCCCATGCCTCCGGCTTCCGGGGGAGGAGCGTCACGGCTTCCCGCAAGAGGCCCGCCGCGCGATCGTCGAAGCCCTTCTGGACCAGGGCGTCGCACACGATCTGGAAGCTCTGCCATGACTCATCGAACGCGCGGCGTTGTGCCAGGAGAGGAGCGAGCTTCTGATGCACGCGGGCGTCCGTCGGGGCGTGCTCGAGGGCCCGGCGATAGAGACGCACCGCTGCACGAGTCCGGCCCCTGCTACGCGCGCGGTCCGCGTTGCTCAGTGTCCGGCGCTGTCTTGCGGCGAGATCGGCCACCCCTGCCCTCCTTGATTGCTCGATTCGGTATCGCCGCGCATCTCACGCGCCTTCTCAGGATCGGCGGTTTGCCCGCGGGGCCGCGTGATCGGGTTCACGGAAGCCATCGCGCAAGTCTGCCGCCAGGAGAGCCCCTCCTGCGTCGGTGAACTGCGAAAACCCCCTGGAACCCGCAATCGAGGTGACACAACGGGCGGTCTCCCCCCACGTACCGATCGGAGGAAACCCTGATGATCCAATTCCGTCGTGCTGCGCACGCTCTGGCACTGTTCGCGCTTCTGGCGTGGGTACCGGTCAGCGCGAGCGCTACCAAGATCACGCTCTTCGCCGACCTGGATGGCTCGCAAGAGGTACCGGCAGTCTCGACTTCTGGTCTCGGCTCGGCGGCCATGATCTTCGACACCACTACGAACGTGATCGAATGGGCCATCCTGTACACCGACGTTTCGAGTCAGGTGTTCGGCGTCCACTTCCATTCGGCGCCCGCCGGCGTGAATGGAGGGATCATCATCAATATCGGTGCGATCAGTCCGATCCCGACCGGCACTTCAGGTGTCCTCACGGGGAGTGCCGTCGTCCCGACCGGCGAGGTGTCGAACCTCTTGAACGAGGGCTGGTACATCAACATCCATACCGTGAACAATGGGACCGGCGAGATTCGCGGTCTCGTCCAGAACGCGACGGCCCAGGTGCCGGAACCGATGCTCGGTCTGCTGTTCTTCCCGGCAGCGATCGCGCTGCGGGCAGCGGCTTCGCGCAGACGCTAGGCGACGGTTCTCGTAGCCCTGGCGCCGCAATCCGGACCAGGTTGTCGGGTCGCGCACACACAGCCCCAGGTGCTTGAAGAGCGCTTCTTCTTGCTCGCCCGGCAACACCGGGGTGGGCGAAGAGGCTTTCCGAGACGCCGAGATCCATGGGTCGAACGCAGCGGAAGACACTCCTGGGGGACGCGCGGAAGTTACGGCCATCCGACGTATACTGTCGCGTAACCCGACCAGGAGGCTGCGATGTCCATCGACTGCCGAACACGGCGCCACATCGACCGACGCGAACTCGGACGAGACGAGGTCTTCGACCGATGGCTCCCCGACGCGGTGCGGGACAACGGTCCCCTTGCGGCGCGAGGCCTCCGCTACAAGCAGCTCCCGCCGCTCAGCCTGGTTGTCGAGGATCGAACCGTCTCGCTCCGGGACGATGGCGACACCCTGACCCTGAGCGACGGCCCGCTGGACGACGGAGCGATCGCGCGCCTCGATGCGCCTTCGCTGTCGGACCTGGTCCAGGACTGGACGACGACCATGGGACTCGCCATGAACTCGCGAGTCAAGATGACGCAGGGAGGCTTCAATGACTGGGTCGGTTGGGAGCCCGTCTTTCGCGCGTTGTTCGATGGGCGTCCGGTGCACGAAGCCGGCGCGATCTCGTTCCAGGCCGCCGATGGGAGCGACCTCGACCTGACACGATCCTTCGAACTCGATGACGACCCTGAGGAAGTTGGTCACTTTCTCGAAGAGGCGGGGTTCCTGCACGTTCGAAACGTCTTCAGCGACGCCGAGATGGCCGCCGTCTCCACCGACCTCGATGCCGCGCTGGAGCGCGCGCGAGCCGACGATGGGGCTTCCTGGTGGGCCGGCGATTCCACCGGGAAACAGCATCCGGTTCGTGTGCTCTTCTTCCACGAACAATCCGAAGCACTGATGTCCCTACTGATGGACGAACGAATCCAATGGCTCAGCCGACTGACCGGAGACGATCTCAGCGGAAAGAAGATGGGCGCCGAAGGACTGATCAAGCCCCTCGATATCCAGACAGGGCTCTCCGATCTGCCCTGGCACAAGGACTGCGGGCAAGGAGGCCATTCCTACCTCTGCAACGGACTCACCATCGGGATCTCGGTCACAGGCGCCGACCGGACCAGCGGCGCCCTCGGTGTGGTGCCGGGTTCCCATCGCGCCAACGTCCAGACGGCGGGCAAGGATGAGAGCCTCGACATGGCTGCGCGGAAGCTGGAGACCGCGACGGGCGACCTGACCGTTCATTGCAGCGACACCCTGCATCGGGCGCATCGACCCGTCGAACGAACCCGCAAGGTGGTCTACACGGGCTTTCGCCAGGCCCTGCTTCCGGGCGATGCCGTCCAGCAAGTCCCGCTTGCCAAGCAACGGGCGGATCGTGCGCGCCTCACCAACGTACAGGATCGGATCGCATCAGCCGGAGCCGATGCTGGCGAGAGTGAGTTCGTGGCGCTCGAAGACGAGACCCGCTGAGCCCTCAGCCGATCCGGGCGTCCCAGGTGCACGGGTCGCGCAGTTATTCGCCTGCGACCGTGACGAAGCCCTCGGCTTCGCCGCCCAGAACCGTGACATACGCCTTCTCATCCCGGGCGAGCCAGAAGGTCGACGCCTGCTCGGAAACGCTGCCGAGACGGGCCGCTCGAAGAACCCGCTTCTGGACCCGATGACCCGCCGTCAAGGGCAGCGCATCGAGGACCCGCACTGCGACCGGCCGCTCGTCAGGCGGTAACGCGGCCTCCACGATTTCGCGCATCGCCGTCGCATCGAAGACGGTGCCTGGACGTAGCGTGAGTGCGGCAACCGGGACTTCCTCATCGCTCCCGGGCGGCGTCACGCCATAGACGGCGACCAGATCGCTGAACGGTAGCCGCGAGGTCAATTCGTCCTCGATCGGGATCGTGGGAATCGCCCGTTCCGCGCCGTGAATCAGATTGGAGACCGTATCTGCCAGCCAATAGTCACCGTCCTCATCCCGCCAGACCAGGTCGCCGGTGTTGATCCAGGCGTCGGCGGGATCAAAAACACCGCGGAGCGGTCGCGTGGCGACCTCTCCCCGGTCGCTGTCGTATTCCGCAAGCAGCAATCCCACTTCGCCATGGCGACAGCGCCTAGCAAACCCGTTGTCTTGCTCCAGGAAACGACTGGCCTCGAGATCCCAGGCCGCGATCGCGAGATCCGCTCCCCCTGGAAGCGGACGGCCGACCGACCCCACCTTCTCGCCAGTCAGGTTCACCAGCACGGCATTGCCCTCGGTCGATGCAAAGAACTCGACGACCTGGGCGGGGGAGAAGCGATGCGAAACGCGCTCCCAGGTCCCCCTCGGCATGCCGCTGCCGGCGAAGAGCCGGATCGGATGATGTTGTTCGGCTCGGTTCTCGGCCGCATTGACGAGTTCGCGACACAGACTTCCGGTGTAGAAGACGACGCTGACGCCGTAGCGACGCACATCGTCCCAGAAGACTTCCGGTTCGAAGTGTGTCGCCATCGCGAGACGCGCACCGCTGACGAGCGCGCCGGCCACGCAGACGAGAATCCCCGTAGCGTGATGGATCGGCGAACAACAGTAGACCGTGTCCCCCGAACCGAGGGCGCACGCAGTCGCGGTTCCGAAGCCCGAAGTCGCCCAGCGACGATTCGTGACCCGTGCCGGTGCCAGATGGTCGCCGTCGCCGGCAATGAGGACCAATGCGACTTCTCCGGCGACGCCCGAGTTGGGCGCGAACCAATCGGGAAGCTCCACCTGCTCGGGATCAATCGCCTCCATGTCGATCAATCCGCTCGCGAGCGTTCGAGCGTCCCCACCCCCACCCAACACGAGAACCCCGTCGCCGTACACGCCGAGCGCGGCTTCTGAGTGCTCAGGATCGGCAAGGAGGTGATCGATAGGCGCGACATTCAACTGCGCCTGCAACGGCGCGTCCGGCCGGAGGAGGACGGGAATCGCCCCGAGGCGGTTCAAGGCGACCGTCGAGGCCACAGCACTTGGCCGCGTCTCCATCAGGACGCCCACATACTCTCCGTGGCGAACACCACACTTCACGAACCCACGAACGATGTTGTCGACCCGTTCGTTGGCAGCTTGATAGTCATGCGCACGCCCCTCGAAGAGAAAGAAAGTGTCGCTCGGCGCCTCGCGCGCACGCTCCTCCAGCGTGAGTCCCATGTTGATGGGCGTGTCACTGCGAAGCTCCGCGAGGCGCGACAGCCGAGGCAGCTGGGGTGCAATCGTCCTCGATAGCCGCCCTAGGATTCCGATCCGGTCCTCGAAGAGATTCGCGGCATCGGCCAGCATGTCGCGTCCGACGTTCCAAGCAAGTTCGGCCTGCCGACCGAACCGGTCGAGCCCTCCGGCCGAGTCGGCTCCGTCCCGTTCGCCGGCCACGAGGGCGGTGGCCCGCTCGGGGAGCGCCGTGCCACGTTCGTGATGCTCAAGCCATTCCAGCACGGAGGGCCACGTGATCTCCATCGACCGCGATCCAACGACGAGCCCGAAATGGCCGGCCGGGATCTTGATCTGGTAGGAGTCGGCCCGCGGCGCGGCAGCGCGAATCGCCCGAACCGCCGGCGGCGGTGCGATCGAATCGGTCTCGCCCACGAACACCAGGATGGGGCAGACGATGTCGGCCAGCGTCACTGGCCGGTCGTCGATCACGAAGCCGCCCTGCAACATGCGATTGTGAGCGACAAGCTGCTCCATCACGTCGCGCAGCGCAGGACCCGGGAACGCCGTCCACGCCTCGCTCTCGAGAAATCGCCGCATCCCTTCCCGCGGTTGAAGAGCTTCGCGGTCGTACAACTTCATGGCGAAATCGATCCGCTGCCGGATCGTGTTGACCGGGTCCATCAGCTGGAAACCGAGGCGCGTCGCCCATGAAGGGATGCCGTCCGGCAACAGCGCCTCCTGCAGTTTTCCCATCCCCTCGACGGCGCTCGCGATGATCTCGGCAGGAAGGTCGAACTGGCCATGCATGTCGACAGGACTGCCAAAGCCCACGAGCGAAGCGATCCCTTCGGACTGACGATAGGCAGCCGCTTGATAGGCGAACATCCCGCCCTGCGAGTAGCCCATCACGTGAACGTCGCGCCCCGTCGCTGCCTGCACCGTGCCAATCGCAGTGCTCACGGCCAGGACATGGTCGGTCAACGTTCGGTGGAGGCCCCCCGTCTCCTGTTCCGGCGAGCCGAAGTCCACCACCCAGGAGTCGGCCCCACCCTTGTGAAGCGCCACGACTGCACTGGACTCGGGTGCAACGTCCCAGACCTCGGCACTCATCATCAACGGGGGGACAAGCAACGCTGCAGGGCGCCCGCGCGCGCCCGATTCCGGGAAGTAGTGCCGGAGGCGGTGATGGTCGCCGGATTCAACGACCTCGTATGGTGACGGTTCCGCCTTGTCTCCGAGACCGCCGAAGCGGGCCACTTCCAGGCCATTCTGGAGGGTGGCCACCAGCCGCGCCGCAAATTCTCCGGGATCGAAACGCCGCGGCGAGTCCCGGCGTTCGCCATCGGATCGTGTCATGGGCGCGCCCCTCTCGTTGTCGCATGCTCCGCCAGATTGGCAGCGCATGCCAATCCGAGCCGCGCTCAGCCGGACGCGTGTGGCGTGCGGATCCCCAGTCTCACGCGGCGGCGAAAGAGAACGGCCAATACGACAACCAACTCCGGCCCGAGCCCACAGGTGGGTCCCGGCGCCGGCAAGGACCAACGAATGTGCAACTGGGCGGCAGCTTGGGGAGTGCCATCGGCCGCCATCGCTGCGCGTGTGCCACTGCCGTCGATGATGAATGTCATCGCGTTTCCCCAGGACCAATCAGGACGCGCGAGAACCTCCTCGACCAACAAGGCCAGATTCGGGGTCCGTTGCGGAGCCATCTGTTCGCCGGACGCGAACCAGACCGGTGCCAACCAGGTGGCCGCCGCGCTCGTTCGGAGTCGTGAAGACACATCAAATGGGGCGGTGGAGAACGGAGCCGAGTCGCTAACGGCTTCGGCGCGAATCTCCAGATCGGCCGGCAGGTCGCTCACTTGCGCCGCCTCGAACTGGATCCAGGCCTCGCGAACGTCCGCACCACGAGAAACCGGGATCGGCTCGAATCGGACGCCCACGAGCTGCTCTTCGGACCCATCGTCGACCAGCTCCAGAACAGCGTCGAACGTGCTGACCGATCCATCGGCGCGCTCCTCCGCATCATCGGTCGACGTGCTGGCTCGGACTTCGGTGACGCTTCCGCCGGGTTCCGAGACCCGCTCGAACCGGAATCGTGCGATCGGCGAGATGCCGCCGAAGACGGACGCCTGATCGACCAGATGCACGACGCCCTGCGGAACGGACGCTGGATTGCTCCCCGAGAAGCCAACGCCATCTTCAGTGCCCGCATCGTAGGGGACGAGATCGATGACCAGACTTTCAACGAACCCCTGGGAGTCGCGCAGGTCGAGTCCATGCACGCCCACGAACCAGTCAGGGCTCGGCGCGACCATGCTCGCGAGCGTCACATAGGGGTGCGTAGCGTCTACGGTGAATAACAATGTCGGTGTCGATCCGGGAGAGAAGATTCCGGGCGTCACGATCTTGTCGAGCACACTGGGACTGGCGTCGATCAGGGCTTCGAGGGGCCCGCGATTCCCGTTCTCTGCGACGCGCTCAATCTCGACGGAGGCCGGCAGGCCCGGTGACCAGAACGAGACCGAAGCGTCGTGGGACGCCCCGATGAGTGACGAGAAGTGAGCGTTCAGCGGAAAGCCGTTCGGGTGGTCGGCTGCCGTCCAATAGGCCTCGAACGTGACCTCGTAGTCGATCGCCAGGCTGGGACTCGAAGGCACAACGACGGCAACGACTGCGAGCACCGACAGCACGCGGATGAAAAGGCGCGAGCGCGCCAGCTTCGTCATTCGGCTCATCCTTCCTTCTCCCCTTGCAGCAACGACTCTACCCGTCTCTGCACCAGAATCGCACAGAGGCGGCCGATGGCCTGGACTCGGGGACCGCGTTCCATACGGGCAGACGTCTCTGGACTCGAATAGGATCCCCGGCATGGCTGCCCCGCAATCCTCTCTCGCCGGGATGGACGCTGCGCCGGCGCGACGTCCGTGGACCCGCGTCGAGCTCGTCTTTGCCTGGACGATCTTCCCCGTACTGCTGACCGCCGCGATCATGAGCGGTATCGCCTTGATCGAGTCCGGCACCGAGCCGTTCCAGGCGACGCTCACCGTACTTGTACCGGCGATCATGCTCCTGGTGATCCTCGCGCGATACTTCCCTTATGAAGAGCGCTGGAACCGGTCTCACGGAGACGCGCCCGTGGATACCGCGCACTTCTTCACGTTCTCGGCCGCGAACGTCGTGACGACCCCCTTCATGCAGTTCATGGGGACCCTCGCAGCAGCCGGCCTCACGACGTTCTTCGGTGCGGATCTCTGGCCGGTCCAATGGCCACTGCTGGGCCAGCTCGCCCTTGCGCTCGTGATCGGTGAGTTCGTCCAGTACTGGGTCCACCGGCTCGAACATGAGTGGGACTTCTTGTGGCGATTCCATGCCACGCACCACAGCGCGCCGCGCCTCTACTGGCTGAACGCCGCACGCTTCCACTTCTTCGACATCGTGCTGAACGGGCTCTACGTCGTGCCCCTGGTCGCGCTTGGGGCGCCGCTCGAAGTCTTCGCGCTGTGGCTGCTCTTCACCACGCTCTTCGGCGTGTTCCAACATTCCAACTTGAAAGTACGGCTTGGGCCCCTGAACTACCTGTTCAGCATGGCCGAGCTCCATCGATGGCATCACTCGAAGCAGGTCATCGAGAGCAACACCAACTACGGGCAAAACCTGGCCATCTGGGATGTCGTGTTCGGAACGCGATTCTTGCCTGCCGACCGCGAACCGCCGACCGACATCGGGATGACCGGATTGTCTGCGTTCCCGATGACGTATCTCGGACAACTGGCGTCGCCGCTTCGCTGGAACGCGATCAAAGCAGCGTCACAGCCGACCGGCGGCACGAGCCTCCCGCTCGACTGAGCCGCACTGGCCTCAGGAAGCCGTCGTCAGCGGTTCGACGACTTCCTTCGCAAAGTCCTCGAGGACGCCGCGGTCCCCGCCCTGGATCACGATGAAGCTGATGCCCGTCTCTTCGCGGCGTTGGACCAGCCGCTCGCGAATCTCCTGGGCGGAACCCGTCAAGAACAGAGGGCAGTCGGCCACCTGGCCCTCGGTCATTCCGCTGCTCTTCGCGAGCGATTGGCGTAGGCCCCCGACGTTGTCACTGATGGCGGTCACGAAGGTCAGTGAGTTGAACTCGATCGCATCCGGGTCGCGGCCGGCTGCCGTGGCACCCTCGCGGACCCAGCGAACCTTCTCGAGAACGCGTTCGGGCGCACTGTCCGCCGGAGTCTCTGCAGTGACCCGACCCTCGATCATCTTCGGGTTGATTCCGACGATGTCGGCATAGCGTCCCGCGAGCCGCAGCATCCGAGGCCCGCCACCACCGATCAGTATCGGCGGCGGGGCTTGTCCCTGGAAGTCTACGGCCCGGGCGATGTCGCGGGTCTGGTAGTGCGATCCATCGAACGTCGTGTGCTCGTTGTGCCACATCGACGTGATGATCTCGAGCGCTTCGCCCAGCCGCGAGATCCGCGTTCCGGCGGAGTCATACGGCATTCCGGCTTCGACGTAGTCCGTCTCCATCCAACCCGCGCCGATTCCGAAGATATGGCGCCCGCCCGACATGACTTGCAGCGTGGCGGCCCCCTTCGCGAAGACGACCGGGTGCCGATAGTCGACGTCGTACACCAACGTGCCGACCTGGAGCTTCTCGGTCACGGCCGCGATCCCGGCCTGTGCCATTCCTGGGTCCCACTGGGGCCCGAAGTGGTCGGGCAGGAAGAGCGCGGCGTACCCCATGGCTTCGATGTCACGCACCTCGCGTTGCCAGGTGTCGCGGCCCAGTCGATTGATCTGGACACCGAAACGAAAGGGATGGGTCATGAGGTCTCCTGGCGCGGCTGCTAGTAGCCGGGCGGCGGCGTGAAGCCGCCGATTTCGCGGGCAAGCAGGCGTGTGAAGTCGATGGTCCGTAGGTCGTCGTACTCGGCGCCCACCGCCTGGAGTCCGATCGGAAGGCCGGCCTTCGACGGGCCGGTGGGAAACACCGTACTGCACAGGTAGGGGCCAACCACGAGCCCGGACCAGAACAGCTGCTCGAAGTAGGAACGCGAGACGCCATCGACGTCGAGCATCCGAGCCGTCAGCGGACTCTGATCCTGTGGAAATGCCGGCGTCGCCATCTGTGGGCAGATGAGGATGTCCCACTCATCGAAGAAGTCCCGCCATACCATGCGCAATCGTTCGCGTTGATTGTTGGCCGACAACCACTCCGCGTGGTCGAGGACCGTGCCGCGAAGACTCATCGCCTCCCGAGAACGATCCTGCGGGTCGAGCTGGGCCACGCGTTCTCGGATCGACGCTCGCGCGGCCGCCGGCACCCCCGCACCCATCACGGCGTTCAGGACCTCGAGATAGTTCTCATGGGCCCCTGCGATGTCACAGTCGGGCCGGGCACTGTCGGACACCGTGGCGCCCAGCCGCGACAACGACTCGCCAACTTCGCTGACCCGATCCGAGATCTCCGAAGCGACAGGCGCGAGGGCCTCGTCGGGCCAGATGGCGATCCTGAAGTCCGCAAGCGATTCCCGCTCCGGCTTCGGCAGCTCGAGCTTCCATCCCGGCCGATCGAGCGGTTCCGCCCGACCCAGCAGCGACATCGCCAACGCGAGATCCTCGGCGCTACGCGCGAGCGGGCCGCAAACGGCGATGTCGGGGCCCGCCACCATCCCTGGGATTCCGTGGCCCTGCGGAGGGACGATGCCCCAAGTCGGCTTGTGGCCATAGACGCCACAGAAGTGGGCGGGGTTTCGAATCGATCCACCAATGTCCGAACCACTCTCGAGTCCGCAGAAACCGGCGGCGAGCGCGGCAGCGGAGCCGCCGGATGACCCGCCCGGCGTACGCGTCAGGTCCCACGGATTGTTGGTCGTCCCGTAGATCGCGTTGTAGCTCTGGAAATCGCCGAGATTGATCGGAACGTTCGTCTTTCCGAGAAAGTGCGCACCCGCCTCCTGGAAAGCGCGAACACTTTCGGAATCGCTCGTCGCGACGTTGTCCCTCAGCTCCGGGATACCCCACGTCGTCGGGTGACCGGTGAGGTCATAGGATTCCTTGATCGTCATCGGAACGCCGTGGAGCGGGCCGACTTCCGCGCCGGCCGCCAGCCGCAGGTCCGCTTCGACGGCTGCATCCCGCGCGGCGTCAAAGTTCCGCACGACCACGGCGTTGATATCGCCGTCGTAACGCTCGATCCGCTCGATGTAGAGGTCGGTCAACTCGACCGAACTGATCCGCTTCTGGCGAATGTCGTTCGCCAACTCGATCGCTGTGTGGAACGCAAACTCCGTCATGGATTCCTCCGTTCGAATCGATCAGGCCGTCGGGGAGCCGAAGCGCTTCTCGGCGCGAACCCGCGCCTTCGCCGCTTCCACTTCACGATCCCGCGGTTGGGCCTGTGTCGTCAGGTTTTCCAGGAGTTGCCGGGCCGTCGCAGAGACCTCGACGACCGCCGCATCGAAGGCTGCCTGGTTCGCCTTCGAGGGCTTTGTGAACCCGCTGAGTTTTCGCACGAACTGAAGGGAAGCGGCGTGGACTTCGTCCGGCGTCGCCGGCGGCTCGAAGTTGAAGAGTGTCTTGATGTTTCGACACATGGGCTCTCTCCTTGCTGGCACGTTCACGTCGCTCGGCACTGCACCAGATAACTTGCGTCCATCACGAAGGTTTCTTCCTCGCGCTGGTTGGTCAGCACGGTACGCGACCTCACGATCCCCACGCCCGGCCGCGACGCGGACAGGCGCTTCTCGCTGCAGCGATCGGACAACTGCAGCACATCGTCTACGCGAACCGGGAACGGAAAGCGCAACTCCGAGCCGAGCAGCGCTGCCACCGCCATCCGCTTTGGGTTCCGAGAGAAGATCAGCGAAGAGATCGAGTAGGTGTGACACGATGAAGCCGTCAGGCCGCCGAACACGGATGCGGCTGCCATCGCATCATCGGTATGGAACGGCTGCGGGTCCCACTCCGACGCGAACCGAACGATCTCGTCGCGACTCACGTGATGCTCGCCGAGTTCCAGACGGACGCCGACTTCCACGTCTTCGAAGTACCGCATGGCCCCAGTCTAGAGCAGGCGCCGCCATCCCGGCCGCAGGATCAACCGACCCGCGCTTCGGGCCAGACGCGCAGGAAATTCTCGCTGAAGAACTGCGTCTTCACCGCGTCACTCTCCTGTTCGAGCGCCTTCGAGAATTTCCCGATCGGGTTCCGCCCCCCTTCGACATGCGGATAGTCGCTCGAGAACAAGTAGAGGTGCTCGTTCGACTGCGACACGAGGTTCGCCACGTCTTCATGCGGGAACGGCGTGAACCCCATCTGCTCCGTCAGTTGCTGCGACGGCGGCCGCTCGAAACGGATCGACTCATCGACGCGGCTGTAGATCTTCGTGATCGAGTCGAGACGGCGCAGCATCTCGGGGACCCAGCCGGCTCCCAACTCGACCGCAGCGCCGCGAAGACGCGGATGGCGCTCAAAGACGCCGTCCATCATCAGCATGCTGACAAAGGTCTCCGGCGGCTGATGCATGACGGCCGCATCCTTGGTGCGAACGTTCTCGCCGCCTCCCATCCAATCCTTCACGGCCGCGCGACCGTTGTTGCTCCAAGCCTTGAGCGCCTGGAGTGGCGAGCCGCCAACATGCAGCACGAATGGCGTGCCCGAGTCCGCGAGCCGATGCCAGAAACCTTCCAGTTCCACGTGACCCGGCGCGATGCCGATGGGCGCCCGATGCGGCACCCAGATCGCCTGCATCCCGTTCTCGAGCGCAAAGTCGAGCTCGCAAATCGCCGACGCCGGATCGTCCAGCGGAACGATGCCGACGCCCATCAGCCGATCGTCGTCCGAGCAGAAGTCTGCCATATGTCGGTTGTGTGCGCGGGTAGCCCCGTAGCGCAGCTCGGGCGAAAGCTTCGAACTCGGATGGAACGGAAACGCGACGCTATGCGTGGCGAACACGAGCTGCTTCTTGAAGCCGAGCAGGTCCAGCGCCTTGCTCCGGTCGCTCTTGTTGAACGCACCGAGTGCCTGGATTTCCTTGGAGCTCTCGATGAGTTGGTCGCCGAGCGCAATCTGGGCCTCGACGTGCGCTTCGCTGTGGCGGCCGCCCTGCTTCATGATCAGCGCGACTTCCTCGTCCGTGACGAGCGATGCGCTGTAGCTCACCTCGGGAATGTCGTCCCGGAGCGCCGGATCAGCGTAGGCCTTCAGGAAGTCGGGCAACTCCATGATATGGCTATCAGCGTCGTAAAAGGGTCGATCGGGCGGTGCATACGTCATTGGCTCGTCTCCGCGGTGTTTGGGAACTATCGGACAGATCGACCGCTGGCGCCCGGGGACGGTCGCTCGAACGCGGGGCGGTGCCCGCGTTCAGTCCTCCAGCGACAAGACGCGGTTGGGGCAGTAGCGAACGGCAGCTTCGACCGCCGGACGTGTCTCACCAGCCGGCTCGTTGTCCAGCACTTCGACGTGCGAATAGCTTCCATCGCTCGACTCCACGACCCGGAACACCTCCGGCGCCTCCATCGCGCAAACGCCGTGGCCCTGGCAAAGCCCCAGATCGACCTTGATCCGCACCTAGCAGGGCCTCACGACGCGCGTCGCCGATACCGGAGCCGACACGGGTCGCTCGGCCGCAGGATCAGCGACGGCATGACATCGCGATAGGTCTCCGGCGGGTCTACCAGCGAGAGCTCATAGCGCCTGAGCAGCGCTGTAAAGATTGCCTTTACCTGCAGCAGGGCGAACGCATTTCCGACGCACTTCCGCTTGCCCGCGCCAAATGGGATCGCGGCAAAGACGTGGTCCGGGACGGGACGCGTCGGATCAAATGTCTCCGGATCTGGGAAGTGCTCGGGAATACGATGGGACACATAGGGAGAGATCATCAACGTGTGGCCGACCGGAAAGTCCTCGCCCCCGAACGAGAACGGCTCCATCACCTGCCGAGCGAGCGTCACCAGGGGCGGATGCAGGCGTAGTGTCTCGTGGACGAATGCGTCGAGCTTCGGGATTTCGCGAAGCGCCGCGAACGAGAGCCCGTCGCCATCCCGGTAGACCGCGTCGATCTCTTCCGCGATCGCGGGTTGATATTCGGGGTGTCGCGCCAGCTCGACACTCACCCAGCTCGCCGTATTCGAGCTCGTATGGAAACCGGCGAACATGATCCAGACGATCATCCCCGGGATCAACTCGTCGGCGAGGGGCGTGCCATCCTGGTACCGCGCGTCCAGGAATGTCTGCAGCATGTCGGGCTGCGGACCCGCTTGCTGCCGCCGCTCCTGGACCACTTGCATGAGCATGTCCTGAAGCGCAGCACGTGCCTCGTCCCGCTTTCGAAAGACGTCGGTTTCCGCCGTGGCGTCGACCACGGCCTCGGGTGAGATCGCGTGCTCGAGATCCGCGAACAGGCGTCCGAAGTCGTCGGTCAAGCGCTCACGAAAGACAGGGCCCATCAAGCAGTGGGTCGATGTGTTGAGCACGAGTTCCTTGAATGTCTCGTAGAAGTCGCGCTCGCCCTCGTCTCCCCAGTCGGAAACAAACGCTTCCACTTCGGCCGCGACGACCTCGGCATAACCGCGCATCTTGTCGGGCTTCAGCGCGTTCGCCTGGAAGCGGACCTGCTGCCGCTCCACTTCGAGCGGGGCGCCATACTGGATGCCTTCACCAAAGACGGGAACCATGTACTGGTACGGGACCGACGCCGAGAGTTGCTCATCGGGCGCCCGAAAGGCGGCTTCCTGGCCATCCGCATCTGCGATCAACGTATGCGGCGCACCGGCGAGATCGAAGTCTGCCATGGCGCCACACTCGTGGTAGGCGCGCAGGAGGAAGCGGGCCGGGTTCGCGAGGAACTCTTCGTAGTGGCCGGTCCCGGGCTTGGCTCCGCTCACGGTCGGACGCGTCATGGTCTACGCCTCCGGACCGAAGATCGTCGACAACCATTCGCTCACGGGACGGATCGGATCCTTCCGAGCGGCCCGACACCTCGCCGTCCAGTCGAATCCTGCGCGACGGAACATAGTCATGCGGGCAAAGTCTCCATGCGACGGCGAACGGTCGAGGCCGCGGGAACGAGAATCAGATCGCGGCCACTCGAACGGGGATCCCATTGAGGACCGCGTTTCCGGACAGCGGATCGAGCGGAAGCTCATCTGTCAGCCGGTTCGAGTTGACGCCAGCATTCGCCGCCGCAACCCGCAGACGCGTACCCGGGCGATCGTGACCAAAGCCGTGAGGAAGGCTCACGACACCGCGAAGGATGTCGTCACAGAGTTCGACAGGTGCCTCGACTTCGCCGACCCGCGAAGCGATGCGTGCGAGATCCCCCTCGCCGAGGCCGAGCTCCCGCGCGTCGTCGGGATGCACCTGCAGTGTGCACTGCTCGCGACCGCGCACGAGCACGTCGATGTTATGCATCCACGAGTTATTCGAACGGAGCATCCTGCGACCCACCAGCACCAATCCCTTCGCCGGCTCAACGTCGAGCTTCTGCTCGAGGCGTGCGAGGTCGTCCAGGATCACCTGAGGCGCAGCTTCGATCTTGCCCGTTGGCGTACGAAGGCTTCCCGGCAACGCGGGCTCGAGCGGGCCAAGGTCGATTCCGTGGGGCGCAGCCTCCAGGCGCTCGAGGCTCAATCCGTCGGGCTGCCCGCCGAATGCGTCACCGTAGGCGCCCGTCCGGAGGAGAACGTCGAGAATCCGTTCGGTCGGGGGCCGATGTTCGAGTTCCTTCTCGAGTTCGGCCGCGCGGGCGTCGTCGCCCCCTGTCACCCGGCGCAAGCTGGCACGCACGATCTGGTTCGCAACATCGTCCGCGCTGACCCCGGTGCCCTTCCCGCCAAAGATGCCGGACAAGCGCGAGTGGATCTCGGCTTCGGACGGCGCTGAAGTCTCGAAGACCGGGGCCGAGTAGTTCGCGACGTTGCGAACCGAGATGGCATAGAACGCCAGGTCGTAATGGCTCCGCTCGAGGATCGAAGGCGGCGGCAGGATGACGTCGGCATGGCGCGTCGTCTCGTTCAGGTATGGGTCGACGCTGACCATGAAGTCCAATGCTTCGCAGGCCTTGTCGAGTCGTTCGCCATTCGGCGTCGAGAGCACTGGATTCCCGGCCACTGTGAGGAGGAAGCGCAGACGCCCTTCTCCCGGGGTATCGATCTCCTCGGCCAGCGCCGCCACCGGCAACTCGGAGGAAATCTCGGGCAGGTCGCGGACGCGACTGCGCCAGCGCCCGGTCTGGAAGACACGGCCCGGAATCGGCTCTGCGTCGGCCGAAACCAGGGGACCATGCGCCGGACGCGAGAACATTCCGCCGCCCTCCCGGTCGAGGTTCCCGGTGAGCAACGTCAGTAGATCCGTGGCCCACGATGCCAGCGTGCCGAACTCGACCGTGTGGACGCCCATCCGTCCATAGACGACCGCGTGTTCGGCGGTCGCGAGTTCGCGCGCGAGCCGGCGGATCTCGTCAGCCGCGATCCCGGTGTGTCCCGCCACGCGCTCAGGCGTGAACGGAGCAATGCGCTCGCCGACCTCGGCGAGACCATTGGTGAAATCGCCGACGCGCCCCGGGGCAACAAGGTCTTCGTCGAATAGGACCTGGGCCATCGCCACCAGCAACAGCGCATCGCTGCCGGGCCGGACGAACAAGTGCTCGTCGGCCTGCTTCGCCGTCCGCGTCCGACGCGGATCGACCACGACGATCTTGCCTCCGCGCTCACGAATCGCCCGTAGTCGACCCGGAAAGTCACCGGCCGTGCAGAGACTCCCGTTCGATTCGAGGGGGTTCGCGCCTAGCATCAGAAGCCAGTCGGTGCGGTCCAGATCGGGGACCGGAATCGCCCCACCAAACATCATCGCCGCGGACACTTCCCTTGGCCGTTGGTCAACGGTCGACGCCGTGTAGAGATTCCGCGTCTCGAGTGCGGACAACATCGGGCGAACGAAGAGTGAGCCCGCCATGTTGTGGACATTCGGATTGCCGAGGTAGGCCGCGACCGCACCGCGACCATGCGCGTCAACCACGCTGTCGAAACCGGCCTGAACGGCCTCGAACGCCTCCTCCCAGGAGACTTCGACGTGTTCGCCGTCCTTTCGCACCAATGGCATTCGCAGCCGATCGGGATCCACGTGGAGTTTCCCGAGCGTGGAACCCTTGGGGCAGATGAAGCCGCCGCTCAGGACATCGTCCTTGTCACCGCGGATGCGAGTGACCTCGTCCCCTTCGACGCGGATCTCCAGGCCACAGGTGGCCTCGCAGAGGGGACAGGTGCGAAACACGGTGCGCTCGGTCGTCATCGGAGGAGTCTGCCATAGCCGTCCCCGCCTGGGGACTCCTGGTCGAGGAAGCGGATGGCTTCCTCGATGAACCGCCCGTCGGTCACCGGTCCGAGGTGGTCGGCGCCCTGAATGCGCAGGAGCGTGGCGTTCGGGATCTCCTCCGCGAGGCGTGCATCGGTCTCTACGTACGGTCGATCCTCGCTGCCGTTCAGGATCAAGACCGGGTTGGGCGAGACAGACAGCAGGTCGCCGCCCAGCACCAGCGGAAAGCCCTCTGGCCACATCTGGAGTGCAGCCAGCGCCAATGCCTCACGATCATTGTCCGATTCGAGATCAATGTAGTTCCGGTACATCCGACCGAGCGGCGTCGTCACGTTCTCCGCATCCGGTGCGCGGAGAGCATCGGCAATCTCGGGAGCCTCGGCGACGGAAGCGGGCGATTCGTCCCCGATTCCCATCCAGATAAAAGCTCCGAAACGGTTGCCGTGGTGGGCCAACAGGTGGACACCGCTGAAGGCGCCGAGTGAGTGGCCTGCGAAGTCCGCGCACGCGACATCCAGGTGTTCCAGAACGGCCAGTGCGTCGTTGGCCATCGCCGCATAGCCGTACCGAGCGGCGTCGTGGGGCTTGTCGCTCCGGCCGTGGCCACGCACATCAAAGCCGATCACCAGACGCTCCTCGCCCAGCCTGCGGACCCAGCCGGGATCCACCCAGTTCGCACGCACGTTCGCACCGTACCCGTGCATCAGGAGGATTGGTCGCCGGTCGCTCGCGGCCCCGGAGACCTCATACGCGATTCTCAGGCCATCGCTATCGGCAAATCCCTGCCCTGCGCCGATGTCATGCGTCATGCGGACACGATAGACCGCCCGCCGGCGCGTACGCATCGCGCATACCACGTTCGGTAGACGATCCGTGGGCACGCCTACGCCATCTGGTCGACGCGCCCCCGCTGACGTGCGCATAGGGTCGCCTCCACGCCGGCATGAGGCCTGCGCGCAGTCGCTCGGAAGCGGCTGCCACCCACCCACGGAGACATCGTCCCATGGTCCATTCACTTTCTCCTCTCTTGAGCGCTGCCGCGCTCGCATGGCTGACGGTCTGCAGCCTGCTGATTGCGGCCCCAGTCCCCGCGTCCGCTGAATCTCGCGTATGCAGCGCGACCGCCCAGCTCCAGTTCAAGGCCTGTCGCGCAGAAGCCCGCTCTGACCTCCAGACCACCAAGGCGTTCTGCCTCAACGAAGACGCGGGCCCGCGTGGGTGTCGACGAGACGCCGCCGAAGCACACGACGAGGCGCGAAACCTCTGCTCGGACCAGCTTGCCGCACGGCGCAACCTGTGTGGAACCATCGGCGAAGCCCCTTACCAACCCGACATGGACCCGGATCATTTCCAGGATCCGCGAAACCCCTGGAACCCGAACCCGTACTTCCCGCTCGCGGTCGGAAATCGCTGGGTCTTCGAAGAAGACGGCGAGCGCATCGAGATCGAGGTGCTCGACGCGACCAAACGGATCTCCGGGATCGACTGCGTCGTCTACCGCGACACCGTGACGAGCGACGGCCTCCTCGTGGAGGACACGGATGACTGGTTCGGCATTCGCCACAATGCAGACGTCGTCTACTGCGGAGAGGAAGTGAAGGACTACGAGTATTTCGAAGGCGATGACCCGGAATCTCCGGAACTAACATCGATCGATGGTCGATTCAAGGTCGGTGTAGACCTCGCGAAATCTGGCATCACGTTTCTCGGAACTCCCAGCGTCGGGATCACGTACCGACAGGAATGGGATCCGGGTAATGCTGAGGACATCGGGTCCGTTCTGTCCACGACCTACGGCTACGGGAGCGACCCCGTACTCGACGCGTTCGTTCCGGAGGCATTGGCCAACCTGATGTGTCCCGACCATGACTGCATTGTGATCGCGGATCAGTCGACGCTCGACCCCGACTCCTTCGAGCACAAGTTCTATGCGCGCGGGATCGGGAAATTCCTGGAGGTGAAGCCCGATGAAGGAGAATTCGTTCCGCTGGCGGAATGCAACTTCGACCCGCGATGCGACGCGCTGCCAATCGAGTAACCGACGAGCCAGGGACGCGCGAAGTTTCCCTTCGCCCGCCCTCTGCGAAGCGCCGCACCTCTCCGGGTCGACGCCGAGCGGGGGGCGGGCATCTCGCGTCCCGACTGCGGGCGCCTAGTGATTCCACCAGGGACGATCCGAGAACGCTCGCAGGTCGAGTTCATGGGTCCAGGCCGAGCGATGCTGTTGGGCGACGTGGAAGTAGGTCTCCGCGACCTCGGCCGGAACCAGGAGCCCATCGTTCTCGAGACCCCGCGCCTCGCGGAGTTGCTGAAAGCGTTCCGGCCCGAGCATCTTGCCGAGCGTGTCCGGTGCATCGACCGCGCCGTCGATCAAGATGTGGGCGACGTGGATCCCCTTCGGCGAGAACTCGGCGTTGAGCGTCTGGCAGAGCATGCGACGCCCACCCATTGCCGCCGCGTGCGAGTGCTGGCCTGCATTCCCGCGAACGGCCGCTGTCGCCGAAGTCACCAGGAGCGTGCCACTTCCCCGCGCTTCCATCGCCGGGAAGATCGAGGTCGCGGTCCGGAAAAGGGCAAAGGTCGCCAGCCGCCAACCGACCTCGAACGCCTTGGCGCTCGTATCCGCCAACGCGCGATCGCCGATCTGCGCGCCGAGGTTGAAGACGACGGCTTCGATCGGGCCGATTTCGGCCTCGATGGCGGCAGCGCGTTCTTCGATGGCGCCATCTTCGATCGCGTTGAGCAGGAAGCCGGATGCCGAGCCTCCCTCCTTCTCGATGTCACTTACCAGGCGGTCCAATCCGGCCTGGTCGCTGCGTCGGCACAAGACCGCGTGGTATCCGGCCCGCGCAAACCGCGCGCCCACGTGGCCGCCGATTCCGGCGCCAGCACCAATGACGAGACAAACAGGCTTCACCACGGACTCACTCCTCAGACGCGACGAACGTATGCTACGCGAGGACAGTGGCCCCTGCTTCTTCACCCTGTGTCAGCGCTGAACGCTACGCTCCCGGATCTCATGACCGAACCCAGCGACTATCCCGAGAAGACCTGCACGATCGACCGACTCGTCCGCCACAAACGCCTCGTCGAGGCCGCGCTGGCCGGAAAGAAGACAGAGCAACGGCGCGACGGTGTCTACGCCTACCCGGGCGAGACCTTCGAACTCGAGGGCCAAACGTTCGAAGTAACTGGGCTCACCCATGATCGATTGGGCGACATGACCGAAGCCGACGCACAGGCGGAAGGCTATGGCGACCTCGAAGCCTACAAGGACCTGATCCTGCGCATGCATCGCGGCATGGCCTGGGACGTGGAGCACCGCGTCTGGGTCCACCGCTTCCAACGCGTGGAGTAGGTCCCGCGCGGGGACCTCTCACCCAGCGACGTGCGGCAGAACCTGGTCAGTGAACAGGCCGAATGTCTTCTCGCTCAACGGGGACAGGAGTAGCGAATCGAGCGGGACCTCTTCCTCGAGACGCTTCAACTGGTCGACCACCCGCTCGGGACAACCGTGGATGACGACGTCCGTGAGATAGTGCTCCTCGGGATCCGTCGGCTTGCCGTCCTCTCGAAACGCAGCGAGCGCTTCTTTCGGCAGATAGGAGCTGGCCGTCCACTTCGCGCCGCGCCGTGCGATCGCTTCCGCTTCCGAATCGGTCGGTGCCACCGCGACAAGGCGACCGACCGGGATCTCTCGCCCACCCGTCTCGTGCCCGGCACTCGCAAGGCCATCGAAGAACAGCCGCTTCTTGCGCGCGATCTCGCCGTGAGCGGAGTGCGGATCCATCAGGATCGAGAGCCCCTGCGCCGCCGCCCACTCGATGGCTCCCGGCGAGGTCGCCGCAACCCATGCGGGCGGGTGCGGTCGCTGAGCCGGCTTGGGCAGGACCTCGATCCCATCGAAAGAATGGAAGCGCCCTTGATAGGTCAGCTTCTCTTGCGTCCATGCGGCCAACACGATCTCGACTGCTTCCCGGAAGCGCTCGGCACTTTCTTCGGGCGGTACGCCGAAGACTGCGAATTCTGCCGGGTCGAAGCCGCGACCCGCGCCCCAGTTGATGCGTCCGCCTGTGAGCACATCGAGCAGGGCGATCTCCTCGGCAATCCGCAACGGGTGGTAGAGCGCCGCGAGCGTGACCGCGGTGCCGATCCGCAAGTTCCGCGTACGTCCCGCTACGTGCGCGGCCATCACGTGCACCGACGGACAGACGCTGTAGCCAGTGAAATGATGCTCGGCGAGCCACACGGCGTCGTAGCCGGACTGGTCCATGTGCTCGATACGACTGAGCGCCCGTTCATAGACGGATTCGAGCGGGAGGCTCCGGTCTCGCCACCCAAAGAACTGGAGGACGCCGACCTTCATACCGTGCGTGCCTGCCCTTCCGCTAGCCGCTCGAAAAGAGCGGTCTCGCGTTCAGCGATGACGGTCGCCAGCGCACTGGCCTCTGCCCAGGGATCCTCGCCGTCGGAAGCCTTCCAAAGCAATCCGGCAAGCGCGGTCCATCCGTCCGCGGCTTCAGTGGCAAGCGACGCCGCCTCACGGGGCACCCGATCGGGATCTTGCCGATGCGCCCAGTCGAGAAAACCCGCATAGAGGCGACGGAAATTTCCGCCGCCGTTGCCGAACTTCTCGATCGCACTGGCGTTGAAACTCGCAAGCGCGCGGCCGCCTTCCGCTTCGGCCCAGCCCGGAATCTCCGCAGCCAGACGGTGGATCCCTGCCAACCCCGACGTCGTATCGGGTCGATCCAAGGGAGATGTCGCCTTCGGTTGATCCTCGCCCAGCATCCGATTCGTGCAGCGCTCGAGTGCGAGCCGGCTCGCCTCGACGAGGTCGTGTTCCACGGTGCCATCCCCGAAGCGTCCCCAGAGGTTCTGGGTCGAGAGCCCCTCGCTCGGGTTTCGCGACTCCATGAGTGCAGCGAGGGAACATGTTTCAGGTTCGTCGCGGACCCGGTCGGCGATGTAGACCTCGGCCGCTTCGTCATCGAAGCCGAGCAAGATGAAACGATGACCCGGGAAGTGCACCTTGTACTCGCGATAGTCGAGGTAGAAGATGTCGCCTGACAACATCGTCGGTCGGCCCGCGAGCACTTCGCTGCGGACTTGCTGCCAGGCCCGATCGTTGTCGGCCTCGGTCGCTTCTTCGTACGCGACGCCCAGTGCGGCCGCGAGGTCCAGCTCCATCGTGCTCGTCCGACCAAAGGCCACCGGTCCGAGGCCCGGCATCGGCATCACCATGCAATCCACACCGGCGCCGAGCCCGAACACGACGTCTTCTGGCAGTTCGAGTCCACTGTAGTGCGCCAGCAACCCGCGCATCGCGACGCTGCCGCAATGCTCGCCCGGAAAGATCTGGAATCCGTCGATCATGTGTCTCATGGTGCGCTCCCGCTCGTACCTGCGCAGGTTAACGCGCCCCCGCTCGGCAGCCCGCCGCCGCGTCAGTCCACGCGCCCGAGAATCGCTCCGCTCATCCCCGCCGAAACCAGGACGTGTTCCACGTCCTTGACCTGGTTCGCCGCGGTCCCACGAACCTGGCGGACTGCCTCAGCCACGTTGTTCATGCCGTGGATATAGGCCTCTCCGATGTGCCCGCCGTTGGGACTCACCGGGATCGAACCGTCGAGATCGATCTGACCATCCTTCACGAACTCGGCCGCTTCGCCGGGTCGGCAGAAGCCGTTCGCCTCCAGATGCCAGTAGATCGCGATCGTGAAGTGGTCGTAGAGCATGCCCACCTGCATGTCGTCCGGGCGCAGGCCCGTGCGAGCGTATAGCTCCTTGGCACATGCAACACTCGCATCGAGGCGCGTTACGTCCTCGTGGTAGTAGCTCGTCACGGTTTCGAAATCGCGCGGGATCGCCTGCGTCGCATGAAGGATTCGAACCGGCGGTTGCTTCAGATCGCGGGCGCGCTCGATGCTGGTCACGACGAATGCGACCGCACCATCACTTTCTTGCGTGCAGTCGAGCAAGCGAAAGATCGGCTCGACGATCCACCGCGATTCCTGATGGTCTGCCACCGTGATCGGCTTCTTGTAGAACCAGGCGTTGGGGTTGGTCGCCGCGTACTTGCGGAGCTGAACTGAAACGTGCGCGAAGTCTTCGTTGCAAACGCCATATTGGTGCATGTAGCGCTGCGCCTGTACCGAGGTCCACGCCGCCGCGGTCGCCGATCCGAACGGAAGGCTCCATTCGATGAAGCCCGTTCCGGCCCCAGGTGCGCCGCCCGTGTTCCCCATCTGGGATTGCCCGAAGCGAAACTCCGAGCGTTCGTTCATCGCGCGGTAGCCCACCACGATGTCGGCCAGGCCAGAATCGACCGCCGCCATTGCATGCGCCAACGGCCCGACGGACCCCCCGCCGCCATGCCCTACGCGCGAGGAGAATCGGAGGTTCGCGATGCCGAGGGAGCGAACCAGATCGACGTCCTCATTGTTGTCGATCGTGAAGGTCGACATCCCGTCGACATCCGCCGGCGCGAGACCTGCGTCGTCAAGCGCGGCCTTGATCGCCTCGCACGCGAGCTGAAGCTCGCTCCGACCGGAGTTCTTCGAGAACTCGGTCTGCCCGATGCCGACGATGGCGGCGTTCGAACGAGCCGTTCGAGTCACGCCTTGCCGCCCGGCCGCGCTTGCGGGCGAAACTGGTGAACGGCTCCATCCGACGCGGTCGCCACGAAGAAGACCTCGAGTGGCATCCCGGTCTCGATGGCTTCTTCGGCGACCCCGCACAGATTCGACAGCATCCGGATCCCGCCCTCTTCGAGCTCCACGAGGGCGATCAGGTTGCCCGGTGGAAACATGGGCAGCGGCGGATGCACGGGCTTCGCCCACGAATACAACGTGGCGCGTCCGGAGAGTTCGACGATCTCGGGATCGAGCGATTGGCACGCCGGACACATCGGCCGCGGCGGGAAGCGAAAGGTCTCGCACTGACGGCAGCGCTGCCCAAGGAGCACGCCTCGCTGGCAGCCTTCCCAGAAGAAGGCGCTGTCGCGGGTGGGCTGGGGCGCGGGACGCAAGGGCGCATCGGTCACGCAAGCGACCTCATGGCTTCGGCGCCCAGGGAGACTCCGCCCCGCCGGCCGCACCCAGCGTCGGGTTCACGGTCTCGTCGCCGACCGCGCCCGACGCGAAGAGTTCGTCGATGGCCTCCTCATCGAAACCTACATCGGCCAGGATCTGGCGGGTGTCCGCTCCCACCAGCAACGGCGGAATTTGGATCCGCGCAGGCGTTGCCGAGAAGGTGACGGCTGCGCCGACCTGGCCGATCTCGCGGACCACCGGATGCGGGTAGCGCGCGATCCACTGGCGCTCGAGGGCGCCCGGGTCATCCCACATTTCTGCGCCGGCGGTTTCGGAAGAGACCTCGCACGGAACCCCGGCGAGATCGAGCCTCTCCTGCCAGACCACAGCAGGCTGTCCCAGGAGCGTGCGCCCGATTCGCTCGGTCAACTCCGCATCCTTGTCAGCGCGACTGGCGGCGGTCTCGAACCGGCCGCCGCCACCGAACGCGTCGTCTTCGAGCGCGGTGCCCAATGCGGCCCAGTGCGCATCACGGTAGAGCGACAAGCACAACCATCCGGCCGCAGTCGGATAGAGGCGTACGCCGGCGGAGAATCCGAGCTGTTCGGCATCCAGCCGAGGCCGATCGAATCCTTCGCCGTCGGGTGACGCAACCGCGTAAGAGGTATTGAGGAGCTGTGCATTGACGATCGCCGTCTCCACGAACTGTCCCCTGCCTGTACGCTCGCGGTCAAACAGCGCCTGGCACATCGCGATGGCGGCGAGGAACCCGTTTCCGGTATCGCCCATGTTCGTGAGTGACCACATCGGTCGGCCTCCCCGCCCGCAACCACCGTCTTCCCACTCGACACCGGCGAGGCAAGCACCCGTCTGATCGTTTCCGGGCAACGACTCCCTGGGGCCTCGCTCGAAACCACGCGTGTGACAGTAGACGAGGCGTGGAAATCGATCCCGGAGACTCTCGTAGTCGATACCGAGCTTGACCGCTGCCGGGTATCGCATGTTATGCATGAGCACGTCTGCCCAGCCGATCAGCTTCTCGACCGCGGCGCCTGCGCCTTCGTGCTTCAGATTGATCGCGATGCTGGTCTTGCCGCGATTGCAACACATTGCGATCTGGTTCTGGTGCCAATACCAGTCATGCATCGCGTTGATCTTGATCACGGTCGCGCCCAGATCGCTCAGGATCTGCGTGGCGTACGGCCCGGCAACCGCGAGTCCAAAGTCGAGGACTTTCACGCCCGCCAGCGGCCCCCCTTCGAGAGGGGTCGCCGGACTGCGGCGCGCTGCGCTTCGCAACGCGTCCTTGGCTTCCGCTCGCACGACCTCGGTATCGGCACCGGCCTCCACCGGCGCGTGGCCGACCCGACCCGGACTCGATTCGAGTTGATAGGCCACGCCAACCGCACGAATCGCTCCGAGTTCGGCATCATCGATCTCGGTGACGCATCCGTCCTCGAAGAGAAGCGAATCGGACAGGCCTTCCTCCGGGGAGAGCACTTTCTGGATGCAGACGCCGGCATCGGCGCCGGCCTTCGTCCACTCATCCGCTGTGAACTTCCGGATCGTCTCCGCCATCGGTCCCCAGTAATGGTGGAGGACGAAGATCTCCTCCGGCCCGAGACCGATCCGATCCGGATCCTGGCGCACACTGAGATCGGCGTTGGCTTCGAGTGTGTCGCCCTCCCCGGCAGCCAGGACGAAACGGGGGTTCGGCGGCCAACAATGGACCCAACGGCCGTCTGCACACTCGAAGAGGCCTTTGGGCGAGCGGCTATCGCCGACCCACGTCATGAAGCCCGGCGCGCTGTAGTTCTCGGCGCGCCCGTAGGACATGACGCCGGCAGCCAGGGCGCCGCGCATCAACGAGGTCTCGACCCATTGGCCTCGTCCCGTTCGTTCGCGCGCAAGTAGGGCCGCACTGATACCGGTGGCGGCGGCATAGCATGCGCCGAGGCTCGGAAACCGCGATGCCGGAAACAGCGGTCCCTCTCTCGCTGCTCCCTGTAGCGCCTCGGGCGGCGCCTCGAAGTCCGGATAAAGAGGCGGGTCCCCGGCCAGGCGCGGTGCGGCGCCGCCTGCCCAACCACGTTGCTCCCACTGCAAGCCACTCCGGGCAGCAACCAGCGCGTCGAGACCGGGCCGGTCCGCGTGTTCGTTGTCACGGCCGTAGCCCGTGATCGAGCAGTAGATCAATGCCGGGTTGAGGGCCGCCAGCGTGTCGTAATCGACTCCGAGACGCTGGGTGACGCCGGGCCGGAAGGATTCGACCAGAACATCGGCTGTGGCTGCCAGAGACCGAAAGAGCTCCAGATCCGCGGAGTCCTTGAGATCGAAGACCGCGCTGCGCTTGCCTCGCTGCCAGGCGCGGTAGCCCAGCTCGCCGCGAAACGGGTCGCCGCCCGGCGGCTCGATCTTCGTGACCACGGCCCCATGGTCGGCCAACAACATCGTGGCCATCGGGCCCGCCGTTCCCCATGAGAGATCGAGCACCTGGATTCCATCGAGTACGCCTGACATGAAGTCTCCGCTCTCGTTCGCCGCTATGCGACGCCGTACATGCGAGCGCCGTTCTGCCACGTGATCTGATGGATCTCGGCTTCGGGCACACCGGCGAACTGCTCCTCGACCTTGGCACCTGCATTCGGCCAGTTGCAAACGGGGTGCGGGAAGTCAGTCGACCAAAGCAAGTTGTCGAGGCCGATCTCGTGGCGCAATTCCACACCTTCCGGTTCGTGGACAAAGGTGACGGCCATCTGGTTGTGGAAGTAGGTCGACGGAAGCTCCTTCATCTCGGGAAACTCGTAGTGATGATCCATTCGACTATCGAGGTAACGGATGAAGCCGGGCAGCCAGAACAGGCCGGGCTCGACGAAGACGACCTTCAGCTTGGGATGGCGCTCCAGGACACCGGTAAAGATGTACCAACAGAGCGTCTCTGCGATGGCGAAGCCCGGAAGCGCGGTAAAGATGCCCTTCTGCGGCGTCGGGTCTCGCCGAAACACTTCCCATAGCGAGTTCTTCAGTGTGAGGTGATTCGCGACGACGACACCCGTCTCTTCGAATGCGTGCCACAACTTTTCGTAGCGTGCGTCGTGGTAGTCGGGCATCCCGAGTTCGGTGGGAAAGTTGGGCACCTGGATCGAACGCGCGCCCAGGTCTGCGAGCCGGTACACCTCGGACGCCGCGTAGTCGATGTCGATGAGTGGAAGCTGGTAGGTGATGAGAATGCGCTTCGGATCGACCGACGCGAAGTCGTGCAGCGAGTTGTTGTAGGCCGTCGCACACTCCTTCCAGGCGTCGCCAATGTGATAGACCTTGCTCGTGAAGTCGAACTCGGAGTACATCACCTCGCACTCGACGCCGTCTGCATCCATCGCTTCGAGGCGTGCGGTGGAGTTGAAGTAACCCGGGTGACTCGCGGCCTCGAGGTCCACGAAGTCTTCGAGCTCCAGGGTTTCGCCGGCCTGCTGCTCGTCGCGCTGCTGGTCGTGCTTTGCCATCCCTTCGTCCCAGGCCGCGTGGTACTTGGTCGCGAGGTTCAATTTGACCTGGTCACCCGTGATGACGCAGTGGGAATCAGCAGAGAAGAGTCTGCGTTCGGACATGTCACACTCCTTGTGGCGGGAACGCGCTCTTCGGCGCCCGTTGTGGGTACACTACGCGACGTCTGACAATTAGAAAAGAAATTTTTATACATGTCCGAGATGCCTGAACCCGCCGCGCCGGTCAGCCGCCACCTCGTCGCCGTCTCCTCCGCCGTACGCCGACGCATCAGCGACGGGCTGCATGCGCGAGGACACGCGCTATCCGCTTCCGTGACGCACCTGGTCCCCAATCTCCCGGAAGAAGGGCTCGGCATCTCGGCGCTGGCCCAACGGATCCAGCACAGCATCCAACGGACCGGCCAGCTGGTCCAGCAACTGGAAGAAGATGGGTACGTCGAGCGCACCCCGGATCCGCATGACGGCCGCGCGAAGCGCGTCGTCTACACCGCGCGTGGCATCGATCTGCTGCGGGATATCGCCGCGCTCCAGGACGAGATCACCAACGAACTCGAAGGGCTGCTCGGCGAAAAGCGCTTCTCGAACCTTCGTCGGGACTTGACCGCGCTCGACGTCGCGCTGAACGGAACGGCATCGGGCATTCGGATCGCTTCGGGGCACTGACCCCGGTCATTCGGCCGGCGGCCGCTCCGCTTCCGCGTCGCCGCGGAGCGCGACCTGGATCTCCTCCAGGGTGAGGCCGCGCGTCTCCGGCGCGAAGACCGCGACCAGAACGGCGCCGATGACGGGGCCGATGGCGACAACCGCGATGGCGGCCGGGATGCCGCCTAGCGGCACGATCAGCAGGCCGATCAGAACGGGCACCACCACCTCGGTGATACGACCGAGGAAGTTCGTCGTCCACCCGTAGCCGGTGGCGCGAATCTCGGTCGGGAACAACTCCGACGCATAGACGTGCGTGGCCGTGTTCGCAGCGCCAAAGCAGAAGACGGTGGCGATCATCGAGATGTACTGACCCTCCAACGAGTGAACGTGATAGAGCTGGTAGATCGACGCGGCCGCCGCGACGTAGAAAGCGGAGCACGTCCACTTCCGGCCGATGCGATCGATCAGGTCGCCGGCCACGAAGTGACCCGCGACGCCGCCGGCATAGCCATAGAATACGATGTCGCCGACATCGGCCGTCCCGAGACCCAGATCTTCACGGGCGAAGATGACCCAGAAGACATTGGAGGGTCCCGTCACGGCGTGGACACAGTTCCAGAGCAGAGCGACAACCGCGGTCTGCCGACGGTACTCGGGGCGCCACGGCACCATCGCGTTCCGGACCTGCGCGCGAAACCAGTCCGCCCAACTCTGCGATTCCGTCTTCTCCGGCCCGTCGACATCGACCTGGGCTTCGAAGCGGCGGGTCTCGCGCATCGCGATCCGGAGACCAAAGACGACGACCAGCGGGAACGCGCCGAGGATGTAGAGCGCTCGCCAGCTCTCTCCGTCGACATCGAGGCCGAGCAGAGCCTGGATCCAGGCGACGATGCCGGCGCCGAAGTCGTGCAGCCAGTTCCCCTCCGCCCCTTCCTCGAGCAGGACGTAGGGCTGCACCTTGGCCATCAGCATGACGCCGACCGTGGCCAGGCTCGTGAGGATCGCGATCGCGCGGCCGCGCAGGCGAGCTGGATACTCTTCGCCAATCATGATGACGGCCAATGCGTATTCGGCCGTCAGGAAGAGACGCGCGAGGAACTGAAAGGCGATGAAGCTCGCCGTGTCCGTCGCGAACGCGGTCATGCCGTTCGCGATGGTGAAGCCGACGACCGTGACCATCATGACGCGGCGACGTCCAAGTCGATCCGCTGAGAGCAGGAACAGGAACGAGGCCATCACGCCGAGGCGCGTCGCCCCACTGACGAACCCCCACTCTTCGATGCTGATACCGAGGCTCGCGCGCACTTCGGGCGCCGCGAAGCTGAACATCGCCGAGTCGAATCCGTCGAACAGGGTCGCCGTCGACAACATCATGAACAGGAAGACGAGGTAGCCGTTCAGCTTCTCGGCTTCGACGTTCCGATCGGAGGCGTTGGGCGCGCCAGACATGGCGGGACGCTAGCGCGCAAACTGTGCCTTACGGCGCGGCGATCACGTGGCCGACCATCTTTCCGCCTTCGAAGACCGCGATGTCGAGCACGTTGCGCTCGTCGACGAAGACGAAGTCGAACGTTCCGTTCGAATTGACGTCCTTGTGGAGCATCACGATGAACATCGTTCCTGCTGCCGGTTCCGGTGCCGTCTGGACCGAAACAGACACGTTCTGGCTAGTCCCTCCGTTGACGAATGTTGCGCCAACGTAGATCTCGCCGACCGGCTTCCCGTCACGGAACGGGTGGAGAACCAACCAGCCGTCCCCTTCGATCTCGACCTCACTGAAGGTGAAGGTACGCCCTTCCCTCGTGAAGCCCTCCGTGATGATCCGGTTCGCTTCACCATTTCCCATCTGCACACTCGGCGGCGCCCCTGCTGTCTCCGCGAACGAAACAAGGGGCCAGGCAACAAGACAGGCAAGCAGGACGATCGGCTGGAACTTCATGAAGCTCTTCCTCTGCGGGGCATCCCGCTTTCGGTTCAGCATAGCAGCGCCGACCGCGGCGCCGGCTGATCGCGAGAGAGTCGAACCCGAGAGTGACTCTCCGCGTATCCTGATGCGACCCGGCACAGCCCAGTGAGGAGACAAACATGTCCAGTAGCAGCCGACAACAATTCGGACGCGAAGGCGCCCGCCACGGCGTCACACTCGGGACCGCGATCGCGGTCGCCATCTCATGGACCCAGAACGGCTCGGTCCTCTGGGCGATTCTCCACGGCCTGCTGTCATGGCTGTACGTCGGGTACCACGTGCTCACGCGGTAGTCTTCGGTCGGGGCGACTAGACTCGAGAGATGCACGCACCCATCCCGTCCGAATACATCCTGCACGGTATCCCTCGAAGCCTGTTCACTCGCAAGCTTCAGGCCGCCCTCGAGTTCTACGGCTTGCCGTATCGCCTCGAGTCGCGCGGCACCGGCGGCGACGATGTTCTCGGCCAACGGGCGGCGACGCATCAGATCCCGATTCTCGAGACCCCCGAAGGCTGGGCGCTCGGCGACACGACGCCGATCCTCCAACTACTGGACGCGCGCGTCCCCGGCCGAAGGCTCTTTCCGGATGGCCCACTCGGCGTTCTGGTTCATGTCGTGGAAGAGATTCTCGACGAATGGGTTGCGCGGGTGATGGTTCACTACCGATGGCATTACGCCGAGAACACGGCCTACGTCATCGAGCAATTCACGGGAACCCCACTCAGCCCAGAAGAAGCCGTCGCCCACCCGATCGCACAATGGGGCCCGCGTGCGTGTCGGGCGACCGGAACCGAATCTCCGCACCAACGGCAGGCTGCCGAGGACGAATACATCGGGGTCCTCACCGCACTCGAAGCGCAGCTCGCGGAGTCACCTTTCGCGTTGGGAGGCCGCCCGACCGCCGTCGACGTCATCCTGCTCGGCGGCCTGCACGCCCACACGAACGCCGATCCCACTCCGGACCTTGGCGAGTTCGCGCGTGTCGTCGCGTGGGCCGAGGGCGGGGCCACAGCGGCCGTGCTCGATGGCGACCTGGCGCCCTTCCCTGCCAGCACCGGGCTCGCCGAACACGTCCTGAAGATCGGCGCGGAATCCTACGCGCCATTTGTCCTGGCCAATGCAGACGCGCTCGCGGCCGGACGCAAGGTGCTCGAAATCGAGACCTATGGCGAGCCCACGACCTATCTCGTTCGGCCCTATCCCGAGCAGTCGCGACGCCTCGTGCAGGAGCGCATCCGACGTGGCCTGACCGAGCATGACCGCAAGCAGGTCACCGAATGGCTCGAGGAACGCGGACTCTCCTGCTTCGTACCGTGACCGCGCGAGTGGTTAGGCGCGGGGCATGATCTCTTCACGACATCCTGGGCCGAACAGGTCCGTCTTCCCTACTCCTGGTCCTGGTCCCGCTCCACCTCGATTTCGACCGCGCGTTCCTTCTCGCGCGGATCTTCTTCGATCTCGACGCCAAGGTCTCGGCGCTTGCCGTAGATCTCGCGGAGCTTCCGACGCCGTTCCATCTCCAGCACGAGTTCCTGTCGGGCCACTTCCGCCGGCACGATACGTTCGGCAACCTCGAGCTCGCTCGCCTCGCAGGCCTCTCCCATGTAGGGCCCACACGAAGGACTCCCGCAGCAGTAACGCGTCAGGTCATCGAAGGTCCGCAGCGGGCTCGAGATGGGCGCTTCGTTCCAGGTCTTCACGACCTCGGGGTCGAGATGATAGGCCTCCTCGAAGTGGTACTGGGCATCGTCGAGCCGGCCGGCTCGCCAATTCAACAAGCTCATGTTGAGTTCGACGATCGCGGGGTCCGCGCGCAGGTCCTCTCCGCGACGAAGGAATTTCTCGGCCGAATCGAGGCGGCCGCGATAGATCATGGTCTCGGCGATGTTCGTGTAGTTGACCCAGTCGCGAGGCGCGAGACGGCGCGCATTGGCAAAGCTGCGGAGCGCGCGGTCGATGTCGCCCTGATAGATCGCGACGATGCCCATCCACGTATGCGGCCGCGGCGACTCCGGCTCCAGCCGCAAGGCCACGATCCACTCATCGAGGGCGCGGCCCAGGTCCTGCTCGTACTCCGGATACCGCTGGTCATCGAGCGCCGCCCGCGCGCGCAGGTAGTATGCCTCGGCGAGGTCGTGGCGAGCCGCTGCGCGGCGGGGCGAGGCATCTCGCTCCCGTTCCAGGCCGGGGATCGGATCTTCGGCAGCCAGTGACGGCATGCCCATGAAGAGCACGGCCATCAGCCCCAGCGCCATCAATTGCCCGATTCGTTGCCGCATGAACACCTCCACCCTGAGAGTACGAACCCCGGCGTTGGACGGGTTCATCGCCTGATCCATTCATCCACCGCGACTCATTCGATCGCCCGGCCGGCCGGGCTAGAGTTCTGGCTCTCCACGAAAGGACCCGCCGATGCCGCTTGGACCGATGGACGATTACCTCGCCCACCAGACCACCGAAACCTTCGATCACGTCTTCACCAGCGATCGAAACTTCTTCGATCGTTACTACTTCAACATGCATGCGTCGAGCGACGAGATCTTTCTCGTCACGGGCATTGGCCAGTACCCGAATCTCGGCGTCACAGACGCGTTCGTGTGTGTCTCGTACGGCGACACGCAGTACACGGTTCGGGCCTCGCGAGAACTCGGCAGCGACCGGATGGACACACAGGTCGGCCCGTTCCGCATCGAAGTCCTCGAGGGCCTCCGCAAGCTCCGACTGGTCTGCGACGACAACGAGTGGGGCGTCGGCTTCGATGTCACCTGGGACGGCGCGCAGCCGCCGCTCGAAGAGCCCAAGTCGTTCAAGAAGAGCTTCCGTCGCACGGTCATGGACAATGCCCGCTTCGCCCAGGTCGGCACCTACAGCGGCACGCTCGAAGTCGCGGGCAAGTCGTTCGACGTACGTCCGGACAAGTGGAAGGGAGCGCGCGATCGCTCATGGGGCGTCCGGTCCGTGGGCGAACCGGAAGCTCCCGGAATCCGCGTCACCGAAGAACGCATGGCCGGCTTCTTCCACAACTGGATGCCGATGCAGTTCGACGACTACATGCTGAAGGTCTTCATCGAAGAAGGGCCGGACGGCGACCGCGTGATGGAAGAAGGCATCAAGGTCTACAACTACGGCATCGACAAGGACAACGAGCTGCTCGGTTCCCCGTCGCACAAGATGCGATACCACTCGGGAACTCGCGAGATCTCGGGTGCAACCATCGGCTTCGCGAACAGCGACCTAACGGTCGAGAATGTCGCGTTGCGAACAGTCAACCTCGGCATGGGGAGCGGCTACATCAACACCGATGGCTGGGGCCATGGGGTCTACCAGGGACCGCTCAAGGTCGAGGGACTCACCTACGACATCGGCTCACCGATCGCGCGCGCGAAGGTGTTCGGGTTGAACGAGACGCTCTGTCGCTTCGAAGCCAGTAACGGCGACGTCGGCTACGGCATGCACGAGAACTTCATCACGGGCATCTATCGGCCGTACGGCTTCAACGCCGGGGACACGATGGCACCGTGACGCTTCCGCGAACGAGCTTCGCCATGGTGCAGACGGCGCCGCGCGTGCTCGAACCCATGGACCTCCCGATGCCCGAGATCGATGACGACTCGGGCCTGATCCGGATCGAGGCCTGCGGGATCTGCGGAAGTGACTACGAACAGTTCGAGGGAGTGCTTCGGACCCCGATGCCGGTCGTCCCAGGCCACGAGCCGTTGGGCATCGTCGCCAAGATCGGCGACCGTGCGGCGCGGCGTTGGGGCGTCGACGTGGGGGACCGGATCGCTGTCGAAACGATGCTTTCCTGCCGGCACTGTCGACCCTGCCTGGGCGGTTCCTACCACCTCTGCGATGCCCGCCGCATCTACTCCTACATCCCGCTGTCGGACGCGCCTGGGCTCTGGGGCTCCTATTCGCAGTACATGTATCTCGACCCCAACTGCGTGGTGCACAAGGTCGATGCCACGCTGGACCCATCGGTCGCGGTCATGTTCAACCCGCTCGGTGCAGGCTTTCGCTGGGCGGTGGAGATGCCCGGAACGGGTCCCGGAGACACCGTCGTGATCCTGGGACCGGGACAACGCGGCCTGGCCAGCGTCCTGGCCTGCCGCGAAGCCGGCGCGGCCAACATCATCGTGACGGGCCTGGCAGCCGACGCCGGAAAACTCGCGATTGCGCGCGAGTTCGGCGCCAACACCACGATCGATGTCGACAACGAAGACGCGCGGACCCGGATTCGGGAACTCACGGACGGACGCGGCGCGGACGTGGTCCTCGATGTCTCTTCCTACGCCACCGAGCCCGTTGCCCAGTCCCTCGACTATGTTCGCATGGGGGGCACCGTCGTTCTAGCGGGCGTCAAGGGGTTCCGTGAGGTCCCGGGCTTCATCTCGGACAAGGTCGTGATGAAGGAAGTCACGATCAAGGGCGCCATCGGCGTGACTAGCAGCGGGTACGCCAACGCCATCCGCTTGATCGAATCCGGAACCGTTCCGATCGAGCGAATGCATACGCATGACTTCGCCCTCCCGGACGCCGAGCTGGCCATCAAGACCCTCGCCCGAGAGATCCCAGGCGAGGAGTCGATCCACTCCTGCCTGATTCCGGAGCACTAGGACACTCGCCGAGTAGAAGTTCCCAGGGCATTCCGCGGCCGTGTTAGGCTCCCGGGATGGCTGGCCGAATGCCCCGCTGCCTTGTCTTCGCGCTCACACTGCTGAGCTGCGCATCACCGAATCGAGCGCCCGAGATACTACTCGCCGCGGGCGCCGAGAATGCACCCGGAATCGAGACCGTCCTGGTGTTGCCACTGAACGTCGACACCCAGCTTCCTGAGTTCTTGATCGACGCGGCGGACGAGATCCGAGACAGCGTTCACCGTCGATTCGAGCAAGAAGGAAGGCAGGTCAAGACCCTTGGGCTGGCGGCGGCCTACGCCGCCTGGAAGGAGGCGCGCGACGGCACCTCAGGAGAGGGAACCGCCGAACGTGCAGCGGCGCGCCTCGCAGCCGCACATCGGGTCGACGCAGTCGTCTTCGCCGACCTTGAAGTCGTTCCAGCGACGTTCAACTATGGCAAGACCGCGCGCTGGGACGGTCGTGCCGAGACCGTCGAGATCACCATCGAAGGGAAACCCGAAGTCAGGAACAGCTCGATCCGGATGAAGGGAAACACGCGGGGGCTTTCGCTTGAGACGCATGTCTTCGGCCCACAGGGTGAGCCGCTCTTCCGCAAGCGGGTTCCCATCGAACTCGTCGACCGGATTCGGATGCGGGGCTGGAAGTACTGGGTCGAACTGCGCCCAGATCTCTGTGCGGACGAACGAGTCCTGGATCAGAGCGTCGGGGCCGCGCTCTCGCCGTTCTTGCCGGCACCGCCTCCGCGAGATGTGAAGGACGCCCGATGATGCGCCGTGTGGCAGTCGTCCTACTCAGCGTCTTCCTATTCGGCGCCGGAGCCTGGGCCGAGGACCCCATCGAGGCCACAGAGCCCACGCTCGTCGAATCCCTCGAACTCGATGACTGGAGCCTCACCTCGGCGGATTCGTTCGATCTCTACACGAACGCTGGTGAGGTCGCGGCGAAACGGCTCTCCATCCGAATCCTGCGATTCCTGGACGCGGTGGAGCGGGTGACGAATGTGGGGCCCGCCGAACCGCGCCAGGGTCCAGCGATCTTCGTCTTTGCGAGCCGGACCCAGCTCGGTCCGTTCGAGATCCCGGGCGCGGCCGGTTACATGATCCCGGACTACGCGAGAAACCTCGTCGCGCTATCGATCGATGACCGAAGAAACGGCATTCCGACGCTTTATCACGAACTCACGCACGACCTGCTCAACTCAGCTGGGCGAGTCGGTTTTCCGACCTGGTACGACGAAGGCTTTGCAGAGTTCTTGAGCACGATCACGGTACGCGAAGATCTCGCGACCGTCGGAATGACGCCTGCTTCTCGTGCCGCACAGCTGCAGCGAGCCGAAACCATCGATTTCGAGGCGCTCCTCGAATCCCAGAGCCTTTCCGAGATGGAGGATCCCGAGCGGTTCTACGCCGAGTCATGGCTCCTGGTCCACTACCTGAACACCCAGGTTGACAATACATCCAGACGCCTGCGCCGTTTCCTGTCGCGTTCCAAGTCCGGCATGTCGGCAGATCGCGCGCTCGAGAGTGCGTTCGGTAAGACACTCACTGAGCTCGAGCAGGCGCTGCTCACGTTCCGGGCCAGGATCTCGGATGGGAAGTCGGTCGCCTTCCGGCTTGAGGTTCCCTTCAAGGATCACGAGTCGGAGACCGCTCCGGTCTCGCGACGCGACATCGCCATCCAGCTTGGCCGCCTTGCGTTGGCAACTCAACACACCGAGACAGCGGTCGCCTTGTTCGATGACGCGCTCGCGAGCGATCCGGACGACCCAAGAGCAATCGCGGGCCGTGGCCGTGCCGAAATTGCGGCTGGCGAAGTCGATGAGGCCGAAGTACGGCTGACCGCCGCTCTCGACACCCAGGAAGACGTCGACCTCCGCGATGCACTCGGTTTCGCGCTGATCTCGGAATTCCTGGGGGCGAAGCCTTCGACGGTGTTCGAGACCGACGACATCGACGCTTCCCTCAACCGAGCGCGGCCCCAATTCGAGCGCTGCCTCGCGGTCGAACCCGACCGGATTTCCTGCCTGATCGGCGTGTCGATGGCCCAGTTCGGAAGCGAGGGCGATCCGGAGCTCGGAGTCGATGCAGCCGAGCGTGCGATCGCACTTCGACCCCTCGATGCGCGCCTTCGGCTCTTCGGAGCACAACCATTGGTCATGGTGGGCGACCTCGAGGGTGCGCTCGCACGGCTACGCGAAGCAAAGGCGCTCGCTCACGATCGTCGCTCGACGAGGCTGATCGAGCGGGCCATCAACACGGTGCTTCGGATGAAGAGTCGACAGGGATCATCCTGATCGAGCGGTGCGGAACGTCCCCGTCGGTCAATGGTCGAGCGGAAACGGTCGTCCCTCGAAGACGGTTCCCCAGATCGGAATCTCAGCGAGCCCGCCGGGGTCGACAGCAGTCGGGTCGGCGCCTAGCACCGTGAAATCGGCGCGCTTCCCAACGGCGATGCTCCCCACTTCGTCTTCCATGCCCAGATGGCGCGCCGCTTCGATCGTGACCGCGCGCAGGGCTCGCTCCACCGAGACGCGCTCGTCTGGACCCCAGATCTGGCCGTCGCTCGCCACGCGCGTCACCGCGGCCTCCATCAGGCGAAGTGGTTCGGCCGGCGCCATCGGAAAGTCGGAGTGATACGACGCCGCAACCCCTGCGCGGGCGAGCCCGCCGAGCGGTGAGATGGCTGCCGCACGTTCGGGGCCAAGGCCATGCTGTGCGTAGATCGGCGCGAGTTCGTGCACGTAGTAGGCGTTGTTCGAGACCTCGACGCCAAGCTCGGCGAGCCGCTCGTGTTGGTCCTCTCGCGCGAAGCCGTAGTGCTCCATCACGACCAGGCGCTCGGGATCGGGTTGCTCCTGCTGTCGCTCGGCGACGGCATCGAGAACGAAGTCCAACCCGGCATCGCCGTTCACATGGACATGCACGTCCCATCCCGCCGACCAGAAGGCTTCGAGGACTTCGCGCTGCGCCTCGGGTGGCATCATCCACTCGCCGTGATGCCCGTCGAGGTAGGGCTGGGTCATCTGCATCAACTGACTGAAGATGGCGCCATCCGCGTAGAGCTTGATGTGTCGAGCGAAGCGGATGCGTTCTCCCGACCAGGGAATGAAACGCTCGGCCGCCGCGAGCGCCGCCGCGCCGGAGCCATGTTCCCGCAGTAGCCCCATCCCGTTGGGGACCATCACGAACCGGTACGGCGCGTCACTGCGCCACATTTCGAACCAGAGCGCGAACCATTCCGCGACGCCGCCCATCTGGGGCGATCCCTGTTCGCCGACCGTCGTCAGGCCACCGCGATGCAGGACCTGGGTCATCATTCCCAATCCTTCGAGGTAGCTCGTAGGCGCGGTCAGCTGCTTCATGAAGGGCTCGCCGAGCGCGAAGACGCCGGCCTCCCAGAGATGTCCCTCATCCCAGTCAGCCATCGGATGGGCGTCCATCGCTTCCTGTGTGAGCCCCGCGGCTTCCAGCGCCGCGGTATTCGCATAGATCTCGTGCACCGAACGCTGCCAGACGAGGATCGGGCGCGACGATGACACGCGATCGAGCGTCGCTCGCGTCAGCTCACCGTGATGGGGAGCGTGGTACCCCCAGACGATGAGCCATTCGTTCGGCTCGCCGACCCGTGCCTGCTCGAGTTCAACGAGGCGCGCCAGGAACTCGTCCGGTCCGCGAACCGCCACGGTGCGGCCGCGCGGTGTCACCCATTCCATCGCCGACACGATCTCGAGCGGCAGGATGGTGGCCGCGAGACTCGGGTGGATATGGGGGTCGATGAAGCCGGGCACCAACACGTAGTTGGCAAAGCGATCGTCGACCGTGACGTCTCGACCCGCGAAGTGAGCACGCACACTCTCGAGGCTCCCCACAGCGACGATCATGCCGCCCTCGACTCCCACGGCTTCCGTGCTCGGCGCATCCGATTCGAGCGTCAGGACGCGTTTCGCCGTCCAGATGCGCGGCCCGTCCCAGGCCCGCGAAGGATCGATGAGCCAAGACAATGCGAGAGCCGTGACGCCGACCATGACCACCATGAGGAGAAAGCGGCGCCGCGTCACGAGGAACGCGACTCGAGGACTACGGGCATTTTCGGACCTCCGACAGCCAAACGCCGAATGGTCTCACCAAGATACCCGCAACTGGCCCGCAACACGAGCGGCAAACACGTTAGGCGTTGGCCTGGACGATCCATGCGGCATACGGCATGCGGACCGCACCCTCGCGATACGCGCCCCCCAGGACTTCGATCGCTGCGGCAGTCGCGCGCGTCTGGACATCCTCACCCGCAGAGCGCAATGCAGCTCCCGCCGGTCCCATCTGCAGCATGAACGCCACGATCTCGGGCAACTCCTGGCCGGCGCCGATCTCGGTTTCACCTTCGAGCGCTTCACATCGGACGTCGCGAAACCCGCCCTTCTGCAGGACCGCGGTCACATGCGCGGGGTCGGCAAAGGAGAACGGACCTGGCGAACCCGGGGGCTGAGGAGCCGGCAGCTCCACGAACTGCGCCGCTGTCATCGCAGGCGCAGCCATCCAGGGGTTCTTCGCGATTTCCTGCCAACAAACGAAACAGAGCCGCGCGTCAGCCTTCAGTGCGTCATGAAGGTTCGAGAATGCTGCTGCCGCGTCCGCGAAGAACATCACGCCAAAACGCGAAAACAACAGGTCGAAATCTGCGGGATCGAACCGATGATCCTGCGCGTCGGCTTCGCTGAACTGCACATGGGCAAGGTTCGCGGCCGCAGCCCGCTCACGGGCATCTGCCAGCATCGGTGCCGAGACGTCGACGCCATGGACGCCGCCACCGGAGCCGACACGCCGCCCGAGTTCAACGCTGGTCTGCCCGCACCCACAGCCGACATCAAGGACGCGTTCACCCACCCGGATGTCTGCTCGGTCCATCGTCGCCAGCCCGATCGGCTCGAGCTGTGCGTTGATGGTGTCGGCATACCGGACCCACTTCGGTCCGGAGACTTCGTTCCAATGGGTGATCTGATCGCTGTTTCCGTCTGACATAACCAATTTTCCCTACCAGGGATGCACACGAACCGGCAGCTGCGTGTAGCCCTTCACGAAATTCGAGAACACACGCTCTGGAGTGCCAACGACCTCGACCTCGCGAAATCGCTTCAAGGTTTCTTCCCACAAAACCCGAAGCTGCATCTCCGCGAGCCGGCTGCCCATGCAGAAGTGGACGCCAAGCCCAAACGACAGATGCTGCTTCGCGTTCTCCCGATCGATCAAGAACGCGTCGGGATCATCGAAGACCGCATCATCGCGGTTCGCCGAGACGTACCACATCACGACCTTGTCACCCTTCTTGATGCGCTTCCCTGCGAGCTCCGCATCCTGGGTCGCGGTACGCCGCATGTGCGCCAACGGCGTCTGCCAACGGATGATCTCGCTGACCATGTTCGGAATCAGCTCCGGATGGTCTCGGAGCTTCTGGTACTCGTCGGGATTCTCGTTCAGCGCGACGATGCCACCCGTAATCGAGTTCCGCGTCGTGTCATTTCCACCGACGATGAGCAGGACGAGTGTGCCCAGGTACTCCATCGGATCGAGATCCTGGGTCGCCGCCGAGTTCGCGAGCGCGGTGATGAAGTCGAGCCGCTCGGTCGGGGGCGCGTCCTTCCGCTCGTTCCAGAGTTCGGTGAAGCGGGACAGGCAATCGCGGAGGACCTCCTCGCGCTCCCTTTCGGTCACGCCCGCCGCACCCGTCTGTGCTGGGCTGGCCGTCGCCATGTCGGACCAGTAGGTCAGCTTGCTGCGCTCTTCGTACGGAAAGTCGAATAACGTTGCGAGCATTCCGGTCGTCAACTCGATCGAGACACGATCGACCCAGTCGAAGGTCTCGCCGACTGGGAGCGAGTCGAGGATCTCGATCACGCGCTCGCGAATGAGCGGCTCGAGGTACGCCAGGTTCCGCGGCGATGCGACCGGCTGGACGACCTTGCGATGGGCGATGTGCCGGGGACCGTCCATCGTAATGAAGCCGGCTTCGAGCGGGAACTCGGGGTCCGGGTCCCCGACCACGATGCTCCGTGCCGACGAGTAGACCTCCGGGTTCTTTTCCACCGCGACGACGTCGTCGTATCGGGTCACCGACCAGTAGGCCCCGAATTCGCTGTCGGGGCAGTAGTGGACCGGATCCTCACGGCGCAGGCGCTCGAAGTACCCCCACAGCGTGTCGGTGGCGAAGATCTCCGAATCCGAGACATCGATCTTCTCGAGCGGGATGGAATGGGGGTCGGCACCCGCCTGCCCAAGAGGGGGTCTGGCTGCAATCTCGCTCATCGCTGACTCCTGTCTGGCCCGAAACACGGCGCCGGGGGTTCGAGGGGGCGATGGTGGCAGAAACCCTTGCCCAGCGATATCGCCGACCGCGGTCTCCCGACCGCAGATGTGTTGAAAAAGCGAGTCCTTCGGCTCAATTTTTTGATTGTAGGGGAAACCCCATCGGGAGTAGTGTGTACGGGTTTCCAAGGCCTCGCTCTGAGCGGAACCTATCCTGTCGCTCAGTCCCCGGACCCGGAGTAGAACTGATGAATTCCCTTCGTACTGTTGTCCTGGCCATGTTGCTGATCCTCCCGGCTTCCGCCGCGAGCGCCGGAACCCTGACGCTGACGTATGGGGGTAGCGGCGATGGCATTGGCTTCGACTTCAACGGCCCGATTTCAGGGGTTCTCACCCTCGAGTTGCAGGCCTCGAGTCCCACGATGATCACGGGATCGTTCGGCATCCTGAAGACCCTGGGCATCCAATCCTCGGGCCTTGGCACGCTCCTCGCGACGGGCAGCCGAACGATCACCGTCACGATCACGGGTACCGGCAGCGGGAGCGTAGGCGGATTTCAGGCCTTCCTGAGTGGCGTCTGCTGCTTCAGCTTCGGCGGCTTCCAGCTCAACGTCCCCGACCTGGCCGGCACCACATTCGGGGCCACGATCAGCCAGGGGATCCTGGCAACCACCGGCAGCGGGTCCTCGACCTTCCTGTCGCAGAGCTATGTGTTCGGCGGGACCGAACTCAGCCGCTCCTTCGTTCCTGAGCCGGCAACGCCGACATTGATGTTGAGCGGTCTCGCAGGTGCGGCACTGCTTGCGGTCGTCTGGCGCAATCGTCGGCGCTAAGCCCGAACGACCACCGCAGCGCCAGATCCGCAGCAGCGTTCGCTGCCTCCGGGAGGGGGGTGGCTGGGGCGCGTGGGTGACTCGCGCACGCTGACCAACGAAGGCAGAATCCCTCCCATGTTTGAACGCTTGCGGTGCGCCCTCGTCATCGGTGGCATGTGTTGGCTCTGCGTCGCCTGTGGGGATGCGCCGACCTCAGAGCAGACGGTTGACACGGTTCGCGACGCCGTTGCCATCGGCGACCGCAACACGGCGCTCGCGGCGATCGACCGGCTCGAGAAGACGACGATTCCATCGCCGGAAGGGATGTTGGAATTGGCAGGGCTCTGGGCCTCGGTCGGCGAGCCCGGGCGCGCGGTCTGGCATCTGGAAGAAGGCGTCCGGCGCTTTCCCGACGAACATCGCCTACGCGTGGCCCTCGGGCGCGCGGCCATGCTGGTGTCGAATCCAGCACTCGCGATCCGCGCTGCCGGAGAAGTCCCGGCCGAAAGCGACGTGTACCTCAGCGCGCAGGTCTTGTTAGGCGAAGCGCAGATCAAGGCCGGTGACCTCGATGCCGGGCTCGAGACGCTCCGCCGATTGGACCAGTCGCACCCCCACGCGGCGGAGACCGCCCTTGCCCGCATTGGCACGCTCCTGGCTGAACGCGATGCGGATGCTGCCCGCGACGAACTCGCACGCGCTCGGACACTCACCCTCTCGCCGGAGCAGTCCGCCGCCGCCGACGGCCTCGAACTCCTTCTCTATCGGGTGGAACTCAACCAGGAAGACGCGTCGCGCGACGAGGCCGTGTCCGCGTTGATGAATCTCGTCGATCGACGCCCGGACTTCTGGGCTGCATGGGAACTGCTGGTCACCCAGCTCGCGACTGCCGGCCGCCTCGAAGCGGCGCGAGAACGGGTGGAGGGTGCACTCCTGGCCAACCCGGAGCTTGTTCCCCTCCATGCGCTCAACTCGGTCATCCTCCGCGCACTGGGTGAGGAGGACGAAGCGCTCGCGGCCGCCGAACGATTCGCGCACCAGGCGAAGACACCGCGGGGGTGGGCCGTTGTCGCCGAACACCACCAGGCCTCGGGCGATGCGGAGGCGATGCTCTCCGCCTTCGAGCGCGGACTTGAGCTCTATCCGGACGATCCCGGACTCGCCGTCTCTCGCGCCGAAAGCCTCATCATCCTCGAGCGCCTCGATGAAGCGCGAGAAGCCCTCTCGCAAGTCCCACGCGCGTTCCGCGAGAGTCCGAAACTCGAAATCGTACGCGCACGGGTCGAACTCGCCGAAGGCGACGCGGCGGCCGCACGCGAACGACTCGAGCGGGTCGTTTCCATTCTCGACGATTCCAGCGCCCAGTTCTGGTTGGGCGCTGCACTCGAAGAACTCGGAATGACCGAGGGTGCAATCCGTCGCTATGGGCTGGCACACATGCGCGGGCCTCTGGACCCCGTTCCCTCCCTCGCATTGCAGCGCCTCTATTTCCGGAATCGGGATCTCCGCGGCGCCGCAATGGCTTCGGCCGATCTCATCAAGGTCGCACCAGCACTCGACGAAGGCTGGATCGGTCTGGTGGAAGCCCAGATTCTGCTAGGCGATCCCAGAGCCGCTCTGGCTGCCGTGAAGCCGTTGCGCGCGGCGGCACCCGACCGCGCGATCGGGCCAAGACTCAGCGCCCGGGCGCTCCGCGACCTCGGCCGCTTCGACGAAGCGGCCGCCGCTCTCGACAGCGCCGAAGCGCTCGGGGCCGACGTGGCCGTGGACCGTGCCGTACTCAAATCGCGGGAAGGCCGGCACGCCGAAGCCATCGCGGACCTCACAGCGCTGGCTCGGGAACGGCCCGACGATGCCGCGATCCAACTCGCATTGACCAAGGTCGCGTTCGTCGCGGGCGACGAGACCGCAGGGAGCGAAGCGGCCGACAAGGCGATGCGCCTGCAACCCGACAACCTGGCACCGTTGCGAGAACGCTGCTTCTTCAGGGCTGCCCAAGGCAAGGAGGTCGGCGTCGCCGACTGCGCGCGCTACCTCGATGCGCATCCGGGCGACTCCGAAGCGCACTACTTCCACGGCTCATTGCTGGCGACGTTGGGCCGCACGACGGACGCCATCGGCGCCTATCGGCGCGCTGCCGACCTCGACCGTTCCGATTTCCGCTCCCGCAACAACCTGGCGACACTCCTCGGCAAAGTCGGCGATCTCGACGCCGCCCTCGACGCCGCCCAGGAGGCCTATGCCTTGTCGAACGAGCATCCGGTCGTAGGCGACACCCTCGGTTCACTGTACGTGGCGCGCGGGCTCCCCGCGCGCGCAGTCCCGCTCCTCGAGTCCGCATACGCGGGGGCGGCGAATGCCGAGATCGGACTTCATCTGGCGGAGGCGTACCGTGCGCTTGGCCGCCAGGCAGACCTCGAGCAGATACTGGCCGCGATCAGCAGCTTGCCGGATTTCGGACCCGAAGAGCAGGCGACGGCGGAGGCACTGTCGCGCAATGACTAGAGGACTGTCGTTCGCGGCGATGGCACTCGTGCTCGCGATCCTCGGGTGCGGCGAAAGCCAGGAAGCAGACACTCGAGGCGCACTCAGCACGCGACTCACCGAGGCGCAACAGCCGCACGTGATCTTCCTCCTCGTCGACATGTTGCGGGCCGACTGGACAACACCATATGGTGACGATCGTGGCACCACACCAGAGCTCGAACGTTGGGCCCAGCGCGGCGTCTTGTTTGAGGAAGTCCGGTCGCAGTCGTCGTGGACCAAGGTCTCGATGGCGTCGACCATGACATCACGCTTCCCGGCGGCACACGGAATCCGCGAAGCCACCGACGGGCTTGCGCCGGGCGCCGAGACCCTGGCGGATGCGTTCAAGAGCGCGGGCTATTCGACCTACGGCGTCCAGACCAACGGATGGCTCCACCCGTCCTTCGGTTTCGACCAGGGCTTCGACCGCTACTCCTTCCCGATCGGCGGAAAGCAGGCACACCTGCCCCGCCCGTCGCTCTGGGCCCATGCGGACCGCGTCATGGACGAAGCAACCCGCATCGTCTCGGCCCACGACCCAGCTGAACCCATGTTTCTCTATCTCCACTTCATGGATGTTCACGAGTTCGCGGCACCGCAGGAGTTCCAGACGTTCGGCCAGGGTCAGGAAGCGGCTTACCTCTCGGCGATTCGATGGGTCGACGATTCCATCGCCCGTGTCCTGGAACTCCTCGACGATCATGGCATCGCAGAGAACGCCGTGATCGTCTTCGCCAGCGACCATGGCGAAGCGTTCGGTGAGAACGGCCTCTACGGCCACGCCAAGAACGTCCTTTCTTCGACGACGACCGTGCCGCTGGTCTTCCGGTTCCCGTTCGAGGTCGAGGCGACGCGCGTGCCAAGCCAGGTGCGCAACATCGACATTGCGCCGACGCTGCTCGAGCTTGCAGGGATTCCGGTCCCGGAAGCGTTCGAAGGCGCGTCGTTGGTTCCCCTGATGGAGGGGGCCACCGAGCCGGACCGGGAAACCCGGGCCTCGCTGCGAGCGCGCCTCTTCAAGGATGCGACGTTCCAGGAACTCGCCAGTGACGGACGCTGGGTCTACGTGCGCGACTTCGAAGACGATGGCACGCCGCGACGGGACCGCCTCTTCGACCGCGAGGTCGACCCGGGCGAATACATCGACGTTTCTGCGAGCGAACCCGACGAGGCAGAGCGGATGCGGGAGATCCTCGAGGCGGGCCTCTCCCGGAAGCCCTCCAAGGACGTCCGCGAGACGAACGTAAGAATCGATCCTGGCATCGCGGATCGTCTGCGCGCGATGGGCTACCTGCAGTAGGTACGAAGATCTTCTTCGAGCGGCAGACCTCGAACTCCTGGAGGATGAAGCGTGGGCTTCCCCAAAGACATCGGCCTCATCGACCTCGGCATTGGCTTCCCCTACACGAGCGTGGAGGAGAAGAAGGCCACCTACGCCTTCATGCGCCCGCTCTACAAGGACGCGGAAACCATCCGCCAGATGGAGTTTCCGGCCGAGTACATGTTCAAGAACGTGCCCGACATCGTCTCACCAGATACGGACCCGATCGAATGGACCCTGGCCGAGATGGACAAATGGGGCGTGCAGATCGGCAAGGTCGGCTGCAGTGAGACCGGGATCGAGGCCAAGCGCCGCTACCCGAACCGGTTCGTCTTGAGCTACGAGGTCCGTGACGCGAACGACGTCATGGGTTCGGTGCGGGGCATCCGGGAAGCGAACGCCGAGCACGGGATCGTGAGTGTCGGCATGTTTCCGTGCGGACAGTTTCCACAGCTCGGGATCGACGATCGGAAGATGTACCCGATCTATGCGACGTGCATCGAGGAAGGGATCCCGATCTTCATCAACGCCGGCATCGTGGGGCCACGTATGCCGAGCTGGCCCCAGCACGTCGAGCGGCTCGACGCGGTCTGTTACGACTTCCCCGAACTCACCATCGTCACACGCCACGGCTGCGAACCCTGGGAAGACCTCGCCGTGAAGTTGATGCTCAAATGGCCGGGCCTTCACTACTGCACCAGCGCATTCGCGCCCAAACACTATCCCGAGGCGATCGTGAAGTACGCGAACACGCGCGGTGCCGACAAGATCCTCTACTGCGGCTATTTCCCGGCCGGCATCTCGCTAGAACGTCAGTTCACCGAGATGAAGGAACACGTCGGCTTCCGCGACCACGTCTGGCCGAAGTTCTTGCGCGAGAACGCCATCCGCGTGCTCGGAATCGAGGACATGGTCGGCGCGAGTTAGTCGGCGGCAGCTTCCGCAGCCGGTGCCGCGGCCGCGACCGGAACGAGGCTGATCGGCGACGACCAGGCGCGCTCTTGCAGCGTGGTCGGCAGGTCTGCACGGGGCTCCACGCCTTCGCGCAGCGCGTCCCAGGTCGACCAGCGACAGACCGGGTTCTCCAACACGCGGGCGTAGTAGAACGCCGGCTCCGCGGCATCGAAGTCCGGGTCTTCCCACAGCGCGTTGAGTTGCGCGCTTCCGGTCCCCGGTGACGTCGAGCAGTCTTCCAGATTCACGGAGGCGCCGTTGTCGCTGCAGCGGTGGGTCGAGGGATCCGGCGCGCTGCCGTCAGAACATGCGACGTCGTAGACCTGCTCGCGCGTCTCGCCCCCTTCGACCCAGCCCTTGATGATCTGCAGGCGCTGGAGCGGGGCACCCTTCGCGTCCGCGAGCGCCCACAGCAAGAACTGGGGCGCCGTATCCGCGCGAGCCGCGAGATCGCCGCCCATCGGCACGCCAGCCTCGTACGCCTGGTCGACCGCGTCCTCGGAATCGAGCACATCGGCAGCGAACCCGTGACCGCCAAAGAAGCGCAGGCGGATTCGCGTGCCCGACGTGGCGTAGGTCTCCTTGCGACGGAAGGCATCGTAGAGCGCCTCGCGGGTGTTCTCCTCGGCCCATACCGCGGCGAGGCCGGAAGCGCCGTAGGTTCGCGTCGCTGCCTTCAAGTAGGAACGACCCTCGACTTCCTCGACGAGATCCAGTCCCGCGAGGTTGGACAGCGTCGACTGCCACCAGGGCATCGGTACCGATCCACGTCGATCCGCCGTGGCGTCCAATAGGCCGACCTTGGAGAAGAAGTTCGATTCGTCGTCGGAGATCGCGCCGGTATGGGTGTCGCTGGCCGCTACGAACCCGAAGTCATACGGGTTGGTGATGCCTTGACTCTCCAGCTTGAGACCGCGTAGCAAAGCGTCCCGGACATAACTTCCAGGCGGATCACTCGGCAGCATCGTGGCGACGCGGAACGGCATGAGCTCGAAGTCGGCCCATTCGTCGTTGGGAGAGAGTGACGGATGGGTCTCCGAGGTTCCCTTCACCTGGGTCATCTCCACGAGCGGCTCGTTCCGGATGCGCTGCTCGCCGTAGGCGGAATCCATCGGATCCCCCGCCCAATCCACGAGCTTGAACATCTGACCGTTGGACCCGTTCGAGTTGTGCGGGATCGCGAGGCTCTCGACACCTTTTTCGCGCAGCGCGTCCATCCAGTCCCACAGACCTTCCGGGTTCTGGGAATGAAAGCGCGAGAACGGGACATCCGGAAGTTCATCCGTGTCGCGGAAGATCACGTTGCGGTGCAGGTTGCCGTTGTCGTCGCTCGAAGAGGTGTACTCGTACGCGGCGAACGTCGTGAAATGCCCGGGATCGTTATGCAGGTCGGCAGCATCGATCGAGTCCCGCCACGCAGACCGCGAGATCTCGAGCACGCTCTCCGGATCGATCTCACCGGCTCGAATCGCCGTGACCATATCTGGAATGAACGTCGAAAAGGTCGTGACGCGCTTCAGCAGGTCGAACACGCCACCACCCGGCTCGGCATTGAGATCGTGGATCGGCTCCGCCAGCGCGTTCTTCGAGAACTCGGACGACGTGTCGGCGGCCTCTTTCACGACACCCAGGAACAGCGCATGGTCCGTCACGGCGTAGAAGTCGAGCGGTTCGCGAAGCTGCACCTCGAACCCGCCTGGATGCATGATGGCCTCGCCCTTCGCATATCGATACGCGTCGTAGGGCGTCGCCGTCGTCCCGAAGGCGAACGCGTCGAACGAGTAGGTGGTGTGGACGTGCAAGTCGCCGAAGTAGGCGTTGCGCTCCGGCGGCGGATCCTGGTGGCGCACGAAGGTCTCACTCGATGTCTCGAACACCGGCGGGCCCCCTCGTCGGAAGGGACTGGGGTCTTCCATGCTCGGCGTGTCATCCGAGCACCCCACGAGCAGCACGAGGGGCAGACACGCGACAACACACTTCAGCGATCGATTCATCGGAGCCTCCTGGCAATCGCCGCCCAGGATACTCGCTGGAACTTCCGCTCGCGCTCCCTCCAGCCAGAATTACACCCGCCTAGGGAGAACCCTCGCCCGCCCCGTCGCCGACACGGCGGTGCACGTAGACCACTCCGGCGCCGGGCGAAAGCCACTGTGGGTAATCCTGCTGGCGGATCGCGGCATAGCCCTCGAGGTCGGGGCGGTAGCTGAGCTTGTAGGCGCCGGAGCCGACCCACAGGTGGGGTCTCTGCGCCTCGGGACCGTATTTCGTGAGTCCGTTGAACTCGAACCCACCGTCGATCTCCTCGGGCCCGACGCCTTCGAAAGCCAATCCCTCGAGAAGCGACGTCCGGGCCCGGTGCCTGGACATCATGTCATGCGTCGCCAGCGTCGAGAACAGGAAGAGAACGGCCAGGCCCGCCGCAGCGAGTGCGAGCCTCCGCTTCGTCACGACAACAGTCTTGGCGGGGTCGAGTAGCAACCAGAGCGAAAGCGGCGGAAGGACCGCGAGCCACCATCGATCGAAGAACGGCGCCGCCGCGAGCAGTGGAATGACGTAGCCCAACGCGAACAACAGCGAGACGCGAGCGGTCGGCGATGCCGACCGCCAATGGGTGACAAGGCTGAGCGCGAGGTGGACGGACGCGAGCCCACCCAACGCGGCGCCCAGCGCGGTGGCCCCGACAGCGAGGCCTGGCGCGGAGGGCAGGCCGTCGGCGCCATCGAGCGTCCTCGCTCCAACGCCGAGGTTCCAGAGCGTGTTGACGCTGAACGGTGCGTCCAGCCCCAGAAGCGTCGAGAGCGCAAAGACGACGGCCACGGCGCCCAACGCAACGGCGGCCAGCCAGCGCGGGCGCAGACTGAACGGCGTCAGCATCAGGACCGGTGCCAGGAAGAGACCCAGCAATGGAAAACCACCCAGCAAACTACGCACGACGTGAAACGGCGCGGAGGCGGAGAGCCAGCGCTCATGCAGGACGAAGCCCGCTTGTGGCAGGACACCCACCACACCTCGGTTCGCAGTGAGCCAGACCGCGGCGGCGACCAGTATCGGTACGGCCACGAGCCCAACCCACATCCAGGCGCGCGGACGCCGCACCTTCTCGAATACGATCAACGCGAGCAATGCCGCGGGGAGCACCGGCCCGGCATTTCGCGATGCCGCTGCCGCCGCGCATAAGAGAATGGCCGCCGCCCACGTCTTCGCGCCGCCCCCCTCCCACGCCGTCCCGATTGCGACCAGGCCCCAGGTCACGATTGCAGCGAACGCAACATCGGTCATGAACGTGAAGCCAAGGCTCAGATAGATCGGATTCCATGCCAGAGCCAGCGCCGCGACCACAGCTCCGGTGCGGCGTCCCGTCGCGCGATCGACCAACGCATAACACCCGAAGGCTCCGAGCCATCCTGCGACGAGTGTGCTCCAGCGCAGGCTCTCGAAGCCGCCGCCCAGCAGCTGCCATGACGCGCCGCCCCACAGCACGTTTGGAACCGCTGGCGCCCAGACCCAGTCCGGCCGCACGAGCCGCCCTTCGGCGACCCACGTCATGACGCCCTTGGCATACGCCCAGTCGTCATTGAGCGGAAATTCTCCGGCGGTCCCGATCAGCAGCGGCGGGAGCCACCAGGCGACCGAAAGCACCAGATAGGGCCACGAACCAGCCCACGAAAGGGCGGACGATCGCGTGCTAGCCGGGTCGCGCGCCACGTCGGTTCGAGTCGTCAGGCAGCGTCGGGGGCGAGGAAATCGATGATGTCGTCCAGACCCTGCGAAGAGAAGAGCTCATACAATTCCCGGGGCGGCACCGCGAGCAACAGCTCAATGATCTCTGCCCGGTCGCTTCTCCCCGCGATCTGGTCCGCGAATGCACCGATCTCGCCGAAGATCGCCGTTGTGTGCACCTGCTTCACTCCCCAGACACTCGCGAACACCCGCACGAGTTCCGAGAGATAGATCGAGACCGCCTCCTTCTCGTCGGCGAGCGCCATCTCTTCGCGGAGGATGTCCAGACATCGCGAGACGGTCTGCACCAATTCCTCCGGGACACTCGCCTCCGTGCGCTCCGCTTGGTCGACGTTCAGACGCGTCGTCACATACTGGCGCGCGGCCTGGAGCAAGGAGTTGGCCTCTTCCTCCGCCACTGGAACCGTTACGCCGCGTGCGACCTGCGTCTTCTTCGTCTTTGAGTAGCCGCCGATCACGGCTTCCGACGTCGCGATCCGCGAGCGCAAGCCGTTGATCCGGTTCTCGGGGTTGAGGAAGCCTTCGAGGCGCATCACGAGTTCCACGTACGTCTCGAAGTTATGCTTCTCCGCGTCACTCGACCCTTGCGGCGGAATCTCACGCCGAAGGAAGTCTACGACCGTCCGGAGTTCCGGCGGCGCCAGGGTATGCAGTGAAAGGCTGAGCGGCGAGTCGACCTGGTTGTACATGAGCTCGATTCCGCGGTCGTTGCAGAAGCGCACCGTGTCCGGAATCTCTCGCCAGTTCAGTCGCATCGGGCAATAGCGGAACATGAAGGACATGCCGCGTTTCTGCATCAAGTCGCGGTAGTAGTCGCAGTTCGCCATGACCGTGTCGTAGGAGGAGCCGCGACGGATGGTCTCGTAGGTTTCCTTGAAGACCGAATCGATCGACACGTGCATCCAGCAGTTGATGCGTTCGAGCAGCTCCTTGATCGAATCATCGAGCAACGTCGCGTTCGTCAGGATGCAGACCTTCAGCTTCGGGTTCTCGACCGCGATCCTCTCCCACAGTTTCCGATAGACCGGAATCATGAAGGGCTCACCACCCATGAAGTCCGTCTCGACCACGGTCGGCAGGTAGGGCGCAAGCTGGTCGACGAAAGCATCGTCGTACGGGTTCGCGAGTGAAGGCAGCGCCTCACGGTGGGAGCGGATCGAAGAGGACGCCAGGCCGTGGCACATCACACACTGCAGGTTGCATGCATTGTGGATATTGAACTCGAGCCGCATCGGCAGCGGAGCACGAGCGGCATCTCCCTCTTCAGGCATTCCCCACTCGACCCGCTTCTGGGCCATGACGTTTCCCGAGTTCGTGTAGAAGACCGCGTGCGACCCGCCGAAGTCCCGCGCTTCAATTTGCTGCGCGCATTTCTCACAGCCGCGCGTCAGGTCGTACCCCGAGAGAGACTCGCGCAGCTCCCGGATCGGTTCTCCCTGCCAGATTTCGTCGACCGACTGGTTCGGGTACACGCCCAGGACCTGCGTCCGATTGAAGCAACACGCCGTGACAACGCCGAGCTGCGAGAAATGCAGGTTGATCGACGGCGCTGAGCAGACAGGTGTTCCAAACGGAACACCGCGGAAGCGATCGAGGGCTTCGATGGTTTCGGGATTCAGCATGAATCGCCTCCCTGGGCAATGTTGCAGTCTAACAGAGGTCTTTGCGGGCTCGGTCCAGCCATCGCTAGGCCAACGACGCGTCTACGAGTCCACCCACACGCAATCCATTCGCGGCCACCGTGAGGCTGGGATTCGTTCCGCCGCTGGACGGAAAGAAGGACGCATCCGAGATCCAGAGATTCTCGAGGTCGTGCGCCCGGTTGTCCCGGTTGACGACACTGGTGCGAGGATCATCGCCAGCTCGGCAGGTTCCGCACACATGCCCGTAGTTGATGTTGTTTCGGCCCCACGTGACGACGCTCGTCTTCAGTCTCGGTGCCAGCCTCTCGCGAACTCGCTCCCGAAACTGGCGATTGCGACCCAGCAGTTCCGGCGTGTACTGATACTCAAAGCGCATTCCGTTAGGCGCGCCGGCATCGGGGATCACACGATTCTCGGGGTTCGGCAGATCTTCGACGATCGTGGCGAACAAGCTCGCCGACCCGAACCAGTGAGACGCCGCACGGGCCGCCAACGGAACGAATGGACTGGTAAAGCGGCGCCACCACTGCGGGTCGCGCTCGTCCGCATAACGCAGGTAGGCCTGCACGAATAGCGGCTCGATCGGTAGCCCCGCGGACTGCAGGGTCCCAAGCTTCCGCCCATCGTCGTGGTAGAAGTCGTTCAGGGCGAGGCTCTTCTTGGGGCCCTCGCAAGAGTGGCGCTCACCGGGATCGACCGTCAAGAAATCGCTCGTGTGCAACATCAGGTTGCGACCGACCTGCCCGGAGCGGTTGGCGAGTCCCTCAGCCCTGCCGGCTGACCGGGAATTCAGCAGCAGGACCGGCGTCGCCCACGCGCCGGCCGCCAGAACCACGGCGCGTGCCCGCAGCGTCAGATCCTGATCGCGGTAGCGCGCGCGCACCCCCGTAACCCGGTCGCCGTCGACGACGACGTCCTGCACTTCGCAGCGCGGAAGCACGGCCGCGCCGTAGCGTTCCAGCGCGGGGACGAGACATAGATCGCCTGTGTCGCTCTTGCAGGCCAACGGGCAGATGTCAGCACACTCGAAGCAATTCTCGACGTAGGCGAATCCGACATGGGAGCGATAGGGGTGGAGCCCCACTTCCTCGAACGCGCCCCGCAGGGCTTCGTCGCGGGGACTCAGTGGCGGCGGCTCCCGTAGCGCCATCTCGGGATCCGGGTTCAACGGATCCGGGGTGCCGCGAACGCGCAACAAGGCCTCCGCGCGCCGATACCACGGCAGCATCTCGTCGTGAGAGACCGGCCATTCCTCCGGCAGGTGCTCTCCCTCGGGACCCGGGAAGGACGCGCGCGGCCTGAAGTCGTCGGGACGAAAGCGCTCGAGCTGTGCGCCGTACAACCCAGTCGTCCCACCGGAACCGCAGCCGAGCGGCGCAAAGAACGCAACATCGCCGAAGCTCGTCTGACCTTCGAGAGGAAGTGGCCAGCGGCCCGTGCGCATCCGGGCATCTGCCTCGGGTGCGATAGCAGGATCCGGCTCCTGTTCCGCCGCCGCACCCCCGTGCAGCAGGCGGCCCTTCTCAAGGAACAAGACGCGCCGGCCGAGACGAGCGAGCTCGTAACCAACGGTCCCACCGCCCATGCCGGTCCCGACCACGATGACGTCCCAGTCTTCGCGTTCAGGGGCTTCAGGGATGTACTGGGACATGCGCATGGATTGCCGATCTCTCTCTTTTCTAGGGAGCGTCGCGCAGGTTACAACACGTATGGGTACGTCCTCGCTACGCACTCCCAGGTGTCACGGCGTTTCAGGTTTTACTGATACACTCCGCCGTTCCCCGAAGGAGTTTGAGAATGGTTAGCCGCGCTGTACCCCGATCGGGCGCTTCACGCTCGCTTCGCTACGCGCGGGACCTCATCTGGGAGCTGGTCGTGCGCGACATGAAGCTCCGATACAAGCGCTCCTACCTGGGCTTGGCTTGGACGCTGGTCAATCCGCTCTCCCAGCTGCTGGTTTTCGACTTCGTGTTCCGCGTCCTCTTTCGCGTTGAGACACCGAACTTCACGGTCTTCCTGTTCGTGGGGATCGTCTCATGGAACTGGTTCCAGGGAGCGCTACTCCAGTCAACGACCGCGATCCTGGAGAATCGCGACCTCGTGCGTCAACCCGGCTTCCCGACCGCGATGCTGCCAAACGTCACAATCGCCTCTCATCTGATCCACTACCTGATCACGCTGCCGATCCTGTTCGGCCTGATGGTCGTCAGTGACGTTGCCATCACGGCCACTGTGCTGTGGCTCCCCTTGATCATCGCGCTCCAGTACATGCTGACGCTCGCACTTGGCTACTTCGCCGCGTATCTGCATGTGACCTTTCGCGATACCCAGTACCTGCTCGGCATCGCGCTGATGCTCGGGTTCTTCATGACGCCCATCTTGTACGAGCAGAGCATCGTTCCTGACGCCTACCAGCCGATCTACCACGTCAACCCGATGGCCGACATCATTGACGCGTACCGAGCGGTGCTTCTCCAAGGCACCGCGCCAGACTTCAGTTCCCTCGGTCTCGTTGCTGGGGCGAGTGCCATCGTTCTGGTCATCTCGTACCGATTGTTCCGCAAGGCCAGCATCGATTTCGCGGAGGAGATCTAGTTGAACCCCGAAATCGTGATCGAGGGAGTCTCCAAGCAGTTCCCGATCCGGCGCCCCGACCGCCCGATGACGCTTCAGGAGATCTTCCAGCGTGGGACGCGGGGCATGCAGCCCACCGACTACTTCTGGGCGCTCGAAGATGTCTCGTTCCGCGTCGAGTCGGGGCACATGGTCGGCGTGATCGGCTTCAACGGCGCGGGCAAATCGACGCTACTGCGCCTCGTCGCCGGCGTCGGCCGGCCGACGAAGGGCACCGTCTCCTTGACGGGGCGCGTGGGTGCGATCCTGGACCTGGGGGTGGGCTTCCATCCCGAGCTGACGGGACGCGAGAACATCTACGTCTCCGGCATCACCGGCGGTCTCACGCGACAGGAAGTGACCGAACGGCTCGACGAGATCGTGGACTTCTCGGAGATCGAAGAGTTCATCGACAACCCACTGCGCACCTACAGCACCGGCATGCACATGCGGTTGGCGTTTGCCGTCGCCTCCAACATCGAGCCCGAAGTCCTGCTGATCGACGAAGTCCTCGCGGTCGGCGACCTCCGGTTCCAGAAGAAGTGCATGGACCGAATGGCACGCTTCAAGCAGAACGGCTGCACGGGCATGATCGTCTCTCATGCTCCCGAGCAATTGACGGAACTGTGCGACCAGGCGGTGTGGCTCCACGAAGGTCGGGTCGTCGCCTACGGATCGTCAGAAGAGGTGACGCAGCAATACTTCGAGGCCACGAAACGACCGGTCAACGAGTCCGTCACCGAAGTGGCCGAGTCCGCAGCCGTCGTGACTGAGTCCGCAGCCGCCGTGACCGAGTCCGCAGCCGGCTCATGAGTCGCCCGCTTCGACTCGTGGTGATCGCGGGTTTCCCCGTGCTGCCGGCCGACGCAGCGGGCGGCAAGATCCGCATCGTGCAACTTGCCAGGGCGCTCTGTGAGTTCGGCGTCGATGTCACGATCGTGGCGCCGTTCCACGTTACGCAAACAAAGGCGCTTGCCGCTGCCGAGCCCTTCAAGCTAGTGGAGGTCCCGTATCCGTTCCTGATTCCATTCCTCTTCACGGACCGACCCTTTCCCTACGGCGCTCTCGTTTCTCTCCACCCGGGCTATCGCGCCTTGGTACCGGTTTCACTGACCGACTTCGATGTCTGCCAGGTCGAGCACCCGGCCTTCATCGATGTACTCGACGACCTTCCGCGGTCCGTCCCGGTTGTCTATGGCGCCCAGAACGTCGAGTTCGACTACACGTGGGCCGAGAGCTTCTCGCCGTTGATCGGCCGGATCGCCGGCGGCCGCGTCCGCAAACTCGAGCAGCGGCTGGTCGACCGCGCCAACCACGTGCTGGCCTGCTCTGCCGCCGACAAGCGCCGGCTCGGTGAACTCTACGGCGCCGATCCGGAACGGGTCACCCTGGTCCCCAACGGAATCCGGTCGGTGTCGGACCCGTCCCGTGGCTCGGCATCCGAGAGAACGCCGAAGACACCGCTTCGAGCGCCCTACCGGCGCCGCGCCATCTTCGCGGGAAGCTCTGTCATGCATAACCATGAAGCGGTCGCGTCGATCGTTCACCAGGTCGCACCGACACTGGCCGACGAGGTCGAGTTCGTGATCGTCGGCCCTTGCGCACGCCGCGTCCGTGGCAGTCGCCCCTCGAACGTGCGCCTCGACCCTGACGGCGAGGTCTCCGACTGGGTCGGCCCCGATGTGGTCGGCCTCAACCCCGTCATCCAGGGTTCGGGGACGAGCCTGAAGACCCTGCACTATCTGGCTCACGGCCTGCCGGTATTGGCCACACCGTTCGGTCTCCGCGGCTACGAAGAACTCGAGCGGTGGGCCACGATCGCCGAAATTGGCGACTTCGCGAACCGACTTCGGAGCGACTTCCCCGAGCCCAAAGGCATCGAGGCACATCTCGAACCCTACGAGTGGCGCCGGATCGCGCGCTCGGCGCTGAAGGTCTATGAAGACCTCGCCGGCCGTTCACAAGAACAATGATGGCCGCAGGACGATCGCGTGCGGGACGATGAACGCCGAACCGAATCCGATCGGCTTCGTTCGGAACTGGAACGTACCCAGGCGGAGTTGATCGAGGCGCGCGCCGCGACGGTGAGCCTTCGCGCAGCGCTGACGGCATCGAAGGTCGAGGTCAGCACGCTGTACGCCAGCGCCAGTTGGCGTATCACCAAGCCGTTGCGGCTTGTCTGGGACTTCGGCCACGGCCTTCCCGGCTTCTTTCGCGAGTTACGCGATTTCCCGCGCCGGGCGCGATACACGGTCGCAGAGCGCGGGGCTTCAGCACTGCTCACCGATATCCGCGACGAACTGGGCAACCGGCTGCGCCGCGGCTCCCTGGCCCCCGCCTCTCGCGGACAACACGCAATTCCGGGTGTCGGTCTGGAACGAGCGCGCCCCCGCCCATCGACGCCGCTTCACTTTCCGATCCACACTGCGCCAAAGGTCTCGATCGTCATCCCGGCGTACAACGAGTTTGCGAGTACCTATGCCTGCCTCGCGTCGATCCTCGAGTGCAGCGGAGACGTCGCGTACGAGGTCCTGATCTCCGACGACGGGTCCAGCGACGAGACCCGCCGCGCAGAACGAATGGCGCCGGGCGTGCGCCTGCTGCGCAGCGACGAGAACCGCGGCTTCATCGATGCGTGCAACAGGGGAGCTGCAGCCGCGACGGGCGAGGTGCTGGTATTCCTCAACAATGACACGCTGGTCACGGAGGACTGGCTGGCCAACCTCCTCGCGCCATTCGAATCGGACGAGGTAGGTCTCGTCGGTGCGCGGCTCGTCTACCCCGACGGCCGCTTGCAGGAAGCCGGCGGACTGATCTTCTCGGACGGCTCGGGATGGAACTTCGGTCGCGGTGACGACGCCGCGATGCCCCAGTACTCCCATCGCTATGAGCCCGACTACTGCTCGGGCGCCTGCCTGGCGATTCCGAGAGATCTGTTCCGCGAGATCGGCGGATTCGATACGCACTTCTCGCCGATGTACTACGAGGACGTGGACCTCGCATTCAGCGTTCGCGCTGCGGGTCGGAGAGTCGTCTACGAACCGCGGTGCACGATCATCCATGCCGAGGGAACGACTTCGGGGACCGATACCGGGAGTGGTGCAAAACGCTTCCAGGCGATCAACCAGCACAAGTTCGTCGAGAAGTGGTCGAACGAACTCGCGAGCCACTGCGCGCCGGGCTGTCCGCCCACCGAGGCCCGCCATCGAAAGCGCCGTGCGTGCGTTCTCGTGATCGACTCCTACACACCGCGCCCCGATCGCGACGCGGGCTCCGCTCGGATGGCGCTTGTTCTCGAGAGCCTGAAGGCCTTGGACTGCGACGTCACATTCCTCCCCGAAAACCGTGCCCACGACGGTTCCTACACCCACTCCTTGCAGGCCGCGGGTGTCGAGGCCTTCTACCACCCCTACCTGAATTCGCTCGACGATCATCTCCTGGATTTCGGAGATCGCTACGACGCCGTCGTGATGAGCCGGGTCGAAGTCGCGGAACTCGTGATGGACGCGGTTCAACGCCATTGCCCCAACGCATTGCGCGTGTTCGACACCGTCGACCTGCACTTTCTTCGCGAACGCCGACGCAGCGAACTCGACGGCCTGCAGGACCTGCGTCGAGCCGACGAGATGATGGCGCGCGAGCTCGCCATCGCGCGCGCCTGCGATGTCACCCTGGTCGTGAGCCCCGCAGAGAAGGAACTCCTGCAGCGCGAAGCACCGGACGTCCGGGTCGAGATCGTCTCGCTGATCCAATCGGCGGAACCGACGAACACACCGCTCGACGACCGCCGGGGACTGGTCTTCGTCGGCAGCTTCCAGCACCCGCCGAACCTGGACGCATTGGACTGGTACCTCCGCGAAGTCCATCCCCGCGTTCGAGCCGGGGCGCCGGGTCTCGAGTTCACCGTCATCGGCGCGGACCCGCCCGCTTCCCTGACGGCCCTGGCTGGCGAAGGCGTGCGCTTCCTGGGTCATGTGGCGGAACTCGAGCCGCACTTTGCGTCTGCGCGGCTCTCTGTCGCCCCGCTGCGCTACGGGGCCGGTATCAAGGGAAAGATCACGACGAGCCTGGCGTACGGGCTTCCGGTGGTGACGACATCGATCGGCGCGGAAGGCATGGCCCTCGAGAATGGAACCCATGCGTTGATCGCCGACGAGCCCGAATCGTTCGCGGACGCGATCGGTCGTCTCCTGACCGACGATGAACTCTGGCGACGGCTCTCCGAGCAGGGGTTGGACCGGCTCGCGGCCGGATTCTCGCCGGCCGCGGCACGCGCTTCGCTGGAGCGAGTGCTGGACATGCAACGCGAGCGCAATCCGTGAGCAGGAGAACGTCTCGGACTGGGGGCGTCGCCGGCACCCGGTCTTTGACCATGAACGTCGCGACGCTTTCGTGCGATTTCTGGGCACCTACGGTGCACACGTGCGACCCGAGCCCGTCGCCGACCGCCTGGCTTGATCAGATATCATGCCGCGGTGCCACCAGGGCCCGTGAGCGATCCGTTCCGAGGAGCCTCTTTGTTTGAGTCCATTCGACACCGGAGATCATTCGATCGCGGAACGAAGTTCCTGCAGCGTGAACGCTGGGCCGAAGCTGCGGAACTGTTCCGGCGTTCCGCCGAGCTGCGACCGGATGACTCCTGGTCGCATAACAACCTTGCCGTCTCCCTTCTCAAGCTTGGGAAGTTCGAGGAAGCGGCCGCCGAGTTCGGCCACGCCATCCGCCTGAATCCGACGTTCGCCGAGTCGCATCAGAACCGCGCTGCCGCACTGAGCAAACTGGAACGGTGGGACGAAGCGGTCCGCGTCTACCAGGAAGCCATCGCGCTCGATGACACCAGTGCCGCGTCCCACACGAACCGGGGTGTTCTTCTCTATCGCCTCGACCGTTTCGACGAAGCCGCCGAAGCATTGGGGGCCGCGCTCGACCGCGGAGCCGCTTCCGGCGACCTCCACGGGATTCGCGCAACGTGCTTGATTCGACTCGAGCGCTTCGAGGAAGCCGCAGACGCGCTGCGTGGCGCCATCGCACAGGATCCTGGCACCCCCGAGCACCACGCGTCGCTGGCAAGCGTCCTGCTCCGCCTTGAACAATTCGACGAGGCCCACGCGATCCTGAAGTCCGCGCTTGAACGGACACCGGAGTCCGCGGGCCTGAATACGGCCTACGCACAGGTCCTCGTCCGGATGGAACGCTGGGAGGAGGCCGAGGTCAGCCTGCGTGCAGCGCTGCAGCGCGATCCGGCGTCGGAGGATCTCCGCCTCGCACTCGCAAGCACGCTCGTGAACATGGAGCGCTGGGAAGAAGCTGCAGAGACCCTCCGTGCTGCAGTCGCGGCCCGCCCCGACTCTGCGGAACTCCAAGGAAGCCTCGCGAATGCGCTCGCCAACCTCGAACGCTTCGACGAGGCCGTTCCGGTTCTCGAACGTGCCGTCGAACTCTCGCCGGACGACAACGCGCTCCGCCTATCGCTTGCTGCAGCGCTCGTTCGGCTCGAACGGTGGGGGGAAGCTGCCGGGGCCTACATGGCCGCGATCGAGCGCGATTCCGAGAATGGCGCACTCTATCGCAGCCTCGGCGCTGCGCTCTACCAGGCTGAAAGCTGGGAGGGCTCGGCATCGGCCTATCGGCACGCACTCGCGTTGGATGCCAACGATACCGAGAGTTACACGATGCTGGCGTCGGTCCTCGCAAACGTCGATTCCTCGAACGATGCGATCGCTGGTTACCAGGAACTCGTCTCTGTCTCTTCAGACGACGCCGCTGCCCGTCTCTGCCTCGGCATCGAGCACCTCAAGCGGGACCATTGGGCGGAAGCGGTGGCTTCTCTCGAAGCCGCTCGAGATATCGCGAGTGAAGACGCCACGAGTTCGTTCCTGCTGGTCGATCCGCTACTCCAACTGGGCCGAGGCGAAGCCGCCGCCCTGGAGCACGCGCGCGCGGTCGAAATCGGCGGGGACTTCCCGGCTGTCCCGGGAGCCCCCATGGAGGACCGATTTGCGCAGCGCCGCAGTTCGTTCTGGAGCACGGACAATTTGTCGGCCGGCGTGTTCGCCGTCGAACAATGGCTGCGGGATCTCGCGCCGGCGCCCATCGACGTCACTTCCATGAAGAGCGATGCCCTCTTCGTCCTCGACAACGACTACGGCGAGCTCACCACACTGATGTACCTGGTACTGGGGCAGCGCCTGGCCGAGAACTCGAGTCTGCTGATTCCGGAGCGTCTGGTGGCCAACAATGGGGATGCGCTCCCAGGCCGCACCACCCCCTACGAATCCGTTTCTGACATCCTCGATGCTGTCGACCGGACCCGCGCCCGAGTCGTATTCCTCTGTTCGGCGTATCTCTTTCCGATTCACGATCTCCTCTCGGTGGACGAACTCGAAGAACTTCTCAGGGGACTTCGCGAACGGGGATGTCGCGTCGTAACCACAGATCCCTTCCTCGGAATGCTGTCGATCAGGGATCCCTACGACATCGTCGGAATCAGCCTCCCGAATGAATCGGGCGAACTGGACATCGCCGCGTTGCAGGCAGTCAAGGAAGTCGAGGACGAGCGGCTTCGCAGCAGCTTCAAGAACTGTGAACGGATCCTCCGCGACCTCCCTCATCTCTACCCCGCCAACTGCGCGGTCGAATCAGTCGCCGCAGAGGAGACTGATCAGCGCAACCATGCGTTCTTCAACGACGCGTTGATTTCACTGCCCGCAGTACCTCAGGCCAGCAGCAGCGATCGCCCGCATTGGGTCTTCATCCTCTCGCGAACGGACTATGAGACGCAGACGATGTTCTGCGGACGCCGGCGTTTCTCCGACATCGTCGCCGCTCGCCTCCTCGATGCCATAGCAGCCGGGCGGCATCCGATCCTGATCGCGCCGGATGAACTCGTCCAGCTCGTGACCGCCCGTATGCCGACCGCCGAAGGCATCGACATCCTGACGTTCTGCCCCTTCAACCAGATGATCTCGCTGCTCCTCACGGCCGAACACGCCTTCTATTGGAACGTGGTGTCGCACTCCATCCTGGTCCGTCTATTCAACCGGCTGCCCGTCACGCTATTCGACCACGGCCATCTCGTGCGCAATGTGCCCACGATGCTGCCGCGCGTGGTCGGGTGGTATTACCAGGGTCGCATGCCCGAGTTTCACGACCATCGAACCAGACTCACCACAGACACCCTGGCAGATTGGAGCCGGGCTTTCGTCGAGGACGGAGAGAACATTCTCGCCGACTTCCAACGCGCCCCGACACCCGACGCCCTGATGCAAGCCCTCCTCCCGGAGGCCTCCTGACCATGCGGATCTCGATCGAAACGCCGGTGTTCAAGGGTGCGTTCCTCGAGCGCTGTATCGATTCCGTGTTGACGCAGAGCAGTCCGGATTGGCACCTCTCATTGCTGTGGGACGGCGGTGACGCCCTATCCCGACAGACCCTCGAGCGACTGGAACGCCAGAACCACCCTCAGGTCAGCATCACCTACTCCGAGAATCGGGGGATCGCCCGCGCTCGACACAGCCTCACCGACGCGTCCGAGGGTGAGTTCATCCTCCCCCTCGACGACGACGACGTGTTGCCCTTCCACGCGGTCGAGCGTTTCCTATCCATTGGCCAGGAGAAGCCCTGGGCCTCGGTACTACGAGCGAAGCGCATCTTCATCGACGAAGAAGGAAAGGTGGTCCACACGCCGCCGTGGTTTCCGTTCGAGGCCCGAAACTATCAACACGGCATGGTGACGGATGTCTTCAATCATTCGCAGCCATACCTCATCCGGCGCGCCGCCTACGACAAGACGGACGGCTGGGAGGGCTTCCCCGACTTCCAGCACGCAGGCGAGGACTGCGACATCTACCTGAAGTTGGAAGAGCAGGGAACGATCGAGTTGGTCGATGAAACGCTCTACTACTATCGGATCAACTCGGAACGGGCGAGCCTGGTCCTGACCGACGAAGCGGCGTTCGAGATGTGGCGCCGTCTCGCAGACAAGACGATCGAACGCCTCGGGCTTCCGCTCTCCCGCATCAACGATCGACAACCCTTCGAGTACAAGCGAACCGAACGTCCAGCGCTCCAGCTATCGGACATCGACTTCGTCGTGGTCGGAGACGGCAAGGAGACGACGCTGGCAACGCGCCGGACGACGTCGGCACTGCGGAAGCTCGGTGTCGCAGAAGACGCGATCCTGACGGTCCAGCGGTCCGGCGCGACGCATCTCGAAGACGCCTTCGCGAACACCGACCGCGCGGCCGTCTGCTTCATCGAAGCCGGACTCGACGGGGTCGATGGCGGCCAGGTCCGTGGCCTCGTCGATGGCTTCTCGGGAGCCGAACTCGCTGGACCCCGTTTCGAGACCCTGGATGGTTTCGTGGCGAACGCAGGCGGCACCTTCGACGCCGAGGGCGATCCCGTCTTCCGCGGTGCCGGGGCATTGACGGCGGCCGACCTCTCACAGCCCCACCCCGTGGGCTGGCTCTCCGAACGCCTCGTCCTGATTCGCCGCGAGGTCTGGAAGGCCGTCGGTGGCTTCGACACCGGCTACGCGCTGGACCGGAGCGCCATGATCGACTTCTGTCTTCGTGCCCGGCAACGCGACTTCGCATGCCTCTGCTTGGGAAACCTATGCGTCGTCGACCCGAACCCGGACGCGACGAGTGAGGATCCGTGCGATCGCCTCCGTTTCCATGAAAAATGGGACGCCCTTCCGGCTATTCGCCAATCCGACTTCGCCTCCAGCGAAGCGGGCGATACAGAATGACTCTTAATCGTGGCCTCGGAGGACTCGCGGACTCGACGAGAATCTTTCGATGACGACGCCGGATGCACGTCTCAAGGCCGAACAAGCAATAGAAGCCGCGAAGGCGGAAATGTCGCAGTTTGAGAATCAAGGCGAGGCGCACCAGCGGCTTGGACGCGCGCTTCTTGCCGGGGGGCAGTACGCGGAAGCGGCGGCGGCATTCGAAACAGCCGAGCGCCTCGACTCGAGCCTGCCGGACATCCACTCCGATTGGGGGGACGCGCTCTCAGGAGCCAAGTCATGGCACGAGGCATTCGTGCACTACGAGGCCGCCGCTGCCGCGCGGCCAGAGCATTCCGATGCGTTCAGCCGGCTCGGACACATGCTCCGCGAAAGCGGCGAAAACGAAAAGGCCGCTGACGCCTATCGACGCGCCGCCGAACTGGGTTGGCGAAAAGCGAAGGCGACGTCACCAGACGACCCAAGCGCGAGTGCCAGAAAATTGTATCTGGACCTGCTCCGAGACTGTCTGACCTTTCTCCTTTGGGAGGCTGATGACGGCCCGCTTCTCGAGCTACAGCCGATCCGGCGTCCGATCGAAACCGTCGCGCACCTCGTCCGTCGTCTCGCCGTTCGCATCCGCCCCCAATCGCGCAGCGTCCGTGAGTTCGGACTCGATTGGCCGGCCTCGGCGCTCACCATGATCGGGGACATACGCCTGGCCCATGTTCAACACTGTGTGGAGGATGCCCTCCGTCGCGACGTCCCCGGCGATCTGCTGGAAGCCGGTGTCTGGCGCGGGGGTGTACCGATCATGATGCGCGCCATCTTGCGGGCATATGACGTGACCGATCGCGTCGTCTGGGCAGCCGATTCCTTCGCGGGTCTCCCGAAGCCCGATCCGGACAAGTACCCGGCCGACCGCGGGTTTGATCTCTCGATGTGGAAGTCGCTTGCCGTCCCGCTCCCCAAGGTCAAGGAGAACTTCGCCCGATTCGGCCTCCTCGACGATCAAGTGAAATTTCTCGAGGGATGGTTCCGGGACACACTTCCTACGGCGCCGATCGACGCACTTGCCGTGATGCGTCTCGACGGTGATCTCTACGAATCGACGATGGACGGGCTCGTCCACCTCTATCCGAAGTTGTCGCCCGGAGGCTTCGCCATCATCGACGACTACTACAACGCCCCCCCCTGCAAACAGGCCGTGGACGACTACCGGTCAACGCATGGGATCGAAGAAGAGATCGTGACCGTCGACTGGTCAGGCGCCTACTGGCAGAAGCGCTGAGTGGAGCCGGGCTTCCGGTCAGTCTCCGCGGCCCGGTGCCGCTGAGGCGGCCTCCTCCAGGCCGATTCCGAACCATGCGACAGCGAGCTCACGCGGATCCGTCGATCCCGGAATAACATCGGTCGGACGACCGACATAGCCGTACTCGAAACGGATCACATTTCGCCCTCCCTTGAGATGCTCTCGGGGAAGCGTGACGGAATAGCGGTTCCGACCCGGGTCGAGGGCCAGATCGTGAACGGGCGTACCGTTCAGCCGGATCGTGATCGTCTGCTCGGTGCCGTCGCGGAGATCGAATGGCAAGCAGTCGAGATTCAACGTGATGTCGCTTGCCTTGCCAAACCGGCCGACGAGAACACTCGCCGGGCCATCACTCCAAAGGATGTTTCCTTCCGGATCATTCCAGCCCGACTCCAGCGCACGGGCTTGCCGATTGTTTCCGATCTCCAGAGTCCAGGGGAGAGACAGCGCGCGTGCGCGCGGCGTCCCGCTGACGAGCAGCGGTGCGATGAAACCGGCGAGTGCTTCACCCGCGATCGCATTCCCGCGCGCGTTGAAGTGCGGATCCTGCCGGTGGTAGAGGTGCCGGCTGCCGTCCGGAAGCGCCGGAACCGAACGCAAGGCCGGAAGGAGATCGAGAACCGGAATGTCATGCTCCGTCATCCACGCCGTCACCTGACGTTGCGGGCGATCGCGCTCCATGGGAATGGGGCTCCCTTCCTGCACCGCGCGCCAGAGCCCGTCCTCGACCTGGAACACGTCGGGGATCAGGACGAACGCAAGGGGGAAGTCCGCCGCTGCCGCGTCCAGCGCATCGAGGGCATCCTCGAAACCTTCATAGAGGGCCGGGTCGTCGACGCCGATCCGATCGGCGTTGCGGCGTTCGAGTTCCAGGAAGACTTCGGCACCGAGACTTGGCGGTTCGCGGAGCGGGTCCGCCAACCACGGATACTGCTCGCCGGGCGCACCTCCATTCGGCGACACGGCGTCGAGCGCATCTTCGGAATCAATCCAGTTCTGGATCTCTGCGCGCGACAACACCACCAATCGACGCGCGAGCATCGCGACCAACGAGATGTCCGCGTCATGCCAGCGGGGCGGCGCGCGATAGGGCCTCGTCGCCACGATGTCCCTGCCGACGAATAGATGCACGATGACAAGATCCGGATCGAGCGGAATCGCTTCTGTCTTCAACAGGTGTCGATAGTCGTAGGGATCGATTCCGGCGGATCCCATGTTGTAGACCTGGACGCCCGGCAGGCTCCGCTCGGCCGCGGTCGTAAAATGGAACGCATGCGGAACCACGCCGTAGCTGAACGAGCCGCCGATGCTGGCGACCAGCGGACCCGAGAGTTCGGATCGAGGGAGAAACGGCGAGTCGAAGTGGCCGCCTTCGTTGATCAGGGTGTCGAAGCGTCGGTCGCCGTGCAGGAGGCGACCCGCGTCGCGTCGTATCTGGGAGTCGCTGTCTTCATTGATCAGGATCGGAACGCCGACGAACGACGACACCACGCGAAGCGTCAACTCCAACAACACGAGGCTCGCCACCGCGTTCATTGCCAGTACGTCGAGGCGACGCGCCCTCGCTGAGACCTTGAGCTGTCGCCGGCGCTTCAACCGCTGGTTCGCGAACAGGAATCCACCGTAGCCGAGCGCTGCCACGATCTCGGCGACGATCGGATGAACCACCCGATAGGGCCCTGTGAAGGTCTCGGGCGCAGACAGGACGAACAGACTGAAGACGACGCAGGCGGCCGCGCCGTACACCGCGACCCGCACCCGAAGGGAGCCGTTCACCTCGGTGCCCGACCGCAGCCAGCGCTGGAAGGTCCGCACCATGTCCCAGCTCCCGGCGACGGCGATCGCGACAACGAGTACGAGGAGAAGCACGCTGGCTCCGCTGACCTCGACCTCGCCAAGAACCGGCGCGAGCACTTCGCCGAGCAGCTCCTCGACGAGTGCCCGCTGAAGCCAGACCTCGAACGCTGTCGCGACGGTCAGTGCCACGCCAATGGCGTGGATCACGAGCAGGATCACGGGAACGAGACGAGACACCGACGGAACCTAGCCCAAGGACTCCCTGCAACGAGTCATGGCGTCGGCAGCGCGAGCCCATTCGACGGGGACCGGAAGCTGATCTCGTACCAGGCGACCGCGAGGATCCGCTCGTCGGCGGAGTTCTCGAGCACTTCGCTCGGTTGATACGTGTCGCCGTACTCGAAGCGCACCACGTTCCGCCAACGCCGGAGATGCTTCCGCGGCAACGTCACCGAATAGCGATTGCGTCCTGGTGCCACGACAACCTCGGCGACGTTGGCGCCATTCAACAAGACCTTGATCTGCTGTGCCTTGCCGTCGGGACCAACGAACGGCAGACAATCGAAATCCATCGCGACGTCTGCGCCCGGGCTCAGCGGCGCAATCAGCTCGGAGCTGGGACCCGCACTCCACGAGACACCGTCCTCGGCCGGGTGCCATCCGCGAACGAGGCGCTCGGAAGCGGCTTCGCTCGAGAGATCAATGCTGAATGGCAGTGACACGCGCGAGACCCTTGGTGTCCCAGTCTCGAGAAGAGGTCCTACGAATCTGGCCAGTGCCTGCCCTGCGACCGCGTTCCCCCTGGCATTGAAATGCGTGTCCCGCAGGTGATAGAGATGCCGATCGCCGTCTTCGAGAGGCTCCACAGCGCGCAGCAGCGGCAGGAGATCGAGCACCGGAAAGTCGTGGGCCTCGAGCCAAGCGAGCGTTCGTTTCTGCGGAAGATCCCGGTCGTGCGGCCCTTCGAGCCGGGCGGAGACCCTGGCCCAGAGCGCGTCCTCTACCTGGAATTCATCCGGGATCAGCACGAACGCGAGCGGCACGCCTTCCGCCGCTTCGGCGAGCGCCGCGAGAGAGGCCTCGAAGCGGTCGTAGAGGCCGATATGGTCGGACGTGATCTGCACGGCGTTCCGAAAGGAAACGTCCTCGTACACGTCCTCGCCGAAACTCGGAACCTCGAGCGAAACATCCGCCACCCAGGAGAAATCCTCGGGCGCTCGCTCGTGCGCGGCGGCCTCTCGGTCTTCTGCCGCGCGCCGCAGGACGCCGAGCCGATGCCACAGGATGCCCGCCTTGTAGCTGTCCGCATCCGCCCAGCCGGGTTCCGCGCGGTAGGGAGGGCCCGCGGTGATGTCATTGCCCATGAACAGCTGGACCACGATCAGATCGGGGTCGAGGGGGAGCGCCTCTCCTTCGAGCAGGTGCCGATAGTCCCCCGGACCGGTCCCGGGGAAACCCATGTTGTAGACGCTCACGTCCTTGAGGGCGCGCTCCGCGACGGTCGAGTAGTGATAGGCGTGGGGGGTTGTTCCGTAGCTGAAAGAGTCACCGATGCTGATGACGAGTCGACCCGAAAGCTCCGAGCTCGGAACGAATGCGGTGTCGTAGTGCCCTGTTTCGTTGACCGGGAAGCCCCATTTGAGCTGCCCTGCCGGCAGGCGCTCCGCATCCCGACGAATCCGCGACGAACTCTCGTTCGTCACCAGGAGCGGGATCGGCACCACGGCCGAGATCACGCGAAGTGCGATCTCGAGCACGACCAGGCCAAGCACTGCGTTCATCGCAATGACATCGAACGCACGTCGCAGCCGCCCCGGGACCGGCTGCCGATCCGGTGCGATCCGCGATGCCCAGCGGAGGTAGGCCGCGTAAGCAGCGCTGCCCAAGATCTCCATCAGGATGGGAAACTGGACGCGGAACGGACCGGTGAACGTCTCGGGTTCCGAGAACACGAAGACGCCGGCACCCACACAGCCCACGACGACGTAGGCGAGAACCCGGAGCCGAAGCCCGACATGGGTTTCCGCGATCCCGCGGCGCCAGCGCCGAAGTGTTGCCACGATCGTCCATGCGGATGCGATCACGGTCATCGTGACCAGAACAAGGAGGGCCCCCACCAGGACCGGAACGACGAATGCACCAGCGCCACCGATCAATGGCAGCAGGGCGCGATCGATCAGGAGTTGCAGCAGAGGGCGCTGGACCCATGCCACCCACGCCGTCCCCACCGCGAAAGCAAGGCCGATTCCGTGGATCAGAACGAAGAGCGGCGCAGCGATGCGAGACACGCGCGAACGGTAGCCCAGCGCGCACGGCCCCTGTCAGAGACCCGCCCTACCGAGGCGTCGCGATGGGCGTCGATACCGCTCGTCCGAGGGTCGAGAAGACGCACCGCGCATCACCATCGACGGGTCGGCCGAAGCGGCCATCCGCCGGGACCGGGAAACAACGCCGTGGCCCGACCTCGAATGCGGTGTAGAACAAGACCGCTCGATCGGGCTCCACGACCACGGTCGGTGCCATCAGGCCCCAGCTATCGAAGCGCCCTTCACGGGGTCCGAGAATCGCCATCGGTTCCGACCACGAGACGCCGTCGCGTGAGTGCGACCAGGTGATGACTTCGTCCCGGTGGAATTCGCCGAACACCAGGCTCGACGCGAACAGATGGTACGCGCCATCGATCCAGTGCATCTCCGTGATGTTCGCACCCTCGACCAGTCCGCTCTCCGATCGTGAACGAAGCTTCCAATCCAGATCGAAGTCTGCACGACCGAGGGCCACACCCTGGATCTGCTGGCCCGGCGCATCGATCGCGGCCTCCGGCTTCGCCAGCCCGAGACCCACGAAGTAGACCTCGATCCCATCCTCCCGAACCACGACGCTCGGCTCCTGGACGTTGTTGTCGAAGCGTCCCGGGCGTTCGTCGTGGGGAACCAGCGGCTCTGGCCGACGCTCGAACGTGATGCGTTCATCCATCATCGCCGCGCGAAGGCTCCGTCCCGCCAGGGCGAGTTCGGCGATCCCGATCTGGAAGCGCTGATACCGTTTGACACCATCCAGGTCGCCGTCACCCGTATACGTCAAGTACACGGTGCCTCCGCGACGAAACACGAAGGGCGTCTCGATCTTCGTCGAATCGAATCCGGAAGCCGGAGGAACGACGACCGGCGTCTGCCGATAGCTCCAGCTCAGTCCGCGGTCGGCGGAGAATGCGTAGGCCACCGTTCCGATCGTCTCGAGGATGTTGCACGCGCCCGGTGCCGCCGGATCCCAGCTCACCTCATAGCGCTCGCCTCGACGACAGAAGATGGCGGTGTGAAAGAGGTGATAGCCCTCCTCATCTGCGTAGACGTGCGGATCGAACACGACCGTCGGGAGACCCCTTGCGCCGGCATCGACTACGGGCGCGGAGTTGGGATGTCGCAGGAAGGTCGGGAAGAGCGGCGGTGCCGCGAGATCCTGGGCTTCGGGTGCCGCTGGCACATAGGGAGGGACTTGAGCGCAAGCCTGCAAGAAGAAGATCCCCAGGAACGCGACACGGGCGAGCCATGATGCCCGGCTGCGCGGGCGGACCGGTTCCCGGCAAGATCGGTTCACGGTGCCTCCGCGTGCGGAGCCACCGCACCGACGGCCTCGCCGGTACGATCGAAACTGATGTCGTACCAGGCGACCGCCAACTCGCGCATATCATCGGCTCCCTCTTGATGCTCGGCTGGCCGCCGCGTCCACGCATAGCGAATCGCCAGGTGCGCAGGAGCCGGTCCCAGCCGGTCTCCGGGTAGCCGAATCTCGACCGTGCTCCGTTCGGGAGGCAGCACGACTTGTTCCAGGCGGCTTCCGTTCAGATCGATCGCGATGCGCTGCGCGGGCGCATCCGGGTCCGGATACGGTTGGACGTCCAACCGCATCGTGACATCGGTGGGACCCGAAACCTGCGCGCGAAAGGTCGTCACCGGGCCGTCGCTCCAGAGATGCGTCGGCTCGGGCTCCTGCCAGCCATGGCGCAGGGTCAACTCAGCCGGCGTGCGGGAGAAACGCGGCCCCGTCGTGTTGGCAGTTCGTCCCTGAGCGGACGGGCCGGACTCCAGAATCTCGGAGACGAAGCGCGCCAGTTCCGTGCCGGACACCGCATTCCCACGCGCGTTGAAGTGCGTGTCCTGGAGATGGAAAACATGCTGTCGGCCGTCGGCCAACGGCTCGACGCTCTCGAGGACCGGGAGAAGATCGAGGAAAGGCACTCCGCGCTCCGAGAACCACCGGGCGAGTTCGCGCTGGGGACGATCGCGAACCAGTGGCTGATCGCTCGCGCCGCGGACCGCTTCCCAGATGTGGTCCTCCACCTGTGCCTCGCTCGGGATCAGTACGGCGGCGACCGGGATGTCCCCAACGGCTTCGAGGATCCGTTCGAAATTTCCGAAGAACCGCTCATAGATGGCGTCGTCCGGCCCACACACTGCGACCATGTTGCGCGTTTCGATCCCCAGAAAGATGTCTTCAGGGAAGGACGGCTGCTCCAGCATCGGGTCGTCGAACCATACGAAGTGCCGTAAAGGGTCCTCTTCCGTCTCCGCGTCGGCAGGCCTCGGCACCGCGTCATCGCTCGACTTCCGTACCTTCCACAGCGTCGCGGCCCGCTCCAACGCCACAGGCAGCAAGTACCGCTCACGTTCGTACCAACGCGGTTCACTCGTTTCGGGTGCCGTATCCGACAGATCGTTTCCGAGGAAGAGCTGAATGACGATCAGGTCGGGGTCGAGCGGGACCGCCTCATCCTGCACGAGATGCAGGTAGTCGACGGGGCCTGTCCCGGGAAAGCCCATGTTGTAGATCTCGACATCGGGCAGCCGCTGCTCGGCCAGCGTGGTGAAGTGGCGTGCGTGCGGAACCACCCCGTAGCTGAAGGAGTCCCCGATACTGGCGACGAGCACGGAACGTTGGAGGCGCGCAGTGGCGACTTCCGTGTCGTAGTGGCCGCGTTCATTCATCGGGAAGCCGACATGGAGGGTGCCGGGCGCGCGACGATCCGCAGAGCGGCGAACCTCTCCCGAACTTTGTGCGGTGACCAGCAAGGGTGTCGACCAGAACACGGCGACGCCTTGTAATGCGACCTCGGCCAACACAACGAGCAGCACGACATTTCCCAAGGTGACATCGGCCATTCGACGCAACCGCTGTGGAAGGATGCGACGGAGCCATGGGAGCGCGGCTTGAATCGCGAGTGTCACACCGTAGAACAGTACGGCCGTGATCGAGGCCGCCTGCCAGAACCTTACCGGCGGCGTCACGACGAGATAGGCCGTGCACAGGAACGCCGCATAGAGCGTGATTCGCCACCGTAGGGCTGCGCTCGGCAGTGGGTCGTCGCGCCGGAACCGCCGCCACGCTTCGACCAGCGCTGTCGCTGCCCAGATCAGGACACCCACGAGCAACACGAGCAGAAGCCAGGCGACCGGGCCGTAGACAATCACGAGGACTTCCCGGACCACCACCGAGAACAGCAGGGTGACCAGGCAAGCCAACATGCCGATGCCATGGAGAACGACGAATGAAAGCGAGACAGCCCGGCGCACGCGACCAAGCTAGCAGAGGCAGATGATCCGAATCTCGCGCCGCGGCGGAGCGAGCCCCTCTATTCGCGTCGGCCCAGCGTGACTTTTCGCACGTCGATCGGCTGGCCCGTTCGCTCATCGACGACGCGCGGCGAGACGGGATCCCCAGTCTCGCGGTCGAAGATCTGGAGCGGCGGTTCGCCGCCATCGGCCCAGAGCCAGTCCTCTCCGAAACGCCACATTGCGGCCAGCACAGGGTAGAAATCCCGGCCCTTCTCGGTCAACACATACTCGTACCGCTCGGGCCGCTCTTCATACAGCCGACGTTCGAGCATGCCTGCGTCCACCAGCTTCGCGAGGCGCTGGGCCAGGATCCCACGCGAAAGACCCAACGCGCTTTGAAACGACTCGAATCGGCGGTGGCCAAGAAAGGCCTCGCGCATCAAGACCGGTGTCCATGAATCGCCCATCAGCCCGGTCGTCCGGGCGATGGGGCAAGGCGCGTCTGCGAAGCGGTCAGCTCTCATCTCAAGCAATCACTTCGAGCTGCGCGCGAACATGCTTGTGCCACGGGGTGAGGGCCAACCAGTCGCGATCCTCGGCCGATGTGAGTTCGTTCGGCGGTGTCCCGTGCACACGGCGCACGCCATCGGCGTCCGGGTACTCGAGCCCGTGGCCGTTCGGCAGGGTGATGTGCCCGTCGCGCAAGGTATCATTGACTTCAACAACGGCTTCCGCCGCGCCCCGCTTCGTCCTGATCCGAACGCGCCCGCCCGTTTCGATGCCGAGCCGTGCCGCATCGCCAGGACTCATTCGCAGCGCGCCTTCGGCATCCTTCTTGCGCCAACCAGGGCTTCGGAAGATCGTGTTCGCCGTACTCGTCCTTCGCTCACCCGCCGCGAGGATGAACGGATAGTCATCCGTGAGGCGCGGCGGCGCCTCGTCCGCCAGTTCGGCAAGCTCGGCGACGAGTTCAGGAATGACGAGCTGGATGCGACCGTCGTCTGTGCCAATACGCTCCAGTGTCACGTCGTACGGGTCTGAGGTGACCACGACGCCGTTGGCATGGGCCAAGATTGCGCGGAAGACCGCGTCTCCCAGGACCGGCCCTTCACCATCGAACCCTGCGCGTTTCACGGACGCAGTTTCTTCCGCTGCGAGCGTCTGCGCCGCACCCCAGAGGAGTGCTGCACCCTCGAAGCCATCATCGAGAGAGCGTCCAAGCGTCTCGTAGAGCACGACCGGCAAGATTGCGGCGAGATCCGGCCGACTTCCCATCATTCCGAGGAAGGCCATGCCGAACTTCTCAAGGCCTTCGTTCGCCGCCTCGCGCAACACCGTCAGGTCCTCATCCGTGTAGGCGCCCAGCGCGCGACAGAGGCGACTGTGGATCTCGGGCTCTGTCAACGTGCCATCCGCCACTGGGAAGAGCGGGTGGCGCAACTGAAAGGTGTGATCGGGGAAGCCACCGCCGAAGAACGTGGTCTCGACCTTCTCGTACTGCGAAGCCGCGGGCAGGATGTAATGCGCGTGCTTGGCGGTCTCGGTCATCGCTACATCGATGACGACCACGCATTCGAGCGCGTCGAGGGCCTCGCGCATCCGGGGACTGTCTGCCAGCGAGTGTACGGGGTTGCCGCTTTCGATGAACATCGCGCGGAAGCGATCGGGATGGTCCGTCAGGATCTCCTCTGGAATCGCGTTGCACGGAATCAGGCCGGTAATGATCTTGTGCCCGCCCACCGGCGATACCTTGTTGTCCTTTCCCTCCCCGATGAGTTTTCCGACGTGCGTCGGGAGGTTCATCGCACCCTTGAGGCCCAGTCCGCCACGCAGCACGTAGAGCAGTTTCTCGAGGTAGGAGTTCAGCGTGCTATGCGGGGCCATCTCGATTCCGAGATCTTCGAGGACCGAGACACTCTCCGAGGAGCCGATCAGTCGCGCCGCCTTTCGCACATCCGCTTCGTCGACCCCGGCGCGGCCACAGTAGTCGGCCACCGGGACCTCACGCAGGACATCGAAGAGTTCCTTGCCGTCTCCTGCCCGCTCCGACAGGAACGCCTCGTTCGTGAGACCCTCATCGAGCATTACCTTCAGCATGGCCGCCAGCACGAAAGCATCCGTCCCGGGAATCACCTGGAGGAACACGTCGGCAAGATCCGCACTTTCCGTGCGGCGCGGATCCATCACGATCATGTGCCGGTTCGGGTCCTTGGCGATCGCTCGCAGCGCCGGCCGGGCGCGCTCCCAGCCGTGTGATTGCCACGGGTTCTTGCCGATAAAGACGGCGACCTCGGCATTCTCGAAATCAGGATGCGGTCGTCCACCAAACATCTGTCGTTCGACCCAGAACTCGCCTGTCTTCTCCTGGGCCAGGGCGTTCGACGCGTACCGCATGTCGAGTGCGCGCCGGGTGGCACCGCTATATGCGCCGCCCAGGTGGTTGCCCTGCCCTCCACCGCCGTAGTAGAAGATCTTGCTGCCACCGTGGGTATCGCGAATCGCACCGAGCTTCGCGGCGACTTCACGAATTGCCGTGTCCCAATCGATCGCTTCGAAACTGCCGTCGGCCCGGCGTCGAAGCGGGGACGTCACGCGGTCCGCGTGATTCTGATAGTGGTCGAGGCCCGCGGCCTTCTCACACGTGTACCCGAGCGATCGCGGATTGGTCTTGTCGCCCTTGATCTTGACGAAATGCCCATCGGCGACCTGCACCTGCAGTCCACAGTTGGTGCTGCACAGGATGCAGGACGTGCTCTTCCACTCGGCGGGTTCGGCGGCCATGGACGGATCTCCTTCGAAGGGGCGCGGCTGTTCGTTCGAAACTCGAATGCACTCAGTTCGATATTAGAATGGACTAAATTCATGTGCAACTGCAGGCACCTGGAGCCTTCCGGGCCCGGGACCTTGACCATTGCTTGACCGATCCGCCGATCGCCTTCCGGACGGCGACGCCCCTTCTAGAATCGAGGTTCGGTCGCCATCGGAAGGAGCTGGAAATGCTGGACTGGATTGGAAACCGCCGCGGACGGTTCATCGCGGGGCTCGTCGTCGCCTGGTTGGCCGCCGCTGCGCCGGCCAGCGCAATCACGGCATTCGCCAACTGGAACGGCGGCAGCGGCATCTGGTCGAACCCCGTCCAATGGGCCATTGGCTGCCCCCAGGTTCCGCCGCCGACCACGCCCGGCAACACAGCGTCGTGTTTGTTCACCGTCAACGTGTCCGGCCCGGCCAGTGATGTCCAAGGCGACGTGGGCGCCACGATCTCGGTCCTCAACCTGAATTCGGGTGCCGAACTGTCGATCGCTACGAGCCTGACGTCGTTGATCGACACGTCGATCGGAAGCCAGAGCACCCTCACGGTCGGGCCCGTCGCCAGCCTCGTCACCGGCCTGCTGACCAATCAGGGAACGCTCGACCTCGGCCTACTCGCGGGCGTGACTGCCGTGACCGTGGTCAATGGGGGGACGATCGACAGCACCGGCGGCTCACTCCTCGTGGGGTCGATCGAGAACCTCTCCGGCGCGACGATCGACATCGGCCCCGGACTCACGACGCTCTCGACCGCCGTCCTCGTCAACGAAGGGACAGTCAACCTCTCGGATCCCGCATCGACGCTCTCGGCCTCCCTGTCGTTCTTCGAGTTCTCCGGAAGTGGGGAAGTCGTTCTCGCGCATGACACCGCTTCGCTGAGTGCACTCGTCAACCTCGGCAACCTCGGGGGCCACACGATCCGCGGCACGGGCAGCGTGGTCAGCAGCACGATGGTCAACCAGGGAGACGTCCTCGCGGACAGTGCCGGAGACACGCTCCACGTCATCACCGGCTTCCTCGATTCGACGGGCGACCTACGCGCGCTCGGCGGAACACTCGATGTGGATGCGGTCGACGTGGTGACATCGGGAACGGTCGAAGCCACGGGCGCGACCGGCAAGTGGAAGTTCGACGCGACGAATCTCGACAACGACGGGCTCATGGTGGTGCGCTCGGGCGCACGCGGCGAGATCAAGAATGCCAGCGTCGACAATGGCGGTGGCATCCTTCAAGCAGATGGCGGCTCGATCGCCTTGGAGGACGTCGGCATCGAAGGCGGCGTCATCACGTCGAACAGTGGGGGCTTCGTCACGATGGCGGGCTCGGGGGCGATTCGCGACCTCACGAACAGCGCGGACTTCCGGTTCCTGCCCGGAAGCGTGACGTCGATGATCGGGACGATCACCAACGACGGTGTGATGACGGTGCCCGATGGCGCGGCGGTCCCCGGCGCTGGCTTCTTCGTGACCCTCGACGGTACGGGTCGGCTCGTTCTTGCGGGCGACAACGCGACCTTCGGGTCGACGACAACGACGACGTGGACCCAGGGTGCGGCCCACACGATCGAAGGCTTCGGAACGTTCCAGGGCCTCGTGATCGACAACGGCAATCGGATCGTCGCGAACGTGGCCGGGCAACGGCTCCGCGTCACCGCTCCGGATGGTGGAACCGGCCCGCGCCTCATCAATCGAGGCAGCCTCGAGGCGATCCAGGGCGGCATCCTCCGCGTCGAGAACAGCGACATCGACAACACGTCAGCCGTCGTTCTCGCAGATACGGGTTCCATCGTCGAACTCGATCAGGTCCGACTTCGCGGAGGCAGCCTGACCGGGGCCGGCGAGATCCAGTGGAGCGGACTCGGGGCCCTCCTGGACGGTACGGACGGCAGCCGCGTCCAGGGCACCGTCAACCAGTCTCTTCTGTCCGGCTCCCAGGTCGCGTTCTCGGGCTTCGATAACGACGGAACCATCATGGTCGGGGACGGCGCGATCGCGTTCACCACCGGAGTGGCCCACTTCACGGGTGCCGGGTCGTTCTCACTGGACGGGCCCGGGGCCATTTTCGGGTCGGCAGGCACGAGTCAGTACGGCCAATCGGCAACGCACCGCATGGACGGCGAGGGACTCATCCAGGGCTTCGGCTTCCACAACGAAGGAACCCTTTCCGCCGACCGCGCGGGAAAAACGCTGAACTATCAAGTCTCGAACGGAACGGCGAGCGCGAGCACCCAGAACGACGGTCTGTTCGAAGCCACGGGCGGCGGCACGCTTGCGATCCAAAGTGCGCGCATCGACAACTTCGGGACGATTCGCGCCGACGCCAACTCCCTCGTGACGGTCGCCAACTCGGAGATCCGCGGCGGCACCCTCGAAGGTGCCGGCGAGGTCCAGTGGACGGGAAACAGCGCACTCCGTGAGGCTCCGGATGGAAGCCGGGTACAGAGCACGGTCGACCAATCTGTCCTTGCGGGCTCGCAGGTCTTGTTCGAGGGCTTCGACAATGAGGGGACGGTCTCCGTAGAAGACGGTGCCATCGCATTCACGTCCGGCGTCGCCCACTTCGTGGGAACGGGATCCTTCTCGCTCGAGGGCCCCGGCTCCACGTTCGGCTCCGGTCTCACGAGTCAGTATCGACAGTCTGCCGCGCACCGCATCGGCGGGGAGGGGTTGGTCCAGGGGTTCGCATTCCACAACGAGGGAACCCTCTCCGCCGACCGCGCGGGAAGAACGCTGAGCTACCAGGTCTCGAACGGAACCGCGGGCGCGAGTACCCAGAACGACGGTCTGTTCGAAGCCACGGGCGGCGGCACGCTTGCGATCCAGAGTGCGCGCATCGACAACATCGGAACGATTCGGGCCGACGCGTCTTCGCTCGTGACGTTCCGCGACACGGCGGTCCGCGGCGGAATCCTGGACGGTGTTTCCGAGATGCAATGGTTCGGCAGCTCCCGCCTGGTCGAGTCTGCACTCGACGGCAGCGCCGTCCAGTCTCTCGTGGATCAGCGACTCCGCACAGGGACATCGCTCTTCGTGACCAAGCTCCAGAACGACGCGACGATCACGATCGAGGATGGCGCGTCCCTGCTCCCGGGCAGCCAGATCGATCCGGTTTCCGGAAGCGGCGAGATCGTTCTCGACGGCCCCGGCGCCTTGCTAGGCGTCTCTGGCGCCAGCCATTGGACCCAGGGTGCCAATCACGAGATCCGGGGCGAGGGTCGCGTGGAAGGCCATTCCCTCGCGAGCGCGGGAACGATCGCGGCCGACCGTGCGGGCCGCACACTGCACCTCACAGTCCCGAACCTGACCAACACCGGCACGGTGCGCGCGACAAATGGCGGCACCCTCGACGCGACGGCGGTTTTCTATAACGACGGAGGCGTCATCGAAGCCGACACGGGCTCGGTCATCCGCATGGACGCGAGCGCGGTCTATGGCGGCCTGTTGACTGGCGCCGGCGAGATCCAGTTCCTCTCAACCGGCCTGATCGCGGCAGCTGTTGGTGGTAGCGGCGTTACGAACGAGAGCACCCTGCGAATCATCGGACCCAACGTTCGGGTATCAGACACGTTGACGAACGATGGACACATCCTCGTCGAAGACGGCGCACTCCTGAACCCGGACTCCAACGGCTTTCCGCGTACCCTGATCGCCGGTGGCGGTACCGTTTCGCTCCTTGCGGCCGGGAGTCAGGCGGGCTCCGGGCTTGGACTGTGGACGAATGGTCCTGGACATACGGTCGAAGGCGTCGGCACCATCGGCGCGAGTGGATTCCAGAACAACGGCGTGCTCTCGCCCGGTCTGGCAGGTGGAGACGAGACCGCGGCGCTTCGCATCGCGGCGAACGCGGTGGGCTTCGGTGGCACCTCTCACCTCGACATCCAACTCGGAGGATCGCAGGCCGGAGTCAGTCATGACTTCATCCAGGCAGACACGACGCTGCTCGACCTCGGAGGCGTCCTCGCATTGAGCTTCGTCGACGGGTTCGCGCAGTCGGCACAGGCCTCCGATGTCCTGACGATCCTCACGGCCCTGAGCCCGCTGACGCAGTCGTTCAGCAATGTGTCGAATGGGGGGCGCCTCGACTCCATCGACGGCAGGGGCTCGTTCCTCGTCCACTATGGGGCCGGCAGCGTGTTCGATGCTGCGTCGGTCGTGCTGAGCGACTTCGTCGCCCTACCGGAACCGGGCACGATTGCGCTCCTCACGATCCTCGTGCTCGTCGTGCGGCGGCGTCAGGCGGCGTCGTAGATCGAGGGCGCCTTGTCCCTCGGGATCGCCTCGGGATAGATCGCCTGCACCTCGCCGATGAAGCCGAAATCGTCCATCCGATCGAGATCGAAACGCAGGTCGAGACCACGCTTCGCGAAGTCGCGATCGAAAATGGCGGCGACGTCATCGATGGAGAGTGCGCACGCCTGCTCGGCGCGCATCGACGCCTCGTCGCGATAGACGTCGGCCTTCCACAAGACGCTCACGCGATAGTTCGCGAGCGGCGCGCGGTAGCGTTCCTCGCCGCAGTCACTGACGGCCCACTCGCCGGAGCCGTCGCCAACGGGGACGAGTTCGGCACGCGGCGTCACCATCCGGGTCCCCTGATCGAACGGGCCCACCGGCCCCACCTGGTGGAACATGCCGTGGTTGTCCCCGACGAGTGCCGTGTTCGCCATGTCCCCCACGTGCTCGCGCGGTGGCGCATCGGGGCCATCGGGCCAGTAGCGGAACGCCCCGCCCTCGACATCATTCATCCACCAGATGGATGTCGCTTGCACGATGCCTTCGCGCTCGAACAGGCCGGACCAGAACATCGTGCGGAGCAGCCACATCGGGGTGTTGCTGCGGTCGCGCCCCTGGAAGCGCGGGTTGTCAGTGTGCGCAGGACCACTGCGCTCGAGGGCCGCCATCACGTTCACGTAGACGCTGTGGGGCTTCACGATCTCGGCGCCATACACCTGCTGAGCCGTCTCGATCACGCGCGGGTGATGCAGGAAGAGCTCCGACCCCTCGACCTGGAGATCCGAGTGCACCCAGTCGTTCTGGAACCACATCGGGCTCGACGGCGTGTCCATTTCGGCGTCCGGCCGGTACCAGCCGCCGAGCGGCGTGTACGGCGCATTGCGCTCGAGGAGTCGGACCACCTCGCCGACGTCGTCAAAGACATCTCGCAGGAGGATCGGCGGAACGGGGATCGGGTGCATGCAAGGAGCGTATCCGATCCAAGGCGCCCGGAATGACACCATGGGGACGAAGCCGCTCAGCCCGAAAGCACGCGGGCGGGGTAGACTCCCACGCGGAGAACCCCCATGACCGCGCCCGAGTCCCGACCGCCGAACCAATCCCACTGGCCGCCCGCCGCCGCGTCCGACCACACGTGCATGAACCGCAGGAAGTTCCTCAAGAGCACGTCCGTCGCTGCACTCGCCGCGGTGACCGCACCGAGCGTGGGTGCCGCGTGCATGCCGATCGACAGCACACCGTGGATCGGCCTCAAGGGAAATAGCGACGAAGACTTCATGAAGATCGCGATCGAACTCGCGAAACAGGATGACCCCCTGATTCCGTTCGGAGCCGTCATCGTGGACAAGAGGAAGATGGAGACGGTCGCCGTCGGCGTGAACGAGACCCTGGTGAATCCGACCGACCACGGCGAGATCATGGCGATCGATTCACTGATGAAGGTTGCCGGGGTGATCGAGCATGTGGAAGCCGGCCTCGGAAAGCTGCGACACATGAGCCTCTACACGACAGGCGAGTCCTGTCCCATGTGCATGGGTGCCATCATCTGGTGTGGCTTCAACGAGATGATCTATGGCTCATCGATTCCGTTCATCGCGGCGACCACGGGCTTCTCGCAGATCAATCTTCGTGCGACAGCGGTAGCCGCGGCCGCGCCCTACGGCGTCCAGGTTCGCGGCGGGGTCCTGGAGGCCGAAACCAACGCGCTATTCAAGGCCGGCCTGTAGACGCGCCAACGTCAGATCGGTAGCAACGGCAGGGCATTGGCCGACACCGCATCCGCACGGATGCGATCTCCGAACGCCGCGTACGCCTCCTTTGCCTTCACCAGCGCTGCGTCACGGGCCGCGAGGTCGTCAGTGATTTCAGCCCAGGCGGCACGCAGCTCATACAAGCTCGGGTTCCATGCAACGAGACCGAGTTCACCAGCCAGGGTTTCGGCGCGATCGATCGCTTCGCGAGCGAGCGACCGATCGCCCTTCGGGTCGGTGAGGTGAACACGAGCCCTGGCCACGCAGACGCGCAGGTGTTGATTCGGCGCATCCACTCTTGCCACCGCCACATCGGCGTCCGCGAGCGCATGATACGCACCGGATGCATCACCGAGTGCGATTCGGGCCTCCGCCAGGCATGCGTATGACTGCGGCGCGGCGTGCAGGTTCCCCTTGACTTCGATCGACATTGCGATGGCTTCCTCGAAGTTGGCGACCGCCTCTTCGAAGCGACCCATCCAGCGGTAGAACACCCCTCGCGCAGCTTTCATCTGGGAGCGGACGACATCGTTTCCGCAGTTCTCGGCCCAGTCGGCGGCATCGGTCAAGATCTCTTCGAGGCCGCCGCTGCCTCCGATCTGTTCGGCCAGCCATATGCGGTCGGCGACCTGCCAACACCGGCTCTGCCCTTCTTCCGCCTCGATCGCCTCCTGGAGCGCGGCCTCCATTCGGGACAACCCGTCCTCGACGTCTCCCAGGTCGCATAACGTCACGGCGTGATGGTGCCGCAGCAGGATCGGCACACGCATCGCGTGATGCCCCATCCCCCACATCGGCTGGATGTCGGGCATCGCCAGTGCCTCCGCAGCGGCCTCCCTCGCTTTCTCCGACTTCCCGGTCGCCCTCCACAGGTACGCGGCCGAACTGGCCAGCGTGAAATAGAGCTCCCTGTCGTTATTCTCCCGTGCGATCTCCTGGGCGCGGATCAACCATTCTGCGCCTTCGTCAGCGCGACCGTCGTGAAGCAGGGACTGGCCGTAGTAGTCGTAGATACGCGCCAGGACGCGTGGCCCGCTTGGCACTTCGCCGACCATGCGCTGCACCTCGTCCTTGATCTGGGCGAGCTCTGCCGGCCCGAGCTCCCCCTGGTAGCCCAGACCCGCCAGAGACACCCGCGACGCTGCCTGCAGCGCCGCCGCCGCAGGATCGTCGAGCACGAGGTCTGCGAGTTCCTTCGCCTTCCGAAGAGCCGTGAGCGAGAGGCGTGGATCCAGACGATAGACCCAAGCGCCGTAGTTCAACTGCATCTCCGCAGCTTCGAGGGTACGCCCAGCACGTTCGAGGTGGGAAGCAATCGCGCCCATGTGGCCGGAAGGACCGCTTCCATGGCGTTCTGCCAATCGGTCAGCGATATGCCCGTGAAGTTCGCGGCGACGCTCACGGAGCTGGGTCTGCTCCGCAGTCTCACGCACCAGTGGATGATGGAACGCGTAACGCTCCAACGGAACCGTTGCCTTGGGTTCGATCATCCGGAGCTTGACGAGTTCGTCGAGCGCCGGTCCGGCGTCGGGAACTTCCGCAACCGCTTCGACAAGTTCACGGTCGAACTCGCTCCCCACAAGCGATGCCACATGAAGTACGCGCTTGGCACTCTCACCGAGACGATCCACGCGGGCCGAAAGCAGCGCGCGAATACTCGGCGGAATCTCGAGTTCCTCGGGTTCTCGCACGAGTCGGTAGGCGCCCGGTTCGCCTTCGAGAACACCCGCCGCCACCAGCGACGACACGGAATGTTCGACGAAGAGCGGATTTCCGGCGGCACGAACGCAGACTTCGTGCTGGAGCGAGTCCGTCGTCGGGTCGGCCCCGATGATGTTCCGGATCATCCCGTCGCAATGGTCGTGGGCGAGCGGGTCCAGCGGAATCTGGTGATAACTCGAACTCCCCATCCAGGGTGCGCTGAAACCCGGCCGTGCCGTAAAGACGAACAGCAGCCGCTGCGCCGACGCATGGTCGACCAGCACCGGCAGCACTTCGAGGCTCGAGTCATCGATCCAGTGAACATCCTCGATGACGATCAAGGTCGGCGCGTGGGCCGCGACATCCTCCAACAGCCGACGCAACACGGCACCGAGCTGGCGACGCCGCGCAGCGGGGTCGAGCCGCGGCACGTCGTCCCCGAACTCGCCCACACCCATGAAGTCATAGACGAGAGGCGTCAGGGCGGCGTAGTCGGGACCGAGCTCTTCCATCCGGGCCAGCAAGAGCGCACGCGTCTGGTCGTGTCCCTCACCGGGAGCGATCCCGCACAATCCGCGACTGAGTCCGATCATGACTTCGAACGCGGGCGCGCCACGCTGCCCGCTTGCACTTGCCGAATAACACGTGAAGCCTTCGCGCCGGCTTCGCTCGATCAACTCCTCGACGAGTCGGCTCTTCCCGAGCCCGGCTTCACCGACGAGGCCCACGACGCGACCCACACTGTCTCGCACCCTCTCGCGTTCTCGCGCGAAGAGGTCCATTTCGTGTTCGCGGCCGACGAATGCGGATGCCGGCTCCACATGGAGTCGTCCGCCCAGCGCGGCACCGCGCAAGGCCCGGACCTCGACCGGCTCGTCGATTCCCTTGATTTCGCGTTCTCCGAGCGACTCGAATGAGAAGCGATCACCCGCGAGCGCTGCCGTCTCGGCCGTCGCAAGGATCTCGCCGGCGGCCGCCAGGCCTTCCATCCGAGCTGCGATCCCTACGGTCCTTCCCTGAGCGGTGTAGTCGCGGCGCAGTTCGACGCCGATCGTCGCGACGACGACTTCGCCCGAGTGCAGCCCGACCCTGGCCCCGATTCGCACGCCGAAGTCGCGCTCGACGGAGTCAGAGAGCTCAACCATCCCCTGCTGAAGCGCGAGTGCTGCATCGCACGCACACTGGGCGTGGTCTTCGAGCGAGAGCGGCGCCCCGAACAACGCCATCACGCCATCACCCGTGTACTGATTGATCGTGCCATCGAAGCGGTGGATGGCGGCTCCGGCGAGCGAGAAGAAGCGATCCATGACACGGTGCCACTCTTCGGAGTCCACGCGCGACGTCGCCTCCACCGAGCCCTGGATATCGACGAACATGACGGTGACGAACTTACGCTCGCCTTCCATGGCCGCGCGACTGCCGAGAACGGCTTCTTCAAGATGCCGGGGCGTGTAGTCGGGCGATGAGCCAGACGGCGCTGATTCGGAGGCGCGACGTTCGTCGGAAGACCCGGAGGGTCCCGATGGCGCTCCGCACTGGCTGCAGAAGCGCGCGCCCGGGTCGAGAGCCGCGCCACATCCGGAACAGCCGGCAGAGAGCGACGTGCCACACTGCGGACAGAAGCGTGCACCGGCAGCGACCGATTGCTGGCAAGACGGACAGTTCACGCACAGATACTAGCCATTGCCCCGGTCCGCCGGCCTACAGCGGGCCAGCTGGACTACGATCGCGGCATGCTCGACTGGCCGACCCTGAACGCCAACGTCATCGCCGAATTTCGGGCCAACCAGGGCCGCGTCGCCCAGTTCGGCGATCAACCGGTGATCCTGCTCCACACGATTGGCGCGCGGACCGGAACGCTCCGGATCACGCCCCTCGTCCTCGTCATCGATGGAGCGGACCAGCTCCTGTTCGCGACTTCGGCGGGTGCGCCAAGGCATCCGACCTGGGTCTACAACCTACGCAGTAACCCTGAGATTGAGGTCGAACTCGGTACCGAGAAATACCCTGCGCGGATCGACGAACTCTCGGACTCCGAGCGACAGGCCAGGGTCGACGAGATGGCCAGCAAGGTCCCGCAGTTCGCCGAGTACGTCTCATCTGCAGCGCCCCGGAAGATTCCAGTCTTCTGCGTGAAGCGCCTCTAGGCGCGCCTAGCGAGCGAAGCCCTCGAGGAGCTTCCAGTCGGGCCCGCGACCCGTGGCGTTGTACGCACTGACCGCGATGTGCGAGGCACCCGCGGCCTCATACTCGGCCACCCGATCGTCGATGGCGGCGCGGTCGCCCCACGCCACGATCATGTCGATCAATCGATCACTTCCCCCGCCTGCCCAATCGGATTCGTCGAAACCGAAGTTCCGCCATTCCTTTTGATAGGCCGGAAGCGGCATATAGATTGCCAGGGCCGCGCGCGCGATCTTTCGGGCGATATCGGCATCTTCGCAGAGACAACACGGCAGCACGATATTCAGTCGCTTGTCCGGACCCAGGATCTCTCTCGCCTGGACGGTGTGTGCCGGCGGCAGCAGGTAGGTATTGGCACCGTCGAGGCGCTGCGCAACGAGCTCCAGGAGTCTCGGCCCATTCGCGGCCAACCAGATCGGTGCCGGCTGTGCCGGGGCCGGCGAGTCGACCCGCGTCGCATCCATCGTGTCGATGTAATCGCGCATCTTCTTCGCTGGGGGCACCCAATCGAGTCCGTGCATCGCAGCCATCGGCGGATGGGACACACCCAATCCAAGGACGAAGCGACCGTCCGACAACTCGGCCAGCGTCTGACGGTTCTGGGCGGCCACCATGGCGTCGTGGGAGTACACGTTCGCGATTCCGGTCGCGATCTTGATCCGTTCAGTCCGCGCCAGCAGGTGAGCCGCGGTCGCATAGGGATCGCGCCCGGTGAACTCGGTCACCCAGAACGAATCGAAACCGAGAGACTCGATCCGCTGTGCGAACGCTTCGAGGTCCCTCACCGCGAAACTGTCTGTATGGGAAATGATGCTGGGAGCGTTCTTCATGGAGCCCGACTGTAGTGCTGCGGAAATCGCATCGCACACCTGGCAGGAGTCCGATCCCGTGCCCTTCTCGCAGGCTCCTCGCTGCCGGCCTACCGTGTTGATATGTCAATGCGCGTAGAACCCCTCGGTGCCGCTCTCGGCGCGCGCCTCCCGGATACCCAGCTCGCCAGTCTCGACCTTGCCGGCATCGAGGAAGTTCGGGCCCTGCTTCACACCTACGAAGTGCTCGTCTTCACGGGCCAGTACCTCGACGACGAAGCCCACCTCGATGTCGGTCGGAAGTTCGGCGAACTCGGCGTCTTCCCGGCCGCTCGCCTGTTCGCGGACCAGGACCCGTCGCCCCGGATCACGACCATCGCGGACGGTCCAGACAGCCCGCCGCAAGCAGATTCCTGGCACACCGATGTCACCTGGACCGAGCAACCGCCCAACTATGCGATCTTGCGCGCCGACGTCGTCCCCGAGCGTGGAGGCGACACGTTGTGGGCCTCACTGACAGCCGCCTTCGAGGGTCTGTCGCCCGCGCTCCAGGAGTTCTGCCGCAGCCTGGAAGTCTTCCACGACTGTACGCACTTCCTGGACGGCGTCCGAGCCAAGCTGGGCGAGGAGGCTTTCGCGGCGCTGCAGTTCGAGCAGAAGCTGCGCGCCGATCATCCGGGCGTCGTGCATCCGCTGGTACGCACTCACCCAGACACGGGGCGAGAAGCGCTATTCCTGGCTGGCGGGTTCATGCGACACATCGTGGGGCTGCGACCGCTCGAAAGCGACACGCTATTGCGAATGCTCCAGGAGCACCTGAACGACGCGCGCTACCAGTTTCGCTGGATGTGGACCGCCGGGGATGTATGCATGTGGGATGAGCGCTCGACGAACCATCGTTCGGCCGGTGATCACTTCCCTCAGGAACGCGTTGTTTCCCGGTGCGAAGTGGGACGAGACCGACCCTACTTCCTCCGCGCGGCCACATGAGCCAGTGATTCAGACGCCGCGCTGGGCACGCAACGTGTTCGCACGTTTGTCCGGCCCGTCGTGCGACCAGCCGGGCGAACGCAGCAGGTAGGACAGACGGTCTTTCCAACGGCTTGCGCGAAACGCATCGTGCGCAATTGCGCGGTACTCGTGAACAAGGACCGTCCACGGGTTCCGCGTCTCGAGATTCTTCGTCAATCCGTAGACCACCGGCTCCTCGGGAGACTCGGGCGCAAAGGTCCCGAACCACTTGTCCCAAAGGATCAACACGCCAGCGTGGTTCCGGTCCAGGTAACGCACGTTCGAGGCGTGGTGAACCCGGTGGTGCGACGGTGTGTTGAACACCGCTTCGAACGCGCGTGGAAGCCGGCGAACGACCTCGGTGTGGACCCAGAACTGGTACGTCAGGTTGATCGTGATCATCAGCAAGACCATCGCCGGGTCGAATCCAAGCGCCGGGAGCCATAGCCAGAACAGGTACTTGTAGGCGCGTTCGCCAACGCCCTGGCGCAAGGCCGTGCCGAAGTTCATGAACTCGGATGAGTGATGGTTCACGTGACCGGCCCAGAGGAAGCGCACTTCATGGTTCAAGCGATGGAACCCGTAGTACGTGAGGTCGTCGAGAAGGAAGAGCAGACACCAGGCCCAGGGTTGGCGCCCGACGATGTCGCGGAGCGGACTCCACTCGTGCAGATCAACCATCCAACCAACGATCACGAGCTTGGGCACGATCTCGATCAGGAACGACGCCCCCAACATGAACATCGAAGCGGCAGCGTCACGCGCCTCGTAGAGTCGCAGACCCTTTCGCCAGGACCACAGCGCTTCGAGTGCAACCGCGGCAAAGAACAAGGGAATGGCCCATTGCGTCAGGGCATCGCTGGGCTCAAAGATCGGTGTGAGGTCCATGGCATCCGGGATGTGGAAAGGAAGGCTAGCGACTACCGATGGTGAGCGGGGCAGCGCCTCGTGGCCTGTTGGAAGATGACCCACGAGGCCGACCTAGACGCCTACGTCACCACCCCGCGGACCAGAAGCATCGAGCCGCGGTATAGTCGGCCACCCGACAACCGATGGAGGAAGACCCATGTCGATTGAGTTCCTACGGACACCGGAGGAGCGTTTCTCTGTCCTCCCGGGTTTTCCGTACGTTTCTTGCTATGCGGAGAACCTGACGGGCTACGAATCCCTGCGGATGGCCTACATCGATGAAGGACCCGCCGGCGCCGACACCACCTTCCTCTGCCTGCACGGCGAGCCAACGTGGAGCTACCTCTACCGCAAGATGCTTCCGGTCTTTACCGCCGCCGGACATCGCGTGGTGGCGCCCGATCTCTTCGGCTTCGGCCGTTCCGACAAGCCTGTGGACGACGCCGCCTACACCTTCGACTTTCACCGCGACTCGCTCCTCCGGTTCGTCGAACGATTGGACTTGCGCAACGTCACACTCGTCTGCCAGGACTGGGGTGGGCTGCTGGGCCTGACCCTGCCGATGGACCTCCCGGAACGATTCACGCGACTGCTGGTCATGAACACGGCCATCGGAGTTGGCGAGCCGATCTCTCCCGGGTTCGCGGCCTGGAAGGGCTTCGCAGCCGTCGCTCCCGAAATTCCGGTGGCCGGCCTGATCGCCACCGATGCGCTCGCGGCCAACGGCCTCATGGATGCCCTCGCCTACGACGCGCCATTTCCGGACGATCGCTACAAGGCCGGCGTCCGGCGGTTCCCCCAACTCGTTCCCGTGGAGCCTGGAATGGGCGGCATCGACCACGGCCTGCGCGCCCGCGACTTCTGGTCCAACACATGGGCCGGGGAAAGCTTCATGGCCGTCGGCCTACGGGACGGCGTCCTCGGCAAGGACGTAATGGCGCAGCTTCGCACGCAGATCCGCGGCTGCCCGGAGCCCCTGGAGGTGCCTGAGGCCGGCCACTTCGTCCAGGAGTACGGCGAGCCGATCGCGCGCGCGGCGCTCGAGCACTTCGGCATCGGCTGAGGCCACACCCCAACACCGGGAGTCAAACCATGTCCGAATCTTTCTTCGACGCGAGCCGCTTTCGCTGGCGAGAAGTCGTCGGCAGCGGAGCCGAGGACTACTTCGTCCATCACGATTACACGATCCTCGGTCACGATGTCGGAGCCGGCACGCTCGACATGGTGGTTCGTTGGGGCCGCGACGGCGGACACTGCCCGGTGCATCGTCACCTCTCGACTACCACGGTGCTGGTACTCGCGGGCGAACAACATCTCGTCGATGTCCTCGCCGATGGAACCCGCGGAGACCGACGGGTCCGCGTCGCGGGTGACTATGCGCTCAGCCTGGGCGACGCACACCCGCACCTCGAGTGCGGAGGTCCGGAGGGCGGCATGGCATTCTTCGGGAACCACTGCAGCGACGGAATCCTCTATGACCTCCACGGGCCCGACGGCAGCGTCGCGGTGCAGGTCACCATCGAGAGCCTGGTCGCCGACTTCGAAGAGAACGCGAAGTAGCCGAGCGCGTGCGCGGATGCGGTCCGGATTCGGGCGCGGCGTCACTCAGACCAGGACCGTCAGCCCCACCGCCACCGCCAGAACAGCGGCGCCAATGAACGCGGCCGCGATCGCGGCACCGCCCACCTGACGGATCGCATCCAAGCGCGTCTGGAGTCCGATCGCGGCCAGCGAGACTGCCAGACAAGCCGAGGCGCCGTTGGCAGCCACCGCGCGCAGATCGATTCGCGCAACCCCGTCCATCCCCCAAGGCGAATCAGCGAAGCGAAGGGAGATCTCCGGAAGGAGGTGGAGCGCACTGACGAGCGAAAGAAGCGCGAAGCCCCACAAGAACGTCGGGATCAACGTGAGGCACGAGCGCTGAGGAGTGCCCTCGCGTCCCGTTTCGCCCCGATGCTGGAACCAACCCAATGCGAGCATCGCGGGAACCAACATCGTGATCCGCGCGAGTTTCACCGTGGTCGCGACTTCGCCGGCCTCGGGCCCGAGCGCCATTCCGGCCGCCACGACCTGGGGCGTCTGCTGGAGACTCAACCCGGCCCACCACCCGAATGCTTCGGGACTCAACTCGAGGAAACGCGCAGCAAGGGGCAGCAGGAAGGTGCCAGCCGTTCCCGCGAGGACGACGGCAGCGATGCTGGCAGACACTTCGTCGCGTCGCGCGCCGAGGACGGGTGCGGCGGCCGCGATCGCACTTCCTCCGCAGATGCCGTTTCCGACCGCGAGCAGCACCACCATGCGATGAGGTAGTGCGAACCATCGACCCAACGCCGCGAAGGTGAGCGCCGAGCACAGCAGGACCCCGACGGCGTAGCCAAACCCGCGCAAGCCGACGGCCAGGAGGTCCGACCACTCGACGCGGGCGCCGAGCAGGACGATGCCGAGCGGAAGGACGACGCGCACGACCCAGGCCGCACCTGCGTCCGTCCGCCCTGCCGGGACGTAGACGGCGATCCCGATCCCGATCGCCATGGCCAGGACCGCAGTTCCAAGGGCCGCACCGAGCGGAGTCGTCGCCAGCAGTGCACCCGATGCAGCGATCCCGAGGCACATCGCCACGCCCGGAAGGGCGCGCGCGGCGGGTGTACGGGCCATCTCACTCATCGTCTCAACTTATCGGCCCAGGGGCGGATAATGGTTTCCAAATATGCCCAGTGATGTTGTTTCTGTAGGTAATTTAGTCACGATACGTAGATGCAGGAACTATTTGACTCCCTCGACCGAGCGATCCTGATGGAGCTCCAGAAAGACTGCGCGCGGTCGGTGGCCGAAATCGGCGCAATCGTCGGCCTCTCCCAGAGTCCTTGCTGGAAAAGGATCCGGCGGCTCGAGGAAGCCGGCGTGATCCTCGGCCGGGTCGCACTGCTCGATCCAGCCAAGGTCGGCGTCGGGACCGCCGTCTTCGTCACGATCCGGACGAATCAACACAACGAAGCATGGCTCGAACGGTTCGCGGCCGCAGTGCGCGCCATCCCCGAGATCGTCGAATTTCACCGCATGAGCGGCGACGTCGACTACCTGCTGAAACTCCAGGTCGCCGACATCGCGGACTACGACCGCATCTACAAGAAGCTGATCCGAACCACCGAGCTCTACGATGTCAGCTCGAGCTTCGCGATGGAACAGATCAAGTACTCGACCGCGATCCCGATCCCCGAGCCGTCATGACGTAAGGTCTCGCGCGTGCCCAACTCGCCTGCGGTTTCGCAGAGGCAGGTTGAACGAGGCGCCCCGGAGAGGAAACCCCTCCGGAGCGCCTGATCATTGAACAGACCGGCCTAACGGCCGCTCCACTTCGGCGCGCGCTTCTCGGCGAATGCGCGGGGGCCTTCCTTGGCATCTTCACTGGTGAAGACCTTGCCGAGGAGCGGACCCTGAAGCGCCCAGCTGTCGGCTTCGGTGAGGCCACGCGTTTCGCGGATGATCTGCTTGCTGGCAGCCACCGCGAGCGGCGCGTTCTCGGCAATCCGCTCGGCGAGTGCGAGCGCGACTTCCGCGGCCTTGCCGGGCTCGGCGAGACGGGTCACAAGACCCCACTCCGCCGCCTGCTCCGCCAGGATCGGATCCGACGTCAGCGCCATTTCCATGGCAACGCCGTAGGGCACGCGGTTCGGCAGGCGGAAGAGTCCACCACCGGCCGCAAAGAGCCCCTTGTTGACCTCCGGAATACCGATCTTCACACCCTTGGCGGCCACGATGAGGTCGCACGAAAGCGCGATCTCGAGGCCCCCTGCGAGCGCGAAGCCCTCCACCGCTGCGATGAGCGGCTTCTTGGCCCCGGCCTGCAGGAAGTCGTTGAAGCCCTTCGGCGGGCCTTCGGTCGCGAACGCCTTCAGGTCCATACCGGCGCTGAAGCCGCCACCCGCGCCCGTCAACACGCCGGCGGTCAAGCTGTCGTCGTTGTCGAGCTCTTCGATGGCGGCCGTGAGCCCAAGGCCCAGTGCGGAGTTCACCGAGTTCTTCGCCTCGGGTCGGTTCATCGTGATGACGCGAACGCGCCCATGAGTTTCGGTCAGGATGACATCAGACATGTCGTCCCCTTTCTACGTTTCCTACTTGGGAGGCATGCGAATGCCGCCGTCGACGCGCAGCGTTTCGCCATTCATGTAGTCGTTGGTCACGCACTCGGCGACCATCGATGCCAGCTCGGTTGCATGCCCGAGACGCTTGGGAAAGAGCACGTTCTGTCCCAGGTGCGCCTTGAACTTGTCCGAGCCTTCGCCCTGCCCATAGATGGGCGTGTCGATCAGTCCTGGGGCGATGCAGTTCACGCGGATGCCGAGGGCCGACAGGTCGCGTGCAACCGGAAGCGTGAGTCCGACGACGCCGCCCTTGGATGCCGAATAGGCCACCTGGCCGATCTGCCCATCGAATGCGGCAACCGACGCGATGTTCACGATCGAACCGCGCTGGCCGTCTTCGTCCACCGGGTCCTGGCCGGCCATTGCGGCCGCCACGAGGCGAATGCAGTTGAACGTGCCGACGAGGTTCACGCGCAGCACGAACTCGAACTGCTCGAGCGGGAACGGTGCGCCTTCCCGGTTGACCGTGCGACTGGCGTTGCCGATGCCGGCGCCGTTCACGAGCGCGCGAATCGGGCCCAGCTCCTGGGCGGCCGCCACCGCGGCTTCCACCTGGGCGGTGTCTGCCACGTCGGTCTTGACGAACGTGCCCTTCAGCTCGTTCGCGACCGCGGTGCCCTTCTCTTCGTTGAGGTCACAGATGACGGGCTTCGCACCGAGCACCGAGAGCCGGCGTGCGCTGGCCTCCCCGATTCCCGAGGCACCGCCCGTGACAATGACACTGGCTCCATCGAGTTCCATCTACTTGATCCTTTCAATGAGGGTCGCGTTGGCCATGCCACCGCCCTCGCACATGACCTGCATGCCGTACTTGCCGTCGGTCCGCTCCAACTCGTTGAGGAGCGTGGCCATCAGCTTGGTGCCCGACGCGCCGAGCGGGTGCCCGAGCGCGATCGCGCCGCCATTCACATTCACCTTGTCCAGGTCGGCACCCGTCGCCTTCTGCCAGGCGAGGACCACCGACGCGAACGCTTCGTTTACTTCGAACAGGTCGACGTCGTCGATCGATAGACCGCTCTTCTTCAGGATCTTCTCCGTCGCCGGAATCGGACCCGTCAGCATCGTCACCGGGTCGGCACCCGCCACCGAGAACGAGTGGAAGCGCGCGCGCGGCTTGAGTCCGAGTTCCTTGGCCTTCTCTGCGCTCATGATGAGCACGGCCGAAGCGCCATCGGAGATCTGCGAGCTGTTGCCAGCCGTAATCTTGCCATCGTCGCTGAACGCCGGGCGGAGACCCGCGAGCTTCTCGGCCGTGGTTCCGTGCCGGATGCCCTCGTCCTGCGTCATGACGCTCTCTTTGCCGTCATCATCGACGACGTTCACGGGCACGATCTCGTTTGCGAACTTCTTGTCCGCGGTCGCCTGCTCGGCACGCTGCTGCGAACGTGCGCCGAAGGCATCGAGATCTTCGCGGGTCAGTTCCCACTGGTCGGCGATCATGTCGGCGCCGATCCCCTGCGGCGGGAGACCGGTTTCCTTGTAGCGCTCGGTCATCTCTTCGGGCCACGGGAAGTCCATGCCTGCGACAACGGATGCGCCCATCGGGACCTTGCTCATCACTTCGACACCGGCGGCGACCGCAATGTCGTAGGCGCCGGTCATGACGCCCTGCGCGGCGAAGTGCATCGCCTGCTGCGAGCTGCCGCACTGGCGGTCGACCGTGGTCGCCGGCACCGACTCGGGCCAACCGGCCGCGAGGACGGCGTTTCGCGCGATGTTCAGCGACTGGGGGCCCACCTGCATCACGCAGCCCATGACGACATCGTCGACCAGGGCGGGGTCCAGGTTGTTGCGCTCAGCGAGCGCCTTCAGCACGTGGGCCGCGAGTGCGGCCGGGTGCCAGTCCTTCAGTTGTCCGTTTCGTTTGCCACCCGGCGTGCGGACGGCGTCGACGATGACGGCTTCTTGCATGTTGGTTCCTTCTGGTTTCAGTACTGGGAAGTTTCAGTCTTGGGGTGTCACGACAGGGCCTCGCAAGGCCCCGAGGACGAAAGCGACCGCTTGCGCCTGGAGCGCATCGGGATCGATCTTGTTGCGGTGCACGCAGAGCGCGAGGACGGAGAAGATGGCCATCTGCACCATCGCCATGGCTTCATCCGCAGTCAGCTCGGGGCGGACCCGCAGTAGCCGCTCCTGCCATGCCGACCTCAAGAGCCGCTCTTTCCTTCGGAGAGGTGCGGCGACATCGGTATCGAGGTTTCGGCTCTCCAGCACATAACATGCGTTGAGGTCTGCGTTCTCCAGAACGACACGGACGTAGGCGCGAACCAGGTCTTCGAGTGCAGCTTCTTCTGAGCTGCCTTCGCGACCGAGCACGGGACGAATGCCGTCGGCGATACGACTGGCTCCGTCCCGAATGGCCTCTGCCAGCACACCCTGCTTCGTCGAGAAGTGCGAGTAGACGGCCGTCCCCGCGACTCCGGCTTCATCGCCGATGTCATTGATCGAGGTCGCGTGGAAGCCATTGCGCCGAAACAGCCGCAGCGCAGCCGCATAGATGTCGGCCCGGCGTGAGGGCCGGCCGCGGCGTGCGCGCGTGGGCGTCGCCGCTGCGAGAGGTCGGGGGATGGGGGGGGACATCGGAAGGGCCAATATCTTAGTGGCCATTCAGAAAAGCGAAAGCCACGGGAGCGACCGGCGGGATCAGCCGGATTCGGGCGTCTCCACCAATGCCACGCCGATCATGGCGTCCCGGGTCACGATCGCGGCGAGTTCCTCCTCGCTCCAACCCTCTGTGCCATTCGGCCGGAGCGGGAGGACCATGAAGCGGGTCTCCGCCGTCGTGTCCCACACCCGGATCTGGACTTCGGGCGGAAGCTCGAGGCCCATCTCCTTCAGCACCGGGCGCGGCTCGCGCGCGACGCGCGCGCGGTAGGCCGGGCTCTTGTACCAATCCGGCGGAAGACCCAGCACGGGCCACGCAGTGCACGAGCACTGGGTGCACACGATGACATTGTGCAGGGTCGGCTCGTCCTCGAGAACGACGATGTACTCACCCTGCGGTCCGGTGAACCCCAGGTCGGCGCATGCCTTGGTTCCATCGGCGAGGAGCCGTTCGCGGTAGTCCGCATCGACCCATGCGCGCGCCACGACCCTTGCACCGTTGCGCCAATCGAATTGTTCCTCGAGCCGTGCCTGGAGAGTATCGAGCGCCCCTTCCTCGATGAGGCCCTTCCGCTCCAGTACCCGGCGCAGCGCGTCCGTGCGCGCCTCCGGCGTCGCGGCTCCACGGTGCTCGCTGTCATTGGCCATCGGCCACCTCCAGATACGTTTCCCACAGATCGACCACGACCCGGTCGTGCTCGTCGGCGTCGCTTCCCCAAAGGTCGCGAGCCCAGAACTCGACGTGCACGGTCGGTTCGTCGCGAGGCGGGAGCCCGTGCGCAGAAGCGTCAGGAAACCGGAACCGCGGTGCGACGTGAATCACAATGCCCTGCTTTCCCCGCACATAGCGAGGGACGCGGGTGTGACCGGCGGGGTGGATGTCTCGAACACGGACCCGGTCGCCGACGGCGAAACGCGGACATGGTTCGGCTTCTCGTCCGTCCGGCTCCACGACCGCGTTCGGATGCGCGAACGGAAACCGGCCTCGTGCCGCACCCTCGAGTTCCGCGCGCGTGACGACGCCCTTCTCCACCATCAGCGAGGCGACGCCTGTGAGTACGCGCTCGTAGTAGCGCGCGTTCAGGTAGTGGATCGGGTCCATGCGTTCGATCGCGTGGCGGTACTCGTCGGCGTTGTACGCGTGGAGGGAACCGATTGCCAGCGCGTTCAACGCAAAGGCTGTGCCTTCCCAAGGCTCGTGAAACGTCGGCTCGTCCACCTCGACCGCGATCGGGCCAAAGCCAGCCATGCCTCCAAGGTCATGAATTCCGTCCATCGCGAGATCCTTCGTACCGAACCGATCGAACCCCTCGAGTGTATTCCAGCGGGCACCGCCGCTGCCCTATCTTCTGGCGTCCTCACGCGGGAAACCAGCATGAACACATCAGCGCCCCTCTTCGACTGCGACAACCATTACTACGAGGCGCCCGACGCGTTCCAGCGGCACGTACCGAAGGCCATGCAGCCGCGCTGCGTTGAACTCGCCGAGATCAATGGCCGCATGCGCCATGTCGTCGCCGGCAAGATCGACTTCTCGGTCGGGAACCCGCTGTTCGATCCGGTCGGCCCGGCGGGCAGCCTCCACGAGTACTACCGCGGCAACCCGGAGAAACTTCCCGCCGCCGAGCTGATGCGCGGCCGCCTGGAGCCCCAACCGGCGTGTTACCGGGACCCGGTGGCGCGCATTGCCAAGATGGACGAGCAATCGGTCACCGGCGTCTGGCTGTTCCCGACGCTGGGCATCCTGTACGAGGAGCCGCTCAAGCACGACCCGGCGGCGGTCTGTGCGCTTTTCTCCGGATTCAACCGGTGGCTCCTGGAAGACTGGGGCTTCAACCACCAGGACAGGATCTTCTCGGCCCCCTACATCTCATTGGCCGATGTCGACTGGGCCTGCCGCGAGCTCGAATGGGCGCTCGAGCATGGCGCACGCATGATCGTGATGCGGCCTGCCGCGGTCTTCACGGCCAACGGGCCGCTTCCGCCGGCGGACCCGCACTTTGATCCCTTCTGGGCGCGCGTCAGCGAGGCGGGCATCACGGCCGTCATCCACACCGGGAACTCCGGCTATTCGACGAATGGTTATGCAAGCGATGGATTTGGACGCGCCAGCATCGGCATGAGCCGCCGACCCTCGGTCAAGAACCTCACGCTCGGCCGCGCCGCCTACGACTTCCTCTTCTCGATCTCGTGCGACAACCTCTTCGAGCGCTTCCCGAACCTGCGACTTGCGTCGATCGAGAACGGGTCCGGCTTCTTGCGCGACCTGCTCCTGAACCTCGGTCACGCGCGGGATCGCAACCCGTGGCACTTCAAGCAGGACCCCGTCGATCTGTTCCGCGAGCACGTCCACATGAGCCCGTTCTGGGAGGACGACCTCGATGAGGTCCTCGAACTCATGGGACCCGATCGCGTGATCTACGGCTCGGACTGGCCTCACATGGAGGGACTGCCGCACCCCCGCGACATCCTCGACGAGGCCCCACACCTTTCGAAGGAGGTCGGGCAGCGCTTCCTGTACCAGAACACGGCGGAATTGACCGTGCTTCGCCCGAGCTGACGCCAGCGCCGACAACGCCCTGGCCGTCGAGCAGCGCGGAGGGCCGCCGTCGCGGCGTCCGAGCGCTGCTAAGATGATCCGACGATGACGACACTCCCCTCGGTACAACTCGGCAACAGCGGCCTCCGCATCTCGCGGCTCGCGCTCGGCACCATGAACTTCGGCGAACCGGGTCGCGGCCATCAAGGCGACTGGACGCTTGGTGCGGACGAAGCGCGGCCGATCTTTCGCGCGGCACTCGACAAGGGTCTCTTCACGTTCGACTGCGCAAATGTGTATGGCGTCGGTGCGTGCGAAGAAGTCGTGGGGAAGCTCCTCAATGAACTGGTCCCGCGGGACCAATACGTGCTCGCCACCAAGGTCGCGATGCCCATGGGCATGGGAGCGAACCAGGGCGGCCTGTCTCGCAAGCACATCATGGAGAGCATCGACGCCAGCCTGCAGCGTATGGGGGTCGACTACGTCGACCAACTCGTGATCCATCGCCACCCGCACGGAGCACCAGGGCAAGCGAGCGCACCCGTCGAAGAAACGATGGAAGCCCTGCACGATGTCGTCAAAGCCGGCAAGGCGCTCTACCTCGGCGGGTCATCGATGTTCGCTTGGCAGTTCACCGAACTCCAGATGACGGCGAAGTTGAACGGATGGACGCCGTTCGTATCCATGCAGAACCACTACAACCTGGTCTACCGCGAGGAAGAACGGGAGATGAATCCGTACTGTGCCATGAACGGCGTTGCACTCATGCCGTGGTCACCGCTGGCCCGTGGTATCCTCGCCGGCGCGTATCAAGGCGGGCTCGACAAGGGTTCGACTGACCGCAGCAAGGGCACCGACCGCGTACGGACCGAGATGCTGTACAAGGGCGACTTCGTCTTCGACGTCGCCGAGCGCGTGATCGAGATCGCGAAGAAGTACGAATGCAAGCCCGCCCAGATTTCGCTGGCGTGGCTCTTGAGCAAACCCGAAGTCACTGCCCCGGTCGTGGGCGTCTCCCGACTCGAACAACTCGATCAGCTCATCGAGGCGACCACGATCGAACTCGCCGCCGAAGACGTGGCATACCTCGAAGAGCTGTACGCCCCGGTCGAGAACCTCCTCTCGATCGGGTTCTCCTAGACCGGGCCACCCGTCAGGCCCACTCGGACCCCCACCCATGCGTCGATGGATCCTCGCAGGTGTACTCCTGCTTTTGGTGGTTGCCATCGCAGGCCGCTACCTCGTGCTCCCGGCACAAGTGGAAGCCCAGCTGATCGCGGCGGCCGAGGATGTCGGCCTCGACGTCGAGATCGGCTCGATCGACTTCTCGTTCGTGACTCTGAGCGCCGCGTTGATCGACGTCCGCGTCTCCGCCCGAGGCGAAGCGGAGCCATTTGCAGGGGCCGAGAGGCTCGATCTGGACCTCGAATGGCGGCCGCTCCTCGACCAGACCATTCACTTGAAGCGCGTGCACCTGACGCGACCCATGTGGCTGACTGCGCTGGACGACGATGGTCTCGTCCTCCCCACCCTGGCGTTGGAACCGCCGGAGACCGTCGATGTCGCCGATGCAGGGGCGGACAACGCAGGATGGCATCTCCGGATCGACCGGTCGACCGTCGAGTCCTTTACGGTCTCCGTCGCCAGGGAAGAAGGCCAGGAGCCAATCACGGCGACGATTCACGCGCGTGCACTCGGATTCAAGCGTACGGCTGAGGGAGGGTTCGAGGGACCGATCGAGTTGGGCATCGAGGTCGAGATCGCTGACGGCGAACTCGCGTTCGACGGCGTCGTGTCACCCGAGACGCCGCCTAGCATCGATGGTGCACTGACGGCGCGAAACCTCGCGATTCCGACCCTCGCAGGGAGCCTGTTTGACCCGATCGCCGAGTGGTGGCGAAGCGGCCGCCTCGAAGCCGACCTGCGCGTACGGACCGGGGACGACGGCTCGCCGATCGTCTCCGGCAGCATCCGTGCCGACGATCTCGACTTCCGATCGCCACAGGAAGACGGCTTGGCCGTCAGGGCGCCCTCTGTCTCGATCGAGCTGACCTCCCTCGAGCTAGCCGAGACTCCCCGCGTCCGAATCGCAGAGATCTCCCTCGACGAGCCGTCGGTCGATTATTGGTCCCCGGACGCGGGCCTCGCCGCGTTGACGGGCGAGGCGGGACCGGAGCAAGATGAAGCCGGAATCGACCTGCGAGTCGACGCCGTCCGCGTGGTAGAGGGTCGAGTGGTCGTACACGTCCGCACGCCTCCCTCGGATGAAGAAGCGGCGCCGCCTCCGTTCGATCTCCTGGTCGATGACCTCGCGATCGAGGCGAATGGACTGGATCGCGCCTCGAACACAATCGAGGAGTTCAAGGTGCGCGCCCGCGTCAACGACGAAGCACCGCTTCGCGTCAATGGTCAGCTGGGCCCCGAAGGCGTCATCACGGGCTCGCTCGATGAAATCTCGCTCGTCGCGTTCCAGCCGTTGATCGGGCGCACCGGACTCGAGATCTCCGCCGGGACTGCGCAGCTCGATACGGACGCACGCTTGCGCGAAAAAGGTGGGCGCCTCGAGAACCACATCGTCTTCCAGGATCTTTCGCTCGAGAGCAGCGACCCATCGTTCGTCGACTTGATCGGCGTTCCTGTATCGACGGCAGTCGCCCTCCTAACGGGGCTCGATGGAACAATCCGGCTCGACGTACCCGTCGAGTTCTCCGCGTCGTCCAGTTCGATTGCCCTCGGTGGAATCCTCCGCGATGCGGTCGGCGGTGCGCTGAAGGGCGCGTTGACCGCGCCGCTCAAGATCATCGGCGGTGCGGCCGGAATTCTCACCGGGAGCGGGCAGGCGACGAGCGCTGGTGGTGGCCTGGTTGCCACCGCCGATGGCGCACCGACGCCGAACGGAGGGCGCGTCCTGAAGGAGTGGGCCGACCTTGCCCTGAGCCGGCCGCACCTGGAGATCCATGTCGCCGGGCGCGCCTACGCAGACGAATCGAACCCCGCCGAGTTCGCCGCAGGCCGCAGACAGGCTGTTGCCGAGCGGCTCCGCGGCCTCATGGGCGAGGCGCAGGACCGTGTCGTGGATGCCCCCGACGAAACGATGGTGGTTGTTCCCGCGGAGCCGTCGATCGAGCGATTCGGCGCGGTATTGAAGCTCAAGCCGAAAGACTGACCGCACCGCACGAGGTTGGGCTTCCCGTGGGATGCCAAGAGGACGCGCCTAGACGTGCGCGATGCACTTCACTTCGATCATCAACTCGGGCATGAACAACGCGCTCACCTGGATCAGCGTCTGACACGCGTCCGGTTCTTTCCCGAAGGCTTCGCGACGGGCCCCGAAGACGCCCTTCATGTCGCCTAGCACGGCCTGGTTGTCCGTCACGAACCATGTCTCATCGACGATGTCGTCCATCGTTGCGCCGAACTTCTCCAGCACTTCGGCCACGTTCGCGTATGCCTGGCGCACTTGTGCGGCCATGTCGCCGGCACCCACGACTTGTCCTTCACCATCGACACTGACCTGGCCAGATAGATAGATCGCGTCTCCCTTGCGGACGCCGTTGGCCAGGGCCGAAGCCATCGGTCCAAAGCGCACTACTTCCTTCTTGGATGACATCTCTCGCTCCTCTTGCGTGGTGACGCGGTTACTTGTTGTTGAACCCGGCTTCGATCCGCAGCAACGTCCGGGCCGGCTCCGGGAAACCTCGGGGATGGATCTCGGCCATCGCCGGAATTCCCATCCGCTGCCGCGCTTCTTCCAGTGGCAGCGGAAACATCGCTTCGAAGTCCACGCAGGCGAGACTCGGAACCCGCTTGCCGTGGCGATTCGCGCGTGAGACGAAGCCGACCCACTCGAACGGCCGCGAGGGCTTCAGCAGATATTGATAGGCGAGCAGCAGACGGACCGGCAGGAGGGGGATCTGGCCGGCCGTGAACGCGTTGACGCCGATCTCGCCGATGATGTCGCGCCCATAGCCTGACACGACGTGGAAGAGATCGTGACTGTTCGCCATCCGACGTACGAACCAGAGCTGGTCCTCGGTCCAACCGAAGCTCGCCGCCTTCTCATCGAGGCCGGCCGCGGACAGGAAATCGTCGGAAGACCCCATTCCTTCGCCGCCCATATAGGCCAGGTACTCAGCCGCGAGGCTCCCGGTCGGCATGGCCCCCAAGGTTTCCCGATCCGCCAGGAACGCGTTCAGGTCGCGGCGCGGATGCTCGGCCAGCAGCCGCTCGCCAACTTCGCTGGAGGCGAACCGGTCGAACTCGGATTGCACGGTAGGCCCCGCGAGCGCGAACATTCCTTCGAACGCGCTGTCGAGGCCACCGTCTTGTCGGAGGAAGCGATGGAGCTGGGTGAGGCCCACCCTCCAGTGTCGGCGGAGCCTCGGTGCATCGTTTCGCACCGGCGGAGCAACACCGGCTTCGGCCATCCCACTCTCCTTGGCATCAACTAGCCACTGAACTCGAGGCCTTCCAGCGACCCCTCGTCGCGCCAGTCGGCGAGCAACTGGAAGAACTTGATCGAGCCTTCTCCATACGGTCCGGCCTGGATCGCACCCGGGTTCGGCTTGCCTTCGTTGTTGTAGTAGCCGGGGGTGCACTCGGGTCCCCCGAGGCCGCCGATGCCGCCATTTGCCTTCTCAAGGATCGTCGCCGCCCAGGCATCCTCACCCTCTTGAGTGGGCTCCACCAGCGTGTGCCCGTTCGTCCGGGCGTGATCGATGATGTAGGCGATCTGGGTCGCCGACTCGTCGAGCAGATGAGGGAAGTTGGCCGTGAAGCCTCCCTGGATCGCACTCATGATGAAGCAGTTCGGGAAGTCCCGACTCATCACGCCGTGGAGCGTCTTCACACCACGATCCCACTTCTCGGTTAGCGTTTCACCCTTGCGGCCCACCACTTCGTATCCGGCGCGGCGGGCATAACTCGTGCCCACCTCGAACCCGGTCGCGAAGATGATGCAGTCGACTTCGTACTCCTTGCCTCCGACGACGAGGCCCTTCTTGGTGATGCGCTCGACGCCCTGCCCGTCGGTGTCCACGAGTTCGACGTTCGGCCGGTTGAATGTCGGTAGGAAGTCGTCGTTGAACGTCGGGCGCTTGCAGAACATCTGGTAGTAGGGCTTCAGCGCCTCGCCGACATCGGGGTCCTCGACGAGTTCGTCCACGCGTGCGCGGATCTCGTTCATCTTCTCGAAGTTCGCGGCCTCCATGATCTCGCCGATGCTCTGGCCGCTGTCGCCAGCGCCTTCGCGGAAGCGACGCATCATCTTCCCGATGAGGTCGGTCCAGCCGTCGTCGACCAGGTCTTCCATCTGCGGCACGCCCGAGACGAGCGCGTTGAAGTTGTCCATCCGGTGCCGGTGCCAGCCCGGTTCGAGGCTCTTGGCCCACTCGGGATCCGTCGGCGAGTTGCCTCGCACGTCGACCGAAGACGGCGTGCGCTGGAACACGTAGAGCTGCTCCGCGGTCTCGCCCACGTACGGAACACATTGGATGGCCGTCGCGCCGGTGCCGATCACGGCGACTCGCTTGTCGCCCAGCTTGTCGAGGCCACCCAGCGGCCCGCCGCCGGTGTACTCGTAGTCCCAGCGGCTCGTGTGGAAGGTGTGACCCTCGAACTCCTGGATGCCAGGGATGCCGGGGAGCTTCGGCCGGTGCAGGGGACCGTTCGCCATTGCGACGAAACGGGCGCGAATCGCATCACCGCGGTTCGTGGTCACGGTCCACCGCGACGATGGCTCGTCCCATTCCATCCCGGTCACCTCGGTCTGGAAGAGCGCACCCTCGTACAGGTCGTAGTGTCTTCCGAGCCGTTGCGTGTAGTCGAGGATCTCCTTGGCGCGCACGTACTTCTCGCTCGGCATATAGCCGACCTCTTCGAGCAGCGGGAGGTAGACGTAGGCCTCGATGTCGCACTGGGCGCCCGGGTAGCGGTTCCAGTACCAGGTGCCGCCGAAGTCGCCGCCCTTCTCGATCAGTCGGATGTCCTTCACACCTGCGTCGCGCAACTTGGCGCCCATCTGCAGTCCGCCGAAGCCCCCGCCGATGAGGAGCACTTCGACTTCGTCGGTGACAGGTTCGCGGACGATCTCTTCCGCGATGTACGGGTCCTCGACGAAGTCGGCGAAGTCGCCGGTCACCTCGATGTACTGCTCGTTGCCATCTTCACGAATGCGCTTGTCGCGCTCGATGCGGTAACGCTCGCGCATCGCGTCCGCGTCAAAGCCTTCGTCGGCGAGTTTCGAGGGAGAGGGGTCTTGGGGTGCGGTAGTCATGTCAGGTTCTTTCTGCTCTCGGGCGAGACGGGAGAATCGAGTCGGTCACGCGTGCGTGGACTGGAGTCCAGCGCGTACGAAACGCATGTAGGAATCGGCAATCGCAGCGTCGCCGGGGTCGGCCGCGGATTGGAGCAAGCGATCGAGAAACTGGTGCGCGCCAAACATGACGTGGGCGACGGCATGGATCTCGGTCGACGCCATGGCGCGGATGGCCCCAAGTTCGATCGCGGCGGTGATCCGGGCAACACCCATCTCGATCCAGGCGTCGAAAGCGCGTTGGTAGAGTTCCGGCTCGTGCAACTTCACTTCGTCTGACAAACGCGCATACGCCGGGTTGTCTCGGAGATACGCGAGGTACGCGAGCATCCCCGCCCGCTCCTGCACGAAGAAATCGTCGCTGTCCTCGGGGAGCGAGACATGGATGCGCGACGCGAGTTCGGCCGAGAGGGTGGCCATCAGCTCATGCAGGAGCTTCGACTTCGAGCCGAAGTGGTAGTTGACGTTGCCCAGCGCGACGCCGGCACGTGCGGCGATCCGCGCGATCGAGGTCTTGTGGAACCCGACGTCACCCGCCTCGGCGAGTGCCGCTTCGAGAATTCGCGCCCGGGTATCGCGCGAACGGGCATAGCCCGCGCGGCCGGGATCGGCAGTCGTTTCGAGGGGAGGCTGCGTCACGGACTGAACTTTGAATCAGATTTCAAAGTTCTGCAAGCCTTTGATTCAATGGAGTTTTCCGCTCAGTTCGGAGCCGGTGACTCCGCCGGGGCAAGGCGGATCTCGACCAGGGTGCCCACCCCAGGGAGTGCGGTAGGACGTAACTCCTTGAATACCCGGGCTTTGTACGCCGGATCGTCACGGATGGCCCGCGCGGTCCCGCGCCGCAGATCGCCACGGAGCCACACCGTGACCGGGGCGCCCTCGCCATCGAGTTCCCGCCACCACCGACCATCCGCGCCGGCAAAGACGAGGTCGCCCTCGTGCCAGTAGTTCATCGGGAGTTCGCGACCGGATGGCAGGGTCACCAGCATGACTTTCTGCGCACGCTCCCCTTTCGGATCACTGCGCAGTTCCGCCACGACACGCGGATTGGCCACCTGGTTGAAATAGAACCACGTGCCGAGCACGACGAGGAACGCCAGGGCGACCAAGCCCACGAGCACCTTCCAGAGCATCGCTCCACCTCCAACCGCAAAACCTAGCAGGACGCGACGGGCTACTTTCCCCCACGGCCACCATGATGGGCCTCCCCCGCCGAGGAATCGTGAAGGGCCACGTTGCGGCTACTCTACCTCCTCGCCGCCGACGAGTTTGCCAACGTCGGCCTCTACTTCCCCTCGGAGCCAAGGAACATCAGATGACCACGGATATCGGAAAGCTGGGCGTATGGGCTGGGTTGGACGGCAATACCCCCGACGAGAACGTGGCGTTTGCGCGGCAACTCGAGGCGTGGGGATACTCAGCCCTCTGGGTACCCGAGGCGGTCGGCCTCGACCCGTTCGCCACTTTGGCTCATCTCGCCGCCCACACTGAACGCCTCGTCCTTTGCACCGGGATCGCGAACATCTACGCGCGCGACCCGATGACAATGAAGGCGATCCACAAGACACTCTCGTCGATCGCGCCCGGACGCTTCGTGTTGGGCATCGGTGTCTCACACAAGCATCTCGTCTTCAACGCACGTGGTCATGAGTACAAGAAGCCGGTTCCGGCGATGCGCGAATACCTCGACGCCATGGACAAAGCCATCTTCATGGCCCGCGGACCGGAGGAAGATGCGCCGATCGTGCTGGCTGCTCTGCGCCCCCTGATGCTGAAGCTCGCGGCGACTCGTACCCAGGGCGCGCACCCGTATTTCGTCACCCCCGAGCACACCCAGCGCGCGCGCGAACGCATGGGGCCAGACGCCTGGCTTTGCCCCGAACAGAAGGTCTGTCTCGAAACGGACCCGACTCGTGCCCGCGCCGCAGCCCGGAATGCCATGGCCGTCTACCTCCGCGCCCCCAACTATCAGAACAGCCTACGCGAACTCGGCTTCGACGACGCCGACTGGGCGGACCCGGCGGACCCGAGTGATCGGTTGGTCGACGCGATCGTGGCGTGGGGCGACGCGGATGCCCTCCGTGCGCGAATCCAGGCACATCACGACGCCGGCGCGACGCACGTCTGCATCCAGGCGGTCCGACCGGACGGAAACTTCGGCAACGACATGAATGTGCTCGAGGTACTGGCACCGAACGCGACCTAGCAAGGGGACAAGATGAGTCCGACACGCCGGCAGTTACTGAAATGGGGCGTTGCCTCCGGCGCGATGGCCGGCATGGGCCTGGCGGCCGGTTGGCGACTCTTGCCGCCCTCGCCTCGAAAAACAGGCGAGTCGACGACCGACCTGGCAGCGGCACTCTACGGATCGCTCGGCGCTGAAGAGCGCGTCAAAGTCTGTCTCGACTACGAGCACCCGTTCCGTCAACACCACAACCGCGGCGTTCCGGCAGGCGGCGAATGGGTCGCGCTTCTCGGCCGCGAATCTCGTCAACTCGTGGTCGATCTCGTCGACGCCGGCCTTTCCGAGGCGGGTCGCGCGCGTGTGCCGGCCCAATACTACTCGCGCATCCTCGGAGCCAACGCATGCTGTGTTGCGTTGTTTGGCAATCCCGTGACCGGCCCGTTCCAGGTCATCGTGACCGGGCCCCACCTGAATCTGCGCGTTGGCGGCACCAACCGCGAAGGCGTCGCCTTCGGCGGCCCGCAGGTCTGGGGCGACCAGGCCGGAGATGGCGAGTTGGGCCTGCCTGGCAACGCCTATCGCGGGCAGCTCGAACGCGGACAGCGGCTGATCTCCAGCCTCTCGACCGCGCAGCAGCGGACCGTCCGGCAGGCGAAGGCTCCGGTGCAAACCGACATCACGTTCCAGGGCGCCAGCGGACGCTTCGATGGAATCGCGGTCGGCGATCTACCCCTGGCCAAGCGAAACGCGGCGCGCGACCTCGTAGACGACCTGTTGGGGACCTATTCGGAGGCAGACCACGCCTACGCCTCGGAGTGCCTGGCGCACAACGGCGGCATCGATGCCCTCCACCTCGCCGACTACAGCGTGGACCATCAAGGCGGGCGCAACGTCGGCGACGGCGCGTCGCAGATCTTCCGCCTCGAAGGTCCGGCCGCGGTCTTCTACTACCGCGGGGAGCCGCACCTGCACGCCTACCTCAATGTCGGCATGGACGGCGAGCAGCCGATGAGCGTCGGCGAAACGCTGGGCGATAACGCAGCGCCCCGAACACGAATGGATGTCCGCGTGCTGTTCGAGGATGCCCTCCTCGCAGAGACCGGTGCCGACCTCGCGTACTACCACGGTGAGTCCGTCGCCGGTCGCCTGCGTGCTGGAACCATCCGAACCGGCGACATCTATTCGTTGGAGAGCTGGGGCGAAGACGTCACCGTCGTCGACATCGAAGGCGAAGACTTCGCAGCACCGCTACGCGCCGCGGCAAACGCCCAGGGAATGACACCGCGCGCGGGTCAGTCCTACCGGGTCGCCACGACCCGCTACATTGCCGACGCCATGGCCGACGAGGTCCTCGGACCGATCGATCGCAGCGAAAGCGGCCGCATGTTGCGGCACGCGGCCATCGAGTACTTCCGGAACCGCGGCTTCGACCCATCGCGGCCGGCGACAGAAGAAGGAACCACCTGATGATGAACCGAATGCTCTTCCTGTTGACCGCAGGCCTCGCGGTCCTCTTGATCGGTTGCGGGAGCGGACCCTTCGGATTGATGTCGGGCGAAAGCCTCGACGGACCCGTCATGCCCGTGCCCGAGCAATGGTCGTTCGAAAGCTCCACCACGGCGCAGCTCGAGACGAACCCCTCCATGCCGTACTCGGTCAATCTGAGCGCCACGCTGATCGATGGCCAGATCTACATCAATGCCGGCGACACCGAGACGACGTGGGTCCAGAACATCGAGCGGGATTCGAACGTTCGGCTTCGCATCGACGGGAGCGTCTATGAGTTGCAGGCCCAACGCGTAACCGACGTCGCAGAGATGAAGCGCTTTGGGGCCGCCTGGACATCCATGTCGAGTTTCATGCGGGACCCGTCTGAGTTCGAAGAAGCCTGGGTCTACCGCTTGTCAGCTCGTTAGGCGAAGTCCGCGTGCCCCAGACAGCGCCCTACATCTTCCATGGCCACGACGTCTCCTATTTCTCGGGGAAGGTCCGGCCCGCGTTCCCCCAGAAGAGCCTGTGGGTTCGTGAGATCATGCCGGACATTCGCGAGATCGTGCGCCAGACAGGCTTGAACTTCTTCCCCGCCGTCCAGACGCCGGACGGAGACTGGTGGCAAGACTCCAGCGACATCCTGGACCGCCTCGAAGCCGCCCACCCGGAGCCGCCGCTCTACCCCACGACGCCGGTCCAGCGGATCGTGGCCTACCTCGTCGAGCTCTACGGAGATGAAACCGGCCTCCTGCCCGGGATGCACTACCGCTGGAGCTTCGAGGAGAGCATCGAAAAGGTCGGTGTCGATTTCTCGACACCGACCCGCAACCCCGATGGCGGCGTCAATTTCGCGCGAAAGATGGCGGCCTCGCGGGAGGGCCTTGGCGTCACCGAAGCATCGGTTCCCGCCATCGAGGCACACACGCGTGATCTACTCGAAGCCCTTTGCGCCCATTTTGAGGCGCACCGATACCTGCTCGGCGATTCCATGTCGCTGGCCGACTGCGGATTGATGGCTCCGTTGTACGGCCACCTCTACCGCGATGCGGTTCCGCGAAAGCTCCTCTACGAAACGGCATTCCAGGTGTGTTCGTGGATCGAGCGCATGAACCGCCCACCGCTCGACCAAACCGGCTGGCTCGCCGACGACGCCTTGCCGGAGACGCTGCTCCCTGTGCTCCGTGTCATGGCCGACGGTGTCCCGATGCTGCTCAGCAGTGTGGCCGCCATCGACGAATGGGCGGGTACGGAAGCCTCAGCGTCCGAGCCCCCGCCGCGAACGATCGGAATGCACCAAGCCGCCTTCCGGGGCGTAGAGGTCGCCACCGGAGCCCGACCCTACACGCTCTGGATGCTCCAGCGGCCACTCGATGCATTCCGCGCACTTCCCCGACCTGACCAGGACACGGTGCGCGCCGCACTCGACGGCACCGGTTGGAATGCGCTTCTCGAACTGGAACCCCTCCATCGCCTCGAGAAGGACGGCTTCGCGCTCGCCTGGGAAGGACCTCCGGCCTAACAACCGCGGATCACGTGGCCAGACAGCGCACCCGTGTGCGCATTGTTCTCGATGACGACTTCGCCGTTGACGAGTGTGGCGACGTATCCTTCCGAGTCGATGACGTAGCGCTCCGTGTCGGCCGGGAAGTCCTTCGCCAGGTAGGGCGTACCACTACCGAGTCGTGCCGGATCCCAGACCACGACATCGGCCCATGCACCCGATCGCAGGAAGCCCCTGTCCTTCAGGCCGTGCACGGTCGCCGGCATCCCCGTGAGTTGCCACACGGCGCGTTCGAGCGACACCGGATCTGGCGTCCAGTCGGTGAGCAGCTTGGTGGTGTAGTCGCATCCCACGAATGAGGCGAGATGTGCACCTCCATCAGACGAGCCGGACATCACGATGTCGCTGTTCACAGCGGTCTGCATCACGTGGCGGATGAACTGCTGGGAAACTTCGTCGGTTCGCGCCTGCCACCAGTTGTCGAGGCCCTCGGCGAGAGAAACGTCCAGGAACGCGTCGATCGGACGCCCACCCATCTCGGCAGCGAGTTCGACCGGGCTCTTGCCCACCCATGACGCATGGGCCGGTTCGTTGACGCTCTCGACTTCGATCCGATCCCAGGAAAGTTGAACGCCGCGGCGGGGATCATCCTCTTCCCACTCTGCCTGGAGACGATCGCGGACGGACGGATCGCGCAGCCGCTCGCTGCGTTCCGGCTCGGGGCGCGTCAACACCTCCCGCCACAGCGCCATCTCGTCGAACACGAACGTGTCCGACAGCTTCAGGTGCAAGCCGAGCGTGTTCGTACTGGCTTGCGGATGCAGGCGCACGCCTTGCTGGAACGCCTCGGTGCAGAAGTCGAGCGTGTTCTGCCAACTCATCGGATGCGTGGCGCTCGGCAGCAGGATGTTCAGCTCGATGGGTTTCCCGGACACGCGGTAGAGATCGAGCAGGAGTTGGCGGTCCTTGGCGTCATAGGCCTCGGCGAAGCTACGCGGAATGATCTCGATGGCCCCGTGGTCGAACTCAGCGAGGACCGATGCCAACGCGAGGATCTCGGCCGCACTGGCGAAGTTCGACGGCACGCCGCGACCGTCGTCGCCGACGTGAAGGTCGAGCTGCGACGTCGAGAACCCGATCGCGCCCTGCTTCATGGCCTCGCGCACGAGTACCTTCATCTGGGCGATCTCGTCGTCGGTCGCTTCGCGCTCACTGGCGTCATCACCCATTACCCAGCGACGGACAGCGCAGTGGCCCACATAACCGCCGGCGTTGACGCCAAGCCGGCCGTCGAGTCGATCCCAGAAGTCGGCGAAGCTCCCGCCCGCGAACTGGAAACCGGCCGCGAGCGCATCCTTCGACATTCCTTCGACCCGTGACAACATGGCCGCGAGCCATCCGACATCTTCGGGCTTTGCGGGCGCAAGCGTGAAACCACAATTGCCGGTCAGGACGGTCGTGACCCCGTGCCAGCAGGACGGCGATGCAATCGGGTCCCAGTCGAGCTGCACGTCGTAGTGGGTGTGCACATCGATGAAACCAGGCGCGACGATGCAGCCATCCGCCTCCACGATGCGGTCGGCCGTCTCATCCACCCGGCCGATCCGGGCGATCCGCCCATCCTTGACGGCCACGTCGGCCGAATACGCCGGCATCCCAGTACCATCTACTACACGCCCGCCGCGAATCACGATGTCGTAGGTCACGAATCCCTCCAGCGCCGCCGCCTGGCGGGCATCGAGAACCTAGTTCGTGACGCGGCGGCCTGCTCGGTCGCGTCCATCCCGGCGCTTCCAGCCGGAAGACCACGGATCCATCGTGACACCCGCGACGCCGACATCCCGGCCACTCGCTTGGTATTGTCGGAGAATGGTCGCTGACGAGATGCGGAAGAAGCTCGAAGTCGAAATCGCCACCGTGACCTGGCAACAGCTTCGTCCGCACGCGGCAGTCGATCGCCTGTTCCTGGTCGGTGCGGACCCCGGCCTCCTCGAAGCCGGGGTCGCGTTCGCGACCGACGACACCGCCCAGGTCGCCAAGTGGATCGAAGAGGGACACGTCGCACGACCGAGTGATTCGCAGCGCGCTCAGTGGGAAGAAACTGGCGAGGGCTTTCGCTTCCTGATCCTCTCGCCCTTTGTCCTCGCCGAAGTGGTCGGATCGTGACGACGCCCCTGGGTGGCCCCGACGCGCCGCAGGTGGTGCGCACCGACGAAGCGCGATTCGCCAATCTCCCCGGCTACCCGTTCGAGTCCTGCTACGCCGATGTCGGCAACCCCTACGGTCCCGAAGCGCTTCAGATGCACTACATCGACGAAGGTCCTCGAGATGCGCCGCCCGTCCTGATGGTTCACGGGGAACCAACATGGTCCTACGTCTATCGAAAGCTCATCCCCGTCTTCGCGGCCGCGGGGCTCCGTGCGATCGCGGTGGACCAGATCGGCTTCGGACGCTCCGACAAGCTGACGCGTCCCGCGCACTACACGTTCGCTCATCACGTCCGGTGGTTGGGCGCGCTGATCCATGCCCTTGATCTGCGTGAGATCACGCTGGTCTGCCAGGATTGGGGCGGCCCCGTCGGCATGGGCGCCCTGGCCGCTGCACCGGACCGCTTTGCACGAGTCGTGGCCGGCAACACGATGCTCCATACCGCCGAACCTTCCCTCGAAGGGCGGATCGAATGGGCCGCGCACGCCAGCGGCGATGCGAATGCGACCGTGGCCACCGCGCTGCTCGATTGGATGCACGTGTCGCACCGGAGCCTCGACTTCGAAGCCAGCCCTTCCGTTGCCTTCGCGACGGCGCGCGCCGTCGCACCCGAGGTGCTTGCGGCATATGACGCGCCCTTCCCCTCGGAGTGGCACAAAGCCGGCATGCGCCACTTCCCGGCCCTGATCCCCGTGACGCCGACCGACCCCGGCGCCGAGATCAATCGTCAGACATGGGAAGCCCTCTCCCGGTTCGATCGCCCCTTCTTGACGCTATTCGGTGATCGCGACCCGCCGACACGCGGCTGGGACGCCATCTTTCGAGAACGCGTACCCGGGGCCGCCGGGCAACCGCATCAGACGCTCGAGAACGCGGGACATTTCTGGCAAGAAGACTGCGGAGAAGAAGCCGCGCGAATTATCGTCGAGTGGATTCAATCGACATCCTAGGAGCTCCATGCCTCACATCGAACCGCTATCCCGCGATGACCTGCCGCAGTACGCGGACCAGTTCGCGCTCGTCGAAGCCGCAATGGGATTCATTCCGACAAGCATGCTGACCATGGCGCGCATTCCCGCCCTGTTCGAGGGCTTCTCGAGCCTCGCCTTCGCCGTGAACTCGCTGGGCGAGATCGATCGCGAACTCTTCCAGCTTGTGGCCCATGTCGCGAGCCGGGCGGCCGGCTGTCAGTACTGCCAGGCCCATACGGCCGCGGCTGCATCGCATCTCGGCACCGCAGCGGAAAAACTCGAAGCCGTCTGGGAGTTCGAGACAGATGACCGCTTCAATGCCGCCGAGCGTTCGGCACTCCGTTTGGCGCGGGATGCGGCACAGGTCCCCAACCTCACGACGAGGGCGCACTTCGACGAACTCGCCGAGCATTTCACGGAGAAACAGATCCTCCATATCGTCGCCTGCATCAGTTTGTTCGGGTACCTGAATCGCTGGAACGATACGATGGCGACGGCACTCGAAGACGAGCCCCGTGAGTTCGCCGAAGCCCATCTCGCTTCACAGGGCTGGGCCGCAGGGAAGCACGGTTAGGCGAAGTACTCCGCCGAGGTCGCGGCCGCCACGAGATTCTCGCGAAGCTGGCCAACGTCCTGGATATCCGCATTGACGACGTCCAGGCCGTGTTCGAGCACGAAGGCGTAACTCTTCTGGAACGCCGACAGATCGGCTGCGGCCAGCTTCCCGGCGTAGTGATCGTCGAAGGCACCCGCGTTTCCCCAACTCAGGAACTTGCGTCCCTTGAGGTACCGGCCGGCCTTCATCCCAACGAGTCCGATTCCCGCCGCGCGTGCGCGATCGAGCACGGGTCTTAGCTCGGTCATCGGCGGAGACTCCGGCAGGAGGCCCTTGCTGTCCCAGTCGTACCAGCCGGCCGGGGTAATCGCGATCATCGCAAGGTCGAAGCGCCCGCTCGCAGTCGCCGCCTCCAGTACGGCCTGGGCGTTGCGGTGTGTACTCAAGCCGAGGTTCTGGACCTTGCCCGCTTGCTTGGCCCGCTGGAACGTTTCCCAGATCTCGTCGCTGGTGACCAGCTTCGGGTTGTGCGAAGCCATCAAGTAGTAGGCGTCGAGCCTCTCCACACCGAGTTCCTTGAGGCTCGCGTCCATCGCCGCCTGCCATCCGGCAGCCCCCTGCTTCGCTTGGGCCACCGTCACGTCGTCGTTGGGTTCCAGTTCGACAGGGACCTGGGCCTTGGAGATCAGGAAGATCTCGTCTCGGTGGCGCTTCGCGAACGGACCCAGGTTCTCTTCCGCATTCCGGTAGTAGCCGCGGAAGCCGACGTCGAAGGTGTTGATTCCGGCCTCGAAGGCCTGCTCGAGCAGCTCATCTTTGGCCCAGAGGGCGAGCGACGCGCCGCAGCCAAAGACGAGACGGCTCGACTGGTGGCCGGTTCGCCCCAGCGACCGGTACGACATCGTCGGCACCTCGCCGAGCCGCTCTGGCGTCGCTTCGGCCGCCGCACGGCCCGGACGAAGGAGCTGGTTCGCGGTCGCCCCGGCCACGGCCAGGTACTGGAGAAAGCGGCGCCGGGTCGGACCGGCGGTCGAGTCAGATCGTTCGCTCATGAGACCTCCTCGGCCATGCGACTGCGGCCGGTTCGGAGAGCCTAGACGAGTTCGCGACTGACCTCCCCTAGGCGTCCCGGCGAACCGGATCGCGACTCACCTCGACGATGCGCTCGGCCGGCACCCGCAGCTCCCGCAGCAGGTAGACCGCAAAGTCAGACGCATAGCCCTGCTCGGCGATCGCCACCTCCATGCACGCGAGCCAGGCATCCCGTTCTTCCGGGCCGACCGGGAGGTGCTCGTGCGCGTGCGGGATCCGTATCGCGCCGTACTTCTCGTTGTACAGTTTGGGTCCGTTCATCCAGCCGCACAGGAATCGCGCGAGCTTGTCGCGCGACACCGACAGGTCCTTCGGATGCATGCGCAGGATGCGCTGCGCGTCCGGGCGCTCGGCCATGATCCGGTAGAACGCATCGACCAGCTTCGTGATGCCCGGCCGCTCTCCAGCCGCACGGTATGAGGCGTCACCGACGCCGTACGCGGCCGGCGCCCGGCCCTGTCCATCTTCGATCTCCACGCGTCCCCCTTGCGATGGGGATGCTAGCCCTTGCGCTTCTCGACGAGGAGAAAGCGGCGTGAAATGCTTTGCCATCGGGTGCGCCGAATTGCGCCCGCTTTCGAGCCGCCGTCCAGGCCGTCGAATGCGCACCGGGATCGAGCGCACTGAACTGCCGTCAGCGGACGCCGAGGAGACCGACTCCGTTCTCGGCGAGCCGATGGCGACGTACCGGGGGCGGATCCCCGGCCGGCGGGATGCGTGAATCTCCATAGAATGGTGGGATGCGACACCTCGCGCTCGCCCTGCTCAGCCTGGTCCTTCTTCAGCCTGGGAATGCCTGGGCCCAGGAACCGGATGGACCCCGAATCGGCCTCGTGCTCTCCGGCGGCGGCGCCCGCGGAATCGCCCACGTCGGCGTCCTGAAAGTCCTCGAAGAGCTCCAGATTCCGGTCCACTTCGTCACCGGGACCAGCATGGGCGCGGTCATCGGCTCGCTCTACGCCGCCGGCTACTCACCAGCCGAGTTGGAAGAGATCATCACGACCACGGATTGGCCCGATGCCTTCGAAGACAACACCGCTCGCCGGGACCTCTCCTTCCGACGCAAGGAAGACGACCTCAACTTCCTGACCTCGGCCAGGTTCGGAATTCAAGAGGGCGGGATCGCGATTCCGGCTGGCTTCATCCAAGGACAGAAGCTCAACCTGCTCCTTCGTCGGTTGCTCATCCGAACCGCGGGCCTCGAGAGCTTCGACGCGCTCCACCTCCCGTTCCGCGCCGTTTCGACCGACCTCGTGGATGGCAGCGAGGTCGTCCACGCGAAGGGGGACGTCGCGACCTCGGTTCGCGCCAGCATGTCGATTCCGGGCGTTTTCCAACCCGTTGCAGTCGACGGTCGCCTTCTCGTCGACGGGATGTTGGTGAACAACCTTCCGATCGGGCTCGCGCTCGATCTCGGCGCTGACGTCATCATCGCCGTGGATGTCGGAACGCCCCTGCGTCCGCTGGGCGAACTGAACGACGCGGTCGCCGTTGCCGACCAGGTACTCACGATCGCGACCGACCGGATGGCCGAGATCCAGCGCCAAAAGCTACGGGACGGCGACATCCTCTTGACACCGTCGCTCGCCGAGATCGGCGCGGCCGACTTCGAACGCGGCAGTGAGATCATTCCGATCGGCGAAGCCGCTGCGCGCGACGTCGCTTCTCGCCTGTCTCGTTTCGCTGTCTCCGGAGCGACGTGGGACGCTCATCTTGCACGCCAGCGACACGGTGCAGAGGAGCCCCTCGTCATCGATCGGGTCGAATTCGTCAATGATTCGACCGTGAGTGATGACCTCATCTTGTCCCAGATCGAGGAACAGGCGGGGAAGCCTCTCGAGATCGCTCAGTTGGAAGAAGATATCGCGGCGATCCACGGCAGCGGCACCTTCCAGCGGGTCGACTATGCCGTGCACCAGGACCGCGGCGAGACCGTCCTCCGCGTCGAAGCCCACCAGAAATCATGGGGGCCCCAATATCTACGCATCGGTCTGAACCTCGAAGAGAACTTCGACAACACCAGCATCTACAACCTGGCGTTGAACTACACGATCAATCCGGTCAACTCGCGGGGTGGCGAATGGCGCAACGAACTCCAGATCGGGAACACGATTCGCGTGTTTTCCGAGTTCTGGCAGCCGCTCGATCGAGAGAGCCGCTGGTTCGTCGCGCCTGGCATCTCGTTCTCCCGAACGACGGTCGCGTTGTACGAGGGCGACGACCGCACCGGGGAATTCTCGCTCCGACGAACGGAGCTGGGGCTCGACGTCGGTCGACAGCTTTCCAACTGGGGAGAGATTCGCGCCGGCATCCGCTGGCAGGACGGACGCGCGGGACCCCTGGTCGGTGCCCGAACGTTTCAAGGGACGGAAGTCGACGGGGGCGGCTTCTTCCTTCGCCTGGCCGCGGACACCCTCGATGCCGCGGACTATCCGACCGAGGGGGTGTTCGCGCGAGCGACACTCGCAGCACTTCGCGACTCGCTCGGCTCAGGGGCGGACTCGGAACTCATCCAGCTCCAGGTTGCCTCCGCCCACAGCTTCGGCCACCAGACGATTGTCCTCTCGGTCAGTGGCGTGACGCAGTTCGGCGACGGGATCGATCGCATCGAAAACGTGTCGCGCATCGGAGGATTCCTCAACCTCTCGGGACTCGACCGCGGACAACTCTCCGGTGCGCATTCCATCGTGGCTCGGGCGTTGACCTACCGGCAGCTCGCGGACTTCGGCGTTCTGAACTTCCGCTTTCCGGTGTATCTCGGCGCCTCGATCGAACTGGGAAATGTCTGGTCGAGCCGGCGTGAGATCTCTGTCGGCTCAGCGATCCTCGCCGGCAGCGTGTTTCTCGGGTGGCGCACGCCGCTGGGTCCCCTCTACGTCGGTTACGGCGTCGCCGAAGGCGGACAGGACTCGGCCTACCTCTTCCTCGGGAGAACGTTCTAGCGCCGGGCGGCCGCCGTCCCTTAGGATCCGTGGGGTGAAGATACCGCTCCCGCCGCGCCGCTCGGTCATTGGCCTCCTGTCTGCCATCTTCGCGATCGAGTTCGTCGTCCTGGCGTTCGACCCGATCGACCGCCCGACGTGGCTGATCGAGAACGTTCTCGTAGTCGTCGGCGTCGGTTTGCTAGTCGCCACCGGCCGACGCTTCCCGCTGTCGCGGCTCTCCTACACGCTGATCTTCGCCTTCCTCGTCCTGCACGAAATCGGCTCGCACTACACCTACTCACTGGTTCCCTACGACGACTGGGCCCAGCGTTGGCTCGGCTTCTCGATCAACGACTCCCTGGGATTCGAGCGCAATCATTTCGACCGCGCGATCCACTTGAGCTACGGCCTGTTCCTCGCCTACCCGGTGCGCGAGTTCTACGTTCGCGTCGTCGATGCCCGCGGCGTCTGGGGTTACGTCCTCCCGACCGGCTTCGTGATGTCGACGTCGATGCTCTATGAGTTGATCGAATGGATGGCCGCCGTGACCTTCGGCGGCGACCTCGGCCAATCCTATCTCGGGACCCAGGGCGATATCTGGGACGCACATTGGGACATGGCGCTCGCGACGTTAGGTGCCCTGATCGCGATGTTGCTCACCTTGTCGGTCAACGCGTCGCTGCGCCGTGACTTCTCACGGGAGTTCGCCGAAAGCTTACGCGTCAAGAGTGAGGAGCCGCTCGGCGAAGAAGCCCTCTCCAAGATGCTCGAGGAGGACTGACGTGTTCGAGATTCGGGCGAGTCCCGACCGCTTCCATGTCGCGGAAGCGGTTGGCGTCGACCCCTCGAACCCGGGAGCCCACGCCGCCGAATTGCACGACGCCCTCGCGCACCTCGGCGTTCTCTGCATTCGGTTCCCTCGCCCGCTCGAAGACCGCGAACTCCAGGCGGTTGCAGCAACGCTCGGACCCATCAAGGACCCGATCGCCCTCACCCGGGATGGCGAACCATTCCGATACTCGGAGCGACGGCAGATCATCGACTCCGGCTTCGTCATGACCGACGAGATCCGCGAAAAACTCGGTGACGTGCATTTCGGGGGCTTGGACGATGAACGCCCGGGTCTCTTCGAGACATTCCACTGCGACGACACGTATACGCGCGAGCCGGCGGGTCCGACCGTGCTCCACGCACGCGCCCTTCCGCCGAGTGGGGGTGGCCCGACGCTCTTCCTCGACATGCGTGCCGCCTACGAACTGCTCGATGCCGGCACTCGCAGCATGATCGAAGGTCGTCGTGTCGTCTACGCGTACAACAACCACGATGCGTTCCCGCCGCGACGCGCAGCCAGTGGTCCCGCCGATGTCCTCGAGGAAGTCTCGCACCCGATCGTTCGAACGCACGGGACCGCGGGCTCACGCTCCCTCTTCATTGACCTGGATCGGGCCACCCATGTCGAGGGGATGCCGGCGGCCGAAGGCCGAGCGCTGCTCCAGCGGCTACAGGACCACGCTGAGGCCACGGCACCGCAGTGCCAGCATGACTGGCACGAGCACGATGTCCTCGCCTGGGACAATGCCTCGGTTCAGCACAAGGCGGGCGGTAACTTCAAGGTGGGCGAGCCCCGCCGTTTCTGGCGCTACATGGTCGAGGCGGGCCGGCCCGTCTAGGCGACGCATCCGGCGAGCCCACCGGCTGGCGAACCGACTAACCGGGCGGCCGACCTCGCGCGATCCAATGGTCCGCAGCCTCCAGCCGCCGCTCCAGCTGGCGGACCGTCGCTTCGGTGATCCGTTTGATTCCGACGCGGCGATTCAACTCGGCATTGATCTCCGCATGCCCACGCCGCGTGGAGTGCACGAGGCTGCGGACACGGGCACTGTTCATCTCGCGGAGTTCGCGGCGCCGACTACGGCCCGCCCGGGGGGGTGCCAAGAGGGCCGGGTCCGGCGCCGGTGTCGGAAGGATCTCGTCGTGGTTCGGCGGCAGGAGCACGAACTCGTCATCGGAGAAGTCGTCGTCGTCGCCGACGAGGCCGGGAATCGGCTCTCCGTCTTCGTCATCGGGAACCTCGACCGGTTCGAGTGGCTTGCCGTCCGATTCGATCGCAACCGCCGATATCGCCGAGAAGAGGGCGAGCTGCTCCTCTTCCCGCTCGGCCTCGGGGTCGCGCTCCGGGGCCTCCCGTTCGTCGGGTTTGCGCAGGTTGTGACGGCGCTGTTCGGCGATACCCATGGCGAACGCGCGCAACCGAACGTCGTCGGGAATGAACATGTAGGCACGTTGCTGACGCAGGCCAGCCTTGAATCGGACGAGCCTCCCCACCGCCTGGCGGAAGAAGAGATCGGTAATCGTGTGGGTGGCATAGACGCCGACGCGGAGCCGGGGAATGTCGACGCCTTCGCTGACCATGCGCACGGCAACGATCCACGGCGACGTCCCCGCCGAGAACTCGGCGATCTTCTCGGACGCGCGCGGGTCATCGGAGGTCGCCACCGTCACGGGCCGACCCACCAGCTTCCCGAGCTGCTTGCCGATCCCCCGGGCGTGGTCCTGGTCCATCGCGATGACCATTCCCCCGGCCGTCGGGTCACCTTCCCGGACATGGAGAAGCTGTCGGTGCGCTTTCTCCAGAACGGCCGGAAGCCACTCCCCTTCGAGGTCGAGCGCCGTGCGCAGGCGTTGGCTTGCGCGCACGCGGCCGAGCGGGTCATCGAAGCTGGCGCGCCAGGTCAGTCCGTCGGCGGTCGACCACTCCATCCGCCCGTTGATGCGGGGGAAGTAGACCGGGCGCACGACACCACGGTCGGCGAGTGCCTCGCCGTAGCCGTACTCGTAGTCGGCCTCCGCTTCGTCGCCCACGTAGCGGACAAACGGGATGGTGCTCTGATCCGAGCGGAATGGCGTGCCCGACAGACAGAGCCGGCGAACCGCCGGATCGAATGCGTGTCGCACGGCGTCGCCCCAGGTGCGGCTGTCGGCGGCGTGATGGATCTCATCGAGAACCACGAAGGCAGTGCGCACGAGCGGGCGAAGCGCGTCCGGGTTCGCAGCCACCTGCTGGTACGTCACGACAATGCCGTGCACGTCGGACGGCAGCGTGCCGTCGTGGGCCGACCAATTGGGGTCGAGATGGATTCCGAAGTCCTCGGCTGCGTAGGACCACTGGAGCTTCAGGTGCTGTGTGGGAACCACGACGACGAGGCGTTGTGCGGCACGATCGATCAGCAGCCGGCGGGCCGCCGTCAGCGCGAAGGTGGTCTTCCCCGCTCCCGGCGTCGCGACCGCAAGAAAGTCGCGCTCGCGGGCGTCGGCGAGCGCCTGGAGTGCCGCGCGTTGCCACGCGCGCAATCGGATCCGCGCGACCAAGCTCTCCCCCCAAACCCACGACCCAAAACCACTGAGGCATCCGGCGTGGTGACGCGCGGATGCGAACCCATCTTCGACTGCAGCAGAGGAGCCGCCGGCGGACACCGGGGGAGGCGTGGAGCCTCCGGCGGGAGGCGAAAGATAGAACACCTGCGCCCCGCGTCTCGCGAACGGCGTGTCGAAGATTCCCTAGGCTCGGGCCTTGCGCAGAGGGAGCCCATCATGTCGCGCCGCGTCCACCTGGAATCTCCGATCTCCGGCCGCCCCGGCATCGCGGCGATCCGCCTCGACGACGGAAGAGCGAACGCCATGCAGGGCGAGTGGCTTTTCGAGTTCAACGAGGCGCTCGACGAAGTCGAGTCCGCATCCGAAATCCACAGCCTGGTGCTGCATGGACGTGAGGACTTCTTCTCGGGAGGCCTCGACCTCAAGGTGCTTCCAGACCTGACGCCGGACGCGCTGCAGGCCGTCACCGGGCAGTTCGCCAAGACGATGCGCCGCGTCTTCCTGTTCCCGAAACCCGTCGTCGCCGCCGCATCCGGCCACGCGATCGCCGGGGGGATGATGCTGTTCCTCGCCGCCGACATTCGGCTCGCCCAGCGCGGAAGCACTGCGCGCTTCGGGCTCAACGAGGCAGTGACCGGCATCCCGTTGCTGGGCGGTACCGCCGGGCTCTCCCAGGCCACGATTCCTCGCGAGTTCCATACCGAGATGATCCTTCATGGCCGCCTCGTCGGCGCGGAAGGTCTCTTCGAGCGTCGGATCGTCCATGAGCTCGTCGACGAACCGGCACCGTTGTTGGATCGCGCCATCGAGCGCGCACTGGAACTCTCGGACGTGGACCTACCGGCCTACGCCATGAACAAGTGGCTGGTGCGCGGCCCGACGTGGGACGCCGCTGTCGAGGCTTCGGCCCTGTTGTCCGAGGCTGCGCCCTCCGAAAACCTCTTCGCCCGGATCCGGCGCTAGCCCCCGCTCAATCTCCGCGACGCTGGCGCATCGGTTTCCGCCAGGAACGTCTCGAGGACTTCCTGTGACGGTTCGAATCCTTGACGCAGGGCCCGCGGATTCGAGATCCGGTCCATCCGGAACATCCGAATGGCATCCTTGTCGAGATCGAGGGCAACGATGTACCAGACCGGCACGTCAACGAAGATGCCGTGCGGCTCGATCCGACGCCGCGTACGGGCACCCTTCCGGTCCTGGTAGTCGAAGCCGAGACAACGCCCCTCACTGAAGCAGCGTTCGAACGCTGAGAGCAGTGTGGGAACGGTCTCCCCCATCGATGCTCGGATGTTCTCCGACGCGGTGCCGGCCACGATGATCCTCTCGGCCAACCGACGCAGGTTCCGACGGCGTTGCTCGGGCAGGGATGCCAAGACCTTGTTGACCGCTGTCTGGCTTCCGCGGGAAAACGGAATCCCGGACACGAGATGCGACAGCTGGACCGACAGCCACAGCCCGACCGCCTCGTGCTCCTCCAGATAGAGCGGCGGAAGCGGTGCGAACCGCGCGAAGCGGATGCCACCGCCGCGCCCCCGTTCGCCTTCGATGTCCATTCCGCGCAGACGCAGCGCGGCCACGTCTCGCCGCACGGTCCGGACGGACACGCCGAGTTCGAGGGCGAGATCGCCCATCGTCGGGTTCCGGTCGGACCGAAGCAAGGCGATCAGTCCCTCACGGCGTTGGCTGGCGTTCATCTTTCCTCCGGTGCCGTAAGGATGGCGCATTAATAGGTCAGTTCTTGGCCTATTTGGACATAGTCTGGCTCCAACGCAGCCAACCCCCACAGCCGTGGGACATCAAGGAAACGCCATGACCACTCTCGAAATTGGACAGGAAATCGTGCGGCTCTCGAACGCCGGACAAGGCCTCGACGCCGTCGACAAGCACTACGCCATGAACATCGTCAGCATCGAAGGCCAGGCCGGGGACGGGTTCCCCCAACGCCTCGAGGGCTTCGAAGCCGTGCGGGGCAAGAGCGTCTGGTGGTACGACCATCACGAAGTGCATCGGTCGACGGCAGCCGGTCCGTTTTGCGGACACCGCGACGACCAGTTCGCCGTGCTCTTCGAGATGGACGTCACACTGAAGGACACCGGCGCGCGCTCGCAGATGAGCGAGGTCGGACTCTATACGGTGGCCGACGGCGCGATCGTGCAGGAAGAATTCCTCTACGGAATCGGCTAGGCCAAGCGGGGTCGCATCGCATCACTCGCGGTGCGGCGCGACCCCCAGGCTTAGTTCGTCACGACATTCGTGGACGGCGTATAGGGAAGATCGAGCGTACTCAGTAGCCCAGGGGCGTGCGCGCACAACACTGGCAACGCGTTGATCACGCGCAATGCCGTCGCCTGGACACCGCCGGTGTTGTGGTCGCCGTCCTCGCCCGTGACATAGCACTCCAACTGAACGGTAGGATTCCCCGTCACGATGCAGCGGTGAACGCCAGAACGGCCGACCGGCGGGGCCGGCCAGTGAGCGGCTTCTCCGTCGGCCAGACGGTTCACGTGCTCGGTCACCACGACGGCGCGGCCGTGCGCCATTCCCTCCAATTGAAAGCGCACCGCCGAGCAGCTTCCAGCCGGGACACGCATCATTGGCGTATCGAAACCATCGTCGGTGTAGTGCCGCTCGAAGGACTCTCGGATCTCGTCGAGCTCGATCCCCAGTCGGTCGGCCATCATCTGCACCATGCCACCCCACCCCATCCGCAGGACTCCGGGCATTGCGAGCGGCGGCGTGTAGTCGGCATCGCGCCCAAAGCCGAAGCTTACGCCCGTGAACTCGGGATCCTCATAGGTCGAGTAATCGCAGAGTTCCTGGACCCTCACTTCATCGATCTGGTCCGCGAGTTGGAGTGCCGCGAGCGGAAGAACGTCACCGGAGAAACCCGGGTCCATGCCGCTCACGTAGAGCGTCGAGCGCCCCTTCTCGCACGCCTTCGCCAGCGGGTCGCGCATCCGCTCCGCCGCGAAAGGCGGGTAGACCAGGTGGATCATCGAGGTCGATGCGACGTTGATGCCGGCCGACAGGATTCGCTCGAGTTCGGGAATGACCTCCTGGGGCCGGGTCTCACCCTTCACGGTGTAGACGACGGCGTCGGGCTTCAGCGCGAGCAAGGCGTCGACATCGTTCGTGGCGAGGACGCCGGTGTCGTCCGCGATCCCGCACAGCCGCGCTGCATCCTTGCCGACCTTGTCCGGACTATGAGCGTGGACTCCGACGAGTTCGAAGTCGGGGTGACGAATGAGATGGCGGAGACTGTGGAAACCGACGTTGCCGGTTCCCCATTGGACGACGCGCAGGGTCATGGGAGCCTCGGGACGACCTGAATCGGTCGTTGTGGTGTTGCAGGGTCTCGATCAAGTCCTCATCGGGATACTTGATGAAAAGCACGGAGCCGCCGGCGGTTCGGGACGCGCGGGCGCGTCAGATCATGTAGCTGTCGCCGGCCGCCCGGATCGTGATCTCGCTGATCGAAACGCCCCACGGCTGATTGATCGCGTACACGATCTGGTCCGCCAGAAGCGTCGGATCGAGCGCGAAGTATCGGATGTCGTCGATGTTGGTCAGGTCGTCGGGCGGATTCTCGCCGAACACCTCGCCAATCTTCTCGAAGAACGATCCCGCGTTCGCTCCCAGGATCCCGACGAGCGCGCCCTGGTTCACGATTCCTTCGCCGAGCGCCGTTCCCGGAACCCCGGTGGGCTTGATCGTCGTCACCTTGATGCGACCCTGGGATTCCTGGCGCAGTGACTCCGACAAGAAGTTGACCGCGGCCTTGGTCGCGCCGTAGACACCAGCGCCCGCGACGGGGGAGTTCCCGTAGATCGAAGACAAGTTGACGACGTGGCCACGCCCCTGGGTGATCATCGCGTCGTGGACGGCCGCGATCCCGTTGAGCACCCCCTTGAAATTGATGTCGATACATCGGTCCCAGGCGGCTGCCGCCTCGGCATGGTCGGCATGAAACGCGAGCGGCATCACACCGGCGTTGTTCACCATCACGTCGATGGCGCCATACTGGTCGAGGGCCGCGGTCGCGAGCGACGCCATCTCTGCACGATTCGTCACGTCGGCACGGACTGCGATCGCGGCGCCGCCATCGGCAACGATGCCGGCTGCCGTTTCCTGCGCTGCGGCTTCGTCGACATCGGAGGCGACGACATTGGCGCCCAACGCCGCGCACTTCTGCGAAACAAGACGACCGAAGCCGCCGCCGGCGCCCGTGATGACGAGCGTCTTTCCATTGAGGTGATTCTCCACGCGTTACTCCTGTGGCCGGTAATGAATGGGAGAGGTGTATGCGCGTTCCTGGATGGACGGCCCATACCCCGTCGTCGACGGATCGACCTGGAGCGCGATCGCATCGAGCAGGGAGTGCCTCGGCGTCGGAACCTCGAGGACACGCACGTAGTAGAAGGCGCGCTGGTCGGGCTCGAATGCCGGATCCGTCCACAATGCCGAGAGCGTCGGGGCACCGTGTTCGTTCGTGTAGGCCCCGGTCTCGCGGTCCACGGTATCGGGAACCTGCGGAACGCGGCCGTCGGACCCCGCTTGGCGATCCCCGGCCCAGGCCACGTCGTAGATCTGTTCGTGGGTCTTGCCGTCGGCCAACCAACCCTTGACCACCTGCACCCGGTCAAGGTGCGCACTCTTCGGATCCTTCGCGGCGTGGATCAGGAGCGAAGGCGCCGTGGTGAGCGCGCTCAGCTCCCCGCCCATCGGGACACCGCCGGCGCGACCGGCCGCGGTGATGTCTGGAGCCTGCTCAGCACCCGCTTCGAAACCCGTCCCACCAAACACCTGGACCCGGATCCGCGGACCCGTCGTCGCGTAGACCTCGCGGCGCTGGAACGCCGCCAGGATGGCCGCGCGGGTGTTCTCTTCCGCCCAGACTGCGGCGAGTCCCGAGGCGGACATGGACCAGGACGTACGGCCACCGGTCCCACTCCGCGCCGGTTTGCTTTCGGGCGTCGAGTCGCGTGCGAACTTGCCCCAGAAGTTCGGCTCCTCCGCACTGGAGACACCCGAATGCGCGTCAGTCGCGCCGATCAAGCCGAAGCGATACGGGTTGAAGCCGATGCGTTCTTCGATCGCGAGGCCGGTGCGGAGCGCAGACCGGACGTAGTCGGCCTCTCCCGCCTTGTAGTCCGAGGGCCCCTGCTGGATGTAGAACTCGTAGGTCTCGAAATCGGCGAAGGGATCGTCGGGAGAAAGGGCGGCGTGGGTCTCGGAGTCGCCCTTGAATTGGGTCGCCTCGACGACGCGCTCCCACTTCGCGCGCTGCTTCACCCACGCTTCGTCGATCGGCGTGCCGCGTAGCCGCGTCTCTGCCGGGAACATGTAGCCCTTCGAGATATTCGAGTTGTGCGGAATCGCAGTGAACTCGGCCCCCGTCGCGGCCGACGTCTCGTCGAGCCAATTCCACAAGTCCTCGGGGTAGTTGCTGTCGGTCGATGAATAGGGATGGAACTGTTTCGCCACGTCTGCACCCGCGCTGGTGAAGACGACGCGATGCAGGTTCGCGCCGGCTGGAATCGAGCTCCACTCCCACCCGATCAGGGCGGTGAACTCGCCTGGCCGGTTGTGCGCATCGGCGACCTCGACCGCTTGCTGCCACACGGTGCTGCTGATCGCATCGGAACCCGGGATCGTGAAGCCCAGCTTCGTCTCGGCGGCGGCCTGGACATCGTTCGTATCCGGGAGCACCGTGGCGAACGCGGCCGGCCCCCCATCGCTATCCACTGCGCGACGGATGTACCACTCAAGACCGTATGCGATCGCGCTGTCGACGAAGCCCAGGTCCTCGCGCGGGATGCCGTCTTCGACCAGGGTCTTCATGACGCCGAGGTACTCCGCGTGATCAGCGACGACGAGGAAGTCGAGCGGCGTCTGGATCTGCACGCGCGCGCGGTTGCCCGAATGCACCACCGGCAGGCCCCGCGCATAGCGGTACGCCGTCGCGGGGTCCGACGTCTGGTTGCCATTCAGATAGGCGTCAAAGGAGTTGGAGCTGTGGAGGTGCGTGTCGCCCCAAAGAAGTTGGGGCTCAGCAGCGGCAGGAACCGAGAGCAGAATGCCCACGACGAGAAGCGCGACAATTCGCTCAGACATGATTTGGCCTCCATGCGGCACGTGGCAGCGGCGCGCGATTCTACCCCGAGTCGCGCTCGAACGGGCGAAGCGGCCTTCCGCTAGCCGGGCTAGCGTCAGCGCACCTCGCACCCGGAGAGACTCCCATGATCGAAGAAACCATCGAGCGCTGGCACAAGGCCATTCGTGGCGACCAGACCGTGCTGGACGACCTCCTCGCTGAAGACGTCGTCTTCCATTCGCCCGTCGTCTTCACACCGCAAGAGGGCAAGACCGTCACGAAGCTCTACCTCAGTGCGGCCAGCAATACCTTCGGCGGCGGCTCGAAGAAGGATGGCGCCAGCGCCGGTAGCAGCGACAGCAAGTTCCGATACATCAAGGAAGTCATGGTCGGCGACCAGGCCTTCCTTGAGTTCGAAACCGAAATGGATGGCAAGTACGTCAATGGCGTCGACATCATCCGCTGCAACGATCAAGGTCGGATCATCGAATTCAAGGTGATGATCCGCCCACTCCAGGCCATCCAGACCGTCCACGCCATGATGGGACGAATGCTGAAGCAGATGCAGGGCGGCGACGACTAGCGGCGGCGCCCCGCTCGTCAGACAGCGGGCCGAAGCCGAAAGACGCTGAACTCCCGCTGGGTGCGCCTCTCGTAGACACGCATCTGCGGAATCGTCTCGCAGACCCCGGGCCAGATCGCTGCCTTCTCAGCCGCGTTCAACAGTTCGGCGATCGCTCGAAAGCGCTTCCCCGGCAACTGCACCTCGACAGCAGGGTTCGCTTCGAGGTTGTAGCGCCAGGCCGGATGCGCCTGTTGGCCCCACGCACTCGCGACCACGTGGAAGTGACCGTCGTGCTCGATCGCCGCGAGGTGGATCGATCGCCGCCGGCCCGTCTTGCGCCCCTGCATCGTCAGCGTCGCCATCGGCATCGTCGGCATGCCCATCGAAAAGACGCGCCCGTTCGTCAGCTTGAAGAGGACGGGGTCGAGCTTCGATGCAACATGCCGGAACCACCACGTCGCTGCCGAGTGCGTCGTGGCCCGCACCAGGAAGTCATCATCCGGCATCTTCCCACCTAGCCTCGGCGCGGCGCCGACTCGAACGCATCGGCGTGCACCTCGGACGTACGGCGCTTGAAATCGCGCATGCTGAACGGCCACTGCGTAACAATTCGGCCACTCGGTGTTCGGTAGTAGCCGTTGCAGCCCGCGTTCCAGACCGCGATGCCGTCCATCGCCTTCTGCACCTCTTCGTTGAATACGGCCATGGCCTCCGGGCGCACATCGATCCAGGCGAGCCCCTCGTTGGCCAGGCGACTCACTTGCAGCAGGACGTGCTCTACCTGGCATTCGATCATTTCCAGGATCGAGCCGTTGTTCGTGTTCGGGCCGTAGAGCATGAAGAGGTTCGGGAAGCCCGCGGTCGTGATGCCCAGGAATGCCGCGGCACCCTCGCTCCAGGCGTCAGCGATGGACTGACCGCCGCGTCCGCGAACGTCGATGGTCGAGATGTAGCGGGTCGCGGCGAAGCCCGTTGCGTAGATGATCGCGTCGACTTCGCGGTCTCGGCCATCGGCGGTCCGCACGCCCTCGGGCGTGATCTGCGCGATCGGATCCGTGACCAGTTCGAGGTTCGGCCGATTGAATGCCTCGAAGTAGACATTCGAGAGCAGCGGCCGCTTGCAGCCGAACGGATGCTGTGGCTTCAGCCGCTCGCGGACCCCCGGGTCCTTGACGGCCGACAGAGCGTCCATGCACTCGGCTTCCATCTCTCGGAGGCGTGCCTCATCGTCGAAGACCATGCCGCCGTCTACCTGGTCGTAACACTCCTGGCGAATCGCTTTCAGGAGGTTCTCGTCGGAACGGAACAGCGCCAATTGCTCCTCGGGGAAGGGGTCGTCGTCCTTGGGCATCACCCAATTCGCGCTGCGCTGGAAGAGGTGGACCTTCGCCGCATCCTTCACGACCTCGGGAACGATCTGGACCGCACTCGCCGCGCTTCCGATGACCGCCACCCGCTTGCCCACGAGCGATGCGTCGTGGTTCCACTCGGCGGAGTGGAATGAAACGCCCGCGTAGTCGTCACGGCCATCAATGTCCGGCCACACGAGTTCGTTGAACATTCCGACAGCGCCCACGACAACAGAGGCTTGCTCGACTTCGCCATCCTCGAGGCGCAGCGACCAGCTTGCGCGTTCCTCGTCCCAAACCGCCTGGGCAACGCCGGCATTGAAGCGACAATGCGACCGGACGTCGTACTTGTCCGCGCAGTGTTCCATGTACGCGAGCAACTCGGACTGCGGTGCAAAGGGCCGCGACCAGTTCGGATTCAACTCGAACGAGAAGGAATAGAGGAATGAAGGCAGGTCGACCGCGCAGCCGGGGTAGCGGTTGTGGTACCAGGTCCCGCCGAGCCCCCCGCCCTTCTCCAGGATCACGAAGTTGTCGAACCCAGACTGTTTGAGCCGGATCGCCATGCAGAGACCGCCGGGACCCGCACCGATAATCGCAATCCTGGGCTCCTGCACCGCGTCGCTTCCAGTCATTTCTGGCCTCTCTAGCTCGTTGGCCTTTGTCAGCGACCTAGGTTGGCATATTTTCTGGGTTCGCGAGGAGAGCGTTCACGATGTCGCCTCTCCGTCGATCCCCCAGACCCCCTTCAGGAGCAGCCGATGACGTAT
>JAJDAQ010000099.1 GCA_029261815.1 Deltaproteobacteria bacterium
GGTCAGTCGCGCAGCGGGCCGCCGTGGGTGCCGGGCCAGTGCGAGCCACTGACGGTGTCGACGAACGGCCAGTAGCCCTCGGGGTCGAGCGGTGCTTCGAGCGTGATGTCCCGTCCGAGGAACTGCGGTGTCCAGAGCGTGGCGCTCACTTCACTTTCGATCGGCAGGTAGCGCGCGATCGGGTCCCACTTGCTTTCGCGCAGCGTCAATTCGCCTTCGACCTTCTGCTGGTGGACGGTCTGGTACGTGCTCTTCACGCGGACGGCGTGCGGCGGGAAGTCGTAGGCCTTCTCGGCGCCGCCGACGGCGCGGGAGACCTTGACCCACCACTCGTTCTCTTCGTAGGGGTCGCCGTTGGGCAGGGTCTCGCCGACCTGGCCCTGGAACTCCATGAACGTGTAGCCCTGGTGTGTGGCACGCGCGCTGACGGTGTTGACGAAGCGGTAGTAGTCGATCTCGGCCGGGTACTTGGGCTGGCCGTTCGTTTCGCGGCTGATGAAGATCGCGGCTTCCTGGTCGATGCCGAGGCCGATCGCGAACTGTCCGCGCATCCCGTTGTAGTCGGCGTCCACCGTCTGCAGCACGCCGTATTCGGGCTCGTCCGGGACCGGCACGCAGTAGACGTTGAGGTGGACCTTGGCGTCGTCGCTGACGGTGAAGCCCGGGGGCAGGAGCTTGGCGATGTTGGCCGGGTCGGTGCCGTACTCGATCTTCAGGATCGGCCAGCCAATGATTTCGCCGGGATTGATCTGCGGGGCATCGCTCATGGGGTCTCCTTCGGCTGCCGAGCCGGAATCGGTGAAGCGCGATGCTACCGCGCTCGCTGGCAATCGTCAGCCACCCGGATCTGCGGCCGCGACGCGGCGCCGTCTTCGGCCCGGCGGCTCGCCGTAGCGTTTGCGGAAGGCCCGATTGAAGGCGGCTTCGGACGTGTAACCGACCGAACCGGCGATTTCGCCGACGGAGCGCTGGCGGTTCCGTAGTGCGCGCTCGGCCGTCTGTAGCCGCCAATCGGTCAGGTATTGCATCGGGCTCTGGCCGAGTCGGCCCCGGAAGCGTTCGGTCAGGCCACTTCGCGAAAGGCCGGCCCGGCGCGCCATCTCGTCGAGCGACCAGTCTGCGCCCAGGTCCGAGTGCAGGGCTTCGAGGAGCCGCCGCAGTTGGGGGTCGCCCAGGGCCTCGCCGAACCCTGACGCCGTGTCTTCGTGCAGTTCGCGTAGCACCTCGATCAGCACGATCTCGGCCATCCGCTGCGCCACGGCCTGGAAGCCTGGCCGCTGGCGCCGCGCTTCCTGGTGCAGGTGTGCGACGAGCTGGTCGAGCCACGCGAAGCCCGCGCCATCCTTGGCCCTTCTGTGGATCAATGGCGGAAGCTGCTCGAAGAGTGGATGTGGGAGGGGGTTCGCACAGGCGAAGTGGCCGCATAACAAAATGGATCGCGACCCTTCGCCTCCGAGATCGACCCAGTCGGGCTGCAGCTCGGGCTCGGGCCGCGTCGCTGTCCGCAACACCCGCGAGAGGCCGGGAACGTCGCCGGACAGGCCGGCCTCACTGCACGCGAGCACGTGGGATAGGCCGTGTGGAATCAAGACCAGGTCGCCGGGATCGAGCCGTACGCGCCCGCCGCCGGCGATGCCGATCCAACTGGCGCCTTCGCCCGCGACATGGAAGCGGATCCGGCCGCGATCTTCGGGAACAGCGACCGAGAAGCCGTGCCCGAAGGAGGCACGGAAGTAGATTTCGGTTTCGATCTCGGCAGCGCGGAGAATGTCGGCAAAGAGGTCCATGGCGTTTGGATGATGCGGATCGGCCGGGGTTTCCAGTCGGGTTCCGGCCGATCAATCAAGAACGCTGGTCGGGGGCGAAAATCGCGGCCAACACCGGTGCCATCGGAACAGGCGAACCGCACGGCTGGAATGGCCCGTCGTGCCTCAACCCAAAGGAATTCAAGATGTCCCTGTTTCGATCCCTCTTCGCCGCCGCCCTGTTGACGGGCATGGCGATCCCCGGTGCGGCTCTCGCCGACAGCGTCGCCAACAGCACGACCGGTATCGGTGGCTACGACCTCGTGTCCTACCACCAGGGCGAAAAGCCCCTCCGCGGCAACGGAAACCACCTCGCCGTGCACGATGGCGTCACGTACCTGTTCATCAACAAGACGAACCGGCGCGCGTTCGAGAAGAACCCCGACAAGTACCTCCCCGCCTACGGTGGCTACTGCGCGTTCGGCGTCTCGGTCGGGAAGAAGTTCGTGGGCGACCCCGACGTCTGGGAGCTCGTCGACGGCCAGCTGTACCTGAACCTCGACAACAAGATCAAGGGGATGTGGGTCCAGGATATTCCGGGCAACATCAAGAAGGCCGATAAGCGCTGGCCCGGTATCCGGAACACCGCAGCGGCCGACCTCTAGTCTTTGCACGACCCGATCTGCTGCCCGGCTCATCGAGCCGGGCAGCATGGACGCCACCATGCCCCGACTCCCGCAGCTGCTCTCCGAAATCCGCGCTTGCACGCTCTGCGCGCACGAACTTGAGCCTCGGCCGGTGGTGCAGGCTTCCGCGTCCGCGCGACTGTTGATCGCGGGACAGGCGCCCGGTTCGCGGGTTCACGCGACGGGCGTGCCGTTCGATGACCCGAGCGGCGACCGCCTGCGCGATTGGATGGGCGTCGACCGCGACACCTTCTACAACGCGCGCCGCGTTGCCATCGTACCGATGGCATTCTGTTTCCCCGGCAACGGCAAGACTGGAGACCTCCCGCCGCCGCCGCGCTGCTCCGAGACCTGGCACGGCCAGCTCCGGCCGAAGCTCAAGAAGGTCGGGCTGACCCTGGTCATCGGCCAGTACGCGCAGGCCTATTGGTTCGGCGACCGAGCGAAACGCACCTTGACCGAAACCGTCGAGGCCTGGCGAGATTTCGCGCCGGACTTCCTCCCGATGCCGCACCCGAGTCCGCGGAACAACCGCTGGCTTCGGAACAACCCTTGGTTCGAGGACGAGGTCGTTCCTGCACTGCAGAAGCGCGTCAAGAAGCTGTTGGCCGCGGACTAGCTTCTCAAGCGATCCCGCAGCTCTACGGAAGCAGCGCCCTCGGGATCGGCACGATGCGCGACCGCACGAACTCGCCGAAGCCCTTCGCTTGCGGGTCCTGCCGCGTTGAGGAGGCAACGCCTTCGCCAAGTAGCCCGACCACAATGAAGTTCAGGGCCAGCAGGTTCGGGAAGTCGAAGCGCCGGACTTCGAGCGTGGCGGACTCGGGAACGAGTTTCTGGAAGCGTTCGATGGTGAGGAAGTCGCTGAGCCAGGCGTAGGTTTCTTCGCTGCGGGCCCAGAGACCGACATTGCCGTTGCCGCCCTTGTCGCCGGAGCGCGCGCCGATCAAGGTGCCGAGCG
>JAJDAQ010000100.1 GCA_029261815.1 Deltaproteobacteria bacterium
CCACCGGCCCGTCGCGGGTCCAGACATCGAAGGTCACGGACTCGGCTGGCCGTTCTTCGCCGCGGTCCCAGTCCGCCATGTACGGCTGCATCTCCCACACCCCTGGCACGGGCTGGCGGATCTCGAAGAACGCCAGGCTTCGATCGCGGTTCTCATCACGCGATCGCCAGATCTCGATCCCCCCTGGAGCTCCGTCAGCGAGCGCGGCGCGATCCGGGTCCGGAAGACGATGGTGACGCGCCACACTGGCTCCATCCGGAGACGACACGATCAGGCCCAGATCCGCCTTGCCACTGCAGGTGACTCGGACCAGAAGTACCTCGTCACGGAGCGGAACGAGCACCGGGTTCTTGATGATCGAGAAGATCGTCGCGAGCACGACCATGCCGCCCATGGCGCCGCAGAGAACGTCCAAGAAGCTGAGGTTCGAGGATGAGCTGGTCATGCCACCTCCGGGCTAGCCCGGAAAGTTCACCAGCCGGGAATCTGAGCGGGCCGCCGACTGTCTAAGTGCTTGTACCGGCAAGTACTTGCACCGACAGGACCGACGGCCCAATGAACACAGACTGTAGCACGCAGGGGACCCTCTTTCCGGGCATCGCGGGACGCGACGCAGTGGCCCGCTTCGACGCGGGCGCGGTGACCAGCAGCGCGGGCGTGCTCTTGCTCGAGCGCACGGATCGCCGGCTCGGCCTGCTGCGCCGCTTCGCGTCGTGCTTCCGCGACCATCGGGCTGCTCGGCGCGTCGAGCACACAGTCGAACAGATGGTCCGTCAGCGGGTCTTCGGGCTCTGCCTCGGCTTCGAGGACATCACCGACCACGACCACGTCGGCAAGGACCCGCTGCTCGTCGCCGCGTGCGGCAAGCGCGAGGGCGCGCTCGCGACGCACCCGACGCTCTCGCGTCTGGAGCGCACCGAACTCGGCGCCACGTCGGCGACACGCTACGCCAAGATCGAGATGCAGCAAGGGCGTGTCGACGATGTGCTTGCCGACGTCTTCGCCGAGGCGATGGGGCCCGACGATCCAGGGCTGATTGTGCTCGACGTCGACCACTCCGACGTGCCGCTGCACGGCGGCCAGGAGGGCCGCTTCTTCCACGGCTACTACGGGCACTACTGCTACCTGCCGCTGTACGTCTTCAGTGGCGAGCATCTCCTGCTGGCGCGCTTGCAGACGGCCGACGGCGATCCCGCCCGCGACGTGGTCGCTGAACTCCGGTCCATCGTCGCTCGGCTGCGTCGCCGCTGGCCACGCGCGAAGATCCTGGTGCGCGGTGACTCGGGCTTTTGCCGCGAGGAGCTGATGGCCTGGTGCGAGGCGGCAGGCCACTTCTACGTGCTCGGCATGGCGCGCAACGCACGCCTCGAGCAGCACATCGCCGACGCCCTGGACGAGGCGAAGAGCAAGCACGAGAAGAGTGGTCGCGCCGAGCGCGTCTTCCGCGACTTTCGCTGGTCGACGACGAAGAGCTGGAGCTGCCATCGGCGAGTCGTGGCCAAGGCCGAGCACCTGCGCGGCGGCAAGTCCAACCCGCGCTTCATCGTCACCAACCTCTCGCGTCGCAGCTGGAGCAGCAAGCGCCTCTACGAACGTCTGTACTGCGCACGCGGCGAGGCCGAGAACCGCATCAAGGAGAAGCAGCTCGACCTCTTCGGCACGCGGCTCTCGACGCAGACGATGCAGGGCAACCGTGTGCGCATGGCGATGTCGGCGATGGCCTACGCGCTGACGTGCGCGCTGCGTCGCATCGGGCTCGCCGGCACCGAGATGGCGCGCGCTCAGGCGAACACGATTCGCCTGCGGCTCCTGCGCATCGGTGCTCTCGTGCGGATCACAGCGCGCAAGATCTGGGTGTCGATGTCGGCGTCTTGGCCGTGGCAGGAGCTCTTCGAGACCTGCGCGACGCGGCTGCTTGCGCCGGGCTGAACACGGCGGGCCCGTCGGAGTAACCCAGCCCGGCCTACGGTCTGCCCGCACCTCGGAATCGGTGTCGATTCGGGCCACTCGACGGTGCCGACGAGCACCCGGAAGCACACCGACGAGCGGCCGGCCGCTCACTCGGCTGGGCTGCACGCAGAATCGGGCGATGTCGCGAGGGCTCGGTGGAGTCGAGGGCGGGCGCGGAGGCCGTAGGTGAGGTCAGTGGCCGTTGTCCGGGGGCTTTCGCCGTGGTCCCGGTGCCTGAGGTCTCGCCGTAGCTCCGTTTCCCGCCCCCGCTCATCAAACCGGACGTGCGGATCTCCCGCATCCGGCTTTCCGATTGGGTTCACGGTCTCGCTCTCGCAGGTCGTCCAAGTTGCATCCATCGCAAACGGAGCACCCCGAGTTCGCCGAAGATGACGGCATCGGGGAAGCGCCGCGTGCCCCGCCCAGGCACCTTGTGACGGCGTTGGAGGAAGTCCCCCACAGCGCATTGGACGTAGTTGTCGATGGCGCGATATGCCATCAGCCGCGTTCCCTGGTCGAAGTACGCCGACCATCCCCGCAGGACGCGGTTGAGTCGAGTTCGCACTTGGTCCCACGGGGACACGATCTCTTCCCGGAGAATCGCGCGCAGCTTGCCCTTGAGCCGCTGCACGGCCTTCTTCGACGGTTTCGCGGCCAGATACCAGTGGCCGTCCTTGCGGTAGCGCTCCGGGCCGAAGGTGTAGCCCAGGAAGTCGAAGTGATCTCGACGTGCGTCGCACAGACGCGTCTTCGTCTCGTTCAGCGTGAGCCCGATACGACCCATCGCCCACCGCGTCCACGCCAGAGCCTGCGCCGCGTTGCCGCGGCCCAGGATCACGAAGTCGTCGGCATAGTTGACGATCGTCGCCTGATACTCGTCGCCCTTGCCCCGCTCACGCCACGCCCGCAGGAAGCGGTGCATGTAGATGTTCGCGAGCAATGGGCTGATCACCCCGCCTTGCGGTGTGCCCCGACGGCTGTCTTTGCCGCCAGTCAGCCGCCTGCGACCTCGCTCGCCCCGCTCCTCGACGGGCACCTTCAGCCACGCCTTGATGAGCTTCAGCATGTGGCGGTCCACCACGCGGCGGGCCACCGACTGCATCAGCTCGTGGTGCGGGATCGTGTCGAAGTACTTCGAGAGGTCGGCGTCGACCACGTCCGCGTGGCCCTTGCAAAGGGCCTCGTGTACGGCCTTGACCGCCTGCTCGGCGCTGCGCTTGGGACGGTACCCGTAGGCACAGTCCTCGAAGTCCGCCTCGAAGATCGGCTCCAGAATCAGCTTGGCGGCGCTCTGCACCACCCGGTCCCCGATGGTCGGGATACCCAGTGGGCGCTCGCCTCCGCCAGGCTTCGGGATCAGGACCCGGCGAACCGGGTCCGGCTTGTACGTCTTGTCGTGTAGTTCCTCCGCCAGCCGTCCCAGCCACTCCTCGCGTCCCGTCGACTCGATCCGCCCGAAGTCCACCCCGTCCACGCCCGGCGCTCCGCCGTTCGCACGGCAAAGCGCGTACGCGTGAGCCAGGATGTCCTCGCGGTAGACCTTGTCATAGAGCGCGTGGAAGCGTTGGTCGGGCCTCAGCTTCGCCAGCTCGTAGAGCTTCTTCTGAAGCCGCCGGATCTTCTCGGGGGTCACCAGGCTCATGCCACTCCCCTGTCCTTGGCCTCTTCCGAAACATCCCAAAAGTAGGGCTCCTTCCCTCCGCCGGCATTACCCGGCATCACCGGTACTACGAGCCCCTCCGACTTCCGATCACGCCGCCCCCAAAAGAGGCGTTGCGGGCTGCGACCCCGCACGCGAGCGGATCTCCCACGTTGCGCGCACGTCCTTGTCCACATGCTGCTCCCACTACCCCGGCGGATCGCGGCGGGTGCACGTGATGGCTGCTTCCCCGCCGCGCTGCGGCCTTCCCCGTCGTTCAGGCGGGTCGGCCTCCGCGACTTCACTTTCGAGGCCTGCTCAGGATTCACTCGCGTTGCGGCCTGTGGACTTGCTGGACCGCCCAAGGCGGCCTGTTGTCCCCGGAGCTTCGCCCCGGACCGTCGCCGGTCCCAGGCGTCCGGGTAGCTACCGTGATGAGCCAACGACTTCACGGGCAGAACTTCCATCTGCTGGACATGTGCACCCTCGTGGCGCACTGAACG
>JAJDAQ010000101.1 GCA_029261815.1 Deltaproteobacteria bacterium
GGTTTTGGGGTCTGGGTTTGCGGGTGGGCCCGTGGGGGGGGCCGCCGCCCCCCCACCGCGCCCGGGTTGTGCACCGCCGCGCGGGCTGCCCACAACCCGGGACACGCTCACTGCAGGGGGAACTGGCGTTGAGCGTCGAAAAGAGCGTCACCGATGCTGTGCCACGCCTGGCGGTCGCAGACCTGCCAGATCACCCGGTTGTCGACCCGAACGCGCAGGTGGGCCGGGGTGCGGGACGCCCGGCGCTCGTTGATCCACTGGCTGTTGACCTCGACCTCTCCGGTCAGCTGCGCACTGATTCCGAGCGGGTAGTGGTCCTGGTCGTGCGCGAGCCAGGTCTGCGAGACCTGATCGGGCAACCTGGTGGCCAGGTACTGCGAGCTGTCCCACCGCTGGCGCAGCAAGGCCACGGCCACGGGGTCGGCGAGGTAGAGCAGGACGTCCCCGAGTCGGATGCACACGTGCCCCTCGGGGTAACCGATCGCGTGCGCGCGTACCTCGGTGATCACCGGACCCGCGACGCGGATGATCACGGCAAGGACGTTGGAGGCGAGCTCGGGGGTGCTGTTCGGCATGACTGGCGCCTTTCTCCGGTTCCCGGTTGAGCGGCGGGCCCTGTTGTTGGGCCTGCCGCTTGCGGGCGTGCCCCACCGGGTCGTAGAGGCTCCGCGCCAAGGGCTGCAGGTCATCCGGGCGGGTGGATCGTGTTGTTGGCGATTCACCTGGGCGGATGGGCGGAACCCCTTGGAGTGGAGGGACGACCCGGTGCAGCGTCCGGGGACCGGCGGGAGAGCGGCGCCGACGGCCCTCCTTCTCGTCTGCGTGGCCGCGCGGCCCTGAGCGCAGCCGCCAGCAATCCGCTGCATCGGTGCCGAAACCGACAGACCTCGCGTGCATTTGGCTCGGACTGGCCAGCTTTCAGGGCAGTTCCGAGGCCGCGCCGCCACGGGATGAGTCCAGGTGAGGGTCAGTGGCGGCACGGCGGACTCGCCGGCGGGTCACGCTCGCTCTCGGCAGGTCGCGCCGGGTGGGTTGGACGTGCTGAGTCCGCCCGAAGGGTCAGCACACCGATCCCTGGCTCGCCGATGAACCCGGCCCCAGTCCGACACGGGCGGGACGCTGCGGCTCGCTGCGCTCACCCACCCCGCAGGGGTGGTCCCACACCGGTCGGACGAGACCGGAACCCCCGACGCTCCCGGGCCTGGCGCGCTGAGGCAAGCCGCGTCCTCAACAACCCCAACCACCAAGGAGCGAACCGAGATGACCAACGTGACCATCGAGGGCAACACCACCGACATCCCGACCCTCGGCTACACCCACAGCGGCATCGCCTACGCCAGCTTCACCGTCGCGGTGAACATCCGCCGCTTCGACCGGAGCAAGGGCGAGTGGGTCAGCCGCGAGCCGGTGTTCCACCGGGTGGTCGCCTTCGGTGACCTGGCCGAGAACGTGGCCAACTCCCTGCAGAAGGGCACCGCGCTGATCGTGGTCGGCGAGCTGGTCGACGACTCCTGGACCGACGGCGACGGCCGCAAGCAGCCCCGTACGCAGATCGAGGCCCGCAACATCGCTCCGAGCCTGCGCAACGCCACCGCCCAGGTCACCAAGCTGCCTCGCCGTCAGCCGGCCGAGGCGGCCGCCGAGTAACCGGCGGTCAGGGCGCCACCCCGCCATCGGGGTGGTGCCCTTCGTCGTCCGGCACCGCCCGGTGCGCCGCGCCCGGCCGGGAACGCGATGGGCCGCAGCCGGATGAGTAGTTCCCCGTGCTTGCTGAGTACTCCTACCTAGGCATCGGCCCGGGCATTCCGCACGATCTTCCCCGAGAGATTAACGGTGAGGCCGTGACCTCCATGCCGATCGCGGCTCAGCCTGTGCACCGAGCGTCCGGTGTCCATGCAGTGATACCCAGCTCTGCCTGCCTGGTGGCTGGAGCGATCCGGCCGTCAGGCCCGGGCAACTGCACCCGGGCCGATCGTCGGCGTTGGCTGCTCCCCCGCCCGCTGGCCTGCACGCGGGCCTCGCAAGCCCGCAGGCGGCCCTGCCCGTCAGCGGCGGCGCCGATCCAGCGCACCTCGGTGACCCGCAGCTCGACGTCCGCGCCGGGCCAGCCGCCGCAGGCCAGCAGCATCGCGCCGCGCTCGCGTGACCGGGCGGCCAACCGCTGTCGGTCTCCCGCCCGTAGTCGTTGTGTGCCGGCCACGGCGACCATTTCCACCCCGTCCAACAGCGCCGCGACCACACCGACCAGCTGGTCCCCCGGGTCACCGATCACGGCGGTCCGAGCCAAGTCCAGCCCGGCCTCCGCCGCCGCGACCATCCCCAGGTCCGGCAGGCCCACGACCGCCGACCAATGCCCACCGGCACTCGCCTCGGCCATCAGCGCAAGCAGCAACGACCGCGAACTGTGCACCGCGACGGTGCTCCCCCGGCGCAGCGCCGCCCCGGGGAATAACCCGGCCAGCTCGTCGGCCACCGGCAGCGTGCCGGCATCGCGGACGGCGCTGGTGTGCCGCGCCGGCTCTCCGCGCGGCTGCACCCGAGCCGCCGCCTTCGTGAGCGCGCTCCGCGCCCGCGCCAGCCGCTCGGCCCTTGACCCAACATCGGGCAGGGTCGGGGCAGTCACGGCCGTGGATCCAACTCCTGGCGCACCGCGTCGGCCAGACCGCGCACCGCGCGCCGGACACCGATCGCCACGCCCCGGCCAGCGCCGATCTCGTTCGCGGTCATGTGCAGCACCTGGCCCACTTGCCCCGCCAGCGGGCGGGACATCCCGGCCGCCGCGGGCCGCTGGTCGAGCAGCTCGGCGAGGCGGTGCATCTCCGTAGCCTCGGCGGCTTCGTGCTCTCCTACCGGCCGGTCCCGGTCGTATCGCGATCGCGTCCCCACTACCCACCACCTCCATGGTATCGAACATGCGTTCGACACCATGGAGAGTAGGGGTTGTTCCGCCGGCGCGGCAACGGACGAGCCAGAGCCTCCCGCCCTACCGCCGACACAGGGCCGCTGTGGCACAGCGTCCGGGCACGCCCCCTATGGCGGTCCCGAGCAAAGCCAGCCCCCGGCCTGGCCAGGCTAGAGACAAGGCCGAACCGCCACCTCGGGTCCTCGTGTCCGAGGCCGGCGGAGCGGTCTGATCGCGAGGAGCGGCCCCCTTCAGCGTGGCCGGGTCGCCGAACCCAGTAGCTTGATCGTGCACCATCGTTCGATCAACTTGGGATGTGCATGGACCGCTCGGATGAAATACACACATTCCGATATTCCGGAATGCGTGCCGACTTGTCTAGTGGCGCCGTATCTTTTGATTACACGGTGGAAGGGTTCGGCACGTCTCATGCGTTCACTGACCAATTTTGTTTCCCGCCGCCTCCGACACCCCTCGATGACGAGGTAGCGGATACCGTCAGATTGGTCTTGGAGCTGCTGAATGTTGCCGTCGGGCTGAGCTACTTCAAGCTGATGGCACCCCGGCGCGTGGAGCTGGGCTCGGTGCGCCTCGCTCCGACTGCCCGGCGTTGGGCGGTCCAGCTGTACCGGCAAGGGTTAGCCCAGTTCGCCTACCGACACGACCTTCCTCATATCCTAGATCTGGACCTTGACGGTAGTGATGGCCCCGAGGCGACGGCTCGGTCCGACGTGGTCTTTCATGCACGGCGACCCTTGGTCGCGGTCGGCGGCGGTAAGGACTCGATCGTGTCGGTGGAGGCCTTGAAAGCCGCAGGGAGACACCCGGCCGTGTTCGCACTACGGCCGGTACGGCTGCTCGAAGAGATCCTGGAACTCACCGAGGTCCCGGCGTTCAAGGTCCGTCGGGTCTTGGACAAGCGGGCGGCGCCGATCTTGAAGGAACAGGGTGGCTACAAAGGCCACGTCCCGGTGACTGCGGTCAACACGCTCGCGGCGGTCGTCACCGCGCTGCTGAACGGCCTGGGACCGGTCGTGATGTCCAACGAACGGTCTGCCTCCGCCGCCAACGTGGAGTGGCATGGAAGGCCGATTAATCATCAGTGGGCCAAGAGCCTCGAGGCTGAAACGCTGCTCCGGAACGCCCTCACTGCGCAAGCTGGGTTGACTAATGCCTGTTTCTCCTTGCTTCGGGGTATGTCTGAACTGCACATCGCGCAGCTTTACGCCAAGATCTACGGCTACGACACGAAGATGACTAGCTGCAACAACGCGTTTCGCTTCTTCGCGCGCCGTTCAGAGCGATGGTGCAATGACTGCGACAAATGCCGCTTCGTCTTCCTCGCGTTGGCGCCGTTCGTAGAGCGTCGCCGCCTCATCGGCATTTTCGGTGCCGATCTGTTCGATGATCTCAGGAGCCTGATCGGTTACCGAGAGCTACTCGGTCTGTCCGGGTTCAAGCCATTCGAGTGCGTCGGTGAAGTGCTGGAGTCGCGGGTCGCTCTGGGGCTCCTAGCGAACGATCCCGGGTGGGCTGGTTCGCCGGTGGTCGCCGCTCTGAGCCGCGAGATTGGGCAGCTACCATCGGCGGCCGAGATCGCGCAGGTGTTCACCGCCGTACCGCCTCGCTTCGCTCCTGAGGCGTATGCGTTGGCCTTGGCGGATATGCAGCAGCGGGCGGAGGCCATGGGTTCCCAGCCGCGCTTGGCTTGAGTTACCACGCGGCTGTATCGCTCTGTGCACACGGCGGGCGGTACGGCAGTTCCTTGGAGACGTAACGGTTCCACTGGGCACGCGTGAGCGTTCCGGTGGCGGTGGTGGTACGGCAGATGCGCTCAACGGCTACCTCGACCGGAGTCTGCCAAAGCCGCAGAGTGCGGTCTCCGCTGGCGCTGACGATCGTGTGCCCGTCGGGACTGTAGGCCAGGGCGCGCACGAAGTCGGTGTGCCCGGTCAGTGGGTTCCCGATCGGCGTGGGATGGGCCGGGTCGGCGACGTTCCACAGCCGCAGGTTGTTGTCGTCGCCTCCGGTGACGAGGGTGCGACCGTCTGGACTGAACGCAGCGGCGATCACCGGGTTCGTATGTCCCGTCAGGGGCGGGCCTAGTGGTGTGGGATGGGCCGGGTCGGCGACGTTCCAGAGCCGCACGGTGTGGTCCGCGCTGGTGCTGACGAGGGTCTGGCCATCGGGGCTGAAGTTGAGAGAGCTGATGAAGTTGGTGTGCTCGGCGAGGGTTTGGCCCAGCGGTGTAGGGCGCGCCGGGTCGGCGAGGTTCCATAGCCGCACTGCGTCATCCGGGCTGCCGGCGGCCAGGATGCGCCCGTCTGGGCTGAAGGCCGCCGCACCGACACCGCCCGAGTGTTCGAACCCGGGAGTCTGATCCCCGGGCCGGAGCACAACCGAGCTCACGTGGTCGGTGCGCCCGGTCGTCAAGACCGTCGTGATGTTCCAGAGCCGCACTGTCTGGTCGGCGCCGGCGCTGACGACGGTGCGGCCGTCGGGACTGAACCAGACGCCGTAGACCGCGCGGGTGTGCCCGAGGAGGGGCGGGCCTAGGGACCTGGGATGGGCTGGGTCGGTGACGTTCCACAGCCGCACTGTCTGGTCGGCGCCGGCGCTGGCGACGGTGCGGCCGTCCGGGCTGAAGTCGAGACCGGCGACGCCTCGGGTATGACCAGTCAGCGGTCCTCCGACGGGGACCGGGCGTCGAGGGTGGGCGAGATCCCACAGCCGCACGGTCCGGTCGGAGCTTCCGCTGGCGAGGATGCGTCCGTCGGGACTGAGCGCCGTGGATCCGACGCCTCCCGTATGCCCGATGAGCAGGGAATGTGGGAGATCCCAGAGCCGTACGGTGTGGTCGGCGCTGCCGGTGGCGATGGATTGCCCGTCCGGGCTGAAGGACAGCACGAAGACGGAGCTGGTGTGGCCGGTCAACGGCTGCCCGAGGGATTCAGGATTGGCAGGGTCTGCGACGTTCCAGAGTCGGATGGTCTGGTCGCCGCTTGCGCTGGTGAGAAGGCCGTCCGGGCTGAAACGCAGCGCGAACACCGAGTTGGTGTGTCCGGCCAATGGCTCGCCCACCGCCACCGGCCGCGCCGGATCGGCCACATCCCATAGCCGCACCACCCGATCGGCACCAGCGCTGGCCAAGGTCCGCCCGTCCGGGCTGAACACCACCGCGTTGACCGAGCCCGTGTGCCCCGCCAGAGGCTGGCCGAGCGGCCGCGGCCGCGCCGGATCAGCCACATCCCATAGCCGCACCACCCGATCGGCACCAGCGCTGGCCAAGATCCGCCCGTCCGGGCTGAACACCACGGAGCGGACGCTGTCGGTGTGTCCGGCCACAGGCGCGGAGAGCGCGGCGCCGGAGCTGGTGATCAGGTCGGTGTATTGCTCGGAAGTGGGGCTCATTCGGTAGGCGGTCAGGTCGAGCTGGGCGGCCAGCGATACGTCGGTGCTGTGGAGCTGATCAGCCTCGGCGACGATCTGGGTGAGGATGGCGGTATCACGCTCCCGCCGTGCGCTGTTCGCCTGGTTGATCGCGGTGAGCGCGGCGATGCTGGCGACGACGCTCAAGATGGACAGCATGGCGATCGCGGTCCGACGTAAGGTGGCTGATCGTCTCTCTTGGACGTTTGAGGCGCTCAGGAAGGCTGTGGCGATGGGGCTGAGCTCGTGGCGGTGTGCCTCCGCCGTCGCCCAGCCTCGGGCGTTGGCTAGTCGGCTGCCCCGGTAGAGCAGGGCGCTATCGCGCTCCGGTGCCCACTCGGCGGCTGCTTCCTCGAGTTCTTGACGAACAATGATCCCAGCTCGGTCTTTCTCGATCCGGTGGCGAAGTCTCGGCCAGGCGTGCAGCAGCGCCTCGTGGGTGATCTCCACCGTCCGCGCATCCAACGTGACGAGTCGGGACGCGACGAGGGTTTCCAGCGCTCTCTCGGTGGCGGCCCGGTCGCGGGACTGGTCGAGGAGACGTTGTTTGTCGTAGCGGCGCCGGGTGTCCTGGGTGTCGTCGGCGATGCGGGTGAGTTTGATCAGCATCTGCATGGCTGCGGCTTGGCCGGCGGGGTCGAGGTCGGCCCAGGCTCGCTCGGCGGTGGCCTCCACCGCGCCCTGGATTCCTCGGGCGGTGCGGTAGCCGGCGATAGTGAGTTTGCCGGCCTTGCGGTGCTGCCAGGTGGCCCGCAGCGCGTGCGACAGCAGCGGCAGAACCCCCGCGTCGTAGGTGGAGTTGTCGGCGCGGTTGCGGCCACGGGTGACGCGGATACCCATGTCGCGGGTGAGCAGCTCGAACAGTCCGGGCTCCAAGCGCATGCCCACGGCGTGCGCTGGTCCAGTGATCGCCTCGCGCAGCTCGGTGGCGGTCATGGGCCCGAGCAGCATCTGCCGGTGCTGCAGCGCGTCCGCGAGTTCGGGGAAGTCCAGGCAACGCTGGTAGAAGTCCGCCCGGATGGCGAAGAGCACCACGGCCGGCGCGGGCTCCTCGGCGGCGCGGTCGGTGCAGGCGGCGGCGAGGAGGTCGAGGTAGAGGGCGCGGCGGTGGTCGTCGGCGCAGAGGGTGAACAGCTCCTCGGCCTGATCGACGATGAGCAGGAGGCGGGCGCCGGGTCCGCCGACGCTCTCGGCGTGAGCGCGGATCGCGTCCTGAGCGCGCAGGACGAAGTCGTCGCTATCCGACGCCGTGTCCTCGTCGCTGTCCGGCGCCGTCTCCTCGTCGCGGTTCCTCGCGGGAGCCGGGCCTGCGGCGGGGATGTTCGAGGCGGACGCCTTCGTCGGGCCCAAGCCGGGCGAGGGCTGGTTGATGGTGTCGGCCAACGCAGGGATGTAGCCGGTCAGCTCGGCGCACGGGTCTTCGCCCGGAGTGACGAGCAGGACCGGCCACTCGTCGCCGCCGTTGGGGCTCGGTAGCGCGCCGTCTCGCAGGGCCGGCAGGAGCCCGGCGCGCAACAGCGAGGACTTGCCAGCACCCGAGGCGCCGACGAGAGCGGTGACGCCTCCGGTCTGGAGGGCGTCGGAAAGGCGGTCGACCAGTGCTTGGGTGGCAGCGGCGCGGCCGTAGAAGAAGCCGGCGTGCTCGATCTCGAACGCCGCCAAGCCCCGGTAGGGGCAGACCTCCCGCACGGCGTCTTCGACTGCCTGGACGGGTTTGGTGGGGTCAGCCGTCGGCGGGCAAGGCGCCGAGGTGTCACCGTCACCGCCGCGCCGCGTCGCCTCACCCGCACCCACTGCGGCGCGCCACCACAGGTTCCATGCCGCGCCGCTGTAGAGGCCCTCGATGACCGGCTGCGGCCGCCGCTTCCGCGCCGCCGGGATCAACACCCCGAGGACCGGCGATAGAGACTGGAAGCTTCGGGGTACCTGCTGGCCGTTTCGCCAGGCCGAGATGCGCTGCTTGGTGACGCGAGTAGGCCGTCCATTGCCGTTAGCTGCCGACCCGCGAAGATCACCGGCGGCACGATTCTGCGCCTCCCGGGCCAGTGCCTCATAGGTTGGCTTTCCGGCCTCCACCCAGAGCAAGGACAGCCGCTCAGCGAAGAGCTGGCGGGGATCCTGCTCCGGCACTCCTTCGTCCCCTTCTCGTGCGTGCTGTCCGCAGCGGACAACGCTCCAACCTGTCCTGAGCTGGGCCTGGGCGCCATCTCGGCTTCCCGGTCGTGGTGGCCGCTGGGTCAGGCGACCTACCTTCCGCCCCGTCCGTTCGGCCGATCCTTTCAGCCTGATCGGCTCTGTGGAAACCGGTGGTGAAGAGATGACGTTCCCTGTGGACCCGGCTCGGCGGGCCGTTCTCGATGTGCCCGCCGATGTCGCGTACCACGCCGACCCCCGCGTCGCACATGAGTAGTTCTGCCCCCGGGGCCGGGCTGGCGGTCGCCGCGATCGCTGCGTTCTGCGCTCTGGTGCTGCTCATCGTCGTCGCGGCGGCCGGGACAGGGTCGTCCTCCATGGCCGCGAACGGACAAGCCGGGGTGGTGTGCGCACCCACCGGTGGCGGACCCGGCGATCCTGTCGCCGGGTTCGCCAACGACCAGCTGGCGAACGCGGCCGCGATCGTCGCGGCCGGGAAGGAGCTAGGGGCGCCGACACGAGCGCAGGTGATCGCGGTCGCGGTGGCGATGCAGGAGTCGACCCTGCGCAATCTCCCCTACGGCGATCGGGACTCGGTCGGGTTGTTCCAGCAGCGGGCTACCTGGGGCCCGACCTCGGTCCGGATGGACCCGAAGGCGTCCGCGCGGCTGTTCTACACCCGCCTGCTCGCGCTCAAGGGATGGGCGGCGCTGCCGCTGACCATCGCGGCGCAACGGGTCCAGATCAGCGCGTTCCCCGACGCCTACGCGAAGTGGGAGGCCAAGGCCAACCAGGTGGTCGGCGCGGCCCTGGGCATCGCCTGCAGTGCTCCGCAGCTCGTGCCCGGCCAGCCGCAACCCGCGTCACCGTTCGCCCAGCAGGTGATCACTCGGGCGATGTCGCAGCTCAACGTCCCCTACGCCTGGGGTGGCGGCACCGCCAGCGGCCCCAGCCGCGGCGTCTCCGACGGAGGTGGGGCGGCCGACCGGGCCGGTGACTCCAAGAAGATCGGCTTCGACTGCTCCGGCCTCATGGTCTACGCCTTCGCCGGTAGCGGGGTGAACGTTCCGCACCAGACCCAGGCGATCTGGCGCGCTTTCGCCCCGCCCATCACCGACCGGGGTCAGGTCCAGCCCGGCGACATGATTCTGCTCAGCTCCAACGGCCAGCCCGGGGGGATCGACCACGTCGGGCTCTACCTCGGTGGCGGCCAGGTCGTCCATGCCCCCGAGTCCGGCAGCACGGTCCGTGTCGTGCGGGACATCTGGGCCAACCCCTACTGGAACAGCCACTTCATCGGCGCTGTCCGGCCGCAGCCGGCCACGGCTGCCCGTCCCCCCGAAGGAGGCGCGTGATGCCCCGGCGCAGCTCGGCCGCCACCCCACCCTGGTGGAACCAGCCCGAGCCCGCCGAGGTCTGGCCAGCTCGTAGCGATCCGCCACACGGCGAGGCCCGCTCGCCGGCACCGGCACGACCAGAGCGCCACAACTCTGTCGCCGATGCGCCGCCAGCGGTGCCGGCGCCAGCGGCGACCGTTCCCGACGCCGAGCACAGATCAGCTGTCGTGGTCCGGCCCCGATTCCAGCCTGCGCCGGCCAGCCCTCTCGCGCCGTCGACGTCGGGGGCCGCGCCACAGCCGTGGGTTCCCGCGACCATGGCCTCCTCTGCCACTCCACCGACTCCGGCCCCGACGTCCCGCATGACCGCGCGCCGGCGCCGGTGGCTCCCCGGACGCGACGAACTCGCCGCTGCTTCAGCCGCACCGGACCCGGCCGCGCTTGAACGTCCGCTGAGCTCGTACGACCCGGTGGCCCTTACCGAGGCCATCGGGTTCGCGGTGCGCTTCGCCGCGGACTACCTGTACTGGGACGAGAACGAGCCGGCTCGGCGGGCCGAGGCCCTCAGGACGTACCTGCCCGAAGACTGTGGCCAGCTCGGCTGGTCGGGGGTGGGCCGTCAACGCGCTGACCTGGTCACCGCGGGTCGCAGCGTGACCCTGCCCAGCGGCGTGGTGGTGATCGAGGTGACCGCCCGCGTCGTGTCCTACCGCCGGGTGGACACCCCCGACGACCAACTGCCCATCCGCTCGGCCGGAGAGATGCCGCCGGCGCTGGCGATCGCCGCCTCCTCAGCCCCGCCTGCGAACGCGCCGGGCTGGGAGGCCGGCTCGTCCTGGTGGACGCGCATCGCGCCGCCGGTGCGACGCCACCACGACGGCCGCCTGGTGATCGACCTCGGCCTGAATCCCGCCACCGCCACCTGACCGTTCCTGTCCCCGGAGGATGACCATGACCCGGCCAGACACCACCTGGCTCACCGAACCCGGCCTGACCCCCTGGCTCACGCCCGACGCCACGCCCGACGTCACGCCCGACGCCGCGGCCGCCCCGTCGAAGCCCTCCCCCGCGCCGGCGGCCTCGGTGTCGGAGCTTTCCGACCCCCCGCGCCCGAGCCCTATGCAGCGGGTCACCGTCCAGCTCGCGCCGGCGCCCTCACCCCCACGGCGGGCCTCGACCGCCACCGGGACTCAGCCAGGGGTCGCCAGGCCGACCGCGAGCTGGGCTCCCCCGGCGGACGAGTTCAGCCCCTCAGCCGTGGTGCGCGAGCGGCGCGCACGACCGGCACAAGGCTGGCGAGCGACCGCATACTCGCTCACCGCCGGCCTGTGGAACCCTGGACTGTCCCAGCACGAGGCCACCCGCCGCGAGCACATCGCCCGTGCCCGGACCCCCCTGGCGGGCTGGCACTCCGTCACGGTGTCCTCGATGAAGGGCGGGGTCGGCAAGACCACCCTGACCGCAGCCCTCGGGCTAACACTGGCCGAGCACCGGGGCGATCGGATCGTCGCGCTGGATGCGAACCCGGACGCCGGCACGCTGGCCGACCGATTGACCGGGCACGTCGGAGTCACCCTTCGCGACCTGGTCGACAACCTCGATACCATCGCGTCCTGGACCGACATGGCGCACTACACCTCGCTGGCCGGCCGGCTGCAGGTGCTGGCCTCCGAGCAGGACCCCGCGATGAGCGAGGCCTTCACGCGTGAGGAGTACGAGGACGTCCTCGGTGTCCTCACCCGCTTCTACAACATCATCCTCACCGACTCCGGCACCGGCGTGGTCCACTCCGCGATGGGCGGTGCGCTGGACAGCACCGACACGCTCGTCCTGGCCGCCGCCCCCACTCTCGACGGCGCCTCTCGGGCTTCCAAGACCCTCGACTGGCTTGAGGCCCACGGCTACGGCGAGCTGGTCGAAAGCGCGGTCGTCGCGCTGACCCTCGACCGACGCAGCCGGGCGGTCGACTCCGAGGCCATCCGCGAGCACTTCGGTGCCCGCTGCCACGCGGTGGTGGACATCCCGGCAGACCCGCACCTCACGGTCGGCGGCCGGATCTCTCTCGACGAGATGCGCCCAGGCTCCCGGGATGCCTTCCTCGAGCTGGCTGCCCTCGTCGCCGAGCAGTTCAGCTGGAGGAAGCCATGAGATACCCGTACTTCTGGGACTACCCGCCGCACCGCCGGCGCGTGCTGACCACTATCTCCTGCGCCTGCCTCGGCGGCCTGTTCGTGCTGGGTGCGACCCAGCTGCACGGGACGGACGCCGGCGACCCGATCAAGCGCATGCTGATCGCCGAACGCGCGAGCCAGAGCCCAGTGCCCACGATCAGGAGTGACGACTCGGCCTCGAAGGACTCGGATGACGACAAGGGCGAGTCCGAGGAGGCGGCGTCCACCGCTCCCCAGAAAGGGTCGGGCACGAGCGAGCCGGAGGAAGGCGACCGCGCGGACCACGAAGGCACCGACGACCCTGGCTCGTCCTCCACCGGAGCGGAGGCTGAGACCAACGGCGACGACTCCGACGACACCTCGACGGAGCAAGGAGACCGTGAAGACGGCGCGTTGGCCGGCGCCCCGCCCGCCCCGCAGGTATCGATTCCCGCGCCGAGCACCGCTCCTCGCTCGTCCAGCCCCGCGGGCTCGCACTCTGGCAGGCTCCCCGCACCGTCGGTTCAGGACGGTGGTACGGAGGGGCCCGTCGTCAAGCCGGGGGTTGGCGGTGCCGCGCGGGCGGCATCTCCCGCCGCCCCAAGCACCGGCACTCCGCCCGCCGCTCCGCGTGGCGACCGGAAATCGAACGGGTCTGCCGACGCAGACTCCTCTCGACACAGCAGCGCCACGCCCGACGGGTCCGCTCGTGACGGGTCCGAACCCACCCAGTTGTTGCCCGCACCGCCGCCCCGGCTTCCCAGCGGCTCGGCCACCGCGACGCCTTCGGCCCCGGCTGCGTCCCGCGCGCCGGCGGACCCGAACGCATCCGTCCCGAATGCCCCGGCGCAGTCGGGCTCAACGGACAGCTCCACACCGAGCCAGCTTCCGTGCACCCGCTGGGTCACGGCCGCCGAGGTGAGCCGAGCCGTCGCGTCCGCCGCACCGAACGACGTGCTCTGCGTGCAGCCGAACGCCACCGGCAGCTCGAACGAGTCGGCAACCACATCGCCCGCGACAGATCCATCAGCCACCCCGCGGTCCGGTAGCTCGCCGAGCTCGCCGGCGGCCAGCCTGCCCTCTTCAGCATCCGACATCCCCCGGCAGGCGCCGACCGACACGAGACGAGCCCCCGCAGCGACTCCACCGGCCGTCGAAGCACGCCCACCATCCGGATCGACCTCCGATGACGCGACGTCCGCGCCTGCGGACGTCCGGCGACCGTCCGGCGCCGCAGTGAGCGGCCAGGACCGCTGGACGTTCTATCTGCCGTTCCTCATCGGAATGGGCTGCATGACGGTGCCTAACACCGCCGACGGCGAGGGCGCCCGCCAAGGACCCAAGGAGATCACCGTATGCGGCTCCTCCGACGGCGATCGATAACCGGCGGAGGAACGTGACGATGCTATCCGCGTTGGCTTCCTACGCCGCGTCAGCCGCCTTGTCGGTCATCATCGTGATCGCTCCGCCCGGGGACGACACCGCCGGCAGTACGCCCGCTCAGACCAGCCCGCCGGGGGTGCCGGCTGTCGAGAACGAGTCAGCAGCCGGTACTCCGACCTTGGGCCCGTGCACGATGGAGGTTCAGGACGCGGCTGCGCTGGAGAAAGCGCTAGCCGAGGCGGTGCCGGGCGCGCACATCTGCCTCAGCGGTGACGTGTCCTCCACTCGCCTCACTGTCGAACGCGGGGGCGAGCCAGGACGGCCAATCGCGATCAGCGGCGGCGGAAACACCATAGTGAAAGGAATCTCCGTCGAGGCCAGCGACGTCGTGGTCGACGGCTTCCAGGCACTCAATGCGACAGCCCCCGGAATGTCATTGACCGGGGACAGGATCACCGCCTCCAACAATTTGATCCGCGAACCCACTGGTGGCGACCACGACGGAGTGCGCTTCTTCGGCAACCACATCCAGATCCTGCACAATACGATCACCGACGTCTCTGCCGGCGGGACCGGCGCGCACGCCGATTGCATGCAGACCTTCACCAGCGGCCGACCTTCCAGTGAACATGTCGTTATCTCGGGCAATAGTTGCGAGAACATCGACAATATTTGCCTGATGGCCGAGGGTCCGGGCGACAAGGGCGACGGAGGTGGTGGCGACGGGACCTCGGCTAACTGGACGATCAGCAACAACTACTGCGAGTTCGGCGCGGCCCAGGGACTCATGATCGAAGCTGTTCAGAATGTCACAATCACCAACAACGAGTTCGTCGGCAAGGCTGACAAAGCGATTGGTCTCGACATCGGTGCGACGGGCGCGAAGGTGGCAGCCAACAAACTCGTGGGAATCAAAGCGGCGGTCGGGATGTCGGAGGACTCCCGCGATGGCTACCAGGGCCCCGAACCACAAGGGGGTCCGTAATGCCCGCCAACATCGTCCCCAGATGTCGCTCAGAGGGTGCGCTAGACTAGCCCAGCCGTACCGATTCACTGACCTCCTCACCGACAGTTCACAGACTCCCACGCAATGCCAGCCGGCGTTTCCCTCATCTCCATACATTTTCCATTGTTGACAATTTTTCCCGCCAAAGTCGGCGAGTCTCTGGCCGCGCCGCCCTCGGGTGCACGGGGTGCGACCCGACTTCGCTCTGACCTCTGAGGCGGGGTCGGTGGACCGGGGGGGCGGCGCCCGGCGGTCCACGCTCGCGGAACCGCGCTCGGCAGGCACGCTGCGCCACGTCGCTGTAACCGGGTGAACCCGCCGCGCTTCCCTCGTGCGCGAGACCAGCTCTGCCAGGATCATCGGGTGATCGCTAGCAGAAAAGGGATAGTGCTGGCCTTCGTTGCGTTTCTCGCCGGATGCGCGAGCGCGCCGGATGCCCACCCATCCGACCCCGGTGAGCCCACCGTCCCGGCATCACCGGCCGCATCGGTGGCGGCGCCCAGCCCCAAACCCCAGACCGACGGACCGTGCATGCGGAAGAAGGCTGCGCCGGTCCGCGAGGGGGTGGCCAAGGTGCCCGAGGGGCAGGGGTTGGACCTCGACTGCGGCCGCACCACACCCCGCCCGGACGGACCCGGTGCGGACATCGCGCCACAACCGGGCGGACGGGTGATCGCCTCGGACCCGTACGCGGCGGTGGCCTGGCTGGAGGGCGCGCGGACGGACGACTTCGCGGCCTGCGCGGGTCTGTCGCCGACGGTCTATGAAAAGTTTCTGGACAGCACCGACCGGCCGTCACCGCCCGGTCGGGTGATCTGTGTGCGTACCAGCGAGAACAACGTCGCGATCGTCCGGGTGGAGACGCCGTCCACGGCTGACTCTCCGTCGCTAGGTGTGCGCTACCTGATTCGGTACCAAGGTGGCTGAGCCCGGCCCCGGGCACCGAACGTTGGCGGAATCGGCCCGCCGCCTCGCGAACACGAACCCGGGCAAGCGGGTACAGGATTTCACTGCGGTACTCGGCCTGCTCGCCAACGTCGTGCAGCTGGCGAGCCCGTTCTTCCCCACCCCGCAGACCGGCGTGCTCGTACCGGTCGCGGTTGTGTTCGGCGTGTTGGGCGCGCTGGTGTTCGTGGCGCACGGGGTCGGCCGATGCCGCACCGCCGGGTTCTCGTGGTGGAGCCGCACATGGCCGATCGCCGTAGCGGTGCTGATGTTAATCATCGCCGTAGGGGTGCCCAACCTGGTCGGCTCACCTCCGCCGGACCGGTGCGTTCATGCCCTGCCAGTGGAGGTGCGCGGAGATCAACAACTGGCGCCGTCGGCCGGGATCGACCTGGACTGCAACCGGGTGCTGGACCCGGTCGAGGGCACCCCTGGATACGAGATCAGCAGCCAGCGGGGTGGGCGCCAGCTCGACTCCCTCGGCGGTCGCCCGGCGCTGGCCCGATTGCCACAGCTCGCGCTGACCGACTTCGACCGGTGCGCGACGACGCCGGTGGACAGGTACGAGAAATCGGTCGACAGGCTGGACCGGCCCACCGACGGCTCGGGCATCTGCGTGAGGACGACCGGCGGGAACATCGCGATCGTGCTGCCCACCACTCCTTCCCTGCCCGACGGGGTGTTCAACTTCCGCTACGCCGTGCGGTACGAGCGCTGATCTTTCCCGCTCGGCCCGGTCGTACGTGCAGCGACCTCGACGAGTAGCGCGCGGTCTCGAGCCGCCGGTACTGCGCTACCAGTCGTAGATGCTCGGTGCGGGTCTTCGCTCGCCGGCCGTAGTGCCGCAACACGCCCGGATCGACGCCGAGCTGGTCAGCCAGCCGGGTCACCTCCACTGGCGGCGCGGCGGCGACGTCGTCGGGCACGAACCCCAACCAGGCAGCGTGCACAACGCCACCGACAGGCCCAGCCGGTCTGCCGGTCCGCAGCCCCCGCCCGGGTCAACGAACGCGACATCCGCCGGCGCCAGCGTGAAGAACCGGAACAACTCCTCCCGGCCGATCTCCGGGAATCCCCGCAGCCACTCCAGCTCCTCACCCGCGAACACCCGAGTCGCCAACGCGACCCCTCCCCCCAGCGCGACCAAGATCCGCCGCTCAGGAGGCTACTCAGCCATATCCGCCCGATTCTCGGCGAGTACTACGGCGACCCCTAACAGACAGATCCACTATGCCGAGGCCCCGGAGGTCATGTGAGGCCCGAGCGGGCTGTCCACGCACTGAACGAGGCTCCCCAGGGTGCTCGGCTCAGCGCCTCAGAACAGGCGTCTCGCCACCCTCCACAGGCCGTCTGGGCCTCGCTGGACCTCGACCGTGGCCTCGACCGGCTCGACCGCCCCGGGTGCCTCTCCCACGCAATCGGTCACTACGTCTCCGCTGACCTGAACGAACGCGCTGCTCGGCGCGCGAGGGGCCTCTCCAGGCACTACCGCGCTCACGTTGCGGGTGCTGCTTCGGCATCGCCGAGCCACGAAATCCGTCCAGGCGGTGCCGCCGCTGGCACCCTCGAGGGTGCGCACCTGTTCCGCCAACTCCTCAGTCACCACCGGCCGGACGCGCTCGGTCCAGGTAGTGGCTGACGGATCGGTGTAGGCCACGGTGCGGAAAGCGCGAAGCCACTCCTGCGCGGCGAGCCCCGGGTCGCTCCCCGGCACAGCTGGGGCTGGGGCGACTGGCGCCGGCGGAGCTTCAAGCGCGGGGCGCTGCCCGGCGTCTCGCTCATCGTGGCTGTCCTGGCCCGCGACGAAGGCCAAGGCGATCATGGCGCACCCCGCGACGCCAGCCAGGCCCAGTAGTAACGCTCGCGTCACGAGCGCTCCTCGCTTCTCTCCGCTCATCAGGTGCCACAGGCCTTGCGCACTTGCGGGACGGCGGGAGTGGAGCGTTCCCAGAGCTGGAGGCGGTAGCTATCGAGCCCGTGACCGGCTCTCTCGGTGATGGCGTAGCCGCCTGGATTCACGGTACTCCTCAATCTGTCACCAGGGCGAGCTGAACGCCGCCAGCCCTATTAGTCCTGCAATCAGGATAACCAGCGCCCAAAGCATCAGCCAGATCTTAGCTCGTCAGATTCGGGATCGGTTGTCCGCTGCGGACAACCACCGCAGCACTCTGAGCTGCAACTATGCGCTGTCCGCCGCTTCGCGCGCTCCTCAGGCCCGCACCGCCCTCCTATCGTTCAGCCCATCAATTGGTCCGCGCACAAGTTCGATTTTTGCATTCTCGAAAGGGCTCAGAAACATGACGCGAACGCCGTTGGTGGCCGGGGTGGCCGGCGGGACCGGGGTCTCCACCCTGGCCGCCGCCCTGCGGGCACACGACGGTGGCGTCTACGCCGGCGGCTCGGTCGATCTGCTGGTCTGTCGCACGACAGTGACCTCGCTTGGCCTGGCCCACGAGGTCGCCGCTCGCGCACCGCATCCCCCCGTGCTGGCGGTGGTGGCGGACATCCCGTCGACGATCCCGGGCTCGGTACGGGCACGGATGCGAATGGCCGAGCCGCACGTCCACCAACTGGTCGCCGTGCCCTTCGTGCCGGAATGGCGCGCCCGCGTCGACCCCCACGGCGAGGCCGCGCAGGTGCTGGACCCCGCACAGCAGCCCCCGCGGTCCTTACGCGATTTCGCCAAGGCAATGGACCGCCTGGTCGCCGCGCTGGCCGGACCGCTGGCTCACGCCGTGGCTGGCCCGCCCCCGGCTGCTTGGAGTGACCTCGACACCGGCCGGCTCCTCACGCATTCCCACTCGCGCCGGCCCCCGACTTAGACCTTTGACCAACGGCCCGACCTCATCCGAAGGAGATCCGCATGCACCCGCTGCTGGCCACGATGTTCCTGGCCGCCCAAGTCCCCAACCCGTCTCCGGTCGCGCCTCCCGGACTCGACAAGCTGGCCGGCACCCTGCTCGGCTGGTTGAAGTGGGGAGTGCTCGCCGGCGGGGTCGGCGGCATCCTCATCTGCTCGGGAATGATCATTCTTGGTCGGCGCAACCGGAACCAGATGGCCATCGAGGGCATGATCGGCGGCGCCTGGGTGCTCGGTGGCCTGGCGCTGGCGTCCGCGGCCGCCGTCCTCGTCGGCGTCTTCACTGTCTGAACGCGGCGACCATGTCCTATCTGATGGAGTCGGAGCCGCATCGCTCCGGCCGGCGCACCGCCGCCTGGATCGTGGGAGCCGTGCTCCTGGCCGCGCTTGCGGTGGTCGCGTTCATTGCGGGCCGGGCCCAGTCCGGCCCCGGCGAGTCGGTCCCGCCGGGCTCGACCACCTCCCCGATCCGCTGGGACCGCGTCGGCCCGTGGGACGCGCCGACGTCCGCCGAACACGGCCCGGCCCGAGCGGCGGCCAGACTGGCCTCGGGCTTCAGTCACGACGACCTCGGTGCCGCGCTGGCGGCGATCAACATCGGCATGCGGTTGAGCGTCGAGGTCGGGCCGCAGGTCTACATCCCGACCGCACGTACCCAGACTTTCGGCGACGTCGACACGCTGCTGGCCCAGGTCCGCTCTCAGCCCTACGGGACGCCGAGCCCGGTGCTGGAGATGGCCTACAAGGTGCTCTCCGGCGACCCTGGCTCGGACCTGGTGCTGGTCTCCATCGCCACTCGCACGGCAGCGTCCCAGGTCCAAGGCGGCTGGAATGCCACGGCCGTCACGCTGCGGTGGCAGGACGGTGATTGGCGCGCCCAGGTTCCGTTGGCTCCGGCCCAGCTGCTCCGGAGCACCGAGGGATACCGGTCCCTGGGCGGCCCTGATGTGTAACGCCATCGTCGATCCCAGCTGTGTGGTCACCGGCCTGGTGGATTCCGGCTTCGCCGGCATCGCACAGTCCGCCGGCGAGGCCGCCGGGAACATGTTGGTCGAAGCCCTGACCTGGTGGGTGGGCACCCCCAGCGTCGACCCGAACTCCGACACCATCCGGGCGTTGCAGGCATCCACCATGCCCGTGGTCGTGCTAATCCTCACCGCGTCCGTGCTGGCCCAGGCCCTGCGCATGGTCGTCTCGCGAAAGAAGGACCCCGCGATTAACGTCGCACTCGGGCTGCTGCGGTACGCGGTCGTCACCGCGGTCGGCCTGGTCCTGCTCGGCCTGGCGCTCAAAGCCGGCGACGACCTATCCACGGCGCTGGTCGGCCAGGCGATGGCGGACTTCACCGCCCGCTTCAAAGGCCTGCTCACCGCCCAGGTCATGACCAACTCGTTCACGTTGCTCGTGGTGTCGCTGCTGTTCTTCCTGATCGCGCTCGTGCAGTGGGTGCTCGGGTTCATCCGGCAAGCCGGCGTGCTGGTCCTAGCCGTCATGCTGCCGCTGGCCGCCGCCGGCTCGATCAACGACTCCACCAAGGGATGGCTGAACAAGCTGATCCCCTGGCTCATCGCACTGGTCTGCTACAAGCCGATGGCCGCGATGATCTACAAGATCGGCTTCACCATGCTCGGGACCGGCCAGGACGTCTCCACCGTCATGACCGGGCTGATGGTGCTGGTGCTCGCCGTCATCGCCCTGCCGGCCATGCTCCGGTTCTTCTCGTGGGCGCACGTCTCCGCCTCCGGCGGCGGCGCCGGCGGTGTACTGGCCGCCGGCGCTGTGGGCGCGGTCGGGATGGCGCAGCTCAGCGGCCGTGGTGGCGCTGTCGGCGCGGCCGCGCAGATGGAGCGCAGTGGGCCCCAGCCCTCCGGCGCGGCTTCCGGGGCCGCCTCTGGCGCCGGCGGCGGAACCGGCGGGGGCACGGGCGGCGGAGGGTCGGGAGGCGGCGCTTCGGCCGCCGGCGGCGAGAGCGCTACCGCCTCCGACGCAACCGCCGGTGGCACGGCAGGTGGAGCGACTGGCTCAGCCGCCGGGGGCGCGGCGGCCGGAGCAGCTGCCGGACCGGCAGGGGCGGCGGCCGGCGCTGCTGTGCAGGTCGCCAAGGGCGCCTACCAGGCCGGCCAGGCCGCGGCCCAGCAGATCACCGATGACGGACCTTCCGGAGGACAGAGATGACGACCTCTACTGGCGTGCCGGTGCGCACCTACGGCAACTGGCGACGCGCCAGGGGGATGGGCATCGGCCAGCTCTCCGGTGGCCAGACCGCGACCCTGTTCGGATCGGTGTTGGTGCCGGTGCTGTGCGCCTACGTCTCCGCGCAGATCGCCGGGGTCGCGGCGCTGATCGCGCTGGTGATCGTATTGATGGTGGTGGTGCGCGTCGACGGCCGTAGTACGGCGGATGTGATCACCCGCCGGCTGCGGTTCCGGCGGGCGGCCTCTGCTGGCTGGTTGGAGCTTTCCGGCGGCGTGCTCACCGACCACCCGCGCAAGGCCGACCTGCCCGGCCCGATGGCGCCGCTGGTCCCGCTCGAGTGCGATGACGGTCGCGGTGGACGCCAGGGGTTGCTGTGGGATCGCCGTACCGGCTGGGTCACGGCGGTCATCCGGGTCAGCCCGGTCGGGCTCGGGCTGGCCGACCGCGAGCAGGCCGACGTGTGGGTGGCCAGCTTCGGCGGGTTCCTGGCCGACCTCGGCTATCAGTCGATGGTCCGGCACGTCGCCATCACCGTGGACACCGCGCCGGCGGGCGGGGCCACCCTCCGTGACTACATCGCCGAGCGGATCGACCCCCGCGCCCCGGCCGCGGCCCGCGAGGTCATGCAGGAGCTGGTGGACGCCTCGCCGGCCACCGTCGCCGACGTCGAGACCCACGTGGCCATCACCTTCGACCCGGCGCGCGCCAACCCGCGTCCGGACGATCTGCTCGGCCTCGTGGCCGAGGTGACCTGCCACCTGCCTGGTATCGAGTCCAGCCTGTCGACCGTCGGGGTGACCGTCCTGGGGCGCGCCAGCGTCGAGTGGCTCACCGGCCGACTGCGGGTCGCCTACGACCCGGCCTCGCGGGCCGACGTGGCCCGGGCGCTGCCCGGCGGGGAGATGAGCGCCTGGCAGGACGCCGGGCCGATGCGCGCCCGCGAGAGCTGGGAGCAGTGGGAGCACGACTCGGGTACCTCGATCGCGTGGGCGATGCAGGAGGCGCCCCGGCAGGCAGTCGTGGACCGGGTCCTGACCCCGCTGCTGGCTCCGGGGACGTTCCCCCGCCGGGTCACGCTGCTCTACGAGCCGTTCGCGGCCAGCGACGCCGCCAGCGAGGTCGAGCGGGAGATCACCAACGCCTCGGTGCGGCGGGCCTGGGCCGCCCGCACCCGCCGCGACGAGACCCAGCGCGACCGGGCCGACCAGACTCGGGCACTGCAGGCCGCCCGTGAGGAGGCCGAGGGCGCCGGCGTCGGGAAGTTCTGCCTCTACGTCTCCACCACGGTGACCGACCCGGAGCGGCTCCCGTCGGCGGCCGCCGACGTCGAGCAGCGCGCCGGGCAGTCCAAGCTGCGGCTGCGGCGCATGCGCGGAGCCCACGCCGGCGGGTTCGCCGCCGCGCTGGGCATGGGGCTCAACCCGACCGACCTCGCCCGCCGGGGCCACCGGTGAGCCCCGGCACAGCGTGGACAACCGCGACCACCGAGGACGGGACCAACGACCCGGGTCGCGACTACCGCCATCGCCCTGTGCCACGGTCATGGGGCTGGCCCACGCCCGGCGGCGGCCGCGCCGCCAACGTCGACTCCGGTGCTGTCTACCAGGGCACCACAACCCAGGTCTGCGGGCTCTACCCGTTCGCGGTGTCCAGCGGGGCCACCCCGCCCGGCGTCCCAGTGGGCCGCAACGCGCTCACCGCCGAACCGGTCGGGCTCGATCCGTCGGAGTGGATGCGCGAAGGCCTGGTCTCCAACACCGGCATGTGGATCCAGGGCCAGCCCGGCATCGGCAAGTCCACCATCGTCAAGCGGCTGATGACCGGCCTGGTGGCCTTCGGCTTCGTCGCGGTCGTGCCCGGCGACGTGAAGGGCGAGTACAGCGCCCTCGTCGAGCACCTCGGCGGCCGGGTCTGGCGCATCGGCCGGGGACTGCACTCGCTCAACCCCCTCGACGCCGGACCGCTGCGGGCCGCGCTGGCCCAGACGCAGGGCACCGAGCGGGCCCGGCTGCTGGAGACCATCCGGGCCCGCCGGCTGTCGCTGCTGGAAGCCCTGGTCGTGATCGTGCGCCGCACCGAGATCACGGTCACCGAGCGACGCCTGCTCGACGTCGCCCTCGACCTGGCCGTCACCGCCACCGAACGGCATGGCGCCAGCGAACCGACCATCCCGGACGTCGTGCGAGTGCTCACCAACCCACCGGCGGAGCTGCTGGACATCACCGCGTGCGCGGACGAGCGGGAGTTCCGTCGGTACGCCCTGGACCTGCTCAACACCCTCGGCCTGCTGTGCAAGGGCGCCATCCGCGGCATGTTCGACCGACCCTCCTCGATCCGAGCCGAGCTGGACAGCCCCGCGCTAAGCCTCGACATCTCCGCCCTGGACGAGGACGACGACGAAGTCGTAGCCGCCGCGATGCTGTCCTCCTGGGCCTGGGCGGCCGCCGTGATCGACGGCTCCAGCGCGCTGGGCCGCCGCCGCAACGTCTTCCGGGTACAGGACGAGCTGTGGCGTGCCCTGCGAGTGGCGCCGGGGCTGGTCGAGCGCAGCGACCGGGTCACCCGCCTCGGACGCCATCGCGGCGAGGTCTCCGCTCAGGTCACCCACTCACTCGACGACCTCGAGGCCCTACCGACCGAGGCCGACCGGGCCAAAGCCCGGGGCATGGCGTCCCGCAACGGAATCATGGTCCTGGGCGGCATGGCCGACAAGGAGCTGGACGGCATCCGCCGGATCACCCCGCTGACCAGCCAGGAAGCCGCGATCGTGCGGTCCTGGGCGGCGCCGCCGACCTGGGTGAAGGGCAACACCCACCCCGGCCGGGGCAAGTACCTGATCAAGTCCGGGGAACGGATGGGCTTGCCGGTGTCGATGTCGCTGGTCCCCACCGAACGGGCCCTCTACGACACCGACCAGGCGTGGCGATCCCCGGCGGTGAGCCGGCTCCCCGTCCAGCCGGACCCGGCGACCGCGAACGGCGCCGAAGCATGAGCCGCCGCGCGGCCCGGGCCCCGCTGCGGCTGCACGAACTCGCCGCGCCGCTGGGCCTGATCACGCTGCTCGGCGGGGGCGCGCTCCTCCTGGGGACCATCTGGTTGGCTGCTGCGGCCGCCGCCGGGGGCGCTCCGCCCTTCGGGTCCCCCATGATCCGGGCGCTCATCGACGCCACCTCGACCGGCACGCTGGACCCCGTCCTCGGCCGCGCAGGACCGCGGTGGGTGTTCTGGCTGGTCCTGATAGCCCAGTGGATTCCGCTCGGCGCGGCCATGCTGTGGGGTTGGTGGTGGGCCGCCGACCGCGCCGCCAGGCTCGGCTCCCCGGAGGCGGCGCTGGCCGGCCGCCGCGACTACACCGACATGCACGGTCGGGGCGCGGCCCGGCGCGCACTGCAGCTGCGGCCCTCCCTGTCCGGCGGCCCGATCGCCTCGAACGACCTGGGGCTGCGCCTCGGACGGCTGGGCAACAGGGAGTTGTACGCCTCCGAGGAGGACGTGCTGCTGGCCATCGCCGGTCCCCGTTCGAACAAGACCTCCGCGATGGTCGTCCCGGCGATCCTCACCGCCCCCGGCCCGGTCATCGCCACCAGCAACAAGATCGACGCGTACACGCTGACCGCGTGGCCACGCGCCCAGCTGGGCCGGGTGTTCGTACTCGACCCCCAGCGCATCGCCGGAACCCCGCAGGACTGGTGGTGGAACCCGCTCACCGGCATCCACGGGGTCGGCGAGGCCGAGCAGCTCGTCCGCCACTTCGTGGCCACTGTTGGCGGCGAGTCCGACCGCGCCGACCCCTACTTCACCCCGGCGGCGGGCCGGCTGCTCACCCAGCTCGTGCTCGCGGCGGCGGTCGGCCACCGGGACCTGCGCGACGTGTCCTCGTGGCTGGCCACCCAGAGCGACGATCCGGTCGGGATCCTGCAGGCCGCCGGCCATCACCGAGTCGCCCAGGGCCTGACCGGACTGCTGGAGACCCCGGATGAGCAGCGCGGCGGGGTCTACGAGACAGCGCTCACCGCGCTGCGGTGCCTCGAGTCCGAGCCGGTTGTCCGCTACGTCACCCCACCGACCAGCTGGTCAGAGCCGCCCCCGGACCCGGACGCCGTCACCGTGTTCGACCCGTGGCGATTCTTCGCCGGCTACCAGAGCGACCGGGACGGCCAGACCCGGTGCAGCGACACCCTCTGGGCCCTGAGCCGCGAGGGCGCCGGCACCGCCGCCCCGGTGGTGGCCGCGCTGGTGGACTGTCTGCTGCGCACCGCCGCCGAGGCCGCCACGGCCAGCGGCGGGCGGATCGATCCGCCGGTCCGCGCGGTCCTCGACGAGGCAGCGAACATCTGCCCGATCCGCAACCTGCCCGACCTCTACAGCTACTTCGGCTCGATGAGCATCCAGGTGCTCACCTTCCTGCAGTCGGAGCCTCAAGGGGTGGCGCTGTGGGGCAAGGCGGGGATGGACAAGCTCTGGTCGGCCTCCACCGTGAAGCTGATCGGGGCCGCCGTGCACTCCGACGAGTTCTGCGAGCGGGTGTCCCGGCTCGTCGGGGAGCACGACGTGCCCACCTGGTCCGACCAACGCGGGCGCGGCGGCGGCTCCTCCACCATGTCCACTCGCCGGGACCGAATCTTGTCGGTGGCCGACGTCGCCGCGCTCACCAAGACCGAGGCCGTCCTGCTGTGCAGCGGCCGTCGCGGCGGCAAGATCGAACTGCTGCCCTGGTACCGCGAACCGGAGTCCGGCGACCTCAGCCGGTACGCGGCGCAGGCCGTCGCCGAGGTCCGGCTCGCCGCGATCGCCCAGCTGGGGCCCGACAACCCACTCGCCCGCCGGCTCGCCGCCGGGGCAACTCACCGGTGACCGAACCTCATGCACGCGGACGAGAGCACCGGCGAGGACGCAACCGGCGACCCGCCCGCCAGCTCCCTGTGGGATCGGCTCGACGTGATCGACGCCGAGATCACCGGGGTGATCGGCCGGCTGATCCGTGTCGAGACCGGCATCGAGGAGTTCCGGTCCGACCTTGACGACTTCGAGGTCCGCGCCGCCGAGATCGCCGCTCAGGCGCCGCCCGGTGCAGGGCAGACGCCCGACCCCGCAGGGCCCCAAACCCTGGACATGCGCGTGTTGGTGCCGTGGGTGCGGGAGAACCTCGCCTTGGTTCTCCAACGCAAGATCCCACAGACCTCCGCCCCGCACTGGTGCCGGCAGTGGTGGCAACACCCCGAGGCCATCGTCCGGCTCGAGGCCTTGCGCCGAGCCTGGTCGGTCGCGGTCCACGAGCCGGGCGCGGGGATGTCGAACTACCTGCTCCAGGTCGACCAGCACCTCGCCGTCCTGATGGGCGAGCACGGCCCGTTCGTCGGCTGCACCGGTGGCCAGCACAAGCCTGACAGCCAGGCGCGCTACCTCGAGCAGGACGACCCGACCGAGGAGTTCTACCTCGCCGTCGAACATGCCACCGCTGGCCCGGCCAACCGGTCACGTCCTGATCTCGTGCCCACCACCCCGACCAGAAAGGACAGCCGCTGATGGCCCGTCGTCGCCGCGCCGCCCCACCCACGGATCAGCCGATGCTGGACCTGCTCTTCGGCGGCGAGACCGACTCTGTCAGCCCTACCCCGGACACTGCTCTCGACGGCTCCGCTGCGGCGGGCAAGGAGGATTCCGATGAACAGCTACGGCATGCAGGCCAAGGCGCACTGGCAGCGGTGGCTGCCGACCCGCTACGCGAGCCTGTCGGACCCCGACAGCCACTTCACCGAGTTGGGCCGGCAGGTCGAGACCCGGATCGGGGAGCTCACGATGGAGCTGGCCGGACCGGACCAGCCGAGCGAGGGCTATCTGAAGAAGGTGGGCCGGCTCAACAACGCCCGGGCCCGGGCGACGGAGATCGTGCTGCGGGAGTCGGTGCTGCTCGACCCGGAGCCGGAGACCCAGGATCTCGCAGAGGAGCCGGACTCCGAGGAGAAGAGCCCGGGCCCGGCGAGCGCACCGCTGCTGACCGACTGGATCCCGGTCGTGGAGGAGCCGAGCGACCCGTACTGGAGCCAGCTGCGGGAGCAGAGCAGCTAACCGCGCCGGCCTCCCCGGGGCCGGTCGCGTTCCGGATCAGCCCAGGCACCCAGCTCGTCCCTTCCGGCGCCGCCGCCCGAGTTGACGCGAACCTCTCAGCGTTGCGGTTGCTGCGCCGGCTCCAGACCGACGGCCGCACCGCCGATCCGGACGAGCAGCGGGAACTCGCGCGCTGGTCCGGGTGGGGCGCGGTCCCCGAGGTGTTCGACGAGGCGAGCGACCGCTTCGCCGACGCCCGCGCCGAGCTGGCCGGGCTGCTCTCCCCCACCGAGTTCGCCGCCGCTTCCCGCAACACCCTGAACGCGCACTACACCGACCCTGCGCTGGCCGCCGAGGTCTGGTCGGCCCTGCGCGGGCTGGGCTTCCAGGGCGGCCGGGTGCTGGAGCCGGGGTGTGGGTCCGGAAACTTCATCGGCCTGGCCCCCGCCGGAGCCCGGATGGTCGGCGTGGAGCTGGAGCCGGTCACGGCCGGCATCGCGGCCGCGCTCTACCCGGAGGCCCAGGTACTCACCGAGTCCTTCGCCGATACCCGGATCCCGGAAGGTTCGTTCGACCTGGTGGTCGGGAATGTCCCGTTCGCCAAGGCCGCCCTGAGCGACCCGGTGCACAACCGGCGTGGCCACTCCATCCACAACCACTTCATCCTGAAGAGCCTGCGCCTGACCGCCCCCGGCGGCCTGGTCGCGGTGATCACCTCTCGCTACACCCTGGACGCGGCCAACCCGGCCGCCCGCCGCGAGATCGCAGACCTCGCCGACCTTGTGGGCGCCATCCGGCTACCCGCCTCAGCGCACCAGCGCACGGCCGGCACCCGCGTGGTCACCGACCTGCTCGTCCTGCGCCGCCGCGAAGCCGACGCCGAGCCGGCCCCAGTCGACTGGGAGCGCACCGAGCTGGCTCAGCTCGGCGACGGCGATCCGGTCCGGGTGAACTCGTACTTCCTCACCCACCCGGAGATGGTGTGCGGCCGCCTCGGCGCGGGACGGGGCCAGTTCAGCAACGCTGAGCTGACCGTCACCAGCGACCAACCGCACGCACCGATGCTGGCCGACAGGCTCGCCCGCCTCGTCGAGCACGCGCGCACCGCCGGGCTGACCCATGACCCCGTCCCGGCGGATCGTTCTCGTCCCGTTGCCTTGGTGGGGCGCCCGCCGAACCTGCACGACGGGCACCTGGTCGCCGAGGACGACGGATTCACCCAGCTCACCCCCGCCGGCCCCGAGTCCTACCCGGTCCCCGCATCGCAGCGTGCCGAGCTGCGGGAGCTGCTGGGCCTGCGGGATTGCGTGGTCGACCTGCTGGCGGCCGAGGCCGCCTCGGCGGAGGACACCGATCAGGTGGTGCGGCTTCGCGAGCAACTCAACCGGCGCTACGACGCCTACGCCGGCACGTACGGGCCGATCAACCGGTTCTCCTGGCGCCGGACCGGACGCACTCATCCAGACACCGGTGAAGACCTGCTCGCCCGGATCACCCCACCTCAGGGCAGGTTCCGCGCCGACCCGCACGCACCGCTGGTGTACGCGCTGGAGCAGTTCGACTCCGCCACCCAGCGCGCGACGAAGGCTTCGATTCTCACTCAGCGGGTGGTGGCTCCCCGGGCCACTCCGCTCGGCGCCGACACACCCCAGGATGCGCTGGCCATCTGCCTGGACAACCTCGGACGAGTCGACCTTCCCGAGATCGCCCGGCTGCTCGGGGCCACCGAGGTCGACGCCCGCGACCAGCTCGGGACCCTGGTATTTACCGACCCGGATCGGCTCGGGCGGCTCGTGCCGGCCGCGGAGTACCTCTCGGGCAACGTCCGCGACAAGCTCGACCTCGCCCGGACCGCCGCGCAGGACGACCCAGCGCTGCAGGTCAACATCGACGCCCTGACCGAAGTGCTACCGGCGGACATCGCACAGGAGGACATCGTCGCCCGCCTCGGCGCGTCCTGGATTCACGAACGGCACGTTCAGGCGTTCCTACGCCAGGCCCTCGACGACCGGTGGCTCACCGTGGAGCACGCCTATGGCGCCCAGTGGACGGTGAAGGGAATCGAGTCCGGCGTGGCCGCCACCAGTACCTGGGGTACTCCCGACCTGCCCGCTCCGAAGCTGGCGCAGCTGTTGCTGCAGCAGAAGCCGGTCCTGGTACACGACGAGATCGAGTACACCCTGCCCAGCGGCGACACCACGACCCGCCGCGTGCTCAACACCGCTAAGACCGTGGCCGCGCAGGCCAAGGCGGAGGAGTTGGGCCAGCGGTTCAGCGAATGGGTCTGGGAGGAACCCGCCCGCGCGGTGGAACTGGCGGCCACCTACAACCGCACCTTCAACAGCCTCGTGCTGCGTTCCTACGACGACATCAAGCTGTCGCTGCCCGGGTTGGCGCTGACCTTCCGGCCGAACCCGCACCAGGTCGCCGCGGCCGCTCGGATGATCGCCGAGCCCGCCGTCGGGCTGTGGCACGAGGTCGGCGCGGGCAAGACCGCCGAGATGGCGATGGGCGTGATGGAGCTGCGCCGCCTCGGCCTGGTGCGCAAGCCGGCGGTGGTCATCCCCAACCACATGATCGAGCAGTTCTCCCGGGAGTTCCAGCAGCTCTACCCCCGGGCCAGGATCCTGGCCGCCTCCAGCGCGGACCTCACCCGGGAACGGCGCCGTACGTTCGTCGCCCGGGTGGCCACCGGCGACTGGGACGCGGTGATCATGACCCGGGGCGCGTTCGAACGGATCCCGATGTCACCCGAGGCGCAGCGCGCCTACCTCGACCAGCAGCTGGAGGTGCTGCGCGCGGCGATCGCGCGGCAAAAGGGCTCCGGTGAGCGCAGCTACTCGCTCAAGCGCATGGAGAACTCGCTGCTCAACGCCGAGGAGCGGATCAAGGACAAGATCGCCCGTGAGCACGACCCGGCGGTGACTTTCGAGCGCAGCGGCATCGACTACCTCGTCGTCGACGAGGCGCACGACTACAAGAACTTGCGCACCGCCTCCAACATCCCCGGCGCGGCCATCGACGGTGCCACCCGGGCCTCCGACATGGAGATGAAGCTGCACTGGCTGCGCGGCCAGCACCCGAATGGCCGCGTCGTCACGTTCGCCACCGCCACCCCGATCGCGAACTCGATCACCGAAGCACACGTCATGCAGCGCTACCTGCGCCCGGACCTCCTCGACGCCGCCGGCGTGCTCGACTTCGACACCTGGGCGGCCACCTTCGGCCGGACCACCACCGACGTCGAGCTGTCGCCCGACGGCGGCAGCTTCCGCCTCAAGAGCCGCTTCGCGCGCTTCCACAACGTGCCCGAGCTACTGCGTATGTGGTGGGTCTCCGGTGACGTCAAGACCGCCGAGGATCTCAACCTGCCCCGCCCGAAGCTTCTGGCCCGGCCGGACGGCCAGCGCGCCCCGCGAACGATCACCATCGCGCCGTCCACGCAGCTGACCGACTTCATCGGTCACCTCGCGGATCGAGCGGAGCGGGTGCAGTCCCGAGCGGTCGAGCCGACCGAGGACAACATGCTGATGATCGCCGGGGATGGCCGATCCGCCGCCTTGGATTTGCGCTTGGTCGGGCTCCGCCCGCCCCCGGGGGAATCCAAGCTGGAGATCGCAGCGGACAACATCGCCGGCATCCACGCCCGCCACGCCGGCGACCGGTTCGTCGACCCCGCCGGCAATCCGCACCCGCGCCCGGGCGCCCTGCAGCTGGTGTTCTGCGACCTGTCCACCCCACGAGGAGACCGCTGGAACGCCTACGACGAACTGCGCGGCCTCCTCGTCGCGCGCGGCCTGCCCCGCGATGGCGTGCGGTTCATCCACGAAGCCCGCAACGACAAGGAGAAGGCCGAGCTGTTCGAGGCCGCCCGCACCGGCAAGGTCAGTGTCCTGATCGGCTCGACCAACAAGATGGGCGTCGGCACCAACGTGCAGGCTCGCGCGGTCGCACTGCACCACCTGGACTGCCCGTGGCGACCCGCCGACCTGGCCCAACGCGACGGGCGCGCGCTGCGCCGGGGCAACCAATACGCCGAGATCGGGCTCTACCGCTACGTGGTCGAGGGCAGCTTCGATGCCTACAGCTGGCAGACCGTCGCCCGCAAGGCCACCTTCATCGCCCAGCTCATGCGCGGCCGGCTCGACGTCCGCGAGATCGAGGACATCGGCGACAGCGCGCTGTCGTTCAACGAGGTCAAGGCCCTGGCCGCCGGCAATCCGCTGCTGCTGGACAAGGCTCGGGCCGACGCCGAGCTGACCCGGCTGGAGCGGCTCGAACGCGCCCACGTCCAGGCCCGCGGCCGGCTGCGATACCTCATCTCCGAGAACGAGCACACCATCGGTGGGCTCACCGACGACATCAGCCGCATCGAACACGCTATCGCCGCTCGCCGAGACACCCGCGGTGACGCGTTCGCCATGACCGTCGACGGCCGCACCTTCACCTCCCGCGCCGACGCCGGCGCCGCCCTCGCCACGCGGCTGCTCGCCGCCCTCGACCGCGCTGGCCCCGAACCCCGGACTTCGCGCGGGCTGGTCGAATTGGGCGGACTCAAGTTTGACGCCACCGTCCACCGCGACCAGCGTGGGGCCGGCTACACCCTGGTCGTCGCCGACGTGCCGCAGGCGCGGGCCGTCGGCACCGTGGAGTCCCTGCGCGAGACCGCGCCGGCCGCCATGGCAGTCCGCCTGGAGAATCGGCTCGTATCGCTCGACCGGACGCTCACCGAGTGCCGCGACCGGCTCGACCGCTGCCGCGGCGAGATCGCCCGCGCCCACGAACAGATCGGCCGGCCCTTCACCTACGCCTCCGAGCTGGACCGGGCACGAGCACGGGCCACTGACCTGAACGAGCAGATCAACAACCTGGCCAAGTCGAGCGAGCCTGAGCGCCCGACAGGCACCGGCGGCGAATCCACCGACCCTGTGGAGCCCCCCGTGGCCGCCGCCCGCGCGGCGGCCACGACCGTCTCTGTCATTCCGGGCACGGCGGCCGCCGGCCAGGCCGCCCCCGCCCGCCAACTAGCGCCCCCCACCGTCGTCCCGGATCACTCCCCCACCTCACGAACCGATCGCAGGCATCGATGACCTATGCCGACCGAGGCCTTGGTTGCGTGAGGAGGTCTCCGCTCCACGGGGTGAGCCTCAGCGACAGCTACGCA
>JAJDAQ010000102.1 GCA_029261815.1 Deltaproteobacteria bacterium
TTGAAGCTCGACCGCGCGCGCGCGCTGATCAATCGGGGGGAGGGGTAACCCCTCGGGGCTGATGGCTGCCCGGCGACGAAAGAAGGCGAAGGTGGCTTTCGCCGACCTGACTCGCGAGGAGTACCTCGCCCAAGAGTTGCAGAGTGCGCACGACATGGCGGCTGCGGCGCGGAAGGCCGAGAACTTCAACGGCGCGGTGGCGTTCGCGAAGCTGTCCAACCGGCTCCGCCAGCAGCTCGACAAGGAGCGCGAGCGAATGACGGCCGAGCAGCGCGCCCGCGCCGCGGCGGAGCGCGAGCTCGAGCTCACCCCGGACGAGCTGCTCGAGGCCATGCGCGAGATGCTCCCGCACTGGCCCGACCAGCTGCTCGAGCTCGCGATCGACACCTACGCGGATCGGCACAAGCTCGACGTCGACTATCGGCGGCGCGAATGACCTCGCTTCTGCCGCTGGCCGCCGAGGGGGTCCGCGCCGGGAGCCGCCAGCTCGATTGGATCCGACTGACCGAGCCCCAGCGCGCCTTCCTCTCGGACACGGCGACGATCGCGCTCTGGCGGGATGGCAACCAGCTCGGGAAGTCGACCGCGCTGGCGCTCGATGCGATCCACCGGGCGCGCGGCACGCACCCGTTCCAGAAGACGCATCGTCCACCCGTCGACGGCCTGGTCATCGGCGTGAGCTGGGACCAGATGATCCCGCTGATGAAGAAGATCTGGACCTTCGTCCCGAAGGACGAGATCGACCCGGGCAACAGCTTCCGCCCTGGCTTCGGGATCACCGGCAAGCCGCCGCGGATCGCGTTCATCGACGGGCCCGGCGCTGGCTCCGTGATCCACTTCGCGACCTACCGCCAGGGCTCGACGCGGATCGCTGGCGCGACGCTGCACTTCGTCACGATGGACGAGCCGCCGACCGAGGCGATGTACGGCGAGGTCGTCCCGCGCGTGCTCCGCCAGCGCGGCCACATTCGGATCGGGATGACGCCGACGCCCGACATGCCAGACCAGACCTGGCTCCGCGCCCTGGTCGAGAGCGGCCGCGTCAGCGAGCACAACTATGGCCTCGAGGCGAAGTACTGCTGGCCCGAGGGGTTCAAGCTGCCGTGGGTGTCGGAGGCGGAGGTCACTGACTACGAGGGCTCGCTGCTCGAGATCGAGCGCGAGATGCGGATGCGTGGCGCATGGGACCCGGTCGTGACCGGCCGTTGGCTCGCTGGCTTCACTGGTTTGAACGTCCGCGACACGCCAGCGCCGCCGGCCGACGCGTTCTACGGCGTCGGGGTCGACCACGGAACCGCGGTCGGGAAGCAGGCCGCGGTGCTGATCGCGGTCGCCGGACGCGGCACCGACCGGCCGCGTGTCTGGTACCTCGACGAGTACACCACCGAGGACGCGTCGACGCCGGAGGACGATGCCGCCGCGATCCTCGAGATGCTTGAGCGGAACGACGTCCCCGTCGACGCGGTCGACCTGTGGGTGGGCGACATCCAGGCTCGCTCGCGCCACGACGACGCGAAGAAGTCGAACAAGCTGCTCCGCCGCGAACTCGCCCGCCAGCTCGACCGCAAGACGCGGGCGGCGCCGGCGATCTACCCGGTCCGGAAGTTCGCTGGGTCCGTGGGCTTCGGTCTGCGCCAGATGAACAGCCTATTCGTCCGGCGTGACGACGAGGACGTGCCCGATGGGATGCTGCACTCGCGGTGCGCGATGCTTCGAAAGGCCTGCCAGCAGTTCGCCGGCGACAGCCACGACCCGCTGAAGGACGTGCTCGACGCGGCGCGCTACATCACCGAGATGGCGGTGAAGCCATCGCGCGCCAAGGTCACCTTCAGGGCGCGGAGCCTGCGCTAGAGACGACCCGGGGCGGCGCGGTCGGCCGGAGAGAGGATCCGCTAGCGCGGTGACCGGTCGGCCGCGGCCGTCATTTCTTGATCGGCGTCCGACATTTCGTGTACACTTCCGTTCCTCTCTCCCGTGGCGATCTGCTGCGGAGCTCCGCGCTGTCACAGCCAGGACTCCGCCCGTCGTGATCGCCAACACGCGCAAGAGGGACCGCACCAAGGGCTCGAGGCCCCGACGCCTCGACATGGCCTTCCGTGCGTCCCGCTCGCAGCGATCGAAGAGCGAGCCCGTCTCGCCGGTCTGGAATGACAGCGTCGCGAAGGCGTCGCGCCAGCTGCAGCAGCGTGCCGAACGCGCCTGGGGATACGGCACCCAGGTCATCGCGCCGCCCGTGAACTTCTACGCGCTGGCCGCCTTCCTCCAGATCAACACCTGGCACCAGCGCGCGTGTCGGGTGAAGGCGGAGGTCTCCACCGGCGAGCTCGCGATCATCAAGCCGCGCGACTCGACCGCCGACCGCGACAGCCTCAACCCGGGGCACGCGCGCTTCCTCCGCGGCCTGGTCCGCCAGGCCAACGAGGACGAGTCGCTCTCGGCGGTGCTGTTCAAGGTCGAGTTCGACCTCGAGGCGCTCGGCAACGCGTACCTCGAGGTGGTGCGCGACCGCGTCGGCCGGCCCGTCGAGCTCCACCACATCCCGGCCGTCGGCGTCCGCCGCGGCTGGGGCGACGACAAGCCCGACGGCTTTTGGCAGCTGGACCACCGATTCAGCGGTCGCCGGGTCTTCTTCAAGGACTTCGGCGACGACCGGGCGATGCGAATCGATGGTCAGCCCGCGGACGGATCGGCGGCCGAAGAGCAGCTGGCCAGCGAGCTCATCCACCTCCGCTGCTACGTGCCCACCGAGCAGTACTACGGCTTGCCCGAGTGGCTGACCGCCCTGATCGGCATGGAGGGGACTCGCGCCGCCGAGGAGTGGAACGCGGACCGGTTCCAGCACAACACGATCCCGCGCAAGATCATCACGTTCATCGGCGGCGAGCAGGACGACGAGCTCGAGGCGACGATCGAGGACTACTTCACGACCGTTGCCAAGGGCCGGAACCATCGGCCCCTGGTGCTCTTCGCCACGCCGGTCGACGGCATGGAGATGGGCGACGCGCGGATCCAGGTCGACAGCCTGGAGACCGAAGCACAGGACGCCGGCTTCCTGGAGTACCAGAACCAAAATCGGGACCAGGTCGTCGCGGCGCATGGTGTGCCGCCGGCGCTGATGGGCGTCCAGGCCGCGGGCCGGCTCGGAGGCAAGGGCGCCGACGAGATGCAGCGACGGGACTTCAAGCGCCTGGTCGTGGTACCGCGCCAGCGCCGCCTCGAAGAGATCCTGAACGAGCGGCTGATCGCGGACACCGAGCACGGCTTCGGGATCACCGACTGGGTCCTCCGGCTCGGCGACTTCGACCTGAGCGACCAGACCTTCTCGGTCGCCAAGGCCGAGCAGCTCCGAAAGCTCGTCTCCAGCGGCCTGCTGACCGCCAACGAGGCCCGGCAGGAGCTCGGCCTTGACCCCTTCCAAGACCTCCCCGCCGCTGACGAGCCCATGGTCATGCAGCCGGGCGGCGGGATCTTCCTCCGCCAGCTCGACCCGACCGCGGAGCTCGAGGCGCCGGCCGTCGCGCCGACCCCGGACCAGACCGAACAGGCCGGCCAGGCGGGCGGCCAGACCCGCACGACCGAAGGAGCTGCGGCATGACGCTCGAGATCCTCAAGAACCTCCCGAGCCTCGCCGTCGAGGCGGTCACGCTGGGCAAGCGCACCTACGCGACGCGCGAGGCCGCGTCGGAGTGGCTGACCAAGAAGGGCCTCACGGACCTCGAGCTCGACGACCAGGCCGGCGCGTGGCACGCGACCGTGCGCGGAACCGACCAGTTCGTCGCGGACAGTGGCCGCGACATCCTCGCCGACGGCGCGCTGCTGCGCGTCGGCCTGCTCGCCAACGCGGTTCAGAAGGGCGAGATCAACCCGCTCCCGACGTTCCAGCCCGAGCAGCTCCGGATCCTCGGCGAGCTCGACATCCTCGAGGTGACGCTCACCGCGGCGCCCGTCCTCGATCAGATGGCCGCCTTCGAGGTGTTCAAGGCGGACGCTGGCGAGCTGCCCGAGGGCCACATCGAGATCCGGAAGGGCGGGCGCTTCCACTCACGCGACGACGAGCGACGCATCGTCGCCGGCTACGCGCTGGTCCCCGACCTGCCGGACCATCAGGGCGACATCGTCCCGAGCGCCGACGTCGAGAAGGCCGCGCACTCGCTGCTCCGCAACGTCGCCAAGGGCATGGCCCGCGGCGAGGGCGCCGGGCTCGAGCACCGCGCCTTCGACGGCATCGGCTACCCGGTCGAGAGCTCCATCGACCGCGCCGGCGAGCACGGGGTCGCCGGCGGCTGGCGCGTCGCGGTCCGCGTCGAGGACGACGCGGTCTGGGACAGCGTCTGCAAGGGCGAGCTCCGTGGCTTCAGCATCGGCGGCCGCAGCGCGCGCCGCGAGCTGATCGCCGACCTCGGGACCGTGCTCAAGGCCAAGTTCGAGGACGTCGAGAAGGCCGACCTGGCCTTCAACGAGATCCGCTCTGCGGTCGGCAAGGCCATCCGCGCCCGCCACGTCGACGAGTTCGCCTGGATCGAGGCGATCTTCGCCGACCGCGTCGTCTACCACCACGACGGCACGCTCTGGCAGGCCATGTACTCGATCGACGACGACGGCGCCGTGACCCTGAACGACTCCGAGGAGGTCCGCGTCGAATTCGTCGCCAAGGCCTGGCCCGGCGCGCCCACCCCGCTCAAGACCCGCACTACCGAGGAGCCCCAGATGACCGCCGAAGAGGTCAAGAAGGCCATCGCCGACGGCATCGCCGCGGGCGTGGCCAAGGCCAAGCCCGAGCCCGCAGAGCCGCCGGCTGCCGACCCGGCCGCGACCACCGAGGCCGCGACCACCGAGCCGCCCGCCGGCGAGACCACGCTCAAGTCGATCGACGGCAAGATCGACGAGCTGCTCGAGCAGGTCAAGAAGCACGGCGACGCCATCGACGATCACGCCCAGCGTATCGACACGATCGCCGGGCAGCCCGTCACCAAGGGCGGTGGCCTGCAACTCGGCGGGGCTGTGACCGTCGGCAAGAACAACGGCAAGACCAAGTCCGAGGACGACGAGTCCTGGGGCCATCCGATCTGGGGCGCCCACGGACGGCCCTCCAACCACTGATCCTCTTCCCGAGAGAAGGACCCATGCGCTTCAACGCTCACGAAATCGTCGAGAAGGGGATGTCGGCGATGACGACCCAGTCGATCCCCGACGACGTCCGCAAGGCATTCACCACCGCCGACTTCACCGGCGGTGCGGGGTTGCTGCTCCCCGAGAGCAGCCGGCGCTTTCTGCGCCTGGTCATCGAGGAGCCGACGTTGCTCTCACGCGAGAGCGGGGTCCGGGTACACCTGATGAAGGCGCCCGAGATGAATATCGATCGCCTCGGCTTCGGCAGTCGGATCCTCGAGTCGCTGACAGAGGACGTCGACATCCCGACCGAAAGCGAGCCGACGCCGACCCAGATCAAGCTCGAGACGTTCGAGTACGGCGCGTTCATCCCGGTCAGCTACAACACGCTCGAGGACGCCCTCGAGGGCCGGATGAACGTCGACCAGAACCCGTCCGAGACCGACATGGCTCAGACGATCGAGGAGCTGATCGCCGCGCGCGTCGCCGTCGACATGGAGGAGATCCTCGTCAACTCGGACCTCCTGAGCACCGACACCACGCTCGACGAGTTCGACGGCGCGCTCATCCTCCCCAGCAACGTCTACGATCACGGCGGCGACGTGATCAACGAGGAGCTGTTCGGCGAGATGCTGACGTCGCTCTCGACGCAGTACCTCCAGCGTCTGGGCGGCCTGCGGTTCTTCGTCGGCCCGCGGACCAACCTGTACCTGCGCCGCTTCTTCAGCAAGCGCGGCACCGACCTCGGTGACTCGATGGTGAGCACCTCGCCGGTCGACGCGAAGCCGCCCGTCCTCGGCGTCCCGACGTTCACCGTCCCGACGATGCCCGAGGCGATCGGCGCCGGGCCCACCTTCAAGGGCAAGGCGCTGCTCCTGCGGCCCAGCAACCTCGTCGCCGGGATCTGGCGCCAGGTGCTCATCGAGACGGACCGGAACATCAAGAAGCGGCGCTACGAGTTCGCCGTGACGGTCCGCATGGGCATGAAGTACGAGGACCCGGACGAGGTCGTCCTCGGCACCGAGTTCCTCGTCGCGGCCTAGTCCGCGCACCGTCGCCCCGGGTCACACGGCCCGGGGCACACAGATCAACCCGGAGAGGACGATGGCAGCGAAGAGAAAGACCAAGGCGGAGCTCGCCGACGAGCTGGAGCAGATCAAGGCCCAGTTGGCAGACGCCGAAGCGCGCGCGGCAGATGCCGAGGCGGATGCCGAGGAGCTCGGCGAGCAGCTGGCCGAGGCCCAGGTACGCGCGGTCGAGGCCGAGGGCGAGATGGTCACCGCCCTGAAGAAGCTCCCCAAGAGCGGGCCCTACCGCGTCCGTCTTCGGGTGCTCGGGAAGCAAGACGGCCTCCACGCGACGTTCCGGAAGCGGTTCAGGGGCACGCTCATCGTCCTCGCCCAGCGCAACAAGAAGCTCAAAGGCCGGAAGTTCGATCACGACCCCCAGAAAGAGACGATCTTCGAGACCGAGGACCGCGAGCTCGCCGAGCTCCTGCTCGCCTCCGACCGCCGTATCGAGCCGGTGCCGCCCGCGGCGGCCTAACAGGAGACACCGATGTCAGTCACCCGCGATGGCGAAGTCCGTGAAGGCACCTTCCGAGGCCACGCCAACCTGGTCGGGAGCACCGGCCGAGCCCTGTTCGCCGTCCTCAAGACCGTCATCCAGGCGCTGACCCGCCTCCAGGTCCGGCGCGCCGGTCAGCCGCCGCTCGTGGACACGAGCGGAGGGACCGCCGGCGCCGACCTGGCCACGATCGCCACCCCGCCCGTCGCCGACACCAGCTCGAGCGGCGGCGCGACCGTCGCCAGCGTCGACGTCTCCTTCCTGACGATCCTCGACGCTTACGCGACGCTGATCGGCCGCTGCAACCTCTTCCGCGTGCTCGCGGGCATGGGGTCCGCACCGATTGGGCCCGGCTCCGACGGCGTGGGGACGATCGGCGCCATCGCGACCAGCCTCGTTGCCGCCTCCGGCGACAGCTCCGTCAGCCAGGTCTCCGTCGCCGCGATCATCAGCGACATCCTCGACCGCCAGCGCGTCGTCCGCGCCAACGTCGACGAGATCCGCCGCGCCGTCGGCCTGGCGCCGATCCCCGTGTCCAGCGAGCAGGGCTCAGGCGACCGTGCCTTCCTCGAGATGCCGGCGATCGCCGCCGCCGCGGCCGTCACACCCGGCGCCGCTGCGACGGAAGGCGTCGCTGCCGCGGCCATCGAGGCCGAGCTGACCAAGCTCGCCGACAACGTCGCGCTGTTCGCGGCCCAGGTCGACGACGCGCTCCGCGCGCGGCGCAACCGCGCGACGATCACCCATGCCTTCCGGTCGGGCGACTACGCGGCCGGCACGTCGGCCTGGGCGATCAGCCCGGGCAACGGCCGCATCCGCCGCGTCCGGACCGTCGTCTCCGAGGGGACGACCGGCGCCGGCGTCGTCGCGGTCGAGCTCGGCGGCGTGCTCGTCGCCGGCTCGCCGGTCACCGTCGCCGGCGGCGCGCCGCTCGGCGACATCGACGACTCGGGCGAGATCCCCGACGACCCGACCACCGTCGTCACCGACGGCCAGGCGATCGAGATCACGAGCGACGGCGCCGCCACCGCCGGCAACGTGACCGTAATGCTCGAGATCGAGCCCGACGAGCTCGCGGCCACGCTCGACAACCACATCGGCATCGGGTAGCGCCCGCTGATGGCCGGTGCCGGCACCCTGACGATCGTCGCGCCGATCAACTCGCCGCGGCAGTTCCCTCGCGAGGTGCTGCACGCGGCGACGAAGGTCACGATCACGTTTCAGGTCCGCGAGTTCGACCAGGTCACAGTGGTCGACCTCACGGGCCTCGTGCCACGTCTACGCCTGCGCCGGGACGTGCGCGACGCGGTCAACCTCTTCGAGTCGGCGGACGGGACGGTCGCGACGCCGGCGTCGGGCAACTGCACGATCGATGTGCCGACGACCGCGATCCCCGACGCCGACGAGCTCTGGGGCGAGCTGGTGCTCGAGGACGGGGCCGGCGACGAGGTCTCCCAGATCGCCTTCAAGTTCCACATCGGCGCCGGCGCGGGCGTGGCGGCGTAGATGGCCAGCTACTGCAAGCTCGAGTCCGGCAAGGGCTTCCTCAAGACCGTCGACTTCGGCGCCGGGGAGACCATCACGCCGGCGGAGGTCGTCAAGTCCGAGGAGTGGGCGCTCGAGCAGGTCGACGCGGTCCTCGGGAAGCGATGGTCGACTGACATCGACGACGACGTCGCCGGAACGCCGAAGCTGATCCGCGAGATCGCCGAGCAGCTCGCTGCCTCGCGCGTGCTCAAGCGGTCCCACGCGGGCAACCTCGACCGCCTCGACGCCGCCCAGGCGCTCGAGGACGACGCGATGAAGGAGCTCCTGGCGGTCCGCGCGGGGAAGAAGGGGATCAAGCTCCGCAACGGCAGCTGGGATCCGAAGTACCCCGGCAGCAACAACAAGGAGGAGGGCCGCCCGGGCGGCGGCCTCCGCATCCTGTGCGGGTGATCCGGTGACACACCGCGAAGGTGGAATCAGCCTCCCGCGACGGGACTGGGCGGTCATCCGCTCGGCGCTCGAGCTCCCGACGCTCATGCGCGGGTCGCACACGACGCTGACGCTCGAGCTCGGCCAGCGCGCGGCCGGCTGGGAGGTCCTCGGCCAGCGCCAGGAGCGCCCCGGCCCCGCGCTCGACCTGACGGGAGCGACGGTCAAGCTCACGGCGATCCCGATGCCGCAGCGGCTGACGACGATGGAGCGGTTCCGCGCCGCCAACATCAGCCTGCCCGAGCAGCGCCAGCTCGGCTTGCTGTGGTTCGGCTCCAGCTTCTTCGAGGTCGACGGGACGATCATCGCGCCCGAGACCGACGGCAAGGTCAGCTTCGCGCTGAGCAAGACCGACCTCAACGGCGAGGGGCGCTTCCTCGCGCGGCCGCTCGTCACGCTCGCGTCGGGCGACATCCGGATCCCGAAGCTGCTCAAGTTCACCATCGTCGGGGGTGGCTTCTAGTGGTCGTCCGCGTCAGAGTCCGGGGCGCCCGCCGCCTGTCGAGCGTCGCCGCTGGCCTCGACCGCGTTGCCACCGGCAGCGATCGCGAGGTGCGCCGCTACCTCCGCCGCGCGGCGCGCATCGCCCGCGACGGGTACCGCGCGCAGTTTGCGACCAGCGGCCGCGCGTTCCGCCAGCGGTGGCCGGCGCTCGCCGCCAGCACGCGCAAGCGCCGCGGCGGCCGCGGCGCGCGGCGCCCGCTGATCGGGAAGGGGCGCCTGCTGCGCTCGGTCATCGGCGCTGGCGCGCGGCAGAGCCGCGGCCGGCTCAAGCTCGAGGCGACGACGCGCTCCGCTGACGGGCGCTCGCTGATCCGCCTCCACGAGATGGGGGGACCGAACCTGCCGATCCGCCGCATCCGCCACCCGAAGACGGGCGTCGGCGGCGGCACGCTCCGCGAGCTCGAGCGCGAGTGGGAGCGGTCGACGACCCGCTTGGTCCGCCAGCTGGAGCGGATCTGATGACGACGGCTGTCAACCCCGACAAGCTGCTCGGCAGCTCCGAGATCTACCGCTCGCTCCACGACGCGGTCGAGGCCGCCGTCGACGTCATCAAGCGCGAGTACGACGGCTACCGCGCCGCCGACATCCCGGGCCCGGCCGATGTCGTCTACGGCGACCCGTTCGAGATCACCAAGTACCCGACCTTCGCGGTCTTCCCCGAGGACGGGGAGCTCGAGGAGCCGGCGGGCGGCGTGTTCCGCGGCATCGACCGGATCAAGGTCAAGGTGTACTGGGCCAAGGTCGAGCAGGCCGGCGTCGACAACGTCTTCCCGCAGCTGGTGAAGACGATCGACGCGCTGACGCTGATGTTCACCGACTTCCAGACGCTCGCGGCCGCCGACGGCACCCATCGCGTCTCGCGGATCATCCCGCTCGAGCGCCAGATCGGCGTGGTCGTCGAGGAGACGCGCGCCGACCGCAAGCTCTTCACCCGCGCGGCCGAGCTCACGCTCCAGCTGCGCTCGTTCACCTGGAGGGCGAATTGCTAGATCCCGACCGCATCCGGTGCCGCGCGCTCCGCCGCTTCGAGTACTCCGGCGTCGACTACCAGGCCGGCGCGACGCTGATGGTCCGCGCGTCGCACCTCGAGCTGCTGGTTGGCAAGGGCATCGTCGAGCGCGCCCCCGTGCCGCCGCTCGCGCCGGCGGCCGCCGAGCCGGTGCCCGAGCCGCCTGCCGAGGAAGTCCCGCCGCCGCCGGCAGACGAGCCGGATGCCGAGGATCCGCCGCCCAAGAAGCGCGCGCGCCGCCCGCGCCGCCGCAAGAAGACCACCCCGCCGCCGGAGGAATAGACCGTGCCCCTGTTCGAGAACCTCAAGGACGTCAAGTTCGGCTCCACGACCCTGGAGGGATGCCAGTCGGCAACGCTCGAGTGCGGAGCCGACGAGATCGAGCACAGCGAGTGCGACGACGTCGCCATCGCCTATCGTGGCGTCACTGGCCTTACCGATCGCGGATCCATCGAGCTCGCAGGCGTATCGCTGGCGAGAGAGATCGGCTCGGTCGACTACGCTGGTGTGCTGTCGGACGCTCTGTCGGGCGAGTTCGTGGAGACTGGCGAGCCCGACGTCCACAACGCCGACGGCCACTGCTACTCGACGCTGATCCGCATCAGAAAGCGAAGCGTCGAGGCTTCGGTCACATATCGCGGCCTGCGCGCGGCAGGTACGACGCCGGGCTTCGTCGACACGCTCAAGCTCGGCTACCTCCTCGGCTCGCTGGACGACGGTTGCCCGGTCGCGGGCAGCGCCGTCCTGATCGAGGTAGAGAGCATGATGGTCGTCGGCTGTACGCCCGTGAACGCTCAGCACAACGAGTTCGCCGAGGCGACGCTGAACCTCAAGGCCACCGCCAGTATCAAGGACGTCCTCGGTGGCCCCGCCCTCACCGCGATCCACGTCGGGGATGTTGGGACCGTATCGTGGTCAGTGCCCAGCGCCGACGGCGGCAGCGACTTCACCGTCAGTGTCACGTTGGCGGTCATCACCGAGAAGCGGATCCGGTTCGAGCACGGCGGGATGTTGCGCGAGTCGTTCAGCTTCCAGGCCTACAGCGCGGACGGCTCCACACCGCCCGGCGTGATCGGCTAGCCGTGACGACCAACACCGAAGAGGCGCGGACAGAGCGCGACCTGCGAGTGGCACACCCCGTCGGCTGCCTGGTCCGCCTTCAAGATGGCGACCTCTGGACCGTCCCGGCGCGCCCCGCCGTCGGACCGATCGCCAACGCGATCGTCGACACGCTCGATCAGCTCGCCGGCATCGTCGGCGACCAACTGCAGCTGCAGGTCGATCTCAGCAAGCTGATGTCCCAGGCGGAGGCGCTGGCCGAGGTGCCCGAGGACCTGGACGACGAGGCGCGCAAGGCCCTCGAGGCGGAGCGCAAGGAGCAGCTCCAGGCGTTGCGTGGCGAGGGCGACAAGCTGACGGGCCGCGCGCGCGAGCTCGAGCGACGGGCGATGCAGCTCGGTTTCGAGGCGATCGGGGAGGCGATGCGGGTCAACTACCCCGCGCTGACAGACCACGATCTCGAGCGGCTCGTCAGCGCGGCCCACATCGGCCCGCTACTCGCGATCGTGCGCGGCGAGCGCCAGCTCGACGACCTCTTCCCCTCCGGAGGGAATGGTGCGGACCCTCGGACGGCCTGACGCCCCGACAGCGCAAGCGGCTGCGCGCGCTGCTGACCCCGCGGCGCGAGCAGCGGTGGCTGGCAGCGATCCTGCGCTCCGCGGGGGTCAGGCTGGACGGTCTCTCGGTCGTCGATGCGCACGAGATCGCGCTGGTGCTCGTCCAGACAGGCCGCGCCCCGGGTCCCGCGGACTTCTGGCGCGCGCTGCTCGACTCGCACAACGCCGCGCCGCGGCGGCCTGGCGACAAAGCGATTCGGAGCGCCGAGGACGCCGCGGGGTTCCGCGAGATGCTGCTTGCGCGGCAGCGGCGCGCGGGGATGGAGGTCCCTAGGTAGTGCCTCGCGACGTCCTGCTGAGCCTGCAGGCCGAGGCGCGTGCGTTCCGCTCCGAGCTGGCCTCCGCGTCCTCGTCGCTACGCAGATTCTCGCGCCAGCTACAGAGCGCGTCGCGCGCGGCCGCACGCGTGGCGCCGTCGACCGCGCGCGCGACCGCGTCGATCGACCGGATGGCATCGGTCGTGACGGCGGTGTCGAGCTCGATCAGCGCTGCGAGCAACATCATCCGTGGTTTCGCCGATATCGCACGGACTGGATTCGCGGCCGCGCAGGCCGCCGTCGCCGGCACCGTCGGCGCGTTCGCGGAGTTCGACGCGGGGATCCGGTCGATCGCCGCGGCACAAGGCACCACCGACTTGTCTGGCCTGTCCGCCGACGTAACCGAGCTCGGTATCCGGAGTGAGTTCACGATCGGTCAGGTCCAGCAGGCGGCGCTCGCGCTGGCGCAGCTCGGCGCTACGGATCAGACGCTGAAGCCGCTGCTGGAGGCCTCGATCAAGCTCGCTGGCGTCACGAAGACGGACGTCGCGACAGCGGCGGAAATCGCGACGAAGCAGATGAAGTCCTTCGGCCTATCGATCTCCGACCTGCCGGCGGTGACGACGACGCTGATCCAGGCGTCGACGAAGAGCGCCGCGACGATGCAGCGGCTCGCGGTGGCGCTCCAGTTCGCGGGGCCCGCGGCCGCGGGCGTCGGGCTTGGTCTTCGCGACGTGGTTCCGGCGATCGAGGCGCTCTCGGATGCGGGCCTCGAGGCGAGCATCGTCGGCACGACGATCCGGAACGTCTTCACCCAGCTCCTGCAGCCGACCGCCAGCGCGGCGAAGGCGATCGAGGGCCTCGGCCTGTCGGTCGCCGACATCTCACCGCAGAGCAACGACCTCATCACCATCATCGACAAGCTCGGCAAGGCCGGGCTCGACGCCGGATCCGCGCTCGCGATCTTCGGCAAGCGATTCGGCCTGAACACGCTCAAGCTCGCCCAGCTGAGCCGCGAAGGGCTCCGTGGCGCCGAGGCACTGCGCGTCTACCAGCGCGAGCTCGGCGATGTGGCCGAGGCAGAGGCCAAGGTCGCGACGATCCGCTCTGGCCTCGACTTCTCGATCCGGCAGCTCCGCGCGTCGTTCGAGGCGGCGCGTACGCAGGTCGGTGCGTTCGCCACCGAGCTGCTCGGCCTCGACAGCGGTGCCGCCGACGTCGCGACGCGCGTGTCCGGCCTGGTCTCGAATCTGTCGAAGCTCAGCGCCGGCGAGTTCCGAGAGATCGTCGTCAAGTTCATCGGCCAGGAGGACCTCTCGGGCATCTTCGAGCGTGCCGTCGGGCGTTTGAGCGGACCTCTCTTCCAGGTGGCAGGCGCGGCGCTGACGTTCGGTGCAAGGCAGCTGATTCGTCTGGCGCCGCTCATCGGAGCGGGGATCGCGGAGGCGGCGGTGGTCGCCATCATCCGCGGGGTTCCCGCTATCGCGATCGGTCTCGGGCGGGGGATCACGACCATCCTCGCCGGCACCACGGTCGCCATCCTGGAGCTGCTGGCAGAGGTCGCTTCCTTCATCCCGGGGATGAGCGGGGTGGCCGACAAGATCCGTTCGGCCAGCGGAACCGTTGCCCAGGTCGCAGGGAAGCTCGATCAGGGGCTCGCGAACACGAGCGCGAGCCTGGACAAGACCATCCGCAAGCTCACCGACGGGCTCAGTCTTGGCACCTCAGAAGAGCTGCTCGGCGTAGGCGATGAGCTCGCGGAGAAGGTCTTCGGAAACGCCGGGACCTTCCGGGGGATGATCGACGCGGGCACGCAGGCCGGACAGGCGTTCGCGGCCGAGGCCCGCGCCGCGGTCTCAGACCTCGAGCGGGCAACGGGCCGGGGGGGCCTTCGGGCCATCGATCCCGGAGCAGGAGCCTTCCAGTCACCCGCCTTCGGGCCGTTGGGCGCAGCCATCGCCGGGCTCCAGGCCTTGGACTTCTCCCAGCGGCCCGGACCAGTGCAGCTTCAGATTCAGGCCCAGCTTCGCCAGCAGCAGGAGGCGGAGCGCCGCCGCTTCGCGGCCGAGCAGCGCGCCCGCGCCGAGGACGCGCGACGGAGCGCCGACGCCCAGCGGCTCGCCTCGACCCAGGCGGTATTCCAGCAGGCACAAGCCGCCGGCGCGCAGACCGTCATCCAGGACAACCGGACCCAGACGAACTACGGCGTTCGCGCGCGAGAGCAGGTCGCTGGGCCTGTCACGCTGACGGAGAGCGACACGCAGAGGACAGGGGTCGGTGGCCGGAGGATCCGCTGATGCCGGTCACGCTCTCGAGTGGCTCGACGACCCTGACGCTGGAGTTCTGTCGCGTCGAGGTCAGCGCCTGGCGCAGCTCCAAGAAACCGCTGGAATACCCCGGCGTCGACGGCCACGGGAAGCTCGACATGGGGCGTCGCGCGCGGGCAATCACGTGCAGCGGTTTCATCGAGGACGCGCTCGACGGGCCCACCAAAGGCGAGGACATCGAGGAGCTGGACGACTCGGTCCTTTACCTGTTCGACACCGGGATTGGCGGTCGCAGCTTCGACAAGGTCGAGCTACTCGACGCCCGGACCTTCAACTGGCGCAAGACCGTCGGGGCCGGCGGCGAGCTCCAGTCCTGCGAGTTCTCGATCGAGCTTCAAGAGATCAGGGAGTGACCCATGGCCGTTGGTGAACAGACCGTCGGGACCAAGACCAGCGCCTACCCCGGCGCCCTCAAGGTGTTCCCCGCGCAGACCGAATCGCTAGATCCAGTCACCGAGGACCCGGACTTCGGAGAGGGTGGTGATGCCAACGACTGGTCCGCCAACCAGCAGGCGCTGATGGCCGTCGTCGGGCTGGGCAGCCAGGGCGTCGTCGAGGTGACGGTCGGTGCACCGCCGCTCGCCGACATCGGCGAGATCCGGTTCACCACGGACGGCGTCAGCATTACGGTCGCCGAGGTCCTCGGCTTCGTGCTGACCGGCGGGGTCATCAACTTCATCTACGTCGACGTCGACGCGAGCCCGCCGGTCTTCGCTGCCGCCGTCGGCGGCTTCCCCGCGCCAGGGACGGTGCGCTTCATCCCGCTCGCCGTCTGGGACGACCTCGCCTCGACGCTCGCCGACTTCCGGCCGCAGCGGCAGGCGCCGATCGCCGCGGCAGCTCCCGGCTCCCTCGCCGTCGTAGCCGCCGGCGGCAACGGCGGGCAGATCAAGCAGGCCGTCGGCGAGTTCCTCGCGACGGGTTCCGGCGCGACGCTGACCGCGACGGGGATCTTCCCCGCCGGCTGCATCCCGCTCGGCGTCTGCACGCATGTCGTCACCGCCGACGGCGGCGGCGGCGGTGCGACCGGGATGGACATCGGCGACGGGACCGACGCCGACGCCTTCGGCGCGGCCGCGGCGCTGACGTTGGCTGCGACCACCGACCTGGCCGACCACACGGTCTCTCCGTTGGGGCTGCTCACAGCAGCCGGCGACGTCGTGCTGACCGCGCTCGGCGGGACCTTCGACGCGGCCAGCGTGCGGATCCAGGCCTCCTACATCCAGCTCGTGGCGCCGACAAGCTAGCCATGGCCTTCCGCTGGGGTTGCACGCGGTGGGGCACCTCGACCTGGGGTGGCCAACTGGCGCTCGGGCTCAAGAGCATTGCTCTCCCCGGCGTCCCTCCGTCTGCCCTGATCAGCTGGACACCGCATCCGTCGACGCCGGCGAGCATCGTCTGGCAGGTGTACGTCAACGGGCGACTGGTCACCGTCACCACGGCGACGCAGTACGTCGTCGTGCTCGAGGAGATCGGCCGCTTCCACTTCGAGGTGATCGGCGTCCGAGCAGGCCAAGAGGGCACGGACAACCGTGGCTGCCTCGAGACCATCCCGGGCGACCGCGCCAAGCTCTCGTGGAGCGACGGTGCACGCTGGGGGCGTTTCAAGTGGGGCATCCAGCCCTGGGGCAAGACCGACGCCGTCCTGTACCGCGTGTACTGGGACGAAGGCCTCGGCGGGCCATTCGTCCTGCTCGACGAGACGAGCGTGACGAGCTACACGACCGAGGCGCTCGACGACGGCACGTACAAGTTCCGGGTCGATCCCGTCGACGCCGCCGGCAACCAGCTGACCAGCGCCTCGATTGCGACGATCGTCGTGCTGCGTTTCCCCGATGCGCCGAGCGATTTCCTTGTCACGGGCTACGTCGTCGGGACCACCACCTTCTCCGCGACCTGGACCGAGTCGCCGACGGCCGGCGTCACGTCGTACGAGGTGTACTCGAACGGCGGCGGAGGCGCGGCGGTCGACTACAGCACGCCTGTCGCGACGTTCGTTGCGCCAGCGAGCAGCGGCAGCTGGATCGAGACGGGTACCGCGGGCCTTTGGGTCCACGCGATCCGTGCGGTCAAGGGCGCGCTGACGGAGACCAACGTCGACGTGCGCCACGAGTACGAGCTCGGCGGCGTGCCGCTCGACGTGCTTGGTCTCCAGCCCGCGACGCCAGAGGGGCTGTCCGCGACCGCGATCGCGGCGGGAAAGGTCCGCATCGATCTCGACTATCCGGCGCAGGCCGAGGCCTCGATCGCCACGCTGATCAACGTCTACTACGACGCGGGCACCGGCACGGTCGACTTCTCGGCGCCGCTGTTCACGATCGCCGTCCCGACCCACAAGCTCGGCGAGGGCAACGTCTTCGCGCTGACCGCAGAGAGCGCGGCGCTAGTCGACGGGACGACGTACAAGTTCGCCGCGCGCGCCGCCGACGCCGGTGGGCGTGAGAGCCCGACAAGCAACGAGGCGACGGTCATCGCCGACGCGTCGGCGCCGCCGGACATCGGCACGCTCAGCGTCGAGCTCGTCCTCGCGACGCCGGTCCTGGAGGGCTCCGATGCCTAGCGGCAGCACGGGCTCTGGCGGACCGGACAAGGCCGCGGTCTCATTCACGGTCAAGATCGGCGGGTCATCGGCGAAGGGGTTCCGGCCGAAGCAGATCATCTGGCGTTCGGGCCCGCAGGCCAACTACTGCGAGCTGATCATCTGCGACCGATTCGAGGGCTTCTCGGGGATCGTGCCGAATGCGGTTGTCGAGGTCAAAGCCCACGTCGCCGCGAGCAGCTCCAGCGGCGCGGCGACGATCCCGATCTTCGTCGGCCGGGTCAGCGGCTCGGGCGCGCAGTTCGATCCCGACAGCGAGACGATCTCGGTCATCTGCCTGGGCCCGCGGTGGGACCTCGGGAAGGACTACGTCAACGGCCAGGAGCATCTGACGTACGAGCTCGGCGAGGACGGCGACATCGGCACGCGCGAGCTCGCGGTCGTCACCGCGCTCCCGTGTGTGTTCAACGCGAACGGCAAGGGCAACAAGGCGCCCAGCGAGGGCGACGAAGAGGTCAAGGACTTCAACACGCTGGCGCACCCGATCTTCCACCCGGATCCGCGCGTCACCCCGTCCGCGGCGATCCTCTGGAACGCGGCGGAGATGCTCGAGTACATCTACCGCCAGCGCAGTCGGGAGTTCCGCCGGGAGACGAGACTCAAGCTCAGCGGCACGGAAGCGAAGAACGTGGTCGGCGATCCGCTCGGCGCGGACTTCAGCGCGCCACCCAAGCTGATTGGCGACGTTCACTATGGCCTCAACGTCAACACGCTGCCGCTGGTCGCTGGCTTCGACGCCGTCCTCGCGATGTCGGGCTATCGCTGGTGGCTGAAGCCCATCAGCGCGGGCGCCGGTCCGTTCGCAGAACTGCACTGCGAGCTGAAGTCGCTCACGGCTGCGCTATCCGGCTCGGTTGGCGCGCTGCCCGGAGGCGGGGCCGTGATCGCACCTCTTCCGCCTGTCAAGCCGCTGTACCTGCCGAAGGTCGCGAAGGGCCGGCTCGCACCCGCGCCGGATGATGACGGAACCGCCGTCGACGGTCCGGACCTTGGCGCGAGCACGCTCGTCAACGTCTCCCGCGGGACCATCAACCAGGACTACTCCAAGGTCCTCTCCGACGTCGTGGCCTTCGGTGGTCCGATCCGGTTCCAGTTCGAGGTCTTTCTCAACCCGGGATGGCGAGTCCTGGACGCTGCCGCGGCGCTGGCGAAGTTAGAGGTGGAGATCGAGCCAGCGGGCCCAGTGGAGGTCGACCTGACCGACCTTCAACGCGCCCAGGCCGCCAAGCGACGCTCCACCGAGGGTTCTGCCGGTTCTAGTTGGGAGCCAGCGGCGAGCGACCCAGGCGCGCCCTACTTCGCCGACGTTGGCCGCCTCTTCCTCATCGATCAGACCGGCTACGAGTTGGTCGATTTCGAAACGGGCGAGCCGACTGGACTTCCAGTGATGGGCGACGTCGGGTCGTTCGAGAACCCGATCGTGCCGCGGCCGCGCCCGTTCCTCACGGCGTTGCTCTCAGACAGGCCGCTTCACGAGAAGGGCCAGGGCTTCAGCGTCTCTCGGCGACGTCGACCGGCGCAGCTCGAGATCCACCACCCGGACCTCGAGAAGGAGCCTGACGAGGAGGACGAGGGGGCCGACGACGGCTTTCGTGGAGTCCCTGACGGGGCATGGGTGTTCGATCCGGACCGCGGTGCGATCCGCATCGTCGACAGCAACATCCTCCGATTCCCCTACTTCAACGCTGACAAGATCGATGCCTATGACAGCGGGCCGGTCGAGGATGGTTCGCCCTTCGCGGACAGAGCCAAGATCACGGTAGTAGTCGACAGCGATTGGCTGCGCTCGTTCGCAGCGACTGGTGATGCTGAGGTGGAGGCGCGCGCGATGGTGCTCGCCGATCGCGAGTACACCCGGGCCGCCGTTGATGAGACGGACCCGATCGACGGGAAACTCGCGGACTTCGCTGGCCGTCGCCGCGCTGTCAACGCGGAGCCGATCCGCGCGGCGAGCTTCTCGATTCCCTTCCTGACGTTCGCATACGAGCCCTGTGACTGGATCTCGAAGATCATCGGCCGCGACGTCGACATCGTCGGCCAGGTCGTCGAGGTCCGCTTCGACTGCGACGCTCAGGACACGCACATCCAGCTCGAGGACGTCCGGATCTTCCTCGGCGAGGGAGACGCGCAGTGAGCTCGCTCGAGATGGTCATGGCCGAGCTCCAGCAGCTGCGCGAAGAGGTGCGTGTGCTGCGCCAGATCGCCGCGCCGATCGAGGCGAGCCGCACGCGACCGTTCTCCGGATTGCAGGTTGTGCGCCTCAACGGCGTCGTCGACGGCGTGCCCGGGTCATCAGACCCGGCGCGCTACTGGAAGGGGTTCGCGCAGGGCGTCATCGAGGGCGCGGGCACAGGCGACATCGAGGGCGACTCGGCCGCGTTCGAGGTCTTCGGCATCGTCCGCCCGAACCACACGCCCTTCCCGTCGAAGTACGCGCAGGACGTGATGGTTGGCTTGATCGATCACTTCCAGGTGGTCCTGCCCACGCCCGGCCAGATGGTCTTCGCCGAGATCACCAGCATCAGCTCTGGCGTGCCCTTCGGCGTGACCGCCAAGTACGCGGACATCGACTTCACGGCCGCGCCTGGCGTCAAGGAGCCGGACCCCAAGCCATACGGCGTCGAGATCCCGGTCCTCGACTGCAACACGCTGTCCGACTTCCACGACTCCAAGCACCAGTACGCGGTCGGCGAGATCATCATCGCGCGGCACGTGTGGCCGACCACCGACGAGATGGGCGAGTCCACGATCGCCGACGTCGACAAGGACATCGGCTTCCTCATCGCCTACGCCAAGCCTCCCGGACTCCTGGCCCTGACGTTGGGCGACGAGATCACGCTGCTCGGGGGCGAGAAGGTCAAGCTCGACCTCGGCGTCGACGGCCAAGGAAACGTCGTCACGGCGGACCTGGTCTACACCGTCACCCCGGGCGGACCCGGCACGAAGGACGCCTCCGTCACCCTCGCCAGCGGCGAGGAACTCACCGTCACGATCAGCCACGACGCCTCCGGCAACGTCACCGGCGTCACCCTCACGAAAATGTAGGAGATCCTCCCTGTGCCCAGCTCAACCATCACCCAGACCATCAGCGGGATCGGCGGCAACATCACGCAGTCCCGCCAGCTCAGCGCCGAGGGCTCGATCGACATCGACCAGGCCATCGCCGACGCCGAGGTCGACAAGTCCATCGCGTTCGTCCTCGACATCTCCGAGGTCGCGATGATCGCGATCAAGTCGACCCAGGCGATCACGATCGAGACAAACGACGGCACCACGCCGGCCGACACGCTCTCGCTCGCCGCCAACGTCCCGCTCGTCTTCAGCGGCGCCGCCGGCGAGACCAACCCGTTCACGACCGACATCACCGAGCTGTTCGTCACGAACGCAAGCGGCGCCGAGGCGCAGCTGCAGATCAAGGTCCTCTTCGACCCGACGCCGTAGCACCGCTGTTCTCCATCCGGGCGGCCGCTGTAGGTCGCCCGGTCCGTCCGCTGCTGCATCTCGAGGCCAAGCATGGAACTGCCCAACCGCCCGGTCGTTATCTTCGACAAGACGGGTCACGCCGGCGACACGCCGATCTTCTCCGCGATCAAGCCGCGCGGGCACCGGAGTTGGTTCCGGGTCACGATCGCGCTCAGCGCCGCGCGCGTGCTGAAGTTCAGCGTCAGCGACACCTCGACGACGAAGAAGGTCACCGCGCTCTCCGGCGCCAGCGTGGCGGCCGCGACGTTCGACTTCCCGGCCGCCAAGCAGGACCAGACGTCGCCGACGCCCGTCGAGCTCGAGTACTCCATCGAGTTCGAGGGCGCGGCCGCCGACGTCGACTACCTCGTCATCGACGAGATCGAAGGCCCCGTCTAGTGGGCTTCCCGGTTCAGGGCCTGGATCTCGATCCCGAGCTGTTCGACGCCGTCGTCGACCCGACGGCCGCGACGACGGGCGGGTTCACGTACGCGTTGCCTTCCGCCGCTTTCGCTGCTGGCGCGAAGCGCGTATGGGTACGGGCCGGGACCTACGTCGAGACCGCCGACATCGTCATCCCTGAGCGGGGCGCCCTGATGGGGGAGGCCGGCGTCACGATCGTCCTCGGGGCACACCAGGTGACGATCGACGGCTCCGGCCGCCAGGTGGTGGGTGGGACGATCGCCGCGACGAACGGATCCACGACGGTCGTCGGGACCGGCACGACCTTCACCGGGCTCGTCGCCGGGGACTGGATCTCGCTTCGCGGCGTGTTCCACCAGATCGCGTCCGTCACCGACGATCTGGCGCTCGAGCTCCTGACGGCCTTCCAGGGCCTCACCTTCTCGGGCATCGTGATGTTCGGCCAGTCGATGCTGACGGGCGCGTCGATCCGGCGCGTGGTTCTGGCGATGGCGACGGGCCCGGCCATCGAGGCGACCCAGGCGCAGAACCTCGTCTTGCAGGAGGTCCTCGTCGGCTCGAGCGGCGCCGCCGGCGAGGGCGCCGTCCAGCTCGTCGACAGCGGCGCGATGTCGCTGACGTCCGTAGTCGTCCAGGACGCCGTCGACCATGGCTTCCGGTTCGTCACCTGCAAGGGCGTCAGCGTCAGCGCGTGCGGCGCGCGCAACTGCGCGGGCCATGGCTTCCGCCTCGAGGCCTGCCAGGTGATGGTCCTCGACGCGTGCATCGCGACGCACTGCGACGACGACGGTTATCGCCTAGACGGCGACTGTTCCGAGATCGAGATCACCGATAGCCAGGCGATCCAGAACGCGGGCGACGGCTTCCACGTCGAGTCCACCGCCGTGGTCATCCTCTTCGGCACGTGCCACGCCTGCACGAACGGTGGCGACGGCTTCCGGAGCGGCGACGCCTCGAGCATCCTGTCGGGCTGCTTCTCCAAGAGCAATGGGGGCGTCGGGATCCTGGCCCAGGACTACGTCGCGATCAGCGGCTGCTATGTCGCCTTCAACGTCGGCGCTGGCATCGACGCCGAGGCGGCCGAGTTCGTGACCATCTCGGGTGGCGTCGTCCGCGGCAACCTGGCCGGCGGCGTGCGCCTCGGCGACAAGTGCCGCCTCTCCGGCGTGCTGGTCGTCGCCAACGCGCTCGACGGCGTGCTCGTGCCAGCGACGAAGGACGAGAACGCGATCAGCGGATGCACCGTGACCGGCAACACGGGCGACGGCGTCGAGATCGCGGCCGCCAGCTGTGACGACAACCTGGTCGTCGGCAACCAGTTGGCCGGCAACACCGGGACCAACCTCCTCGACAGCGGCACGGGCACGCTCGCCGCGAACAACAAGACGTAGGAGACGACCGTGAGCTGCTTCCCGATCCAAGGCTTCGTTGGCGTCCCCGGTGGGCCCGGTCCCACCAACGCGTTGAGTTCGCTCGACGCGAACCTCGCCACATTCCCGGCGACGTCGCCCGCCGCGGCCGGCTCGCGCAACGAGCACCCTGTGATCAACTTCGACGACGCGATCGCGGAGTCGATCGTCTTCCACGGCGTGATGAGCAACGACTACAGCGGCGGCGCGCTGTTGGTCGACGTCGACTGGGTCGCCGGCGCGACGACCGGCGGTGTGACCTGGAACGCGCAGTTCGAGCGCATCGGGCCCGCTGGCCAGGACATCGACACGGACAGCTTCGCCGCCGCGGTGGCAGGGACGAGCACGACCAGCGGCACGAGCGGTGTGGTCACCCGGACCAGCATCACCTTCACGAACGCGGAAGCCGACAGCCTCGCTGCCGGTGACGCCTTTCGGATGAGGATCACTCGCGACGTTGGGGACGCCGGCGACACGCTCGTCGGCGACGCCCAACTGCTCCGCGCGGTGATCAGGCAGTAGCCATGGCGCGCTTCTTCGACGGTGCGAACCCCGACTACTTTTCGGGTAGCACCACTGTAATCACCGCGGCGCCATTCACCGTGGCCGGATGGGGCCGAGTCAACACCGCGGCAACCCGGAACATCATGTGGGCCCTGGCAGCCTCGGGATTCCCTTCGCGCTACTATCTCCTCTCGTTCCTTAACGCGGCAGACGGGCAAGAGGTGCGCTTCCGCGCAGAGCAGGAGCCGTTCAACCCCGCCTTTGCCGACAGCACGACGTCCTACACCGTAGGCAAGTGGCACCACCTCTGCGGAGTCGAGGTGACTTCGTCGAGTCGGTGCGTGTACCTGGATGGCGCGGGCAAGGGGACCAATGCGTTGCCGGAGATCCCGGCGGGCGTCAACCTAATGGCGCTCGGGATCTTAGACCGCGGAACGGCCGGGACGGCCCAGCCCTTCGACGGCGACATTGCGCACGTCGCGCTCTGGGACGTCGCGCTGACAGACGCCGAGGTCGCCTCGCTCGCCGCCGGCGTGAGCCCGCTCGCCATTCGCCGCGATTCGCTCGTGGCGTACTTCCCCCTCGGCGGGCAGTCGCCCGAGCGCGACATCGTCGGGGAATTGGTGATGACGACAACCGGCTCGCCGGCGATCGCCGAGGAGCCGCCCATTCCGCACTCAGTAGTCGCACCTGGAGCGTAGTCGTGAAGGACGAAACCAAGTTCAACCTCTCGCTGAGCCTCGGCGCCATGGTGTGCCTGACGCTGCTGTCGATCGCCAAGTGCGGGCTGCCTGCTCGGGAGACGGCGTACATGGTCTTGGCCATCGCTGGCATCGTCCCGGCCGCCCACGGCATCACGCTGGCGGGCTGGAAGCGGACCGAGAAGGAGCAAGAGCGAGTGCGCGGTGACACCGCGCGCATCGCTGCTGAAGTGACCCGCCAACTCGAGGCTAAGGAGCAATCCGAATGAACACACCCGCCCAGGGCCGTCGCCCTCATTCCATCTGGCCTTCCACCCTCCTGGTGGCGGCTCTGGTACTTCTGAACGCCTGCACTGCTGGTCCGCCGGAGGCCGCCAAGCCCGTCGCCGCGATGATCATCGGCGAGAGCGCCAAGCAGGCGCTGCTCACCGAGCAGGTCAGCACGCGGTCTCACGCGTCCGCTACGCGCCAGGCGTACGCGATCTACAACTCGACCATGCAGCGCGCGCAGGACAAGGACGGGCGCGTCAGCGCGCGTCTCGCTGCCCGCGCCGGTCAGCTGCTGGCCCGGGCGCTGTCACGTATCGAGCGCAGTCGCGCGACCGACAAGCGCCAGGCAGCGGGCCTCCACGAGAACGTCGTCGACGGGGTCAACGCCCTGATGGAAGCCTGGCAGAAGCAGGGCCAGGTCAGCGAGGGTGACGTCGAGCTCATCAAGCAGCTCGGCGAGCAGGTCCGAACCATCATCCGGAGCAAGGCCGCGGAAGCCGCCGAGCCCAACGCAGAGGAGGCTCTCGATGCCGACTAACGCCGAACTCGCCGACCAGGTCGCCGAGCTCAAGACGCAGCTCGCTACCGCGACCGCGAACCTGACCACCGCCCAGATGCTGCTCGCCGCCGCCCTCGCCGCGCCGCAGGAGAAGGGCAAGACCGACGACGAGCTCCTCGAGGAGATGGAGGCCGCGCTGAACGGCGTCGTCGCCGGCGTCGAGCGGTCGCCCGAGGAGGTCGCCGCGACCGAGCCGATGGCTGCCGCTGCGAAGGCCGAGCTGTTCAAGAAGCTCGACGAGGCGAAGTCACGCGGGCCCCAGACGCTGGGGCGCGCGCTGCTGAAGGTCGGGATGGAGATCGGTCTCGAGTACCTCAAGGCGCAGTCCGGCGCCGGCGCCGCGATCGCCGTCGCGTCCGCCGTCGGCGCCGCCACCGACGCGAGCTCCGCCGAGTAGCGCGTGGCACTCGTCGCCGCCGCCTTCGTCGTCGCCGTCGCCCTGCTGTGTCAGGCGGCGGCGATCGGTGAGCTCCGCCAGCGCGTCGAGCTGCTCGAGCACGAGATCGACGAGCTCCACAACCAGGAGCTCCCGGACGAGTGACCGAGCAGCTCGCGGCCACGCCGACGATGCCGCCGCGCCTCGAATGGGCGTACCACGCCGAGGTCCTCCGCTGGGTCGACGGCGACACCGTGATCCTCCGGATCGACGCCGGCTTCCGCATGTCGCTCACCGACAGCTTCCGGCTGCTCGGTGTCGACACGCCGGAGAAGCGCGGCCGTCGCGCGGACCCGGGCCCGGCGGCCGCGGCGCAAGCGTTCTGCGAGGCGCTCGCGCCGGCGGGCTCCACCGTCCCCGTCCGGACCCACCGCGATCGCAACAACCGCGACCGGCGCGGCAAATACGGGCGCTACCTCGTCGAGATCTGGCCCGTGGGCATCGGCGCCGGCGCGAGTATCAACCAGCGTCTCATCATCAGCGGGCACGCCCGCGCGTACGGCGGCGGGAAGCGGTAGGCGCCACAAACAACGGCCCCACACCTTGTCGCTGTGGGGCCATCGACTCTTACCGTGGAGCGTGCTTACTCGCTCTTCGGCTCTTTCTCAGCGCGCGCAAGTGTCGATGCCTCTCGTCGCCGAACACTGGACGATGGAGGTCTGACGCTCAGTTGCCGAACCTCCTCCAAGAGGCTGTCGCGCTCCGCTCGAGATTTTCTCAAAGCCCGTTCCGACAGATCTCTCAAGAACGAAAGATCAGACGCAACAGACGTCTCTGGTTTGGTATCAGTCGTCATGGCGTTCTCTCTCCATCGGCCTTCTTCTTCGGCGCCGCCTTCTTCTTCGGCGCCGCCTTCTTCTTCTTCGGCGCCGTCTTCTTCTTCGGCGCCGCCTTCTTCTTCTTCGGCGCCTTCTTCTTCTTCGGCGCCTTCTTCTTCTTCGGCGCCTTCTTCTTCTTCGGCGCCTTCTTCTTCTTCGGCGCCGCCTTCTTCGAGTTGAGTGGGACGATGATCGGCGGGCGGCCCATCTCGGATGGTGGGTTCAAGAACAGGGCGTCGAACTGCCCGGCAAGGGCCGCTTCGGCACTCGTCAGGATGCGCATCTCCGTAAACAGCGAAGAGGCTTCATCCATTCCGATTACTGTCCCGTGTGACGGATAGTCATAGACGAGCTTCCGTACCGCGTCCTCCTTCATGTTCTTGGAGTGCCTTGCGAGACGGGTCGCGTAGTACTCCATGATCCTGTTAGATCGATGTTGCTCCCCGATCTTCATCGGGTCGAGCTGCGAATAGACGGGTGCCAAAGCGCCCACGGCCATTCCCGTTGCGATTTCAGCAGCTGTGGAGGTGGTCAGCTGCATCTCGAACTTGAGGTCGAGGAACGCGTGGGTGAAACTGGCGAGGATCTCTTTCCTGAGGATGTTGAACGCTTCCGGAATGTCGAGCCCTGAGCTGCGCTCGATGAACTCATCCGGCTTTAGAATCTGGATGTCGAGAGGTCCCAATTCCGCTCTTCTCGACAGGAGAATCCGGTGGGCACCGACTCCGATCAGCGTCCCGGCGCTCTTGCAGGACCCGTGGATCAGCACCTCGACCTTCTTGTACGCATGTTGCAGGGCGCGACCGATCCGATAGGCGTCGTGCGGGCTCCCCCCGTACGTGCCGAGAAGAAGAAGCAGGGACTCGCCGTCACGGATGTTCGTCCGGATGAGCTCAGTCCCGGCGGCATTGATAGGGCCGAAGTAGACCAGCACATCGGGCGATGAGGATCGCTCCTTGCGGACTTCATCCGCAAGGTCGATCAGTTGTTCGATGGTCAGCATGCGTAGGCGGCTTATGGAAATTGAGCAGGGGAGAGTACCCCCGGCTCTGCGGAATCCGACTCGATACTACAGAAATCGGACGATCACGTTCATCTGTCGGACGATCACGTTCATCTGTCAGGCGGCCGGCGGTCCATCGCTCCAGGTGCCGGGGGCCGGGGCTGCCGCCGCCGGCTCGGCGCTGCGAACAGGAACAGCTCGGCGCCGCGCGACTGGACGACGTCTATCATACCCAAGCCGATTTACGTCGTCGCCGAGCTCGCTTGGCGCGAGGTGCGCGACGGTGACGGTGACTGACCGACCCTTGAACGCACGGATCCCGTGTGGGCACAGTGTGACCACGTCACACTCGACCAGTCTCACAACGCCCGTAGAGCCCGGAAATCAAGGTGCTCCGAAACGGGATCCCAATAGACCCGATTCCGGCTCTATTGGCCGTCTGTGGCGTCTAGAGGTGATGGGCGATGAGAGACTTGAACTCCCGTCCTCCACGTTATCGGCGTGAGGACCCAGGAATCCTGGCCGAAGCGCCGCCGTAAGCCATGCTTGAGGCGGGACTTGTGACGGCCGCTTTTCCGGTCGAATCTGTGTGGGTAGGATGTGGGGCGGAATGGCCCACCTCTACAGACGCAAGCGGTCACCGAACTGGTGGATGGAGTGGCGTGTCGGCGGCCGCCGCTTCCGCAAGTCGACCGGCACCTCGAGGCGCGAACTGGCCGAGGGCGTGCTCGCCAAGCTCATCCGCCAGCAGTTGCTCCACCACGCCGGCGCCGGCGCCGCGCCCGTGCCGACGACGGAGTTCATCAAGGCGGTCGAGCGGAAGCTCACCGCGAGCGGCTCGAGCCCGCGGAGCGTGCGGCAAACCGCCGCGCACCTGACGCGCTTCTTCGAGGCCGTGGGCAAGCCGCCCTCGCTCGTCGAGCCTGACGACGTCCAGGCGTACCTCGAGCTCCGCGCCGGGCACGTCAGCCAGGCGACGGTGCGGCGCGAGCTCGACAGCATCTTCGCGGCGTTCCGCGCCGCGCTCCGCCGCGGCGAGCTGCTCCGCGATCCGTGCGCCAGCATCAAGAAGCCGTCGCTCGAGCGCAAGCTCATCACGTGCCTCCGCGCCGAGGAGGTCGGCCAGCTGCTGGCGGCCGCGCGCGAGTGGCGGGACGGCGCGGTGCTCGTCGGCGTCGCGCTCGCTGCGTACGCGGGCCTGCGCCTGGCTGAGGTCCGGCACACCGACTGGCCCGACGTCGACCTGGAGGCGCGCCGGCTGTACGTCCGCGGCAAGGACGGCTGGCGACCGAAGACACGTCAGGAGCGCGTCCTCCCGATCAGCGACGCGCTGGCCGTGGCGCTGGGCGATCATCGTCGGGAGTCCGGACCCTTGTTGTCCGCGCCCAGCGGGACGCGCCGCGGGAAGACGTACATGACGAAGGCCATGCTCGCGCTGCGCAAGGCGTCCGAGGTCGAGCAGGCCGGCTGGCAGATACTGCGCCACACCTTCGCCTCGCAGCTGGTCGGCCAGGGCGTGTCGATCTACAAGGTCAGCAAGCTGCTCGGACACGGCTCGGTGCAGACGACCGAGCGTCACTACGCGCACCTCGCGCCCGACGAGCTCGGGCAGGACGTCAACCGGTTGGGGTACTGACCAAGGAACCGGTCCGGTGTGCTATCGCTTGCGTCTGCCCGAGTGGGAGAGTTTCCGCTGCTTCGCGTCAGGAGGATCGGCCATCTCCGACTTCCTCTTCGCGTCGGTCTCGGCCTTCTCCTTCCAGTGCCCGGTGATGAACATCCCGGTGATGAGGGCCAGCGTGCCGCCGACGATTGCAACCGCAACCGATGCGGCCGGGGCGCTGTCAGGAGACTTGAGCGCGATCGTCGTGGCGCAGCCCAGCGCCACCAGGACGATTACGAACGCAAGGCCCTGGCCCCACTTCTCGCGTTGGATTCGGGAGTCGACGTACGACTTCTCGATGCTATGGCGGTGGGTCGCCTGGCCCTGAACGTAGGTCAACATCTGGGCCGTCATGCCTTTGTGGAGGACCTCGTACTTCGCCATCTCATCGGCCTGAGGTAGCAGACCAGAGTAGGAGTGATAGGCCTCGCTGTACTCGATACGGAGGCTGGCAGGCAGCTGGTGGTGGGGGGGCTGCTGCTGCTGCTGAACCTCGAGCTGACTCCGCTTGCTCTTGCTCACGTTGCCCTCTCTCGAAGTCGAGAAGCGCCGATTTCGGCGGCGCCCCTTGTTCTTTCGCTTCGCCCGCTTACTTCGTCCCATCTGAGGCGGTTGCCGCCTCGAACCGGAGTCTTGCAGCCTCGAATGCTTTTCTGAAGTCCATCGCTACGGCGAGGACATCGGCTCGCGCTGCGAGCATGTCAGCGGTGTGACCATCGGTGTCGATGTTCAGCTCCGCAGGCCAGCTTCCGAAGAGGTCGAAGACCGAACCCATTCCACGACCGAAGGACGGTGCGGGGAAGAGACGTGTGGTGAGGGAGTATTGGTCTGTGCCCATGGCTTCCTCCATGATGGAGTACGTTCAGTATACGCATGGAAAACAGGTAGAACAGGTCAAACGGCCGATAGGGATCAGGTTCGCTCGCTAGCGATTCTGGTCGGCGACCGACCGGATGTTGGCGTCCGTCTCGCCGTCGGCCGTCCACTCGTCGGCGAGCTCGCGCGCCTTGTCGTCGGTCATATCGGTGACCGTCCAGAGCAGGCGGCGCACGGCGTCGGGGGTGACGGCGTCGATGATCCCGGTCACTGCTTCTTCAGCGGCTCAATCGTGTTCCACCCCTGGTACTTGCGGAGCTCGTGCTTGAGGTTCTTCTTGATGTGGTGGACGGACTCGCCGGTGAGCTTGCGCTTGATGGCCTTGTCGAGGGCTCGGATCAACTTGGGGCACTTCTTCTGGTCGTATCTGCGCGCGAGCTCGAGTCCGGCCGCAACGCCCCACGAGTCACTTCGGCCGAGGTAGCGGACTGCCAGACTGACGACTCGCTTCTGATCGGCTTTCGGAAGGGGGATGCGGCGGTCAGGTCTCGCGGGGCGGGCCCGCTTGTTCCATTGCGACATCCGCAGCAGCTGTTGTGCGCCTGCAGCGCAGCCTCGATTCCGACGATCCCGCCAGTGATGGCGCGTGCGAAGCCAGACATCCCGCTCCAGGCCCGAGATCAGAGCGCGGGCCCCGATCAGGCGTAGTGTGCGGAGGTTCTTGCGCGCCTGAGAGCTGTCCTTCCCGTGCCGCGTCCCTTGCGCCCGGCGATTGGGCAGCAGATACAGGACGCTCAGCTCGGCCACGAATTGGGGCATGACAAGCAGGTACGCGGTGAGAATCAACGCCATAGACGCCTCCTCATTCTCCGATGACTAGCTTCTGGCTCTCGGTCATGCCGGCCTTCTCGCGGAGCATCTCGTTCCATGCGTCGAGGTCGCCGACGACCGCCACCTCGCTGTTGCATGTCGGGCACGTCACCGTGCTCTCCGCGAGCGCCGTCGCCTCGGACTTCCATTTGATGGGCTTGCGTTTCGACTTCGCCTCGAGCTTGACGACGTGCGTCACCTCCGGGGCGATCGCCTCCTCGTCGACGGCCAATAGCTCGGTCATGCCCTTCTGGATCTCGGCCGCCCGCGTCGTCACCATTCCCGCGTAGGCCTTGGCGGCAGCCAACAGCTGGCCGAGCTGCTCGAGCTCGGCCAGGTGCTCCGGCTCGACCTGGTCGTCGATCGCTGACGCGGGATCGGGAAGGGGCGGGAAGGCGTAGCCTCCGATCTGGATCCCCGCGGCCACCGCGGCTGGACCGCCCGCGGCGTCCTCGCCCGAGAGCCAGGCGACGCTGACGCCGAGCGCATCCGCGGCGGCTTTCAGCTTCGCGGCGTGGGGCGCCGTCTTCGCGCTCTCCCATCCGGTGATCGTCCGGAGGCCGACGGGGATCCGATTCGACGCTTCCTCCTGACTCCAACCGAGCTCCATGCGCTTGGCCCGGAACCTCTCGGCGAAGATTTTCTTGTCCATAACCCGAGTTCAGTCAGCGATTTGCGCACAAACAGGAAACCGAGCGGCCGGACAGGTTGCGCATAACGCGCATTACCGCTAGTATCTTGCCGGAGACGCAGAGTACCCACGTTACCTATGCATGGACACGGTGGCATGTCGGACCCGGCAGGTCAAGGCGCTGGACCCCCTCAGCAGGCCGCTGAGGACCGTTTCATCACGCCCGAGGAGGCGGCCGAGCTCCTGAAGCTCGACGCGTCGCGAGTACGCAGCTTGCTGCGCGAGGGACGCATTCCCGGGACGAAACCGTTCGGCAAATGGCTTGTCGACCGGGCGGGCGTGGAGCGGTTGATCGACGAGGCGTGGAACACGCGCGTCGACGAGCAGTTGGCGAAGGCGCTCAACCAATGACGAGGGCCGCAGCGCGGCAACGCGGCGGCCCAGGTGAAGCAGAAACCACACGGAGAGTAGCACGATGACGCGACGTCGAGAGCGGAAGTACAAGACCGACCTGGCCCAGATCTTCAACCTCGCCCAGCGCGCGCTCCAGACGAGCAGCCGGCTGACGGTGCGAGGCTCCCTCTGTCGGAGCGCCGCGATCGCTGACCGCGGCGATCACGACGACATGCAGCCCGGGCTGCGGGCGCGGGCGGCATGAAGATCGAGCTCGGCGACCGGCCGATCACGCTCGAGATGGACGCCGACCACGACATCGGTCACCTCGTCATCGACCTGTCGATCGACCTCGAGTGCCCGAGCGAGCTGCACATCGGCGACGAGGAGGTGGAGCGGTTCATCGGCAAGAGGCTGAGCCTGCTCCTGTCGCTGGAGACGGAGGACCTCTACCGGCTGGCGCGCTGGGCGCTGCAGGCGGCCGAGACGAAGAACCAGCGCGACTCCCAACTCGCCGAGGTGGCGTCGTGATCGTCGTGCGGATGCTCCGCAACGTCGTCACCCCGCTGGGCGTGACGCTGCGGCGCTACGAGCTGCACGCGGCGACGGTCAAGCCGGTTGCGAAGCGGTTCGAGTTCGAGACCCGCGGAGGTACCCGGCTGACGCCGGAGGACGCCGAGGTGTACGTCGACTGCATGGAACAGGGGAGGGCTGTCTGATGCGCTGCGAGACCTGTAACGACGCACCGCCGCTGACGTGCGGCGAGTGCTGTGGCACGGGCGAGGTGAACGTCGGCGGCGGTGGCGGGGTCTACGCCGACCCGGCGGCCGAGGTCCTCGTCCCGTGCGGCTGCGACGACGGCTACCTGCTCTGCCCGGACTGCGCGAGCGAGCCGGCGACCATCGAGCGCGACGCCGAGCGTCCTCCGCCGGACCTGTCGCGACGGCCTTCGCCGCCGTGCGGGCGCTGCGGCTACCCCGCGGCGCCGACGGAGACCGGCGAGCTGCTCTGCGGCGTATGCACGGCCCTCGCCCGGTGCGGACAGCCGCTCCCGCCGCGCTGCGAGCCCATGACGCCGGAGCAGTTCGAGGCGCTCGAGCAACAGCGTGCGGACGCCTTCGAAGCGGATCTCGCGGCGCACGCCGCGGGCCCGGTCCGGAGGGCGAGCTGATGGTCACGGTTGGCGGCAAGTCCGGCACGCTCGTCACGATCGAGATGAGGACGAACCTGCGGGTGAAGGGCGTCATCCGCCACCGCACCGGCCAGCAGCTCGTGGCCCGGCGCGTCGACAGGCGCGCCGCTGGCGTCGTCGGCACCGTGGTCGAGTACTACGCGCTGCGCGGCGGCTTCAAGATCAACCCGAGCGAGTGCGTCGAGATCGTGGAGGTGTCCTCGTGACCTTTCTCCTGAGCGTCTTCGCAGGGACGACGGTCGCGACCCTGCTCATGGTCCTCGCGCTTGCCGGACAGGTCCGCCAGCTGCGGCGCGAGCTCGCGGGCCAGCTCGACCTGGCCGAAGGGCTGCATCGTGCCGATGGCAGGCAGCTCGCGATCAACACCTCGCAGCTGCGGGTCAACGAGGCGGTCATCAAGCGGATCGATGGCCTCGAGAACGGCCTGCGCGACACGACCTTCGGCGTCGTGCGCCAGGCGGACCGCGAGTCGACGAAACGCGTCGCGCGCCCGGGCGGTGGCTCATGACCAACCTCTGGGAGATCGACCTGAAGTCGATCAAGCGCAGCCCGTACAACTCGCGCAAGGTCAACGCGAAGGACCCGCGGACGGTCCAACTCGCCGACTCCATCAAGGCGATCGGCGTCCTGCAGCCGCCGACGGTCCGTGCGAAAGGCAAGGGCTACGAGCTCGTCGCCGGCGAGCGCCGGTGGTGCGCCGCGAAGGTCGCGGGCCTTGAGTCGATCGAGGTCCTCGTCCGCGAGCTCACCGACCGACAGGCGTGCGAGATCTGTGTCACGGAGAACCTGCAGCGCGAGGACCTACTCCCGCTCGAGGAGGCGCATGGTGTCGCGCTGCTCCTCACCGACTACGCCGGCGACGTCCGCGCCGTCGCCGCTCAGCTCGGTCGTTCCGTCGGTTGGGTCGCACGTCGGTCACGCCTGGCCACGCTGAGCGATCGGTGGCGGGAGCTCGTCGCGAACCCCGAGAGCGAGGCCTCGGAGATGTCTGCCGGGCAGCTCGAGCTGATCGCGCGACTGGCGCCCGCCGCCCAGGACCAGCTGATCGACGGGCACGGCAGGCCGCCGTGGAACCTCTGCAACGGCAGCGTCTCCCAGACCGAGCGGTACCTCGCGCAGCTGATGCGCGAGGTGAAGGGGGCGCCCTGGAAAGCCGACGCGCCCGTGCTCGACATCATCGCCTGCACCGACTGCATGCAGCGTTCGACGTGCGTCGTCGGCTTGTTCGACGACGAGCTCGAGGGCGATCCGCCGGCTGGACCGCTCGGGCGCTGCTTGGACGCCGCGTGCTGGGACCGAAAGCTCCACGCATACATCGAGGAGCGCGAAGCCGCGCTGCGCGCGAAGCATGGCGCCGACTTACTGCTGATCGGCGACCGCTACCGCGGCGCGCTGGGAGACAACGTTCACGACAGCAACGACTACAAGGCCGCCAAGAAAGCCGACAAGGACAGCCGCCCCGCGCTCGTCGTCCAAGGTCCGGGCGCCGGGAAGATGCGGTGGGTCGCACCGCAGTCCTGGGCCTCGGGATCGTCGCCCGCCAAGGGTGGCAAGAAGACGCTGAAGGAAAAGGAGGCCGGCCTGAAGAAGCGGCGCCGCCTGCGCGCGCTCGAGCTGATCCGGGTCGCGGTCAAGGAGCTCGCCCCTCCGCTGCACCTCATCAGCCTCGCGGCGACCTTCGGGACCTCCCATCGCCACGAGACCATGTGGGCCTGGGACGAGGGGAAGAACAAGCGGCTCAACTCCTGGGACACGTACAGGACGCTCGTCGACCGGACGGCTGCTGTGAACGCCGATCGCCGGCTCTGGGACGCCGTCGCCGGCGTCCTTTGCCAGCGCCTGATGTGCAACCAGGTCGACGAGGCTTGGAAGGACGCGGCGTCCGCGTGCAAGGCGCTCGAGCTTCCGGCGCCGGAGAAGTACTTCGCGCAGGCCGTCGAGGAAATCTCGGAGCCGAAGGCCTGGGCCAAGGAGCGCAAGGAGCTGAAGAAGGCGAAGGCCGAGGCCTCGCGGGCGGCGGCCAAGAAGAAAGCGGTGAAGGCATGACCGCCAAGAAGCCGAAGCTGGGCCCGGCAGCGGTCAAGCACGGCGACCTGAAGCTGTCCGCTGGGTGGATCAAGGTCACGCCGAAGATCGCCGAGCAGTTCCTCGCGCGGTCGGACAACCCGCGCGCCCTTCGCTCCGAGCGCGTGTCGGCGATCGCCGAGGACATCTACGTCGGCGGCTGGTCGCCGAACGGCGAGACGCTCAAGATCGACGCGGACGGCTACCTCCGCGACGGACAGCATCGCTGCGCGGCGATCGTCGAGGCCGGCAAGGCCTGCCTCTGCCTCGTCGTCTACGGCGTCACGACAGAGGGAGTGGACCGGACAGACGAAGGGACGGCGCGCACCTACAACGACGTGCTTCGCGGCCGCGGCGAGAGCCATCCGAACGAGATCGCGGCGATGGTCAAGATCGCGCGTCAGCTGATCCTGTACCACGCGACGGAGAAGATCACGGTCCTGCAGGACAAGGCGCGGCCGGCCAACGCGGTCCTCGATCGCATCCTCGGACAGCACGAAGCGATGCGGGATTCCCTGCCGATCGGTGCTCGATTCGCGAAGGCAGGCATGGGCCCGAAGTCGAGCGCTTCGATCCTCCACTATTTCTGGTCGCTGGTCGATCCGGAGATGGCGGACGACCTCCTGAACGCACTCGCCACGGGAGAGGAGCTGAGTACGGGAGACCCCGCGCTGTTGTACCGAGCTCGCCAGCTGGAAGCAAAGGTGACGACGACGGGGATCGGGCGAAAGGAACGCCTGGCCCTCCTTATCAAGTGCTGGAACGCTTGGCGCACACAGGCGGGTGTGGGAGCCAAGCTGAGATGGACCCGCTTCGGGAAGAATCCCGAGCCCTTCCCGCTGATCGACGGCCTCGTGCAAGCACTGGCGAGCCGTGACCGATAGCGCGAACGACGTGATCGCTTCGCTGGCTGATCTCGCCGGCGCCGACCTGGTCGACGAGCCGGACACCGATGTCCAGGTCGACGCGCCGCAGGCGCCGGCGGACGGTCTCGACTTCCCGGACCTGCCGTCGATCGACTGGCACACCAGCCGGCTCGGCGTGGATCCGGTCGAGCTCGGCCGGATCTGCAACATCGCGCGCGCCGACGCGCTGCTCGCTTTCGCGGAGCGGCTTCGTCGCGCCGCGTGGGGCCTCGGGCAGGAGGGACCGCGCTGGGTCCACACCGATGAGGGCATGAAGCGCGTGCCGGCGCCGCCGGGCCACGAGCTGCTGGCGAAGATCGGCGACGCGGCGCTCTTCGCCATGGCGGACGTCGCGATCCTCGAGGCGACCGCGCTCCTCGGCGAGTCCGTCGACGGCCTCGAGCTGGAGGGCGACGATTCATGAGGCGCATGTCGTTCTCGATGACGATCGACGCCGTCCGCGAGCGGCGCAAGACAGTCACACGCCGCAGGGAGTCGACGTGGAAGTCGCTCAAGGTGGCGGACCGGCTGCTCGCCGTCGACCGCGTGATGGGCTTCAAGAAGGGCGAGAGCAGCGAGATCCTCGCGACCATCGAGGTCGTCGACGTTCGCGTAGAGCCTCTCTCCGAGATAACCGAGGCAGACGTTGCCGCCGAGGGGCTCCATGCGATGTGGGCTGACTTCCCAGACCTGGGGCGCGAGCACTTCGTCAAGGCGTTCTGCGACGCGATGGGCGGCGCGCCAGACCAACTCGTGCGCCGCATCGAGTTCCGCTATGTCGACGGTGACGAGTCGTGACCGAGAAGCGACTCGATGAACTCGCCGACCGAGTGGCCAAGCTCGAGGCGCCTGATACTTGTGCCAAGGGGCACGAGTACTTCCAGGGCGCCGGGCGGGCGGAGAACGTGATCTTCTGCCGGCGCTGCGGAGCGACTCGCCAGATCACCGACGACGCGGCGATGGGGTTCGCGCCGTGAAGGCGATCGACCTCGCGCACCTCGTCCAGCGCATGCGCGACGCGCAGCGCCTGTACTTCAAGACCCGCCAGCCGACGGCGATCGACCGCGCGAAGAAGCTCGAGCGCGAGGTGGACGCCGCGGTCAAGCGCCTGATCGCCCATGGAGGGACCGGCGACCTCTTCGAGGAGGAGGCGTGAACCCGGTCGAGCTGGCCAGGCTCGCCTGGTACATGGCGCTGGAGGCGCTCGACGCCCAGGCCGAGCTCGCGCACAACGAGCTCGACTCCGCCATGGCCCGCGGTGAGCGGATCCACCGCTCGATCGACACGAAGGCCAAGCGCCAGTTCGACATCAAGTCGGACGCCATCGAGCGACACCGCCAGCGGCTGATCGCCGCGGCCGCGGCGGACGGCGTCGACCTCACCCAACCCTTCCAACCGCTGACACCACCTCCCGTCAGTGAACCCCGCCGGCGTCACGACACGCCGGCGGCTTCTTCCACCGGAGACGATGCGTGACCTACGACCTCGCCCCGACGACCGCCGGCGCCGCCGTGCGGATCGACGGCCAGCAGGCCCACGTGATGGCCGAGTACGTTCGAGACGGCGACCTCTCCCAGATGCCCGAGGAGGTCCGGTACAACTACTACCTCGCGCTCTGTAAGACGACCGGCCTCAACCCAGCCACGCGGCCGTTTCGGTTCATCGAGCTCTACAACCCGAAGCTCCGACGCAACGCGCTCACGCTGTACATGACGCGCGACGGCGCCGAGCAGCTCCGCGCGCTTCACGGCGTCGACGTCGTCGACGTCGAGCAGTCCGTCATCGATCTCGGCGCGACCCGTCTCATTCGCGTCCAGGTTGCGGTCCAGACGCCAGATGGCCGCCGTGATTGCGCTGTCGGCCTCGTCCCGCTCGCCGGCCTCCGCCGGAAGAAGGGCGGCGTCCTCGAGCAGTTCGACCTCACCGACGACAAGACCGCGGCCGAGGAGCTGGCGAACGCGATCATGAAGGCGGAGACCAAAGCCAAGCGCCGCGCCACGCTGTCGATCTGCGGACTCGGCTGGCTGCAGCCCGCCGGGCCCGCGCGCGGTGTCCCCATGCCCAAGGCCGCGATCGCGCCGCCGGAGACCGACACCCGCGAGTACATCCGCGGCGGGAAGTACGACGGCACGCCCTGGTGCAAGGTGGACGACACCGCGTACCTCGAGGCGATCGTGGCCCACGCGAAGTCGCCCGAGCACGTGCGGGCTCTCGCCCAGGCGCGCCTCGCTGAGCTCGCCGGGCAAGACGACGCTGGCGCCCAGCAGCTGCTCCACCGCCAGGGCATCTACTTCGAGCGCCTGGTCGAGGCGCACGGCGGAGATCTCGACGACGCGCACGCCTGGGCGGTGGCCTCACTCGTCGGGCGGGAACCGGCCGGTGTGGGCGCGGACGATCTGGCCACGCTACTGCGCGCTTGCTTCCACCCCGACCTCGACGTCCTGAAGGCGGCGCTGGTCGAGCGCGCGAAGAACATGGAGGCGCCTGTCGGGCCCGAGACATGCGGGCCGCGTACTGACGACGGGGGAGGCGGCGGCGATTCTCATGGGGCGCCGCCCGCTGACGGTGGGGGAGATCCACCCGTCTCCGCCTCCAAGGAGTTCCCGCCGCCGCGCGACCCAGGCGATGGCGAGACGGCCTGGTCTAGCGAGGACCGGTCGTAGCCTCATGTCGGAGTCGAAGTACGAACTGGAGCTGACCGACGAGCAGCGCGACGAGCTCCAGAGACGCGCTGATGAGGCTCGCGAGGGCCTCGAGGATGCCGGTACGCCAGAGGACAGGCAGTTGACGCAGCCGCCACCGGATACCCCGCGGTTGGTCCCCTACAGCAGCCAATACGCGGCCCACTTCTGCAAGCTGACGCCGGAGATGGTGGTCGGTGCAAGGCGCGCGATACCCGGTCGTCGATCGACGGATCGGGACGTCTACTTCTGGGTCTGCGCGAACGTCAACAAGAATGGAATCGCCAACGTCTCTCGCGGCGAAATCGCTCGCGCGCTCGGCATGGAAGACGCCCGCCAAGCCCGCCGAGTAGTCGCCCGGATCCGGGACGAATACGGCCTGTTCGAGTGCGCCGATCGGGGCCCGATCACGGTGCTCGTCTGGCGTACTGGCGAGGAGTCAGGACTGTGAAATTACGTGACCTGTACGGGTGCCTGCCGGGTCTGCATGGACCCGGGTCTGCACGGACCCGGGAGGGTCTGCACGGACCCGGAAAGCGGGTCTGCACGGACCCGGGCGGGTCTGCACGGACCCGGGTCTACCCCGCCCCCCCCCGGGTCTGCACGGACCCGGAAAGCGGGTCTGCACGGACCCGGGGGGCGGGTCCGCACGGACCCGGGGGCGGGTCTGCACGGACCCGGTTTCCGGGTCCGCACGGACCCGACACTCTAGAAAGACTCTCCTCCTCCGGAGGAGGAGAGGAGGAGAGAGAGAGCGCGCCGCCCCGCCCTCGCTCCGCTCACGGCGGGACGAGGCGGCGCGGAAAACGGCCGGACCGTGACCCGACATCGCGCGGGTTTCCCGACCGCCGTCGAGAGCTCCGATGGAGGTCCTCGTGGACGGCCTGATCGCCGCCATAGGCACGCCGGTCTGGGAGGACGCGCTCCTCGAGCTGGGCGTCCCCCGCTGGGCGCTCGCCGCGGCACCCGGCTCCGGCTCCGGCTTCGGCTCCGGCTCCGGCGACGGCTCCGGCTTCGGCTCCGGCTACGGCTACGGCTTCGGCTACGGCTCCGGCGATCGATGAGCGTCCAGTTCCTCGACGGCCCCGCCGAGGGCGTCTCGCTCGGCCTATGCCGCGCGCCGCTGTACCTTCGCGTTTGCCGCGGCCGCGGTGGCAAGTGGGACGCGCTCGACCAACTCGACGACGAGCCG